>NZ_CP097484.1:3085000-3712500 GCF_023546765.1 Methylobacterium tardum
GGCACGGTGCATTGCGTGCCCCGATGCTGGCCGACGATCCGGCAGGCGTGACGTTCCGAGAGGCCGTACTTCTCCCGGATGCCAGCAACCGCCTGCCGGCGCCGTTCGAAGGCTACAAGTTTCCCGAGGCGACGTCCGCCAGCACCTGACCCACCAGAGACAGATCGGCCACGAGCCGCCGCAATCGAGCGTTCTCGCGCTCCAGGTCCTTCATCTTCCGCGCCTGATCCGAGGCCCACACCAGCCGCTCTTCGTCCGTGTGTAGTGGCAGGTCGATGATGACTTGATCGACGATCTGCCGAGCCCTGCCTCATCCAGGCCGAGCCCGTGGACGAAGTCGCGCAACTGCGCCATCATGCGTTCGACGCCTTCTTGATCGGGATCGGGCTCGCCGATTATCTCGTTACCAGTTGGATCGAGCGATCGCGACGTCGACCATAGTGCGCTCGTGAACTTGCCGCGGCCGATGTCAAAAAGCCCGGCCTCTCGGCCGGGCAGTTGGGGTCCCTAAGCACGGGGACATCAAGATCGGAGCTTTGGAGGGAACCGATCCCGATCTGCGGGCCTAGAAGTCGCGCTGGACGCGGAAGCGCATCTGCGAAACCGAGTCCTGCGTCGCGGTGCGGACCGGGCCCCCAGCGTTGATCTGAGCGACACGGGAATAGGCCGTGGGGTCCTTGTCGACGTCGATGACACAGCCATTCTTCACGCCGATTTGCGTGTAGAAGGCCTCAACGCCGATATCGAGATCCTTGACCGGCGACCAGATGATCTGCCGCCCGCCACGAACTGGTAGGTGTCGCGCAAGGCCTGGCTCAGGTTGAAGAACGTGGTGCCGGGCGTGCCCACCGTGTTCGAGCCGAAGCTCGGGCTGCCGCTGATTCCGCTCCCGAGGCTGTAGATCGCGCCCTGGGCGAGACGCGCGCTCTGCGAGAAGCTCTGCTCGCCGTAGGAGCCGAAGAAGGCCGAGCGCCATTCCGGTGTCCAGTAGTGAGTGGGCGCGGCGCACCCGCAGCCTGGATGCGGTGCTGCCGGAGCTGTACCTGCGTGGCATCTCGACCGGCGACTTTCAGGAGGCGCTGGCCGCCCTTCTGGGTCGGGATGCCCCGAACCTCTCGCCGGCCGTCATCGCGCGGCTGACCGCGGCGTGGGCGGACGAGGACACCCGCTGGCAGGGCCGCGACATCTCAGCGCGCCGCTTAAGCCCTTGTCTGGGCCCACGGCGTCTACATGCCGGCCCGCATGGAGGACCGGGCCGAGTGCATGCTCGTGCTGATCGGAGCGACGCCCGAGGGCCGGAAGGAGCTCGTCGGCTTCCAGGTTAGGGTCCGCGAGAGCGCCCAGAGCTGGCGGGAGTTGCTCGTGGACGTGAAGCGGCGAGGTGTGTCGATCGCGCCCGAGATCGCGGTCGGCGCCGGCGCGCTCGGCTTCTGGCGGGCCCTGGATGAGATCTTCCCCGGAAAGACCCACCAGCGGTGTTGGGTGCACAAGCCCGCCAACGTCCTCGACAAGGTGCCGAAGTCGGTTCAGCCGGCGATGAAGGCGGATCTGCGCGAGATTCATGGCGCCTCGACCCGGACGGCGGCCGAGGCGGCGCTGGCCGTCTTCGCCGAGAAGTACGGGGCCGGTACCCCCGAGCCGCCGCCTGCCTGACCAAGGACCGGGAGGCGCTGCTGGCGTTCTACGACTTCCCGGCCGAGCACTGGGATCACCTGCGCAGCTCGAACCCGATCGAGAGCGTGTTCGCCACGGTGCGGCATCGGACCGTGCGGACCAAGGGCGCACTCTCGTCCACGACCGCCAAGCTGATGATATTCAAGCTGGTGATGGCGGCCTTGAAAACCTGGCGCCGGCTGAAGGGCGAAAACCAGTTGCCGAAGGTCGTGGCCGGCGTCATCTTCCGCAACGGGACCGAGGTCACCGCGAGCCCAGATCACCGCGCCGCCTGACCGCCTCCGTCACCTAAAATCCCGCATAGCTCCGGGGCCGAGCGGCCTAAGCTCAGGAAACCTCTATGACGGATGAGCCTGGTCAGACGCTATTGGACGAGGAACGCGATTGGCTGGCGCGTAAGCTGTTTGCTGAGGTTCGAGCTGAGCGCCCCGAGGGAAGGCAGGCAGGGCCCTTGCGACTGCTGGCGAAATGGCCGGCGAGGTGCTCCCCGGAATACCTGATTGGCTGCTGGATGCCGGCGACGACGCTGGGGACGGCGACAACGGGAACTAACTTGGCCGGCGTTCGGCCTCGCGCAACCAAGCATGACCGTGAGCGTTCTTGAGAAAGCGGCGCCGTTCGACGCCTGAGGCTTCCCCGATGCTCCTGATTGCTTCCCTGGTGGCGGGCACGTTTGTGCTGGCCGGCTCGTTCTCGCTCATCGCTGTGTTGGCGGACTAACCAATGATCGGGGGCGGGCCTATCATGAGCCGACTTTTCGTGTCCTCAGAGTAGCCTGTAGAGCTTCGGCACCCCTTCATGCCTCCCATCGCACCGCGGCTTGTGCTGCTGCTCGCGCTCATGCTGCCCAGCACGGTCTTGGCGGAGACTGCAGCCCTGAACGTGCCGATCCTGCTGCGCGGCTCGATCGGCGACGATGCCTGTCCTGAGAAAGGCCGCGTCGCCGAGGTTGGATCGGAGCCCGAAGGCTTCCTGCCGGTGCAGAGCGGGCCGGGCGAGGCGCCTTTCCGCGAGATCGGACGCCTGCACGATGGTGACATGGTTGTGGTCTGCGAGAAGCTCGGGCCGTGGCTGGGCGTGGTCTACGGGGCGGCCCTACTCGGCTGCCGGACGACGATCCTCGTGCCCGTCGAGCAGACGTACACCGGCCCCTGTGACCACGGCTGGGTCATGGCTCGCAACGTGAATATCGATCCGAAGTGATGGCATCTCAGCCGAGCAGCCAGATGAGCGTCAGCGCGCCGGCCATGAACACGGCGGATGAGCTGAGTATGGCGCTGCCTTCACGATAGTTGAGGATGACGGTGCGGGAAGCTGTGAGCATGGTGGCGGCTGGATCTGGTGCGACCCGGTCAGGCTGACGCCGAAGGCTTGACCGACATGGGGCACGAAGGTCCATCCACAACCAGAACCCGATCATTGTCGCGGCCGAGCAACAGTGATGTGCGGCCGGATCTACCCCAATGCGCCTCTGATCGACGGGCGCTTCAAGGCCTCCACGCCTCTGCTCCAGCCTGTCTCTGCATCGGGGTTGCGCGGCTCGCGTCCGCGCGGGGCGTGACCATCGACGAGGCACACCAGCAGCGTCAGGGCGAGCCAGACCCGCGCACGCATGAGCACAATCCTTCGGACACAGCGAGTCGTCGGTGTGTGCCGGAATGGTTGCCGTGCGGTTGACGGCAGCGCTGCAATCCACGCGATCCACCGGTCCGGCGCGATGCAGCTTGGCGGGAACCAGAGGCCGGCCCACGCACTCCTTCGGACCGGCATAGCCGCTGAGAACCGAGGAAACCTGATGCGTCTGTCTTTCGCAGCCTCGCTCGCCCTCGCGCTTTTGACGCCTGCAGCCCACGCCGCTGAACAGCTGAAGGACGAGGCGGTCACCATCGGCCCGTGGCAGGTCGAGGCCACGTACAAGGGGCAGAAGTTCGAGCACTGCGTGATGAGCCGTGAGACCACGGACGGCATGAATGTCCGCTTCACGCGCGATGCCGACGGCCTCGATCTGAGCATGAGTTCGGCGAAGTGGAAACTTGGCCGAGGGAAGAGCTACCCGGTCGAGCTGGCCGCAGGAACGTCGGTGCTAAAGGCCGAGGTCGCCGCCTCGGGTAATGGCGTTTCGGTTCCGATCAAGGACGATCGGTTCCTCAAGTCGCTCAAGCTTGCCGACAGCCTGGAGGTCAGGGGTGAGGGTTCGACCATCCAGGTCGCGCTGGACAAGAGCGCGGCCGGCCTGGATCGGCTGGAGAGCTGCTACACGAAGAACCTGGCTCCGACCGAGACAAATCCGTTCGTGGCCCCGAGCAAGAAACCTTGACCGAACCCGTCGCCGCTCAATCACCGATGCACCACCATCGTCGCCGATAGAGTTCGTTAACCATGCCCACGCACCCTGCGGGCTCCAGCTCGCAGGGTGCCTCGCGTGAACCAGGTTCGTTTGATCACCGCCGAGGACTTCGCGGACGACTGCCCAGTGTCGCTCGGGCTCGCGATGCAGCTGACCCGAGCTGAACCCGACGTGCTTCTCGATCTGCTCGGCGACATCCCAGAGGCGACGCGAGCAAATTTGGCCGTCTGGCTGTACGGGCGCAGCCACACCCGTGAGACGGGCGTTCGAGTTGCCGCGACTTGCGAAGGAACGAGCCTGCGCAGGGCTGCCGGGCTCCTAGGCAACCAGCTCTACGACTTGTCCCGCCGACCCTACACGACGTCGAGCTATGGCACTCATGGTGGCAGTCGCCGACAGGTCAGCCTCGGCGGGTCGCGCGGCAGCGATCACGCCTTCGCCTGACGGTCCCACCCCGCTCAGCAGCACATTGACATGCCCTTCGTACAAGATCTCCTCGCCCGCTTCCGTCAGATGGTCGCCGCCTATGCCGGCGACGAGGCGCTGATGCAGGCCGGCGTCTCTGCGGCGGCCAACGTCATCGTCGCCGATGGCGAGGTGGCGGGCGCGGAGTTTGAGACCGCGCTGACCGGCGTGCTGGCCAGCCCGATCCTGGAGAAGGGCTACGACGTCCTGATGCTGGAGGAGGCTCTGCACGAGGCGATCGGCCGGGCGCGCACGCGAGCCGGACGGGCGGAGAACCTGCGCCGGGTCGCAGCGATCGCTGGACGGCCTGCAGAGCAGCGCGAAAGCGTGTTCCTAGTGGCGGCGGAGGTAGCTGATCACGACGGCATCGCCGAGATCGAGGATGCCGCGCTGGCTGAACTCGCCACAGCCTTGATCGTCGACAAGGTAGCGCTGCTTCAGGCAGTGGCGGTACGGCCTACGCCAGAGCCGTCGGCTTAGCATCGTCGTTCTCGACGAGGGTACCGATCAGCTGCCAGAGCGCACGGTGCTCTGGCGAACCACGATCAGCCGCGAGGAAGACGGATAGAGCAATATCAGTGACGTGCCCGCCCGAAGCCAGGTTGGCCTCGTGACGGACGAAGCTGCGACCGTCGGACGGATCGCGCAGCAGGAGCCAGCGGTCACCGTTCGAGCTGACGTAGAGATCGCGGCTCAAGAGTGGGCCTACTTCGTCAGTGGGCCGCCTGACCGAGGTAGGCGGCGACGCTGGTAACGCGTGATCCGACCATCCGCACAGCCTTGCGCAGATGCTCCTCGGTCACTCCGAAGCGAAGCGCCCAATGCTCGCGAGCGGCGCGGTCGAACACGTCGATATGGGCCTTATCGTGCAGCTCGGTCGGCATGTCTGGATCCAACTGTGCCCTGGCCGTGCCAGGATTTGGGCTTCCAACCCTGAAGCGCCTTCCTGGTTGCAGCGGCATCTCAGTAATTCGCCGCAATTGGCAGGAACCAGCGCACTGGGTCGGCCCGTTGTCGAGCACCCTCCTTTTGTCGGCCGGTGCGAGATGGCTGATCCCGGTACCCCAATCCCCAATCCTGGCGGCCCCGATCTGCCGACGCCTGGCGAGCCGCCGCCAACAGAGCCCGTACCTGGTGACCCGCCTATGCCGGCACCGCCGCCTGATCCTGTGCCAGGTGGCCCTGCTGGGCCAGACCTAGTTCCGGGAGATCCGGCCGGACCTGGGACGATCATGTGAGAGCATCCGCGTGTCGGTCAGTCGGCCGACTGTAAAGTCGCCGTTAGCTATCCCAATGGAGCGGTTGGAACGGCGAGCTTGACCGTTTGTTCTGCCGACATGGAACACTATCGATCCACATTGGCGACCACGGCGATTGCTGTACTCGGGCTGGTGATCGCTGCACACGTCCTTCATCCAGGCAACTACGAAAGAGCGGATCGGCAGACACGGGTCGTCGTAATCACCCGCGAGGCGTCGTCTGCGCCGACGATCTGGACTGACCCGCCCCGTAGGCTGCACGCTAGTGAGCCCGCTTTACTGATGGCGGATAGTAGCGCGCTGCTGGCACACCGCCTGACGATGTCGCTACCTCCCGGGGCGAGAATGGCGCCACGGCTGGCCAGCACGCTGGCAGCTCCAATCAGCCCAGACAGGAAGATCGACGCTGACCCGATTGGCAATCTGATCCGGGGGCTCGCTCTCGATCAGGATAGCTGACGGCTGACCAATCCGCCTCGGCTACGATCTTAAGCGTAGGGTCCACCGAACAGGTCACCCACCGCCTTCCTCTGGAACAGCGTGCGCCACCGCCAGCGTTGGTGCCCCGGCCGGCCCTGGACCGAAGAAGGGCTGCCGAGGAGCTGCGGGCGACCTCGACCGATCAGCTCAAACGAGAATCCGCGCGGGTTATGGCGCGGGCTGAGCCATGCAATTGCATCATATGCGCAGACCGACGTGACGAATGAAAGTGTGTTGCAGTCACTTGATAGCTATGCGTGGAATGCAGTTACCACATTGTCGGCTTCGTCATAACGTCGCCGCGGGATGACCGTCCTCGAACTCATTCGCGCCCTGGCTCACGATGCTCCTGTCGGCGTCGTTGTCACCGATGCGGCGGTCGAGCTGCCCGGACCGACAATCATCTACGCCAACCCCGCTTTCGCGCTTCTCGTTGGGCGTGACCTGGATGACATCGTCGGGCGAAGCCCCCGCTTCATGCAGGGCAAAGAAACACGTCGGGCCGCGTTGGATACCTTCCGGCGCGCCCTCGTGTCCGGTGAGCGCTTCCACGGTTATCTAACGAACTACCGCGGTGACGGGACCAAATACCGGGCCGAGATCGATTGCCGGCCGCTGCGAAATGCAGAGGGGCGGATTGAGCACTTTGTCTCGTTTGAGCGCGAGGTGCTGCGCCGGATCGGCCGCCCCGCGCGGAACGCAGGCGGGCGCTACGATCCCGCAACCGCAAGCAACGATCTGTTAACCGGCGCCCTATGCAACCTCGCTTTGTTCGAGCACGTATAAGTTGTTTTGTTGCCGAATTATTAGGCTTCTATACTGAACTTGGAAGTTAATCTAGATTAGGCTCAAATGGAATAGGATCTAAACTAAAGCCCGTTAAGCTATAAGTAACGTTTATAGTAGGATATTCCTTGCATTAGCAGTGCGCCACTCGCTTGCACCAGCGACTGCCAGCCCCTGCGACCTGCTGTCGAAGAGCCTCGACCGCCGCCTAGAGGAAACGACGATGTTCGGTGGAACGCGCGGGCTGGCGGATCGCGCGGCCAAATTCGATGCCCTCGGCCGCTCGCAGGCTGTCATCGAGTTCCGGCCCAACGGCACCATCCTCACCGCCAATGCCAACTTCCTGACCGCGATGGGCTATACCCTGCCCGAGGTGCAGGGACAGCACCACGCGATGTTCGTCGGGCCTGCTCATCGCGACAGTGCAGAGTACCGGGCGTTCTGGGATGATCTGCGTCGGGGCACCTTCAAGTCCGCCGAGTTCAAGCGCATCGCCAAGGGCGGCCGTACCGTCTGGATCCAGGCAAGCTACAACCCTGTGCTCGACCGCGCTGGCCGCGTCGTAAAAGTCGTCAAATTCGCCACTGATATCACCGCGCGGAAGCTGCGTGCGTTGGACAGTGACGGCCAGATTGCGGCCCTGCACCGCTCGCAGGCCGTAATCGCCTTCGATCCGACCGGCACCATCCTCGATGCTAACCAGAACTTTCTCGACGCAGTCGGCTACCGCCTCGATGAGATCCGCGGTCGACATCACAGCCTGTTCGCCGATCCGATCGAGCAAGCTGGGGCAGCCTACCGCGAGTTCTGGGTAAGGCTCGCTCGGGGGACCTTCGCCGCGGGCGAGTTCCGCCGCATCGCCAAGGGCAGCCGGGAGGTCTGGATCCAGGCGACCTATAATCCGATCACTGACGTGGACGGGACGGTGCTCAAGGTTGTCAAGTTCGCCGCCGACATCACCGAGCAGGTGCACGAGCGTCAGCGCCGCGCCGAGGCGCAGTGGGCGATCGGAACGGATCTCGACACGATCGGTCGTGCGGTAAGTGACGTCACGCGGCAGACGGGCGAGGCTGCCGATACCGTCAACCGCGTCTCCAGCGACATTCAGGCCGTTGCCTCCGGGACCGAGGAATTGTCGGCCTCAGTCGGCGAGATCAGCCAGCAGGTCAGCCACGCTGCCCGGATGGCCGGCGAGGCGGTCGAGCAGGCTCGCCACACCGGCAGCATCGCCGAGGGCCTGAGCGGGCAGGCGGCGCAGATCGGCGACGTCGTGACGATGATCCAGGGGATCGCGTCGCAGACCAACCTTTTGGCCCTGAACGCGACCATAGAGGCTGCCCGCGCTGGAGCAGCGGGTAAGGGCTTCGCGGTCGTGGCGTCCGAGGTGAAGGCGCTGGCCGAGCAGACTGCCAAGGCGACCAATCAGATCCGCGGGCAGATCACGGCGACGCAGGCGGCAACCCGTGAGGCTGTTGATGCGATCGGCTCCATCCAGGGCACGATCCGGTCGCTCGATGAGGTCTCAGCGACTATCGCGGCGGTGGAGGAGCAGTCGGCTGTGACGCGGGAGATGTCAGGCAGCATGCACACGGCCGCACACGGGGCAGCGACGATCGCCGGCGGCATGGAGTTGATCGCGCGGGCGAGCGAGCAGGTCGACGCCGCGACGCGCCAGGTCCGTGAGGCTGCACGTGCGGTCGGCTGATCCGAGCGACCTGCTTGGATCAGCCAGAGCGGGACACACTATCATGACAGCTACGATCATCCCGCTGAGATCCAGCCGTGATGCCACATCCGCACTCGCCACCTTCGACGTCGCTGCGGCAGCGCTGCTGACAGAAGGAGGAGCAGCCAGTCTGTCGGCGGCAAGGCTCGACGTGATCTTACAAAGGCTACGGGCGCAGCGAGCCGAACTGGTCGCATTGATCACCGATCTGCAGATGCGCGGATCGAGCGGTAACGCACAGCTCGACGCCATTAACGCGGACCTGGGCGGCGAAGCTGACAAAGGACTGGCTCAGATCGATCTGCTGATCCGGCATATCGAGGCACGCACTACGACAACCGAGTGCAGTGGCGCGATGGGATGAGCATGCTTCTGCTAATCACCGATGACGTCGCTCGGGGCAGACGTCTGTCACGCGATCTCGGCACGCGTGGATCCTGCCACGTACACGACCTCTACGATGACAGGCTGCCGTCCGCGCAGCACGACTTGATCATTAGCGACATCGAGGCGCTCACTTCGGACGCCTTCATTTGCCTGCGCCGCGCTCTGTCCCAAGTTCGTGGTGACGGCGTACCGTACCTCTTCCTCGTGCACGGCAACGTAGCCCGGGCTGAAGCGCAGGCTCAGATCCTCGGTGCGAGCGCGACGGCCGGGATACAGCAGATGATCGGAGCGGTGGATCGTCTGCAGGAACGATCGATCTCGGCTATCGTGCAAAAGCAGGCCAGCAAGGCCAGACTATTCTTCAGGCAGAGCCTCTTCTCAGGCGGCCCGATCACGCCTGCCATCGCCGACACCGGGACCGATTTGGTCAACCGCGCCGTTGGCGAGAGCGGCATCTACGACTGGGTCAGAGCGGTCCAGCAGTTCGACGATGCCACACACCAGCATTGCCTGCTCGTGGCCGGTCTTACAGCGGCCTTCTCGGGCATGCTCGGGCTGCGCACCGCCGATCGCCACCGGCTGACGCGGGCCGCCTTACTGCACGATGTCGGCAAGATCCAGGTGCCGATGGAGATCCTGAACAAGCCGGATCGGCTCACGGACGCGGAGATGGCGGTGATGCGCACGCACGCCGAGCATGGACACACGATGCTCGTGAGCGCGGGCTTTGACGCTGACCTGCTGGCGGCCGTCCGCTCACACCACGAGATGCTCGACGGCAGCGGCTATCCAGACGGGCTGAGGGGGTGGGAGATCCCGGACTTCGTGCGCCTGGTGACGGTCTGTGACATCTACGGCGCGCTGATCGAGCGCCGCCCGTATCGCGAACCGATGCCCGGCGGGAAGGCCTACGGGATCGTACAGGGCATGGCTGGTCGGGTGGACGGTGACTTGGTCCGCGCCTTCCGACCGGTTGCAGCGGCGTTCGGCCCTTTCCAGTGAAAGTGACATGCCGACCCGATAATAGGCGGTTCAATGGAGACGGTCGCCCGGATCGCCTGACGTCATGTTGCGTGCCAACAGCCTGCCCGCGACCATCAGCGCCTGGCTTAGTACCGGCAGCATCTCCTTGGCGCTGTCCTGCTCGATCAGCCCATGTGCCATCAGCAAATGGTCGACAACGAGGTCGAGCGTCGAGCATGGGGGCGTCGTCGGGCTCATAGGAGTTGGGACGAAGCGCGCCAAGGTTCCGTAGGCAGTCAGTGGCTCCGAGCCACTTGGCCTGATTTCCGTCAACGAACCAAGGTACCCAAGGAAGGTCCGTCCGGGAGGGCCGAATGAGGGCACAGCACCACCGGTGACCCAAGCGTAGCTCCCATCAGCGCGGCGTAGACGGTGCCGAAAGCTGTACTCGCTCTGCTGGACGTGAGCACTGCGCAGAAAATTGACAGCTATCTCGCGATCGTCTGGATGCACGGCATCCAGCCAACCATGCTTGGTCGCCGCCGCCCCATCTCTTCCTGTAAATACGCACCATTCAGGGCTGACGTAGGTGACCTCGCCATCTGCACCCGTGACGAAAATCATCCTGAATACTCCTCGACCTCGGTCTCTCAGCGAGTCTGGAACCTAGGGCGCAGACCCCACGAGCGAACCGCCTTATCGAGGGCGATACCAGTACGTTTCAACTAACATGACTGATACTATCGCGATTTTGAAGCCGCGGAACAAATTTCTCGAGATACAAATTGCACTGTTGCCATGAATGAAATGGACAAGCCCGATCGGGCAACTCTTCGCCGGCTCGCTGAGGCACTCGGCGTGCCTGTGGAACAGTTCTTCAAAAACGCGATGTCTACAGAAGCTACCGCCGATGGGGACGAATGTCTGCGCCTCTGGCTCAGCATCAGAACGGCTGAAGGGCGAGCGCGAGCGCTCAAAATGCTACGGGAGATCGTAGAGGAGAAAGCTTAGGAGATGGCAGTAACCATCTTATGAGTAGGGCCCGCTGAACAGGTCACCCAACGCCTTCCGCCGGAACAGCGTGCGCCAGCGCCGCCGCTTATGCTCCGGACGGTCGTGGATCATGTGGCAACGCTGGCAGGAGGCTGCCAGGTTGGCGTCCGCGTTGTTCCAGGTGTCGTGGTCCCTATGGGCAGCGGCGAGGACGACGCGGGTCTGGCGCACGTGACCGAGGATGTCGGCTTCTGCCGCGATCCGGATCCGCCTATCCGATCCATCGCGCCACCGGCCGGCTTCCGCATCCCACCAGCGGCCATCGCCGAGGTGGTCGACCATCCGCCCGTGCGGCCGCCCGCAGCCCTCACAGCAGCCTTTCGCCCGCCCGAACCGGATCACGGCCGAGAGCTGCGCCCAATCGATGGGATAGAAGAAGCGGTGTTCGGGCCGGATCGGCATGGTGGCCGCACTGTGCCACCTGCCGTGAAGAAAGCGTAGCCATGCCGTTCGGGACCGAAGCCGATCGGAACATCACTCTGTCCTGACCTGTTCTCGACATAAGCGAGCAGGATTGTCATCGGCCGCGACAAGAATAGGTCCTACGGTCCCAAGGAGCAAGCTATGGGACTGTTTACTTTCAACATCAAGACTTTGGATGATCTGTTTGTACATCAGCTGCAAGACATCTACTATGCTGAGCAGCAGATCACAAAGGCCCTGCCGAGGATGATCAGCAAGGCTGCGGATCTGCAGCTTAAGCAAGATTTTGAGGCGCACCTGATCGAGACGGAAGGTCAGATCAAGCGCCTTGAACAATGTTCCAAATGCACGGCCACAAGCCAAAAGCGGTCGACTGCCCGGCAATCGACGGTATCATTATAGAGGCAAACGAGACCGTCGGCGAGATTGGCGACAAGGAAGTGCTGGACGCCGCGCTGCTCGCCTCGGCTCAAGCCGTCGAGCACTACGAGATCACGAAATACGCTACGCTGATCGCTTGGGCGAAGCGGCTCGGCCGCGACGACTGCGCCAGTGTGCTGCAGCAGACCTTGGACGAAGAGAAGGCCACGGACCAAAAGCTCACTGCCATGGCCGAGAGCAAGATCAACCAAAAGGCTGCTTAGCGGCTGCGCTTCGGAGGCGGCCTACGAAGCCGCCTTTAGGGCGTCTCTGCAAAGGGGTTCACAGGCTGGGAGGTCAGGCCCATGTGGGCTTGATGCGACGCTTTGAACTGACCGACGCGCAGTGGGAGCAGATCGCCCCGCTGCGGCCTCCGCAGAAGCCGCGCACGGGCCGGCCTGCGGAGGATCACCGGCAAGTCCTCAACGGCATGCTCTGGATCGAAGCGCACGGGCGCACCCTGGGAGGATCTACCGGCGCGCTGGTGCTGTGGGAACGGTGTCGAGCCGGTTCTACCGGTGGCGCAAGGCCGGCGTGTTTGACCTGATGCTGCAGGGGCTGCAGGCGCAGGCGGACGCGCGCGGCGACCTCGACTGGGACCTGCACTTCGTGGACGCCACGGTGGTGCGCGCCCACCAGTACGCCGCCGGGGCACGCCGGTCCGGCGCCATCGGGGGTGAGGCGACCGTCGAGGGCATGGGCGAAGCGCTCGGGCGCAGCCAGGGCGGCTCCTCATCCTGAGCCTGTCGAAGGATCGACCAAGCTGCATCTGCGTGCCGAGGGCGGGGGTAAGCCGATCACGGCGGTGCTGATGGCGGGCTGTCGATCTCGATATGGGCCGGCAGGATGGAGGTAGGCGCTCTGTCCTCATCGCCGACCAAGGGCTTGAGCAGCGGCGGCGCGATCCAGTCGTGGGAGAAGGCCCCGTGAGGCTGGAACAGGCCGCTGGCGCGACAGGTTGCTTTTCGAACCTCCTAGCGCCAGCCGAGACAATCCAATGGTCCGTGTGTCTCCCTCCCTGAGCATGGCCGTCGCCGTGTTTGCCTCTATGGCGCTTACCGCACCCGCGCAGGCTCAGACTAAGCCCGGTGAGATCAAGGGTTTCGACGCGATGGGTGATAAGGGCCGAAGCGCGCAGGACGGCTGGAGCCAAGCTCCGGTGCCGCGGGAGGAGTCGGCTGCCAAGGATGCACCGAACCCCGGTGGCCACTCGATCGCGGAGAACAAGGATCGGCCGGTTCCGGCTGCGAACCCGACCGGCGACTCCGCGCACGATCCTCAAGCTCCTTGCCGAACCGCACGGCATCACCGTCGGGCACCAATCCGGCGGAGCCTTCAAAGTAGCGCGCTTCGGCCCAGACACGACGGGCCATTTCGAGCCTCCTCGTACTACAGCCCTACAAGGTAGAGACCGCCGATGAAATTCTACTGGGGACCGCACACCTGTGCGATCGGCATCCACATCCTGCTGGAGGAGATCGGCAAGCCCTACGAGAGCGTGAAGATGGACGTAGCCGGAGGCGCTACGCAGCAGGAGCCGTTCAAGTCGGTCAATCCCAAAGGCAAGGTCCCAACCCTCGTGGGAGATGATGGGACGGTGATGACCGAGTACGGCGCTATCGCCACGTGGCTTGCCCGCACAAACCCGGACAGGAGTCTGATCCCAGCAGATCCTGAAGCCGAGCGGCGGGGCATTGAGGTGATGGATTACTCGATCGGCACCCTGCACCTGCAAGGCTTCGGCCGGATCTTCAAGACGGCGAACTACGAGCCGCAGGACATACTTCACCAGACGCTTAAGCTCGGCCAAGGCTCGGTGAAGGAGCAAGGCCGCGAGATCATCGATCAAGCGTTAGCCATCCTGGACCGTCAAATGGCGGACCGCGCCTACGTGGCGGGCGACGCATTCACGATCGGCGACACCGCACTGTTCTACGCCGAGCGCTGGGCGCCGCAGCAAAACATCCCGCTCCCTCCAAACCTCGCGGCACATTTCGAACGAATGGCTGCACGGCCCGCGGTGGCTCGGGTGCGCCAGATCTGGGGCGAGGTATGAGGTTGCTGCCTACGCCTAGGCCTTCAGGTCGATCCCACCCCACTCTGACCATGGGGTGGGGAACAGCCAATAGCACTGAGCCCGGCTCGACACGCACTCTGGCTCAACGGGTAAGATGGAGTTGGTGACTTGGCAGGCGCCTGAGCGACCTTGAAGTTCAGGCCAGTCCGTCCTCGGCCGCCTTGTCTGGATCATCTGATCTGCGCTCGGCGGCCTTGACTGGGTCTTTGCTCTCCGGCTCGCTCCCGGTCGTCGGATCGGGGGTGTTGACACCCCTAATTGGCACGGTGGACGGCTGAACGCTCTCGCCTTCAGGCTTGTCGGGCTCGGCCATCATGCTGGCAGCCATCTCTATCGTCCTCGGAGGAAGAAAAACCAGATCAGGATGAGGACGGGGATCGGCACCCCCAGCAGCCAGAGCAAACTACCTGTCAGCATGGTGTCCTCAGCTTCTATCGCGATTGATGGCGTTCACGGCGCCAGAGCGCGACCGCCACACGCCGGGCCTCGCAGCTTCGCCGCAACGGCGTGCCGAGCCCGCCCTGCCCTTCTGGAGCGTACCTATAGATCAGCGCCCCGTCCGGGCCGTAGGTTCGGCGCATCTCATCACGCCAGAGCCGATCCGCGGACGTGAGGGCGGCTTCCGTGAGAGCCAAGCGGGTGGGGTCCGGCAGGGTCATAAGCAACTCCGCGCGCATATCGCTCAACGCGGCGATCAAGGTGGAGGTCCCATAGTTGGGCGCATTCCTTCGGGATCACTCACGCCGTGCCCGGTCCGCCTCCTCGCCCGCTACCGCTTCGGCCGCGCCGATGACGTTCTCCAACTCGGCGACCTGGCGCAGCGGGCTTCCGGCGGGCAGCCCATCGTGCTCGGCCATCGCCAGAATGAGCGTGCGCTGGTGCGCCTTCAGGCGTTCGAGGAGAGCATAGGGCTTGTCGGTGATGGGCGACCTGTAGCCGCCGAATGAGGGCTCAACAATCGAGCACTCGGATCAGATAACGTGCTTTCTTGCTCACAATTAACGCTGTTAACTATTTTATAACAGAGGTTAATTTTGTGTTGGCACAAAGCCCTAATTGTGAGGAAATACGTAGGCGGGCGAGGGCCCGCTACGTCCTCCGAGGTCATCATGGTTCGGGTTTCGGCGCCCAGGCTCTCGCTTCGCCTGGGTATGCGCACGCTTGCAAGCCTCGCTGCGCCGCCTCTGCTCCTCCTCGCCGGGACGGGATCCGCCAGCGCCCACGTGAAGTGGTTCTGTGCCTACGACGTCGCCGGCCAGCCCCGCGGCCTCGAACAGGTGCTCTGCGCGGACTTCGAGTGGCTGACCGTCCTAGCCCTGGCCTGCCTGATGTTCGGCTGCCTCGCCGAGGGCACGCCGCTGGGCGGCGCGCTGCTCAACGCCCTCGACCGCGTGACCGCGCGGATCCGCACCGATACCGAGCTGCTGGTGCGCGCCACGCTGGGCTTCTTCCTGGTCTCGCTCTGGGAGCTCGGCGGCATCATCCTCACGCCCGAGCTGAAGACCGATGTCGCCTGGATCCCGTGGCTTCAGCTCGCGATGGCGGCCTGCCTGATCTGGCGCCGGACCATGCCGATCACCGGCCTCGGCCTCGTCTTCCTGTTCAGCTTCGCGACGGCGCAGTACGGCCTGTTCCACCTCGCCGATTATCCGATCTTCCTCGGCATCGCCGTCTATCTGATCGCCCAGGGTCTCGGTTTTAAGCCCTTCGACATCCGGTCGCTCGACCTCGTGCGCTGGACAGCCGCCATCACGCTGATGTGGGCCTCGATCGAGAAGTGGGCTTATCCCGACTGGACGGCCCCGCTCATCGCCGCCAAGCCGCAGATGACGATGGGCGCGACGCCCGAGCTGTTCATGCAGGCCGCCGGCGTCATCGAGTTCTCCCTGGCCTTCGCGCTGATCTGGACGCCTCTCGTTCGCCGCACCTCGGCGATCATCCTGGCGGCGATCTTCGTCTCGGCGATCGCCGAGTTCGGCAAGGTGGACGCGATCGGGCACTCCGGGATCATCGTGGTGCTTCTGGCGATCGCCGCCGACGATGCCCGCGCGACAGTGAGGGTGCGGGATGCCGCCTGGGCGCCAGCGTACTATGGCGGCGCGCTGGCAGCCTTCCTGGCGCTGTACTACCTCGGGCACGAAGTCCTTTTCGATACCGCCGTCGGACAGGGTGACTGGCCGGTGATCTGACGGGGCCTGCCGGACGGCAGTGCCCATCTCACTGGACGTGGATCGTGAGCTTCATCTTCGGGTGGATACCGCACCGGATGATGAAATCGCCGGGCTCCTTGAGTGTCAGCGTCGCTTGCTCGCCGGGCCCCTGATCGCCGGCGTCGTACGCGAACCGGTCCGCCTCGATGAAGGCGTGGTGGACGGAGTTGTCGTCGCCGTTGACGAGGGTGATGGTGTCACCCTGGCGCAGGAACAGGTCGGTGGGATCGTAGTGCCGCCCCTTCTGCAGCACGATGCGCACGACGCTGGACAGGCTGGCTTGGGCCGGCCCAAGCGCCAGTAGCGCCGTCACGAGAGCGATGGTAGTGCCGCGGAGTAGCGGGCGGCGCAGGTTGCAAATGGACACGGCTACAACTTCTATAGAGTAAGTAATCTGGGCATGACTATAGCGTTGAGTGCTTGCTTGCCGCCTAGCTTGGATTTGTATTGTTCAGTAATCTCGCTCCTGCTTCGCGCATCATCTTTGATATGGATTGCATCTACGGTATGCCCGCAACCAATTGTTAATGAATGGCGATCCTGCCGCCGTGCGTCGGGCTTGGTTCCGGCACAGGAGCTCCAGCGAGACCACCGCATAGGGTCTGTGCTGAGCCATGGGAATGAAGGCGGTGTTCACGGCGTCCTCCACAGGACGTGGCTAGACCTACCATCCGTCGCATATGAGGGCGATACACACGCCCGTTCCGAAGCCGCTCGCTGCAACGTTCAAGATGGCTCCCCGTTATTGCGCGAGATGCTACAGCGCAGCTTGATGCGCGCGGGAGTCCACGATGACCTCCACACCTCCAGATCGCGCGAAGCCGGATCCCGTCGAGAAGGGGCACTCCCTCGCTTGGACCCTAGCTCTGACCACTGCACTTCTCGGCATCGTAGCTTTGCCGCGGCGTACAGCACGCACGAGGCCTACCGCTAAGAAGGGGTCGGATGGTCAGGCCGGAGCGGCACGCCAAGCTTCGCCTTCTCACAGTGGCGAGGAGGCCCACGAGTTAGCTCGCACTCAGGCTGATCGAGGACGCCAAGCATCGAAGCCCACAGAGATCCCCGTCAAGGGCTGGAAGGACATCGCGCTACGCACCTACCGTGATGTGGGCGAGAACCGGATCATGCTGGTGTCGGCCGGCGTCACCTTCTTCGCTCTGCTGGCGATCTTCCCGGCGATCGCCGCCCTGGTGTCCGTCTACGGGCTTGTGGCTGACACCTCGACCATCAACGACCAGCTCGCCAGCCTGCAGGGCATCCTGCCTCAGGGAGCGCTCGACATCGTGAGCGAACAAATCAAATCGCTCGACCAGAAGGGCAACGCCACTTTGGGTTTAAGCCTGATCGTTGGTGTGGCCCTGTCGGTGTGGAGCGCCAACGGCGGGATGAAGCACATCTTCGACGCGCTCAACCTCGTCTACAACGAGCGCGAGAAGCGAAACTTCTTCGTGCTCAACCTCGTGTCGCTGGCGTTCACGGCCGGCGCGCTGCTGTTCCTGATCATGGCGCTCGTTTCAGTCGTGGTGCTGCCGGTCGTGTTCGAGTTCATCGGCATGGGAAAGGACGCGTGGTGGCTGGCCCTGCTGCGCTGGCCCGTTCTCCTGCTCGCCGTGCTCGGCGGCCTGGCGGTACTCTATCGCTACGGCCCGAGCCGGGACGCGCCACGCTGGCGCTGGGTCACGGGAGGCAGTGCCGTCGCGGCGGTGCTCTGGCTCGGGGGCTCGCTGCTGTTCTCGTGGTACGTCGCCCATTTCGGCAGCTACAACAAGACCTACGGCTCGCTCGGTGCCGCGATCGGGTTCATGACCTGGATCTGGATCTCTACGACGATCGTGCTGCTGGGTGCCCAGGTGAACGCCGAGATGGAGCATCAGACTGCCGAGGACACGACAGTGGGTGAGCCTCAGCCTCTCGGCACGCGGGGAGCGAAGATGGCCGATAACGTCGGTGCTGCGGCGGAATAAGGTGTTTTTGCCCCTTTGGAACGCAGATCCTGGATCCCGACAACCTGAGGGGGCAGTGCCTACCTGTGCAGTATGCGCTACGTCACCTGACCGGCTGGCTTTGGACCGGGCTGATTGAGAGGATCAGCCAGGACCAGAGAAGTCGGACATGCGGCGAGGTCAGAAGACGAACGCGGAGCAGATCGTGTTGAAGCTGCGCCAGATCGAGGTGCAGACAGCCCAGGGCAAGAGTTTGGCGTTGGCGGCTCCTGCGGCGACATCTGCTTCGATGCATTCTCCATCCAGAAGCTGACCGGCAGGAGACCACCCATCCCGGTCATAGGCCTCTGCTTCATCGACGACCTGGAAGCAGGCCTACCCAGAGCGCGCTCGGTCGCGCACGCCCGCAGAACGCCGCGTCGCTCCGTAACCTGCCTCTTATGCGAATGTGCCGCCGCAGCCGTCACGGCGAACGTCCGCTATGGAGTGGCGTCCGCGGCTTCGTGAATGACCGAGATGGGCGCCAAGCCGAATGCCCGCTCCGGCGCGCGATGGCGATCCGACGTGACGGAGTTTGGCCGATAGCTGCCCGTCCGCTTCGGAGCTCAAGAGGCAGGTAAGCGGACCTTCCGCCCGGCTGAAATACCCGCGCCGAATTTCGGTTCAGGAACTCACCTCTCCGTCATTCTGAGGGCACGCCCGCCCGTGCTCTAAACAACGTGCAGCCAATCTCCACTACCTTGACGCGGCTGTGACCACCCTCGCCGGGAACCTCGCAAACAAGGTCACCAACATCATCGACCTGCTGCAGATCAAGAACGGCAGTTAGGTCTTTGTTGATAGCCGACCCAGTGTTGCGCTGTGGAGCACCAAAGTTCCGCACTAGTAAAACCTAGAGTTGACGTGGCCGCCTTCTCAAGACGGCGGCCACGTTCGCTCTGAGAGGGCGAATCAGATCGTCACCTGCCGGAGCAGCAACCCCGACGGACGCGTGCGGAGGTTCCCATGGGTCTCACGTCGGTGCAGTTGGCAGCGCGGCCTTGGCTAGGCCGGCGCTTTCTCCACCTGGTACCGTAGCCACACCATCCCGCCTTCGAGCGTCTCGGTGGACATGTGCCGGAGAGCCTGCCCCGCCCCAGGTCGCTCGTCGGGCTCACCCGGGTACTCGAAGATGCTCTGCACGCCGGCGAGGCCGTCGACGGCCGGGTGGATGAGCACGCTGATCTCGTCGCCGATGAGGCCCGCCTTCAGGAAGGCGCCGTTGATGGCCGCGCCCCCCTCCAGCAGGAGGGTCTCGACGCCGAAAGTCTCACCCAGCGCGTCCATGGCCTTCGCGAGGTCGCGACCGTCCGGGCCCGCGAACACGTAGGACACGCCGTCCTCGCGCAGCTCGGCGAGGTACGCGTCGGACACCGCCTCGGACAGAACCGCGACGGCATGGTCGCCGAGGAGGCTGTCCTGCCCGTAGTGGACCTTGCCGTGCGGGTCGATGGCGACCGCGAGGTCCCGTTCCCGCCGGTCGCCGACGAACGGCTCGCGCGACGTGATGCCGGGTCCGGTCACCGTCCGGGCCTTCCCCTTCGAGATTTCCTGCATGGTCACGCGCCCGCACATCCAGCCCTGGGCGCCGAACCGGGCCGAGACCTCGTCGTAGTGCTTGCGGAGCCGTGCGGCATCGACGCCGGCGGCCGGCACGGTGAAGCGGCTCGGATGCAGCTTGCCGTCGATGGACGTCACCATGTGGCAGATGATCTTCGGTCGCATGCTGATCGCGTCCTTCCTACCTTCCGAAGCGGTGTCGGTAAGCGCGGCGGCCCGCGACCGCCGAGCGGGGCCGCCCGTCACGGCACGGTCATCCCGCCGTCGACCGTGATGGCCTGGCCGACCACGTAGCTCGCCGCCGAACTGGCCAGCCACAACACCGCCGCGGCTATCTCCTCGGGGCGGCCCGCCCGGCCGATGGGGGTGCCCTTCTCCATCTCGGCATAGGCGCCGGCGTCCCCGTCGGCGACGTCGCGGGCGATCTGCGTGTCGATGAGGCCGGGGTTCACCGCGTTCACCCGAATGCCCTTCTTAACGTACTCCAGGGCTGCCGTACGGGTCAGGCCGACCACGCCGTGCTTGGAGGCGATGTAGGCACCGATGCCGGGGTTGCCGGTCAGCGCACCGACCGAGGCGTTGTTGACGATGGCCCCGCCGCCCTGGCGCTCCATCTGCCGCAGTTCGTGCCGCATGCAGTTCCAGACGCCGCGGAGGTTCACACCCATCACGCGCTCCCAGTCTTCCGGGGAGCTCTCGGCGGTCGGCGCGATCCTGGCCATGACCCCGGCGTTGTTGAAGGTGGCGTCGAGGCGTCCGAACTCGGCGATGGTGCGCTCCACCAGCGCGGCGACCTGGACGTCATCGCTGACGTCACACCGTACGGCGATGGCCTTATGCCCCGCGGCAACTAGCCGCTGCGCGGCCGCCGTGACGGCATCCTCCTTGAAGTCGGCGAGCACGACGGCGGCGCCTGCCTCGGCGAAGGCCGTGGCGGTGGCCAGTGCCCATGCCGGCGGCGGCGCCGGTGACGAGGGCGACCTTGCCCTTGAAGTCGTAGGTCGGGTTCATCACGATTCCTCGTTGTGGCTGACGTGGGTTTCGCAGGTCGGCCGGTCCGAGCGGATCAGCGCTCGCCGGTGGCACGGTCGGCGCGGGCGGACAGGAGCGCCGCCACGGAGCACGCGACGAGCACGAGCGCGCTGAACGTGAAGGTCGCCCGGTAGCCGGCATGGTCGAACAGCAGCCCCCCGAGGGCCGCGCCGCCGGTAATGGCGAGCTGGACCACCGCGACCATCAGGCCGCCGCCGGCTTCCGCGTCGTCCGGCAGGGCCTTGCTGACCCAGGTCCACCAGCCGACCGGCGCCGCCGTGCCGATCAGGCCCCAGAACGCAAGAAGGACGGCCACCGTGGGCAGCGACGACCCGAGCGCGATCAGGGCCACCGAGAGGAGAGCCATCGCCAGCGGCATGACGACCAGCGCGCCGAACAGACGCGTCTGCAGGATGCGGCCGATGACGGAGGTACCCACCAGGCCCGAGACGCCGAGCACCAGCAGCAGCGCCGACAGCGTCGAGGTGTCCACCCGGGTCACGGTCTCCAGGAAGGGCCGCAGGTAGGTGAACAGGGCGAACTGGCCGAGGAAGAACAGCGCGGCCGCGAGCATGCCGAGCGGCACCCGGGGCCGGCGCAGGACCTTGAACGTGGCGAAGGCGTCCGCCCGCGTCCGGTTCGGCATCGCCGGGAGGGTGAGGAACAGCCAGGCGAACGTCACGGCCGCGATCGGCACGACGCAGAAGAAGGCTCCGCGCCAGCCGATGTACTGCCCGACGAAGCTTCCGAGCGGCGCGGCGACCGTGGTGGCCAGGGCGTTGCCGCCGTTGAGGATGGCCAGCCCGCGCGGCACGTCCTCGGCCGGCACGAGACGCATGACCGTCGCCGCCGACAGCGACCAGAAACCGCCGATCACCATCCCGACCAGCGCCCGGCCGCCCAGGAACACCGCAGCGTTGGGCGCGAAGGCGACCGCGAGCCCGGAGACCAGCATCAGCACGGTCAGCCCGAGAAGGAGCGCGCGCCGGTCGAGCCGCGGGGTCGCCGGCGCGATGAACAGGCTGGTCAGCACGGCGAACAGGCCGGAGACCGCGATGGCTTGCCCCGCCTGACCCTCGGTGAGGTGCAGGTCGGTGGCGATGGGCGTGAGCAGGCTCACCGGCATGAACTCGGACGCCACGAGGGTCGCGGCGCACAAGGACATGGCGAACACCGCGCTCCAGCCCTTCGCCGGCAGCGTGCCCGCGTCTCTCGCGAAGGGGGCCTGCCCCACGCGGATCGAGTTGGTATCGGCTGTCAAAGGTCGTCTCTTTCCTGGTTTACGTTCATGTCGGTCTTCAAGAGCATCGGCAGACGCGACGTGCCGCTCTGGGATGAGGCGCTCAGCCCGGTCGCTTCTCGAAGACGGCTTTGGCGACGGAGACGGCGGACAGCGCCTTCGGCCAGCCGGCATAGAAGGCGGGTGGGTCAGGACCTCGCCGATCTGCGCCTTGGACAGGCCGTTGTTCATGGCTCGTTCGAGGTGGAACGGGAGCTGCTCGGCGTGGCCGCCGGCCACCAGGGCGGCGACCGTCACGAGGCTGCGGTCGCGCGGGGCCAGCCCGGGGCGGCGCCAGACGTCCTTGAACAGGACGCCGTTCGTGTAGCCGACCAAGCCGGGCACGACGCTGCCGTAGACCTGCGCAACCGCGTCCGCCCTGTGTTTGTCGGTCGCCTCGTCGACCGCCAGTGGCGGTGCGTCGGCCGCCGGCAGTTGGTCGGCCTTGATCCCGCGCTCGGCGAAGACGCCCTTGGCCACGCTCGCCGCGGAGAGCGCGTTCGGCCAGCCGGCGTAGAACGCCAGGTGGGTGAGGGTCTCGCTGAGTTCGGCCGGCGTCACCCCGCCGTCGAGGGCGCGATTGAGGTAGTGCGCCAGCAGGCCCCCGGTCTGCCCCTCCGTGACGAGGGCGGCGACGGTGACCAGGCCGCGATCGTGCGCCGACAGCCCGGGTCGCTTCCAGACCTCGGCGACGAGCACGTCCTCGGTGTAGTGGCCGAGCGCCGGCGCCACCGCCTGCATGTCCTTGGGCGACGGCGCGGCTCCGGGCACGACCTGCTGCGCCAGGACGGGCTGTGCCGCCGCGATGCCGAATGCGGCAAGGAGCGCGGAACGGGTGGATCGAGGGAGGAATCCCCGCATCGTGGTGCCCTCATTCAGGGTTGGTTGGTGACGGTCTGGGACCGCATCAAAAGGAGCGCGATGCCGGCCGCGCATGCCACGGGGATTGCGCTGGTGAGGAACACCGCCCCGAGACCGGCATGGCCCGCCACGAGGCCGAGCGCCGGCCCGGCGATGCCGAGCGCGAGGTCGAGGCAGGCGGTGTAGGCGCCCATGGCCGTACCGCGGCTCTCGGGCGGGGCCCGGCGCACCGCCTCGACCCCGAAGCCAGGGAAGACGAGCGCGTAGCCGAACCCCGTCAGGGCGGCGCCGGTCGCGGCCACGCTGACCGACGAGGCCGTGCCCATCAGGACCAGGCCAGCCGCCTCGATCAGCACGCAGGCCAAGGCAACCCTGGCGCCGCCGTGCCGGTCGGGCAGGTGCCCGAACAGGAGCCGGGCCGCGATGAGGGCCACGGCGTAGGCCGTGAACGCGAGCCAGACCGGCTGCCAATCGTGCGCGGAGAACAGCAGGGCGCTGAAGGTGATCAGGGCCCCGAACCCGATGCTGCTGAGGGCGGCGGCGACGCCCGGCAGCCAGATCCGGTCCAACACGGAGAGGAACGAGGGAGCCGCCCGGTTCGCGGGCGCGGCGCCCTGGACGGGCATGATCAGCAGCAGGGTTGCGAGCGGCGCGAGGACCGTCGCACCGGCGACCGCGGCGAAGCCCCCGCTCGCGTAGAGCGCCGTGCCGAGCGGGGCACCGGCGGCGAAGGCGGCGAACATCGCCGTTCCCGTCCAGGCGATAACCTTGCCGGCGTTCGATGTGCCGGCACGCGCCAGACCCCAGGTGGTCGCACCGGTGATGATGAAGCTCTCCGCCCCGCCGAGCACGGCGCGCCCGGCCAGGAGGATGCAGGCCGAGATCCAAGGGGACCCGACGAAGGCGAGCGAGGCGAGGTACAGCCCACCGGCCACCGATGCCGCGGCCAGCCCCACGGTTACGGCGCGCTTCGGCCCCTGGGCGTCGGACATGCCACCCGACCAGAACCGCGCCACCATGGAGGCGGCGAACTGGCAGCCGGTCACCAGCCCGACCATGAACGGGCCCAGACCGAGACCGTGATGGACGTGCAGGGGCAGAACCGGCAGGGCCATGCCGATCACCAGGAACGCGACGAACACGACCCCGAGCAGCGGCGTCAGGGCCGCCGCCACGGTCGAGCCGGCCGCCGGTGAGGCGGGCGCGAGGGCGCTGGGCATGGTCAGGGCTTGCCCGCCTCCGGCGCCACCGGGGACGCGTACTGCTCATCGGTGACCTTCTCCATCCACTCGACGTTCCTGCCGTCGACACTCTCCTGGATGGCCTCGTGGCTCATGCCGGTGGTCGCGGTGGCGCCGTGCCAGTGCTTCACGCCCGGGGGCGTCCAGACCACGTCGCCCGGCTTGAGCAGGCGCTTCTTGCCGTTCCACTCCTGCACCCAGCCGGTGCCGGAGGTGACGATCAGAACCTGCCCAGCGGGATGCGTGTGCCAGGCCGAGCGGGCGCCGGGCTCGAAGGTGACGTGGCCGGCCGAGAGACGGCTGTCCGGGGCGGCGAATTGCGGGTCGACCCGCACCAAGCCGGTGAAGTTGGCCTCGGGCCCCTTCACCGACGGGCGCGAGCCGTTGGGGAACACCTGCATGCCCTCGGCGAGGGCCGGGCTGGAGGCGAGCAGGCCAAGCGCGAGCATCGCCGCGACGGGACGGACCATCACCGGCCTCCCGCGAGAGGCCCGTAGCCGGGCTTCTTGAGGAGCTTGTCCGCCTGCCCGGCGATGTCGGGCCCGTAGACCTCGTCGGTCCATTCGGACGGCGCGACCTCAACCATGGCGACGGAGACGGCTTCGTCCCCGTAGCCGAGGATCGAGGTCACCGACTTCGTGATGGCGTCGGCGAGGTCATGCTTCTGGCGGTCAGACTTGCCGGGCCAGAGCTTGACGGTGACGTGGGGCATGGCTTCGTTCCCTCGGGCTAGGCCGGCGATTACGGCCGGTACTGCTCGTCGCTGACCTTCTCCATCCAGGTCACCGGGCTGCCGTTGAGCGCCTCCTGGATGGCGATGTGGCTCATCGCGGTGGTCGGGCTGGCGCCGTGCCAGTGTTTCTCGTTCGCCGGGAACCAGACCACGTCGCCGGGGCGGATCTCCTCGATGGGACCACCCTCGCGCTGGACCAGGCCCATACCGGCGGTGACGATCAGCGTCTGGCCGAGCGGGTGCGTGTGCCAGGCGGTGCGGGCGCCCGGCTCGAAGGTGACGAGCGCCCCGCCCGCGCGGGCGGGCTCATTGGCGCTGAACAGCGGGTCCACCCGCACGGTGCCGGTGAACCAGTCGGCGGGGCCTTTACCGGAGGGCTGCGAGCCGGCGCGCTTGATGTCCATGGTGGTTCTCCTGTGTCTCGTGGCTCAGGCCTTCAGCGAGGCCATGTCGATGACGAAGCGGTACTTCACGTCGCTCTTGTTCATCCGGGCGTAGGCGTCCTCGATGCCCTGGATGGGGGTGAGCTCGATGTCCGAGGTGATCCCGTGGGCGCCGCAGAAATCGAGCATCTCCTGGGTCTCCGGGATGCCGCCGATGAGGGACCCGGCCACCGCCTTGCGCCCCATGATCATCGGGACCGATCCCAGGGCCGGCTCCAGCGGGCCGAGGTAGCCGACCAGCACCAGCGTGCCGTCGAGCACCAGGGTCGGGATGTACGGGTTGAGGTCGTGCACGTTGGGCACGGTGTCGGCGATGAGGTCGAACCGGCTCTGCACCGCCTGCATCTGGCCCTCGTCGGTCGAGAGCACGACGTGGTCGGCGCCGAGGCGGCGGGCGTCCTCCTCCTTGCTGGGCGAGCGGGTGAACAGGGTGACCTCGGCCCCGAGCGCCTTGGCGAGCTTCAGGGCCATGTGGCCGAGGCCGCCGAGCCCCACGACCGCGACCTTGCTGCCCGGGCCGACCTTCCAGTGCCGCAGCGGCGACAGGTGGTGATGCCGGCGCAGAGCAGCGGCGCGGCGCCGGCCTGGTCGAGGTTGTCGGGGATCCTGAGAACGAACTTCTCCGTGACGACGATGCGCTCCGAGTAGCCGCCGAAGGTCGGCATGCCGTCGTGGCGGTCGGCGCCGCCGTAGGTGAAGGTGGCGACCTCCTCGCAATACTGCTCCAGGCCCTTCCCGCAGGCGGCGCAGTGCTGGCAGGAATCGACCATGCAGCCGACGCCGACGAGGTCGCCGGCCTTGAACCGAGTCACCCGCGGGCCCACGCTCGCCACCCGCCCGATGATCTCGTGGCCGGGCACGAGCGGGTACTGCGTCCCGCCCCAGTCGTCGCGGGCGGAGTGCAGGTCGGAGTGGCAGACGCCGCAGAACAGGATGTCGATGACGACGTTGTCGGTGCGCGGGTTGCGCCGGGTGAATTGGTAGGGTGCGAGCGGGGTCTCGGCCGATTGCGCGGCGTACCCGAGGACGTCCATCGTCATGCCGGTGCGAACCTTCGCTTCGTGGGACGCCGGCGCTGCCGCCGGCTGTGCATGACGGCAAACTATCCCTCGCCCGGCATACCGATTAGCCGCTAAAACCCGCTAGCTGTCAGAAGCAGGGCTAATCAATGCCGCGGGAGAACCTCAACGACCTGGTCGCCTTCCTGGCGGTGGCGCGCGAGCGCAGCTTCACTCGCGCGGCGGCGCAGATGGGCGTCTCGCAGTCGGCTCTGAGCCAGGTCGTAAAGGAGTTGGAGGCGCGGCTCGGCCTGCGACTGCTGACGCGCACCACGCGCAGCGTGTCCCCGACGGAGGCCGGCGAGCGGCTGCTGCAGAGCCTGGGGCCGCATCTTGACGGCATCGAGGCAGGGCTCGCGGCCCTGACGGAGCTAAGGGAGAAGCCGGCCGGCACCGTGCGGATCAACGCGGACGAGCACGCGGTCGCCGACGTGCTGTGGCCGGCGCTGCGGAAGGTGCTGCCCGACTATCCCGACATCCACGTGGAGCTCGTCACCGACTACGGCATGACCGACATCGTGGCCGAGCGCTTCGACGCCGGCGTGCGGCTCGGCGAGGTGGTGGCCAAGGACATGGTCGCGGTGCCCATCGGCCCGGACATGCGCATGGTGGCGGTCGGCTCGCCGGCCTACTTCGCCCGCCGGCCTGCGCCGCGCACGCCGCAGGACCTGACCGGCCACACCTGCATTAACCTGCGCCTTCCGACCCACGGCGGCTTGTACGCCTGGGAGTTCGAGGAGGACGGGCGCGAGATCCGGGTGCGGGTCGAGGGCCAGGCGGTGTTCAACACCGTGAGCATGATCCTGCGGGCGGCGCTCGACGGGTTCGGCATCGCCTACCTGCCGCAGAGCCAGGTGCAGGAGCATCTGGACAGGGGCGAGCTCGTCTGGGTCCTGGAGGACTGGAGCCCGCCGTTCCCCGGCTACCACCTGTACTACCCGAGCCGGCGCCAGCACTCGGCCGCCTTCCAGTTCGTCGTCGACGCCCTGCGATACCGCGGCGGGGCGGAGAGCAAGGCCAAACTCGATCAGGGCTAGTGGCCGGAACCTGACGCCTGGTACCCACCCCTGAAAGTCCGAGACGGTTGGTGAGCGGAATTTGCCACTCCGCCAGCGAGCATGCATTCGGTTGCTTGCCCAACTCAGCGCTCAGAGATCTGGCTTTGGCGATGTCTTCGTTATCGGCGGCGGCACCTTCTACTCAGGTGTCGAAGCCATGACGGTGAACCGAAAGTTTCGCTAAACCCTTCTCAGCCTGCGCGGATTTTGCGCAGCTTGCCGGACAGGCTCGGCCGTCCGACAGCCGCAGCCCCGTCTATCATAGCGTTGAGCACGCTAGTCTTCGACATGATCTGGTGAACGAGCTCCCACCGGGATGGCGCGGCGCGATGTTCTTCGAGTGTACGGTCAATATGCTTGTCATAATGCTCGCCCTTCACTTTGTCGCGTCCGATATAGAACACAACTTGCAGGTCGGCGAACTCTTCAATTGTCAAAAGCTGAATGATGGTCTCGTCCAGCTCACGCGCGATCCGCGCCTCTTCCGAGTACCTTTCCCAGTCCCGGTCGAAATAGTCGATGCCGAGATCCTCAGGGTCATACGGCTTGACGGGATGGGCTTTCGCCCATTGACCTAGCGCTGCAACAGCCTTGTCGTCACTAAGGTGCCGGAGTTCCGACTCCAAGCCAACCAAGGCTGCGAGTGGGCGAGATGCACGGATCGCAGTAACTGCGGCGGTGAACTTTCTCCCGCTACTCAGACCGAAACGCTCCATCACCTCCCGCTTTTTGTCGCCGAAGCTGGGCTCGCGCCACGTCGCGTGGTCACCGATAATGGTTGCAATCGCCATAAGGTCGGCCCGCGAGCACTCGTCGGTATGCGTTCCGGTCGGCCGTTCCTCCTCCAGATCGAAGAGACGCGTCTTGATGTGCTCTAAGATCGTGCTCATCGCGTCGATGCTGTGCCGGATCAGCGGGAGGTTCACGACCGCAAGGCCGTTTAGACTTCTGCCGCCATCTCGGTTCACGGCATAGCGTAATTCCTGGCCGTCCTCATCTATGCCCGCCAAGCTGGCTACGAACGGCTCTAGCTCACCGATTAAATGGTTGAGCCGTGCATCGCCGATCTTCCCATCGCGAAGATGCTGCCAATGCGATTGAATGTCGTGGTTGACCGGGTGGGTAGTCCCGATCATCTCCATCTTGTGCAGACGGTCGATGGCGAACTTGAGCGCAAGCTCCAGCCCATGGCGGCAGTTATATAGAATCGGCATCGCGAGCGTGTCGCGGCTCCCGAAAAGGCGCTTGTCGATCACCGCGGCAATCAGCTCGCGAGCGGCCTCCAAATAGCCGTCGACATAGTTCAACGCGCTCCCCTGTGCCCCGATGCACGCATTCCACTGACCGTCGGGTATCGTCTCAAAGAAGGGGTCTGTCGTCATAGCCCCGACGTGGGGAGGGCGACGAAACGCTTCAAGCAGCTCCGCCGACGCGATGAGGACTCGTTCGAGGCTGCGGGGCGGTGGGTGGTGGACCATCTCTAGCATACCACCGGCCTGAGTGTACTGGATCACGATGGGCTAAGCTCTGCCCTCCTCGCTCCACCAAACCGCTTAGGGGCGGATTTTGCGAAAGACCGAAAAGCGTCGGGAGCAGCCTCTCGCGACGGGCATCAAACGTCAGCCGGCGACCACTAGCCGGCTGGTCAGGAGACTGCACGCACCGGGCCTAGCCGCCGCATTGAGAGAGACGACAGTACCTCGTCGGCGGCCCGCTGCCCGCTGTCGTGCGCCCCGTGGGCGGTCGTGAAGTCGAAGGGGTGTGTCGCCTCGCCCGCGAAGAACAGTCGGTCCTCGAACGGCCGGGCCAGCCGTGCCCGCGCCTTCGACTGCCCCGGCAGGGCACAACTGTAGGCGCCGCCGATGGACGCCATCCGGCTCCAGGCCGTCGCCGCCAGGGGCCGGATGGCCGAGGCCACGTCGCTGCCGAACAGGGCGACCAACTCGGCTGTGACGAGGGCGAAGCCGGCGGCCGGGCCTTCCTCCTCCAGGATGCGGGCCCCTTCGCCGCCGAGGAACGCCTCGATCACCGGCCAGCCGTTGGGCCTGATCGAGTAGGAGGCAGATCTCGGGTCGCGCAGGTTGCCATAGGCGTGCGAGTCCGGCTCGAACGCGGCACCGCGCCCGATCTCCAGGAAGACCTTCTCGTTTCGCCCGAGAGGCAGGGCGGCGGCCGCCTCGCGCCAAGGATCGGTCCCGGCGGGCAGCCGGATGGCGTCGCCGGCCAGGACCGCGGTCGAGACCGTGAGGACGGCGGCCTTTGCGCGGACGGTGCCGGCGCGCGTCTGGACGGCGATGCCGTCCGCCGCGAGGTCGATCCGGTCGACGGGGGTCGCCAAGCGCAGCGTCACCTCGGGCGGGAGGCTGGCGGCGACGAGTGTGCCGTAACCGAGCGGCAGGTTCCAGTTCCGACCCGTGGAGGCATCGTCGTAGGCCATGTAGTCGGCGGCGGAGATGCGTTCGGGCGCGACCCCGCTCATGAAGCCGGCGATGGCCCGCACGTAGGCGTTCCACTCACCTCCGGGCTCCAGGGCATCGCTCGCGCGGTCGCTGCCCTGCGCGACCGCGCGGAGCCGCTCCTCCCAATCGCCGAACGCCTTCCGGGCCGCCTCCTCCTCGTCCTCGTCCCAGGCGATGCCAGGATGCGCCTTCGCCCACGGCGGATCGCTCCGGTCGACCGGGAAGCCCGACGCCTCGGCGATGCCAGCCCAGGCGTTACGGTCGCCCGAGTGCAGCCATTCGCACCCGAGGTCGAGTGGGTACCCCCCGAGGTCCTGCGTGAATGCGCGGCCCCCTAGGCGCGACGACGCCTCAAGGAGCAGTGTCGCCTTCCCGCGGGCCGTAAGCCGGCGCGCCGCGCCGATTCCAGCGGCACCTCCGCCTACGATGATGACGTCGAAATCGCTGATCATGTGGCTGCAGGTGAGACCGACCGTTGGATGACACAAGCGCCGAGGCTCGCGAAGAACGGCCTTGTTGAAGCTGATGAACGCTACTCCGGCTTAAGCGCCGGGCCTCCGGCGCGTCCGCTTTGAATAAGGTGCCAGGGGCGGCTGAATGACTGGGACGGGCGCAAAGCCGAAAGGCAGCTTTTCGTGGCAGTGCAAGGTCTGAATTCTCATTTTCGCCGTTCTTGAAAGGGGGCCTATCAGTACGCGCTAGCCTCATTGATTAGCATGCCGCGCCCCCCGCGAGGCCATCGCGCGGGCCGCCGACCGATGCCCGAGCCTCCGCCGCTACCCCGTCGGTATGGCTAGCCCTAACCAGGGCCGCTCTGTGCGGCAGCGACATCGCCACGTCGGATCTCGACAGCCAGTGCGCCATCGCCGCGTCCCTGGAGCACCGGGTCGAGATAACCCTCGTGCCGGCCGGGAAGCGGGTCGTTGTGAGCTTCGAGCCGGCGTAGCCCCACCTTCAGAACGGGCACTCCACGCTGGGCGCGAGCCGCATGTGCAGCTGCCTCAGGGCCTCGGTGCGCGACATGCCCAGCGTCTCCAATCGGTCCCTCGCGATCCGCATGACGTCTCGGATCCCGAAAGTCGGCACCTCGTCGGAGCCAACCTTCTTCGCGACCGTCTCGGCCACGTAGCCGGCCATCACGACGGCATCCACGATCGCGGCATCGCGGGCGGCTTGCTTGCGGAGCGCGGCCTCCTCCTCGGCGCGGCGGGCGCGCCAGCCCGCCGTGCGCGCCGCGGCCGAGGCGGCGAGGCGGGCCTGCCTCATGCGGGGCGTCTCGACGACCGGGGCGGCCTCGGCCTCGGCATCCTCGGATTGGGCGTTGGGGATCGGCATGCGCATCGGTGGTCTCCAGCGGGCCGCGGCGGCCTCGTGGAGAGCATGCCACGCACGTATGCATACGAGCGCATGGGACGGCGCCGGCTGCCGGCCGCACGTGATATCTCAAGTCGGCCGAATACGCGTTGCACTGAACGGAAGTAACGGGAGGACAAGCCCTCGACGCGAAAACCTGTCTACTGCACGAACCTGATAGAGGAGCGGTCCGGTAACGCGATATGGGGGATATCCGGGGCGGGTTTATCATGAAAGGCCAATAAAGGCCGACGGAAGCTCAATTCGGGCGCACAGGGAAAGGCACAAGGGGCCCAGGGAAGTTTTCACCCTCGTTTGTGGACGGCGCGGACGGATTCTTGACGCCACTCTGAGCCCAGGCCCATCTTTTGGGTACTAGATCCGCCCCGCCAGGAAAGATGCCATGACCGCCGTAACCGCCCATGTCTGCGCCGACGTCGCCGGCCGTGGCCTCCAGGCCTTCGGGCTGATGCATGCCGCCGTCGATGGCTTCATCGGCGCGATCCAGGACCAGCAGGCGGAAGATCGCCACGAGGTGATCAAGCTCGTGGCCGAGCTCGGCCGCGCGCGGCGCGTCGCCGCCGACGCGCAGGCCGCGGCCGCCCGTCTGGCTGCCGAGAACGCGGCCCTGCACGTCGCGCTCGCCCGGTCGCGGGCCGCCCTCCGCGGGTACGCGGCCGCGCTGTCGGTTGCCTGAAACGGAAAAGGCCGCCCCGGTCTCCCGGGACGGCCTCTCTTCGTAGCGCGGGCTGCTCAGGCGAGGCGGGCGAGCGCCTCGATCGCGTCTTCGTCGCGCCGTGCGGGGCCGAGCCGCCGCAGCAGCGCGAGGCCGGTCTCCTCCAGCGAGCGGTCCTGCCCAACCGGGGCGGCCGCCGCGGCGGCGATCTCGGCCTTGCATCGCGCCTCGATCTCAGCCGGGCGGAGGTTGGCGACCTTCAGCACCGTCTCCTTCGACAGCTTAGCCAGCCATGCCGCGGCGTCCGCCGGGAGCGGTGGGCGGGCCGGCCGGTCGCGGTCGTAACCCTCCACGCGGTCCCAGGCGTGCACCCGGAGGAGCTGACCCAGCGTCAGCTCGCGGGGCACGGCCGCCGGTGCGCTCTCGGCCAGCGCGGACCTGGCGACGTCGGCCGCCGTCACCGCGCCGCCGATCCCGAGCAGGCGCAGCGGGAGCGTGACGGCCCCCATCAGAGCCCGCGCGATGGCGGCGAGAATACCCCTCAGCATGATGTCCCCCTGTCCCGATGGGCGGCCCCGGGAGTGGGGCCGCCGTTGCGTCGAGTGTGCACCCGCGCCCTGAAAGTCAGAGCCCGAGGGAGGGGGCGTCGGAGGCTGCGGGGCGGCGCCGACGGGTGGGGGCCGAGCCGAAAATGAGGATGCAGAGCTCGTCGGGAAGCTGGCGCCGGTGCTGATGCAGCAGGCCGATGGCGTGGGCAGCTTCTTTCTGGTCGAGAACGTCGCGCTCCGAGAGCGTGTGCCCCATCCAGCAGCTCACTTGCGACCAGCCCTTCCCGTTCTGGACGGCCGCCCAATCCGAGTCGAGCGCGCTCAGGATCCGGCATGCGGACAGCGCGCCCGCGCGGTCGTCCTTATCCCCAGCTCGGGCGAACCAGACCGCAGGAGGCGTCTTCGCAAGCCTCTCCGCCGCCCGCTCGACGTTGCCCTTGGCGTTGCCGAGCAGGCGCTCGCCCTGCCAGATGGCCGGCCGCGTCCAGTCTCCCTGCGCGACGAGTTCGCGTGCCTCGGAGAGCTGGCGTCCGAGTGCCCACGGCCGGCTCTCGATCATGGCGGCCAGCTCCGCGCGAATCGGGGCCGCCTTGGGGGCGACTTCAGCGACCTCGCGCGCGAGGCGTTCTTCGGAGATGCGGGCCTTCTCGGCGCGGGCGGCGGCTGCCTCGCGGATCGCGCGGTCCGCGGCGTTGGCCAGGGCGCAGAGATCGACGGGGCCGAGGTCCCACCAGCAGGGCATCAGGCCCGACTTGCGGTGCCCCTTGTCGGTCCAGCTGTAGCCAGCATCGATGAGCGACTTCGGCGCTCCCTTATAGGCGTCGGAGAATTCCTGGGTGGCGGCATCCGCAACCCACAGGGTGAGCTCGTTTCCGTAGCGCTTGAACGTGCCAGCGTGGCTCCACTCGGTGCCGAACTTCAGCGGCGGGCGGTTCATGGAGGATCTCTGAGAAACCATTGCCTCGGGCATCAGCCCGTCGTCGGCAATTCCGCTGACCCGCAGAGAGTCCCACTCTCGTAGAATATGCGCAAGACCTCGCGCGTATAAATCTAGCGTCTCCAAGTACAGTCGCCGTAGACCGGACTAGGCCATTTGGGCTAGGCCCGGTATTGACTACTGGGTTTGCTGCCTTTCTGCGAAAAATCCCTGCTGGGGGTCTTGAACAGGCGCTGCGGGGGTGTACCTTTTGCGACAGCGGGTCAGCGGAATCGCGGCCCCAGCAACCCCGGTTTACAGGGGCCATTCGTGGCCAGAGAACCCCGTGTCGTGGCGGCCGCCGAGCCGCTGCGGGTGCTTGAGCGTGCAATCGAGAGAGAGGGAGGATCCGCGAAGGCCTGGGCAAAGCGCGCCGGGCTGTCCTGGCAGTACGTCTATGACGTCCGGAACGGGCGTCGCGACCCGGGGCCGGCGATCCTCCTCGCCCTCGGGCTCGTCCGCGTCGTCAGCTACGAGCCCTCGGCCTCCTCGCAGAGGGAGGCCCGCTGATGCCCTGGAAGCCCAAGCACCGCGAGCTCGTTCTCACGATGTGGCCGACCGGCTGCGGATCGGCCCGCATCATTGAGGCGCTCGCCGCCGAGCATGGCATCCATGTCTCGAAGAGCGCCGTCGTCGGCATCGCTTTCCGTGCCGGCCTGGCCTTCTGCGGTGCCCGCAAGAAGCCGCCGCCGCCGCGGGGTCCCCGGCCGCCACGGGTCGCCATGACACCCGAGCAGCGCGCCGAGCGCGAGCGCGCCCGGGCTGCCAGACGCCGCGAGCGTGCCGCCGCCGACGCGGGTCGGCCCGTGCCGCCGCCGCGGCCCCGCGTGGCGGCGGCGGGCGTGCCTGAGTCGCTGAGGATCCCGATTTGGGAGATCCGAGACGGGGCATGCCGCTACATCGCGGACGATCCTCGCGAGGGCGGGACATGCTGCGGGCACCAGACCTTCCCGGGGTCGCCCTGGTGTGAGGGACACCGGGCTGAGTGCGTCGCTCAGCCCGGGCGGCAGGTGTCGACGTGGGTTCGGTTCAGGAGGGTCGCGTGATGGACGACATCTACGAGCCGACCCTCGAAGACCAGTACGACGAGTTCTGCCTGGATCAGGAGTACGAGCGAGAGCTGGCCTCGGCGATCGCGAAGGTGCGTGAGCACGGGCTCGATCTGCAGGGCGTCCGGTACACGCCCCTCGGCAGGGAGGCGATCGAGATCGCTAACGGCCAGCCCTGGTGCCAGACCGAGCTGGCCGGCCTGCAGTTCTATGACTACGCGGTGTGGGACGAAGACCTCGGCAGACACGTCCTGCCGCAGCCCGGCGACTACTTGAACCTCGTCCGGGCGCCGGACAACGAATACGATAAGAACGCGGTCGAGGTCTGGTGGCGTAACGTTGTCCGCCTTGGCCACCTACCGCGCGCGGTGGCCAAGGTCGTCGCCGAACCCTTGGACCGTGGGGAGCACTGCGTCGCGTTCGTCGGCGATGGCGGCACGGGCGAGGCCTGGACCGCAAAGGCTGTCCTGATCGGCGAGGCCGTCCGCGAGCTGCACGAACGCCGGATCCGCCACGCCATCGATGACGGTATCCGCCAGCACATCTGGCGCGAGCGGGACAACGAGAACCGGCTCAGGGCCATCGGCTGGCTCAACGGCAAGCGCTTCCGCGAGGAGCAGGAGGCGGACCGCAAGCGGCGCCTCGTCCAGGCGGTCAACGCGTTGCTGCCGGGCGAGCCATTCGAGATCGAGCCCCCGGCCGTCGGCGCCTGCATCGAGCTCTTTGCGATCGAGACGCTCCTCGACGTCTCCCGCTCGACCGCCGCGCGGATCTGCCAGCGGGCCGCCTGCCCCCCGGAGGTCGACCGGCGCGGCTGGTACGCGACCGGCTCCTTCGTCGTCGTCACGCCCCGGCTGCAGCAGGCCCTGCGGGATTGGGCCGCCCACCCGATCCGGCGGATCACGCACGAGGACGTCCGGCTCGGCTCGGACAGCATCGTCGCCCCGCCCAATCGGGACGATCCCGATGACATCCCGTTCTGAGGAGGGGGGCATGGACAGCGAACTGCATGCGACCGAAGTGAAGCTGAGGAACGGAGTGACATTCTCAGTATACGCCCCGGGCCCCCGGCTGACGATCGTCGCCGCCACGGACGACGCGGACACAGCCGGATCGGCTCTCGCTCCGTACCGCCGGCCCGGTGATAATGGTGACGGGCTCGCCGCGTTCTCCGGCATGCCGGTCGAGGCGGTGCGTAGCTATTGCCGGCTGCACGGGGGCGTGGCGCAGACCGGCGAGACAGCCAGGATCCTGCTGCAGGCCCTGCCGTCCGAGGCCGACGCTCCCCCGGCGCCGGCTCCCGCAGCCGAGGCGCCCATCACCGATTCGCGCGCCAAGGCCGATAAGATCCGCGAGCAAGTCGCTGCCGGCACGCACGACTTCCTCGGCCGGCCCCTGACGCCCGAGCAGCTCCGGCTGGATGACCTCACGCCTGCCGTCATCGAGGCCCGCCGGGTCGCCGCCGAGGTCGAGCGGCCCCTCGTGCCCGGCCTGGGCTACGGCGACACGTCCCCGCGCGTCGCTGCCCTGGAGTGGCGTGCCGAGCAGGCGGGCCGCGCGGCGAGCAGGCTGAGCCTCGTGGACCGCCCGCGCTACGCGGCGCACCCCCTGCGGGACGAGGCGATCGCGCTGCGCGACCGGCTGGCCGACGCGAAGCGGCAGGCCTTGGCTGAGATCGCCCGGCAAGCTTGACAAGCCGTTAAACGTGCGTACATTGACGCACGTGAGCAGGCCCTGCAGGCTCACGATATCGAAGGGAAACCGCGATCATGACGACGAAATCCTCGACCATTGCCCAGCTCATTTCCCGCATCGAGCGGGCCGCCAACGTGAGCCGCCTCGCCGATGCGTACGATGCTGCGCTCGGCGGCTCCGACGTGTCCGTCCACCGCATGCGCGGGACCGAGTGGCAGGTCTGGCGCGGTGAGTGGAGCGGGTTCTGCGGCACCTTCTCCGAAGTGCGTGACCACCTCGCCGAGGACGCTGCAGCCACGTTGGATCGTGCTGCGGCCACCCAGATTGCCTGTGCCCCGGCGATGGTCCCGCAGCAGGCCCAGCAGCAGCAGGCCCGCGACATGCGGGCTGGCAGGCCTGACCCTCGCGCCGCCGCAGCCGCTCGACTGCCGGTCTGGAGCGACGGCTGGCTGGACGAGGAGCTCCTCGCCATCCTGGGCCCGATCGTCGAGGAGATCTCCGATGAGGTGGCGCTCTCGAAGGACGGCGATATCGTCGCCGCCGCTCAAAAGGCCCTCGCGGCGACGCGGGCGTGGCAGTCGCTGTGCGAGCGCAAGGCCAGCGGCGAGAGCATCGGGTACGACACGCGCTTCGATGCCCGCACCCGAATGCAGTACTGCCACCGCGTCTACGCCGACATCCAGGACATCAAGGAGATCGGCGAGGTCGGCCTCACCCTGAAGCTTCACTCCGTCAAGGACGGGATCGGGGTCTTCGAGGAGGGCGCGGCCGAGCCGATGCTGACGCTCCCGCGCGGGATCGAGCCCTGGATGGCGAGGCTGATCGTGCTGACGCACCGGCGGGCGTACATCGCCGGGAGGGACGCAGGCATCGACCAGTCCCAGGCTGAGATGCGCCGCGCCATGGGGATGCCTGCCTGATGGCCCGCTACACACGCCGCACCCGTCTCCCCGAACCCGAGGCGCTGGACGGCCGCACGCTTGAGATGGCCGGCCGCTTGCTGCTCGGCCCGGAATGGAAGCGGCCCCTCGCCAAGCTGCTGGGGCCCTTCCACCCTGACGGCCCCCGCGAGACCATCGACCCGCGGCTGCCCTTCCGCTGGACGATGGAGCCGACCCCGGGAAGCTCCAAGCCGTTCAACGGGAGGCCGATCCCGGGCTGGGTCTGGCCGGTGCTGTCGGAGCTCCTGCACCAGCGGGCGCTCGACCTAGCGGCGGACGCCCGTGATGCGCAGAGGCTGCACTTGGAGATCGGCGGACTCGTTCGCGACGGGAAGAAGTCCGGGGGTGTGATGGCCCGCAAGATCTTCCGCGCCTGCACGCCCCCGAGATCCTCGCGGCCTGGGTCGCCAAGGCGCAGGCCGCGCCCTTCATCAGGCCGATCGATCTCCCAACCGTGCGGCGCGCCCCGGCCGAGCCGCCCCCGCCGGCGCCGCCCTTGTTCGACCGGCTGCCCATCCAACGCAAAGGAGAGCGCCAGCGGCCGGCGCCCCCAGCGCCGGGCACGCCCCTGCATGTCGTGCTGACCGAGCACCTGGCCGGCGTCATCTCCCCACCGAGCGCGCTGTCCCTGAAAAGGATGGAGCGCCGGGCGGAGCGGCAGGCGAAGTCCAAAGCGAAGTAACCCGCCCGAACAGGACGGCTAGTCGGATCATCTAATCGCCTTCGGAGAGGCGATCCTGTCGGCCGGCCTAAGAAGCCGTAAGTCCGGAAACAACAGGCAAGCCGATCAGAGGCGCTCCTCGCTCCAACGCGAGGATCAACCCAGTGTCCACACGCATCCTGCTCGGCGACTGCCGGGCCACTCTCCGCTCGCTCCCTGACAACAGCGTCCACTGCGTCGTGACGAGCCCACCCTACTTCGGCCTGCGCGACTACGGCACCGCCACCTGGGATGGCGGGGATCCCCTCTGCGACCACCGCGGAGATGCGCAACAGTCTCACTCCAGCACGCTCGCCGGCAACGGCCATGGCACCGGAAAGCCCCTGAGCTCGCATCTGCAGTCGATGGCGAGGCCGTTCCGTATGACATGCGGCAAGTGCGGGGCGAACCGGGTCGACAACCAGATCGGCCTGGAGCCCACCCCGGCCGAGTTCGTCGCCGACATGGTCGACGTGTTCCGCGAGGTCCGGCGCGTCCTGCGCAAGGACGGTACGCTCTGGCTCAACCTCGGGGACAGCTACTGCAACGACGGCAAATGGGGCGGACGCTCCGGCGGGCCCAACGCCCGGGGCGGCCTGGACCGCGAGCGCATCGCCCTCGTCCCGCGGCACCGACGCGCCCGGTCCGGCCTGAAACCCAAGGACCGGCTGATGATCCCGGCCCGCACCGCGATCGCGCTGCAGGACGACGGGTGGTGGCTGCGCGACGAGATCGTCTGGCACAAGCCCTGCCCGATGCCGTCGAGCGTGAAGGATCGGACCACGCCGGCCCACGAGATGCTCTACCTGCTTACGAAGAGGGCCCGGTACCACTACGACCACGAGGCCATCAGAGAGCCTGCTGCACGGCCCGAAGGGCCAGGGAACGTGAAGCCAACCCGGTCGCCTCCCGGGGAGCGCGAGGGCGAGAACGCGAACGTCAGAGGATCGCTGCACACCATCGGCCCGCGCGAGACCCGGCAGAAGCGGTCCGTCTGGACCGTGCCGCCGTCTCCGTTCAAGGAGGCGCACTTCGCGACCTTCCCGCCGGCGCTGGTCGAGCCGTGCATCCTCGCCGGGTGCCCGGAGGGCGGCACGGTGCTGGATCCCTTCGGCGGGGCCGGAACGACGGCGCTGGTCGCCAACCGGCTGCGGCGCGACGCCATCCTGTGCGAGCTCAATCCCGAGTACGCCCGGATCGCGACCCGGCGCCTTGAGGCCGACGCGGGCTTGTTCGCGCAGGTATCCGCCGAGGCCGCCTAAGCATCCTCGGCCAGCACGCGCGTGATCGTGGCCCCGTCCGGGACATCCCCGATCCGGGCGGGCCGGAACCGAGGGCGCCCGCAGCACCGGAAATAGGTGAGCCCGATCGGGGGCTCGCCCGGCCCGAGCTGCGCATTCACGCTGGCGACGGCGGCCTTCGTCTCGGCGAAGGTCATCCCGATCGACACGCGGCCGCACGCGAGGCAGGTCACCGCGCCGGGCGGGGGCTCGGAGTAGGCGTAATCGCCCCGCATGTCAGGCCGCCTCGGCCATCTCGACGACGGCGGCGGTCCCGGCCTCACGGGCCGCCACGTCGGCGAGGAGCTCCTGGATCTCGGGCACGGTCACCGGCCGGAAGCGCCAGCAGTCTACGCCGACGTCGCATGCCCGGGCCGTCGGCGGGATGGCCCCGTGGCTGTGGCCGAACAGGTGGATCCGACCGCGGTGGAGGTCCGGCCAGCTAAGGTGAGCGTAATGGCTCAGCCAGAGATCCACCGGCTCGGGCATGCCGCGGTCCTGGATGCTCACGCGCATGACGTCGTGGATCCCGCCCTGCCAGGGAAGGCGCTCGCCGCGCTGCTCGTGATTGCCCCTGACGAGGGTCTTGTGCCCGGCGAGGCGATCGAAAATCGATCGGGCATGCGCGAGGCTGCAGCCGTAGGCGAAGTCGCCGATGTGGATCACGCGGTCGTTGCGGGTGACCCGGTTGTTCCAGGCCGACACCACGTGCTCGTCCATCTCCTCGACGGACCCGAACGGCCGGGGGCGTCCCATCCGCTCGCTGAGCATGCCGGCATGCCCGAAGTGGGTGTCCGAGATCACGTACGTAGTCACGGCATCTTCCTCTCGATAGCGATCGCGCGCGTCCGGATTTCCGGACGGATTAGGCTGGCCGGTCAGGCCAAGCGGGCGCGTTTCGCTATGAGGAGGATCGTCGTCATGCTGGCATCATCTGGCATCAAGGCCGCCCCGGCAAGCAGATCCCGCCGGAACGGTTGACTTTTCCCTGGGCTCACGCCGCCAGTGCTTTGTCGTCCTCGGCGGTTGCGGCGTCCTCGTCAGCGGCCTTCTTCGCCGCCGCCTTCGCGGCGCTCTTGGCCTTGCCCTCCTTCTCACGGGCGCGCCGGCGGGCTGATATTTCAGCCGCGAGCTCGGGCAGCGGCGGGAATCCCGCGGCCGCCGCCGCGGCCTGCTCGTCGCACCAGGCGAGCCACCGCTCCATCACGGGAGCCTTGAGGTCGAGGCGGTCGCCGACCGTGTAGTGCCCTTCGAGGACATCGTCGGCCGCGATGCCTTCGTTGTGATCCATGACGAGCTTCACGCTGTCGCGCGGCAGCCGGAGCGTCTTCTGCGCGTGCGTGGAGAACCCGCGACGCAGGTCGTGGGGGGACGCCTTCACGCCGATGTCGAGAAGGCGGTGGTTCAAGGCCGCTTCGTTCATGTGGCCCGATACGGCGTCGCCGAGCTTCCAGGCGCGGATCTGGGGGAACAGGTGCTCTCGGCCGGCCTCCGTGCAGGCGCGCAGCTGCGGAGCGATCCGCTGCCACAGCGCCGGAGGGAGCGGCAACGCATGCCGGCTTTGGTCGTCGCGCTTGTCCGCGGTCTTCCTGTGCGCCGGGCCCATGCTCCAGACGCCCCAACCCGGCTCCTCCATCCACGGGACGAAGTCCTCGACGCGCGCATCGACGACGGGACGCCGGCGCTGCGCGGTCAGGACGAGCAGCTCCAGGGCTAGGCTCACGGTCGGGTCGAGGATCCCGGACCGGGCCACGCCGAGCACGGTGCCGATCTCGCCGGCGGTTGCCACGTAGCGGCCGGCGATCTTTCCGTTCGAGCGGACCTTGCGGGCCGCGCTCTTCGGCGGCGCGGCGAGCTTCGCCATGTCGGCGCCGACGCCCTCGATGCCGATCCCGGACCTCGTCCGGATGTGCGGCTGCCACATCCACCGCCACATGGGCCTTAGGGCCGACGCTAGGTTGACGGCGTGCGTCTCCCGGCCAGACCTGTGGACGTCGTAGACGACGCCTGCGAGGTCCTCCAGGCTGACGCGCCGGACCGGCTTGCCGGCGAGGACCGCGAGCTCGGGGGCGCCGAGCTTGGCGCTATAGTCACGCCACGTCGCCTCGCGCAGCGTCCGCTTCACCTCGGCGAGGTACTCGGCCCGTGCGGTTTCCCAGCTCCAAAACGGGAGGTCGGCGATGCTGCGCTCGCGCTCGGCGACGAGGGCCGGATCCCGGGGCGGCGGCGCCGGCCGGGCCGTGACCTTCCCGAGCCGGATGAACTCGCGCTCCAGGAACGCGTCGTTCGGCATGCCGGTCCGGTTCGCGACGAGCTTCTGCGCCTCGGCTACGATCGAACGCGCCTCGTCCGAGCGTCAGCCCGGGCGGGGACCCGAGCGTGAGCCGGATCGTCTGCTTGAAGCGGATGGCCTTGAACGCGAAGCGGGCACCGCGAGGGCCGACGCGGAGCAACAGGCCCGGCTGCTGGCTGTCGATGAGGTCGTAGGCCGGCGCGCCGTTGGCGACGTCCTGCAGGGCCTTGTCGACGTGGGTCTTGCTCAGGCGGACGGACATCGAACCGGCTCGGGCTGTTCTCGGGCTGCGCAGCCCGAGATCTCCCCTGCCCTCTACGCCTGGTCGCGTCACCAGCCCGTTAAGGCAATCCACTGCATTATCAAGCATTTCCGACGTCCCGCTGTTAACCGTCCGGGTCTCGATCTCGGGCTGCGAGGCGGGAACAATAGAAATCATAATCCTTGTGTCGGGGGTTCAAATCCCTCCCTCGCTACCATCAAAATCAAGGGTTTAGACCCAGAACTTGATACGAGTTCCGAGCACTCTGGTTCCTGGGTCGCAGTTGGGTCGCAGAGCGGACCGAAGCCTTTCGGACGACCCACTCCTTCGTGCGACGCCGCAACGATGCAATTCCGTTCCATCGTTCGCTTCCCCGGTTGGGCCGGCAGCACGCCGCTACCGTGTCTCATCCCGCCCGGGGTAATGCGTCGTAAATAGCGGGCGCTAAGCTTCGCAGTACGCCGATCACCGCAGTACCTGCTCCGGGAGGCATCGGCACACTAACGCGACGGTGAAGTTCCTGGGCGCCGATCGCATGTTCCGCTTACCTCTCGGGCTTCCGATCAGCTCGAGGAGGCTTCCACAGCTCACGAGCGATCTCCTGCTGACCCGGTCGTGCGAGTTTCATCAAGCGCTCTCGACCAAGTCACTGTCGCTGTTTGCGACTCGAGTTCGTCCGTGGCCGGTCGGTTTACGAAACGCCTTTTGTGACGGCTTCGGTTCGAACAGAGGAGAGTTCGTTTTGGAGCTCTTGGTGGAACCAGAGAATCCGCGAGCCTTGGTTGAGCACAAGGAGCCCAGCCGGCATGATCGGGGCCGCCCTCCTCTCCTTCGACCCAACTCTGCCGATCAGATGGGATCCGGAATGCGTCTCGGCCCCGTCGAAGACTTCCCTGACGTTTGTCAGAGAGAGGCCGGCCGTCTCAGCCGTTGAGCTGAACGCATCGGTCTCGCCGTCCGCAAGCTTGCGGAGGACGCGAACGGTCAAATCCAGATCTGAAATCCTCAGGCCGAGAAGACCGACATTTGAAGGTCAACGCGGCAGCCGGCAGAGCCGTCGCGCCCTGGCGGCCGAGCCGCAAGCTTTGCTTTGAGGATGCTGCTTGCCATCTAGCAGATCATGATCCGACTGATTCCCAGCCTACCTGCTGTCTATGTCATCGCACGCGTGGTGTGGCCCAGCCCGTGGCCGCTCGCGCTCAAGCTCGGCCTGGCTGCCCTCCTGCTTGTCGCATCCCAGTATCATTTATGGAGCCGCTTATCCTCCGGGTCAGTCTTTGCGCCGGAATTCCCCCGCCCGGTCGTAATCCTGTTCAACTGGGCGTTCGGCGCGCTCGCGCTGGCAGCACCGGTGCTCATCGCTCTCGACTCCCTGGCGCTGATTTGCTGGGTCCTGCCGGGGAGCGGGTGGGGGATCCCAATGGCTTGGCGTTACGCGGCGGTCCTCGCGGCTACGGTGCTGGCGGCGGTGGCCGTTTCCCAGGCCGTGCGCGTGCCGCCACTGAAAGACGTCACGGTGGCTATACCGGCCTGCCCCTCGGCTTCGATGGCTACACGCTTTTGCATCTCTCCGACTTGCACATCAGTCGGCTGTTCCCGACGGAGTGGGCGGTGGCCGTCGTCGCCCGCGCCAATGACCTCGGGAGCGACCTGATTGTGGTGACAGGCGACTTCATCGACGGTTCACTTGCGGCCCGACGGGCCACCGTCGAGCCGCTGCGCGCTTTGAGGGCGCGGGACGGCATCTGGGCCGTGCCGGGCAATCACGAGTACTTCTTCGACTACGACACCTGGATGCGCTACCTCGCCGCACTGGGGATCCGCGTGCTGGACAACGCCCACATGGTCCTCAGGCGCGATGGCGGCGCGCTCGTGGTTGCGGGCGTGACCGATCGCTCGGCGCCCGCCACGGGCCATCCCGGACCCAACCTCGCCGCCGCGCTGGCGGGGTCGCCCGTAGATGCGTCAATCGTGCTGCTGGATCATCAGCCGGCGAACGCTGCGCAGGCGGCCGCACATGGGGTCAAGCTGCAGCTGTCCGGGCACACGCACGGCGGCATGATCCGCGGCCTGGACCGGCTGGTGGCGCGAGGCAACGCCGGGTTCGTCTCCGGGGCTTACCGAGTCGGGGACATGCTGCTCTACGTCAGCAACGGCACCGCGCTGTGGCCGGGCTTCGCGCTTCGGCTCGGCCGCCCGTCGGAGTTGACGCGAATCACCTTGCGCACCTCGTCTTAGCCCCAAGTTGACCTTTGAAGCCCCGCCTCACCGGTATTCGACGAACTGCAGCGACCGGATGGAACGTGAGGCAACCATGACTTCTCCAACTTCGGACATTGGCGGGTAAAAGCCCTATCGTCTGACAAGGGTGGCAAGCGGAAGTTGGGTCAACGCCCGATAGCGGACCTTCGGTTTTGCGCCCATCCCGGTCATTCGACTGGCTGTGATAGCGTCCTGTAAGCGGACGCTACTAGCGGCGATGGGCGATTTACATAGCTTGCCGCCGTGCAGTTTGCATTCGGATCAGCCGCCGACGGCAAGCCCGGCCTTGACCTTCAAGCCGCTCTCACGTCGGCCAAAAAGGTCCTCACCTCATGAGTTAGGCTCTCAGAGTGACGAGCAAGCTCCTGCGCCGCGCTCAAAACCTGGGAGGCGGCTGCGCTAGTCTGACCCGCTCCCTCCCGCACTCCGGAGATGTTGAGAGTTACCTGCTCGGTTCCGCGGGCAGCCTCCTGTACGTTGCGCGTGATCTCCTGCGTCGCCGCGCTCTGCTCCTCCATCGCCGCCGCGACGCTGGCGGCGTAAGCTGACATTTCGGCGATCACTTTGCTGATCTGCTGGATATCCGAAACAGCCTCATGGGTCGCCTCCTGGATCTGGCTGATCTGGTCCCCGATTTCGACCGTCGCTTTCGAGGTCTGCCCCGCAAGCTGCTTCACCTCGGAGGCGACGACCGCAAAACCTCTACCGGCTTCGCCAGCACGGGCCGACTCGATCGTGGCGTTCAGCGCGAGAAGATTGGTCTGACTTGCGATCGCGGAGATCGCTGATACCGCCGCGCTGATCCGCTCAGATGTTCCAGCCAACCGCTGAACGGTCGCATCAGTTCGCGTCGCGCTATCCACGGCTGATCGTGCGACCTGCGCAGACTGGCCGACCTGCTGCGCGATCTCAGCAACTGACGAAGCCATCTCCTCCGCTGCGGCTGCCACGGTCTGCACGTTGGCCGAAGTCTGGTGGGCTGCGCCCGCCACCGACACGCTCTGCTGCGTCGTCCGTCCGGCCGTGACCGTCATGGATTGCGCCGTCGCCTCCATCTCGGTGGCCGCTCCAGCCAATCCCTGGGTCAGGACCGAGACGTTACGCTCGAACCGCTTGGTCAGATCATCGAGCAAGTTCGCGCGACGCATCTTGGCCGCGTTCTCGACGGCTGCCGCCTCATCGGCCTGCTGCTTGGCGATCAGCGCGTCCTTGAAGACCTGAACCGCACCGGCCATCGTGCCGATCTCATCACGGCGGTTTTGCGCGTCGATGACGACAGCGGTGTCGCCGGTGGCCAGTCGTCGCATGACTTCTGTCATCCCAGCAATTGACCGTGCGATGGTGCGGCTCATCACGAAGGACACGAGACCGACAATCAGCACTGTTACACCGACCAAGATCCAGCGCAGGGTTTCTGCTGCCGAGCGGGCTTGCCCAATCTCCACTTCTGTCGCCGCTTGCTCCTTCCGGATCTGTGTGCCGATGCTGTCCACGACGGGCTTCAGATCGGCATAGGTCTTCGAGAGCGTCTTCGTCGCCTCCACCAGACGCAGGCGGCCGTCGATGTAGGCTGAGACATCGCGCTGGTATGCCGCCATGCGGGATGTGATCTCGTTCCGGGCCACCTGCGGCAAAGCAGTGTCGCGCATGGCAGCCTCGAACTCGGAAGCGCGTTTCCTGAGTTCCTGCGCGTACTTCGGATCGAGCCGCAGCATGAAATCCTTCTCATGCCGTCGCATCATCAGCATGAGGTTGGTGAGGCGCAGTTCATCGATCTGCGACAGCCTGGACTCAACTTCGTGAACCGAAGTGCGAAGAGAACCTTGCAGGCCGGATTTCTCATCGAGCCCGAGCACACGCGAGGTATTCACCACCTCTGCAAATGCGTCCTTGTAGTTGCGGAAGCCGGTATGAGCACTGGAGAGCGCCTCCCTGAACGTACCATGCAAGCTGCCATCTTCAACCATACGGTCGAGCCTGATGAGGTCGGCCCCAACGTGCTTGCTCATCTCATCGTGCTGCGCCACGAAGCTCTCATCCGCCCGCAGCAAAAAGTCCTTCTCGCTTCGGCGAACTCTCAAGAGGTCGGCATCCAAGGTGGACGCCAGTATCACGCCCTCTGCTGACCGGGATGATTGCTGCTGAAGGTCATCTATCTTCCGGCTGCTAGCATAATCCAAGCCGCTTACAGCGATTGCACCAGCGATTCCGGCGAAGCCCAGAAGCCAGAGTCGATGGCGGATGCTTAAGTGCATTGCTTTTTTTCCGGCAGCGATTGTGTTCCACCCTATCGGCTAGAATGCGTAGGCGGCAATGAATTTTGTATAAAAGTCTCGATCTTACCGAATGAGGAAAGCCAGCCTTGTTCGTAAGCAGACTCCTCTTTCACGGAATCGTGATGAACGCTGCGTGTAGTGCCGGACGCGGCTAATCTGGTTGAGGCGTGTCATGCCCGATCCGGCTCAACGCGTTTCCCATGACCGCCTCATGCAAGGCGCGTGTCAGGGCCGAACATCGTGGAGCTCTCGGCGGCGATGGTCACCTCCGACCCACAAAGAGGCGTCACTGACACCACCTGCCCAACACTCCATCCGAAAATGGATTATGCCGCGGCTAGCTCGTCGTTAAGATCATGCGCTCAGTAGCACGCGCATCAAGAGCCCGCCAACTAGAGAGAGTATCACGGTTTCAGTTGGCGTGACTGCCCCCTGCAGATTGGCGCGCAATAATCCTTAGAGTGGCTGATTTCCGTATCGAATTTGGCTTATCGGCGAGGCCTTAGCTTACCGCGGAACCTCGTCCGACCACCTTGAACGAGGCTTTGACGCTCTTCATCTCGAGAATGGAGATGCCGATGCGGTGACCGCTTGCGAGCCGAAGAGTCACAGCCGACTTGAGCCACATCCGCTCCAATGCCGAGAAGCGGACGTGCAGCGTACCGTGAGCGATGACCCGGCTCGGCGATCCTCCCAGTAGCAGCTCGTACGAGACCTTGGTGGGCTTGGTCCCTGGTGCCAGGATCGTGCCTTTTCCCTCCATCACCCGAGGCAGTCCACTGCGCGCGGCGATCTGGAGGAAGCGAGGCTGAGTTGTCATAACCGGATAGATGCGATCCGAGGAACACGCCGAGCTAAGCCTGAGAACGTATCTGCAATGTGGCAAGCGGCCTTGCCAAATCCTCCTAGAATTTATGCTACATGATCCCGTAAGTTGCTGGATTGAGGGAGGTTTTGTGGCATGGCCGCCACAGCGTGGGTCAATCGGGTGCTAAAGCTGCTGAGAAGATGGAATAAAATGCAGCGGCATATTGAGGGCGAGCCACGATCACGCATGAGTGCAGCGAACGAAGCCGACGAGAAGCGGCGCGTGTTTGTGCGCTTAGGTGGGGGAAGACATGGGGGCCCTTCGCGGGAGCCTGATCGCGTCCGTGGCGCTGTTGCCCGGCATCGCACAGGCGCAGCAATCGGTGACCCTCGGCGAGATCAGCGTCGTCTCGACCTCGCCAGTCGGGGCCGGTGGCGGTAACTCAAGCCCCGCTCAGAACCTCGACAACGCCGCCCAGGCCGCGCCGACTTTGCCGGTTCAGGCCGGTGCGATCCGGCTGCGCGGCTCCGAGCAGCTGCTCAACAAGATCCCCACCACCGTCGAGACCGTCACGGCCCAGCAATTTGACGTCGACCGCGGCACCGACAGCGTCGCCTTCACGCTCGCCCGCCGGACGCCTGGCGTGAACGTCAGCGACTCGCAAGGCAACGCCAACCGGGTCGATATCACCTACCGCGGTTTCACCGCCTCGTCGGCGCAGGGCGTCCCGCAGGGGCTGGCCGTCTACCAGAACGGCACCCGCATCAACGAGGCCTTCGGCGACATCGTCAACTTCGACCTGATCCCACCACAGGCGATCCAGCGTATCGACATAGTCACCGGCAACCCGGTCTTCGGCCTCAACGCCATCGGTGGCGCGGTCAACATCCAGATGAAGAACGGCTTCACCTGGCAGGGTACCGAGATCAGCGCCTGGGGCGGCTCCGATGCCCGCACAGCAGGCTACGTCGAGTATGGCAAGGTCGCCGACAACTGGAGCTTTTACTTCACGGGCGACGGGCTGAACGACCGCGGCTGGCGCTACCAGAACCCGAGCACGATCGGCCGGCTCTACGCGGATCTCGGCTACCGCTCGCAGGACTCTGAGTTTCACCTGATAGGGCTTGCGGCCCGCAGCTTCTTCGGGGCTGCCTCCGCCGCGCCTGTCGACTTCACGCACATCGACCCGCGGGCGATCTTCACCAACCCGCAGACGACCACCACGGAAGTCGGCATGCTCCAGCTGACCGGCCGGGTCGACATCTCACCGACCTGGGATCTCGCTGGCAACGCCTATTTCCGCCGCTTCAGCCAGAGCTACCTCGACGGCAACCAGGGCAACTTCGAGAACTGCAGCTCGCGCTCCAGCTTCCGCGGCTTCCTGTGCTTCCAAGATGACGCCTTCACACAGGCCGCGGGCCAGAGCCGCAATGCCTTCGCCAATCAGTTCCTGATCCTGGGCCAACAGAACCAGCGTATCCCGTTCCGGGCCAACATCCCGTACGGCACACTCGACACGACGAAGACTGAGGCGACCGGCTACGGCGGCTCACTGCAGGCAGCCAACCACGACCAGATCTTCGGGCTCAACAACGCCTTCGTGGTCGGCGGCAGTGTCGACGCGGCGGACTTTTCGTTCAAGTCGTTCAGCACACTGGGCGTGATCAATCCGGACCTGTCGGTCACCACCGACCCAGCCAACCCCTATTACGGCAACGTCCCTGGCGTCGGCACGCCCTACCTCCGGACGGCCGGCGCACTCGGCATCGCACCCAGCTCGGTTCAGGGCTCGAACCTGTATCTCGGCCTCTACGCCACCGACACGCTGGACGTGACCGACCGCCTGTCGCTCACCGCCGGCTTCCGCCTCAACTACGCCCGCATCCAGACGCGTGACCAGACCGGCTTCGCGCCGGACGTGACGGGCACGCACGAGTTCACCAAGGTCAATCCTCTGGCGGGCCTGACATATCAGTTCGACCCAGCCTTCAACCTGTACGGCAGCTACTCGGAGTCGAACCGCGCACCGACGCCGCTTGAGCTGTCCTGCGCCAGCCCCACGCAGCCGTGCTTGCTGCCGAATACGCTCGTGGCCGATCCGCCGCTCAGGCAGGTCACCGGCCAGACCTATGAGGCGGGCTTCAGGGGCGTGATCCCAAGCTTCCTGCAGGGAGGGGCTCTGACCTGGAAGGCCGGCGTGTTCCGCACTGACCTGACCAACGACATCTACCAAGTTGCGGTCTCCGGCAATGCGGCGCGGGGCTACTTCATCAACGTGCCGGCGACCCGGCGGCAGGGCATCGAGGTCAGCGCCGAGTACGTCGTCACGCCCGACCTGCTGGTCTACGCCAACTACGCGCTGGTGGACGCCACCTTCCGGTTCAGCCAGACGCTGTCCTCGCCCAACAACCCGCTGTCCGACGATGGCGCAATCCAGGTCCGCAAGGGCGACAAGATCCCGCTGATACCGGATCACCAGATCAAGGCAGGCTTCGAGTACAACATCACGCCGAACTGGCGCTTCGGCCTCAACGTTTCGGCCTTCTCGTCCTCCTACTTCCGCGGCGACGAGTCGAACCTGAACCGCAAGCTGCCGGCCTACTACGTGATGAATCTGACGACCAAGTACCAGGTGACCAAGAACCTGGAGATTTTCGGGCTGATCACCAACCTGACCAACAACCGCTACGCCACCTTTGGCACCTTCGCGGAGCCGGGCGCAATCGCAGGCAATCTCTCGATCAACGACCCGCGGACCACAACATTGGCACAGCCGCTCTCGATCTATGCCGGCCTGACCTACAGGTTCGGGGCCGATCCGATCGCGATGCCACCGGAGCCGATCATTCGGAAGTATTGACCCATAACGACGGGAGGAGCCGCATTAGCTTAGGCTCCTCAAATGACTGCGATATGCACCAAACTGAATGGCAGCTCTTTGGTGGCGACTCGATGACCATAAAACAGACCGAGCTGAAATTACTGGACGACTAGGGTCTGTCGTTGTCCGAACGGACTGGTGGGGCTCGCGTTTTCCTCGCTCCAAGGCAGGAGGGATGATGCTGAGCGACGTGCAATGGTCTGATCTGGAGCCCCTGGACGAAGCGTGCCGGCCGAAAGCCAAGACGCTACCGCAGGACCTGCAAAGCACGCTCTCGGCCATTCTCTGGCGTCATCAGAACGGGGCCAAATAGCGGGCCATTCCGGAGGATCTGGGTCCTTGGTGGCGGGCCGCACAGATCTTCGTCCGCTGGTCCCGTGCTGGCGTTTGGGAACGGCTCCTCAGCCTCGTGCAGGAGCGCGAGGTTCAACTCGGGATGGTGTTCCTCGACGGCACGAACATACGCGCACATCAGAAGGCGGCCGGTGCCGCCAAAAGGGGGGATCTGGGGCCGAGCGAGACGCTCGTGAGGCTGTTGGGGCGATGGTTCATCACCCGCCTGGCTCATGCCGGCATCTCGCCCAAGGCCATCATGATGCTCGCGGGTCACCGCCATCTCTCGACCACGCAGCGCGACATCGACGTCAACGACGAGATGATGCGTGCGGCTGTCGAGGTGCTCTGACCACGACCGCGGTATCAGCCCATCGCCGTTGCGGCCACCGTCAGCCGCCTGCGGCACGAGACAAGAATCGGCACGTCCAGGGCCGTAGGTGAAAGTCGAGTAGCGGCCCCTGCTCGTCGCGCAGGTCCCCGCTGCTAAGCTCCCGACACCGCTTTGCCAGACCGTGCCCGGAACCTTGGCTATAAGGGCCGATTATCCCAACACGGCCACGCTTGGTGTTTCAGCCGGAGAAAAACGATGCGCGTTGTTCAGCTGCTGATCGCATCGTGCATCCTCACGACCGCCGGCGCGAACCTAGCGTCCGCCCAGTTCGTCGATCCCTTCAAGGTTCTTGAAGAGGCAAAACGTGATCGCCTGGAGCTAGATAAGCGGCTCGCACGGGAAGAGGCGGAACGACGGCAAAAGGAGAAGGCGGAGCAAGCTGAGAAGCTGAACGCGCAGCGCAAGCTCGATCAACAAAGAGCTGCGGCCGTGAGCGCTTCCTCCAGTCGCGTCAGCAGAACAGGCTTCGGCTTCCCAGAAGCCTGCAGCCGGCCCCGAACTGCGCAACCCGCTCGCTGTCTCCGACGATGCTGCAGGTGGAACCCTCGAAGCTACCCAGACAAGTGCCCCAGCGGCTCCTGGGACTGTAGCGATTATGGCTCCATCACCGGAGCCGTCGGACAGCACCACCCACGCGGCTCCCGTCGCGAGCTCCACCACAGCTCCCCCGATCACGACAGGCGCTCCGGATGTGCCACTCTCAGCAACCCTGACTCCCGATCCTGTGAGCGCTCCTCCTGTTGCCTCTGAACCCTCGCTCGGAACGCCGCTAGTTAGCGAGGTCACGAGGCCCGTTGTTGCGGCTCCTGCACGCATACTGATCACGGTCGACAAGGCCACCCAGCGCATGCGGGTGACGGTTGACGGGAAGCTTCGGTACTCTTGGGCTGTCTCAACGGCACGAGCGCCGTACAGGACCCCGGCAGGCACGTTCCACCCTTTGTGGCTGGCAAAGGTGCACTACTCCAAGGAGTGGGATGATGCTCCGATGCCCTATTCGATCTTCTTCACGGCAGCCGGGCACGCCATTCATAGCAGCCGCGCCACACGCCAGCTCGGACGACCTGCGTCGCACGGATGCGTCCGACTTGCGCCGTCCCATGCTGCCGCGCTGTTCACGCTCGTGCGGGCTGAGGGTGCGGGCACGACCAAGGTCGTGGTCACCAACGGTGCGGCGGCAGGAAGAGCAGCACGGGGCCGCACGGCCGACGCGCGTGCTCGTCATACGCAGCGCGCATCGTCTGACATTTAGCCGATGGGATCTGGCGGTGGCTGGACCCGGTAGGGCTGCTCTGGGCACGGCCGCGCGGCTGTAGAGCACGTCAACGCGTAACGGATCGCAATTCCGGCGGGACGCGTTACAGCCGCGTCCTGATCATGCCGAAGCTGCTCCTCACATCAGCGGTGGCGCTCAGCGTTGTCGTTCTCGCGACGCCCACCTGCGCTGCGCCTTCTGAGAGCTCGACCGAGACCGTGGAGCAGGCGCTCTGTCGTCTCATCGAGGGCTCCGCCAAGGCTCGCAACCTGCCGGTGCCGTTCTTAACCCGGCTGATCTGGCGCGAGAGCAGCTTCCGCTTGGGCGCCGTCAGCCCGGCTGGCGCGCAAGGGGTGGCGCAGTTCATGCCCGGGACCGCGCAGGAGCGTGGCTTGCTCGATCCGTTCGACCCTGAACAGGCGATCCCGCACGCAGCGCATCTCCTCGCTGACCTCAAGCGACGGTTCGGCAATCTCGGGCTCACAGCTGCGGCCTACAACGGTGGCGCGCAGCGCGTGACGAATTGGCTGGCGGGCAGCAGCGACTTGCCGGCTGAGACCCGCGCCTACGTGCACTGGATCACCGGCAGCCCGGCCGAGGAATGGCGTGACGGCAAAAGTGATGAGGCTGGCCCACCGGAGGCTAATGGCGCGAGTGAACAGAACAAGCTCAACAAGCCCACCGAAGAGTCGCGAAAGGTCGGTCCCCCGGAGATAGCTGCCGCGAAAGCGAACGATGCAGAGCGCAAGGTCGAAGCTGCGGGGAAACCGAGAGCCGCGCGGCAGGAAACGCCACAAACCTGCATGCAAGTGACCGCGGCTCTGCAGATCCCGTCCCGAGCTGATCGCTTCGCTGAGCGTCCACCGACGGGCGAGAACCGGTATGCCCGCGATCACGGTACCAGCCCTGTCGAGAAGCCGGTCCCACCGCCCTGGGGACCCTGGGGCATTCAGCTCGCCGCGAACTTCTCGAAGGCGCTCGCCCTGCGGAGCTTCTCACAAGCGCAGGCAACCTACGCCAAGGTCATTGGGCAGGCGCGCCCGATGATCATCGGCACGCGAATGCGCAGCCGTGGGACACAAGCGTTCTACCGGATCCGCATACCGGCTCAGAACCGGGAGCAAGCTGATGCGCTATGCGCTAAAATTCACACCGTCGGTGGTGCCTGCCTCGTTCTGAAGACCTGAGTGCCCGGTTTTTGTTTAGCGTTTAGCGTATTAGAATGATCCGACTCGTTGTGGTGACTAGCTAATGGCTGAGCCGAGTTATCCTTCAAATAGGGCAGCGCTATTATTTCTCATGTCGGAGCTGCTGGCATCCCGCGCTTAACATTCTATTTGTTCCTTGCACTGATCGATCCTGCCGTCGTAAGTTTCATCGCGGCCTATGCCGTAATGGTTCATGGTGCCACCTCGAAGAGCGTGTGACCTGATGCCTACTGTTTTCCTCGATTGTGACGGAGTGCTCGCCGACTTCGATGCCGGCGCCCAGCAAGCTTTCGGCATGACACCGAAGGACTTTGAGCGCCGCTTCGGCTTGCGGCGTTTCTGGAGCAGGCTGGCTTCACTCGGCGACTTCTTCGGGGAGCTCCCGCTGCTACCCGACGCCATGGAGCTCTACGAGACTGTGCGTCACCTGCAACCGATCATCCTTACAGGTCTACCGAGGGGAGATGGGCTGAGCCGCAGAAGCGTCGCTGGGCAGAGAAGCACTTCCCGGGTGTCGAGGTGATCACCACGACCGCCGCGCTGAAGCGGGAGCATTGCCATCCAGGTGATGCCTTGGTGGACGATCGCGAAAAGTACCGTCACCTGTGGGAACAAGCTGGCGGCATCTTCATCCATCATCGCGACGCGGCCTCTTCGATCCGAGAGCTCCGCGCGCACGCCTTTTGTAAAGAATGAGCCAGACATCTGCTGCTCGCTTGCTAGACAAAGATCGAGCGTGCGCCATATGATCGAGGAACGTCATCAGCGCGAATTGCGCCGCTAAGCGTACGATTTTCAGGATTTTTACACACATGAAGCGCCGCAGCGCGCGACCGTTCACGGTCGAAGTCAAGCACACCCGTACATCCCGTGGCTCGCTATCCGATGCCACCGCACGTTCCCGCAAGAGCAATGATCTTTGGCAGGGTTTGCCACTGGTCGCGAATGATAAGCTCGCTGAGGTGAAGCCGGTCCAGCCGGTGTCGGTAGCTTCTCCCGAAGCTGCGCAGCTCGAGGCACCCGCTCGTCGTGTTCTGCCCAGCCTGGTGCCCACGTTTGCCATGCCGGTTGAGCCCGAAGTCCAGGCAGTTCGTGAGGCACCAGCGCCGGAGCGCCTGCCGCGCGTCCGCCGTGTCAAATCGCTGGCCGAGCCCGTGCAGAAATCAGCAGCGAGGGTTAGCGCCAGGCGAGGACCACTCGCTGAGCCAGCGGTTCAGCCGCGGGTTAAACCTGCTGCCGTTCCTGCCGCGATCACAGCGCCGGTCATGACGGCTCAGCCTGCTGTGGCCCAAGCGCGTACGGGAAGACGCGGTCAGCAGGGCGAAACTCTGCGTGCTGGTGAGCGCTGGAAGCGGCGGCTTCCGCGGGTTCTCTGGTGACCTAGCCCCGCGTTGGCTGCCGCACGCTGATGATCACGACGGCTGACCTTTGCTTGCGTCTCGCCACCGCGGTGCTCGTCGGCGGTCTGGTCGGCATCAACCGTGAGGCGCGCGCCAAAGCTGTCGGCGTGCGCACTCTTGGGCTCGTCGGCCTCGGCGCAGCCTTGGTCACGCTGTCCGGCTCCGGCTTCTCAGGTGAGATGGACGCCAATGCCAGCCGCGCCCTTCAGGGGCTGATCACCGGCATCGGGTTCCTGGGTGCAGGCGTGATCGTAAAGGGCGCGAGAGAAGAGCAGGTACACGGTCTGACCACGGCAGCGGCTATCTGGGTCACGGCAGCGCTTGGCGTGGTCTGCGGGCTCGGTGCTTACCTCCCTCTGGTGATCAGCCTCGTGCTGATGGCGTTGCTCCTGAGATTGGGCGGCTACATCGGCGACGCCGTGCATGGCTGGTGGCGCAGGGCGGATGGCGCAGAAGCCGAACGTCGGAAGAAGTCCCGCGGCCCTCGATAGCTCAGAAGCTCCGAGCATGCCTCAGCCGATTGTTCGTTCAACGCACGAAGGCGAAAACCACAACGGCGCCTGCTTCCCGGGCTGGCTAAACGATGCCTTCTGATCGCAAATGCGACTACGCCAACTCAGTGTCTGACTCATTCGGTGCGGCATCGCATGCCGCACAGGCACGGTGCAGGAGGGTGTGCAACCTCTCTGGCATGGTGTCGGGGCTTGGCAGATCGAGCTGCTTCAATCCATGCGCGATACCCTGCAGCAGAGCATCAATGCCGTCATCGCAGCCGCAGGTGTAGAGGTCCTTGAGTTCACGCATGACAAATGCTCCCGGTCAGCAGCTCCTTTCACGGGTGCATCTGGCCGAACTGTCTTGTGGCGGTAGACAGCTTAGATGGTGCCACCGGCTGTAGATTGAAATGGATAGCAGCCATGCGGTCGGACGTGTCCGCGCGCACATCGGATTACGGGTGTTGAGCAGTCTATCTGGACGCGAACAGCGCCGTAAGCCCCTAGACTTGGGTACCGTCCCGAATCTTAAGCGCCCTGAAGGTGCTGTCCGAGGAAGCGTGCCACGCGCGCGGCGGCATCGAGCTGTGCTGGTCCCGTAAGCCCATGCCCTTGACCTTCGTAGATCCGGATCTCGTGCGCCACGCTCTGCTCCTGAAGCAGCCGCTCCAGCGCTCGTGCGTGGGAGACCGGCACGATCGCATCTGCACTGCCATGCAGGATTAGCGTTGGCGGCAGGCGTGGCCGCTCACGCGCGAGTTCGTCCGGTAGCGGACCGAAATAGTCGATGATCGCCCGCACGCGAGGCTCAGCTGCCGCTACGGTGAAAGCCAGAGCTGCTCCTAGCGAGATCCCAACGATGCCGAGCCTCTGCGCATCGGTGCCAGGCTGATCCGCCAGCCAGGCGACTGCATCGCGCACCGTCTCCGCCCAGAGCGGAAAATCCTGCCGCAGCCGCGAGTAGGCGACGCGCCGGTCTCCGGTCCGGTCGAGGTAGTGCACGAAGGCGACGTGGTAGCCAGACGCCGCCAGAGTGCGCGCGGCCAGACGGTAGCCTTCGGCATAGATCAGACCATCCGCGCCATGCAGAAGCAGAAGGGCTGGCTTCGCCGTTCCTGCTCGTGCGCCCTCCCCAGAGCCACTGAGAGCTGTAAACCACTCCACCGCGATCTGCCGCCCATCGCTCGTAAAATGCTGCATGCCTGGATCGGTGTTCTCGCTTGGCGCTGGACGACACGGTGGTAGGGCTCGGGCCGATGCGACCACTCTCGGCTTAAGCATGTGAACGGGAGGCCAGTTCGCACTCGGGAATGCGGCAGGTCGTGCATCCGCCTTTGGCGGCAGCACCGCGCGGGTGGATGGCCGAGACGACATCGGAACTCGTACTCTGATGCAGCCAAGCCGAATCGCTGGACCTTGAAGCTTAGCCGATACGCTCCCCATTCCAGCAGCTCATACGGTGCGTAGATCGGTGCATTGGGATGAGAGCGGAGTTCACCAGAACCTACATCGTCCTTCCCTTCGAGCGTGCTGGCACGATGGTCGGGGCGCGGCAGGCGCTCGTGTTCGATGATCCCGGCGCGGCACGGTTCTATGCCGAGGCTCTCGGTCAGCGCACGACCGGCGTCGCGATCCTAGAGCGCACGATCGACGCGGAGACCGGCGAGGAGAACGACCGCCTAGTGGCCTCGGGCGGCGCTGTTCCCCCGTTCACACCAGGCGCTGTGCAGTGGACCATGCGCCTGCACTGAACGCGGGGCGCGTTGCTGCCGCAGGCGACAGGCCTCCGGTCTACGTCAGTGCAGGTGAAACTCGCTGCCGACGGCCCTGAGTTCTGCGGGTTTGATCAAGCGACTGTGGGCCACCTTCACCGAGTGCAGCGGCCCATCGAGGGCCGACTGCCAGAACGCGAGAAAACGTTTCAACTCGGGAAACGCCGGAAACAGATCGTGCTGTTGCCAGATGAAGGTCTGCAGCAGATGCGGATGGTCGGGCAGGTGGTACAGGATCTCGGCTGTCGTCAGGCTGTAGCCTTCCAGCTGACGACGGAAGGCTGTCGAAACGCTCATGGCGGTACCTCCTGCACTCATCTCGAGAGAGACTCGGGATGAAGCAATAAGGTTGCCGGCTCAGCTGTTAACGACGCGGAAATCGCGAACAAATTCAGTCCTTTAGCACTCACCCGCAGCAGTTGCTGCCAAATTTGCACTCCGCTTCTAGCACTCTCGCTAGGTGAGTGCTAAATCTCGGATGCGATTCCGGGGCGCGGCTTCATTGTAGATTGTAGCGCGGCCTGAACGTGGCCAGGCAGCCCGTCTGGGGGTCTGGCGAACTTCTCGATCTGTAGCACTCAGTCTGGAGGAAGCTCATGAAGTTCCGTCCGCTGCACGACCGCGTGGTCGTCCGTCGCATCGAAGGCGAAGAGAAGACCAAGGGCGGCATCATCATCCCGGACACCGCCAAGGAGAAGCCGCAGGAGGGCGAGGTCGTCGCCGTCGGTCCCGGCGCCCGCGACGAGTCCGGCCGTGTCAACGCGCTCGACGTCAAGGCCGGCGACCGCGTCCTATTCGGCAAGTGGTCCGGCACCGAGGTCAAGATCGACGGTCAGGACCTCCTGATCATGAAGGAATCCGACATCATGGGCGTCGTCGAGGCTTCCGAGTCGTTCAAGCAAGCCGCCTAAGATCAGGGGCCTATCCCAAAAGTCATGTCTATTAAGGAGTGACAAGTAATGGCAGCGAAAGACGTTCGTTTCTCCGCCGACGCCCGCGATAAGATGCTGCGCGGCGTCGACATCCTCGCCGACGCGGTGAAGGTGACGCTGGGCCCGAAGGGCCGCAACGTCGTGATCGAGAAGAGCTTCGGCGCCCCGCGCATCACCAAGGACGGTGTGACGGTCGCCAAGGAGATCGAGCTCGCCGACAAGTTCGAGAACATGGGCGCCCAGATGGTGCGCGAAGTGGCCTCGAAGACCAACGACATCGCGGGTGACGGCACGACCACCGCGACCGTGCTGGCCCAGGCCATCGTCCGCGAGGGCGCCAAGTACGTCGCCGCCGGCATCAACCCGATGGACCTGAAGCGCGGCATCGACCTCGCCACGCAGGCCGCCGTGAAGGACATCACCTCGCGAGCCAAGAAGGTCTCGACCTCCGACGAGGTCGCCCAGGTCGGCACGATCTCCGCCAACGGCGACAAGGAGATCGGCGAGATGATCGCCCACGCCATGCAGAAGGTGGGCAACGAGGGCGTCATCACGGTCGAGGAGGCCAAGACGGCCGAGACCGAGCTCGACGTCGTCGAGGGCATGCAGTTCGACCGCGGCTACCTCTCCCCGTACTTCATCACGAACGCGGAGAAGATGGTCGCCGAGCTCGAGGATCCCTACATCCTCATCCACGAGAAGAAGCTCTCCTCGCTCCAGGCCATGCTGCCGGTGCTCGAGGCCGTTGTTCAGACCGGCAAGCCGCTCCTGATCATCGCCGAGGACATCGAGGGCGAGGCCCTGGCCACGCTGGTCGTCAACAAGCTCCGCGGCGGCCTGAAGGTCGCGGCCGTCAAGGCGCCGGGCTTCGGTGACCGCCGCAAGGCGATGCTCGAGGACATCGCGATCCTGACCAAGGGCCAGATGATCGCCGAGGATCTCGGCATCAAGCTCGAGAACGTGACGCTCCCCATGCTCGGCCGCGCCAAGCGCGTGCGCATCGAGAAGGAGAACACCACGATCATCGACGGCGTCGGCGAGAAGTCCGACATCGAGGGCCGCATCGCGCAGATCAAGGCGCAGATCGAGGAGACCACCTCGGACTACGACCGTGAGAAGCTGCAGGAGCGTCTGGCCAAGCTCGCGGGCGGCGTCGCGGTGATCCGCGTCGGCGGCGCGACCGAGGTCGAGGTCAAGGAGAAGAAGGACCGCGTCGGCGACGCCCTCAACGCCACCCGCGCGGCGGTCGAGGAAGGCATCGTCCCGGGCGGCGGCACCGCGCTGCTGCGCGCCAAGAAGGCGGTCGCCGCTCTGAAGTCCGAGATCCCGGACGTCCAGGCCGGCATCAAGATCGTGCTGAAGGCCCTTGAGGCCCCGCTGCGCCAGATCGCCCAGAACGCGGGCGTGGAAGGCTCGATCGTGGTCGGCAAGATCACCGACAACACGGGCTCGGAGACCTTCGGCTTCAACGCCCAGACCGAGGAGTACGTCGACATGATCCAGGCCGGCATCGTCGACCCGGCCAAGGTCGTGCGCACCGCCCTGCAGGATGCGGCTTCCGTGGCCGGCCTGCTGGTGACCACCGAGGCGATGGTCGCCGACGCGCCGAAGAAGGACAGCCCTGCTCCGGCGATGCCGGGCGGCGGCATGGGTGGTATGGGCGGCATGGACTTCTGAGCCTGGCTTGCTCAGGACGAGAACAGGAGGGGCCGCCGCGAGGCGGCCCTTTTTTGTTGACGAGCATCCAGGACAATACGCGCGAACGGCGGCCAGGCTGCGGCAGGGACATCCTAGGAGGCCCCGCGGCTAAAGAACGGCGGACACGGACGAACGCTCCGGCGACGGTTGGTTGAGGGCGCTCAGGTGACCCGCAAGAGCCTCCTTGCCGCAATCCGCGAGCCCGTGTTTTGTTGGCATGGGCGGATGCGCGGAGGTGGCGCAATCGCGCTCGCGGCCTCTGACCGCGAGTATGAGCGACGACAACCCATTCCCGCTCGGAATGTCCGGTCGCAGTGACCCCGCGCAGGGAGCCAACCGTCCGCCTAAGCCGGTGTGATCACGGCCCGTCACTCGCTGTCCCGCTTCGGATGTAGCTGTCAGAGAGTTTCCGACGTGGCCTGCGGCACTCGACGGCGGGCTGGATCGACGCCATTGCTGGGCCAGGGCGTTTGGATAGACAGCCCGCAAGCTGCTGCGCCGAAGCGACGGCGTCAGCCTCAACCCCGTCCACCAAACCTACCATGGGCTGAGTCGCCTCGGATGTCAGACCTGTCTTCCTCCGATCTGTCCCCCTTCCGCGACCTACTCGGGGAGGGCGGTCTCATCACCGATGCCGGCAGCCTGATCCGCTACACCCATGATCAGCGCGCCCTGATGCAAGGGCAGACCCCAGGCGTCCTGCGACCACGCTCGACCGAGGAGGTCCGGGAGATTGTTCGCCGGCCGCGCGCCTCGGCTTCGGCCTCGTGCCTCAGGGCGGCAATACCAGCTACGTCGGTGGCGCCACGCCGGAGCCCGGTCGCGGTCAGCTCGTTGTGGCTCTTGAGCGAATGAATCAGGTCCGCTCGGTCGACCCGATGGGTTTTACGCTCGCCTGCGACGCTGGCACGATCCTCGCCGACGCACAGGCTGCTGCCGAGGCAAGCGGCTGTCTGCTGCCTCTCAGTCTGGGTGCCGAGGGTAGCTGCCGCCTCGGCGGCAACGTCGGCACCAACGCCGGCGGGCTGCAGGTGCTGCGCTATGGCATGACGCGCGACCTCGTGCTCGGACTGGAGGTCGTGCTGCCGGACGGATCGCTGTTTTCCGACATGCGGACGCTGCGCAAGAACAACATCGGCTACGACCTGAAGCAGCTCTTCATCGGCGCCGAGGGTACGCTCGGCATCGTCACGGGCGTGGTACTCAAGCTTTGGCCCGCGCAGACACGGCGCGCCACCGCCTGGATGCAACTCACGGCAGGCGCGCCGATCCCGGAGATTGCCGCTCTGGTCCGAAGAGAGACCGCAGACCTCGCCTCAACCTTCGAGCTCATCTCGGCATCATCACTGGAGCTCGTCGCCGACATGCGCGGCGCCGAACTCGGGCTTGCAGCCGGCCCAGGCGGCGCAGTGCTGCTCGAACTCTCCGCGTCCTCGCAGCGCATCCCGCTCGGCGACATCCTTCTGGGCACCCTGGAAGCGCTGATCGAAGCTGGCCATGTCGAGGATGCAGTGCTCGCTCAGTCGGAGCGGCAGCGACGCGAGATGTGGCTCATCCGCGAGACAATCCCGGAGGCAGAAAAGCACGCGGGCGGATCGGTGAAGCTCGACATCGCCGTTCCAACCTCCGCCGTCTCCGCCTTCCTGACCCGGGCAGGTGCGGTGGTGGAGGTGCAGGCTCCGGGCACGCGTTTGTCGTTCTACGGCCATGTCGGTGACGGCAACATCCACTTCAACCTCATGGTGCCGCCGGGCCGCGACCGGATCGGCTTCACGGGGGAAGTTGAGGAGGGCGTCGCTCATGCCGTCTACGCTGTAGCCATCGACCTCGGCGGGAGTTTCAGCGCTGAGTACGGGATCGGCCGATTCAAGCGCGACTTGCTGAGCCGCTATGGCGATCCGACCCGCCTGGCCCTGCTCGGCGCTCTCAAGCAGGCCATTGATCCGCAGGGATTGATGAATGCGGGGGCGATGATTTGACCGGCAGGGCGAAGCCGGCCTGGCAGTTCAGCTAGCGTGGCGAGAGCGCAAGGACACCGGTCGCGAGCTGAACCGGGGTGACGGATTGCCGACGCGCCGCGGCTCGGTCGGAACCTGAGACGAGCAGCAGAACCGGTCTCAGAATGGCATTACGAAAGATAGAGGTCGGGGAAACACAGCAGCACGGCGCGTCCGCTTCTGGCGTTTGCATCTCGGAAGCTGCCATTCCGCTTCCGGCCAAATCCCGTCGCACCTCATCGCCAGCGCACGCAAGACCAGACATTCCGGCCTCGCGCGCATTCCGGTCACTCATGAGATGGTTGAAGCTTGCATTAAGCAAAAACACGATAGGATGAGCTAGTATCTGACGTGCGTCGATCATCGTCGACCAATGGCGCAACCGCCAGAATGCAGACTTATTGAATTCAAAATATACATCTCAATTTCCAATACAAACTTATCGAGAGAGGTCCGCAGAGCATTTATCGCCGCCTGAAAGGACTCGCTTGAGTGGCAGCGATCGGCGGAAATTCTAAAAATTGAACGTGCCTCCGGACCGAGATCGCTATGAAGCGTCGCACGACATGCGAACCGTCCAACACGCATTGGATTGATGTCGACGCATACTCGCGTATCTTACGAAGTGACGGGCTCCATTTAAGAGGGCGCTTACGGAGGAGACGGACATGCATCCCGAATGGTCACGAAGATCATTGTTGACGTCCGGCTTAGGAGTCGGTGTGGCCTACACACTGACAGGTCGATCCGCACGCGCGCAGACTTACCCCGTGCGCCCAATACGCTTCGTCGTCGGCTATGCCCCGGGGGGCGCGACCGACGTGCTCGCACGACTTATCGCGGAGCCGCTCGGTCGGCGCCTTGGCCAGCAGGTTCTCGTCGAAAACCGACCAGGAGCTGGCAACAATATCGGCACCGATGTGGTCGTCCGGTCCGAGCCGGACGGCCATACCATCTTGCTTGTCAATCCCGCCAACGGCATTAACGACAGTCTGTACAAAAAGCTCAGTTTTAACTTCCAACGCGACATCGCGCCAGTGGCGGGGATCATGCTGTCTCCAAACATTATGGAGATTAATCCAAAACTCCCAATCACAACCGTAAAAGAGTTTATTGATTACTGCAAGGCCAGCCCGGACAAGGTGAACATGGCTTCAAGCGGAATTGGTACGTCTCTACACATGTCGGGTGAGCTGTTCAAAGCGATGACTGGCGTCCAGATGGTGCATGTGCCCTACCGCGGGGCCGGTCCGGCCATCATCGATATCATCGCGGGCCACGCCGACGTCATGTTTGACAATATGCCGTCTTCGATCGGCCACGTACGCGGGGGCACTCTGCGCGCCCTTGCGGTGACGACTGCCGAACGCTCGCCGGCACTGCCCGACGTGCCGACCGTGTCCGAGACGGTGCCAGGGTACGAAGCGAGCGCGTGGTTCGGAATCGGCGCGCCGCGCAAGACTCCACCGGCTTTGATCGCGCGCCTCAACAAAGAAATTAATGACATCCTGGCCGATCCCGTGATGGAGAAGAAACTCACTGATCTCGGTGGAACGCCATTGCGGGTGTCGCCGGAGGCATTCGGCGCATTGATTGCCGTGGAGATCGAGAAGTGGCGCAAGATCGTCGCATTCTCCGGCGCGACGGTCGACTGATCGGGCGCCCGCCAAGGGACGCCACCGAGGCAGCCTAACCTCCGGAAGTCTTGATCATCTCGGCAGTTGGCGCATGTCGGTCATCGCTTCCGTCTCGGTCTGCCGAGGAGCGACCTAATATCATGCGCATAACGGAGGTCGCGATTTGGAAGACGACTATCATCGATATGAACGCGAGCAGTGTCGCACTGATCGGCTGGGAGACGAACACGTTGAAGCTACCCCTGCCTAGCAGCATGGCGCGGCGGAAGTTCTCTTCCAGCATTGGACCCAGGATGAAGCCCAGCATGAGCGGGGCCGGGTCGAGGCTCAGGCGCATCAAGACGTAGCCGAGCAGCCCGAAGCCTGCGGTGATGAAAACATCGTCGAGATTATTATTTACGCTGTATGTGCCAATACAGCAGAAAAACAGGATCGATGGAAACAGTACGCTGTAGGGAATCTTGAAGATTGACAGCCAGAACCGGACGAGCGGAACGTTCAGGATCAGAAGGAAGCAATTGCCGATCCACATGCTGGCGACGAGGCCCCAGAATAGGTCCGGGTGCTTGGCGATCATGTTGGGGCCGGGCTGGATGCCCTTGATGATGAAGGCCGCCATCATCAATGCCATGACGGCGTTCTCGGGGATGCCGATGCTCATAAGCGGGATGAAGCTCGTCCGGGCTGCGGACTCGTCGGCGGCGGCTTGTCCTGCGACACCCTCGATCGACCCCGACCCGATTTCGTGGCGGTACTTCGAGACCTTCTTGTCGATCGCGTAGGCGGCGAACTGCGCAATCGTGGGCCCGCCCCCCGGCAGGATCCCGAGCACTGAGCCCACGACGCTGCCGCGGAGCGCGCTCGGGATGATACGCTTGAATTCAGGCCAACTCGGCATCAGGCGGATCTTGCCGTTGAACGGCGTTCGCTCCTCGCGGGCGTCGAGGTTCCGGCAGATCTCGGCCATGCCGAAGCAGCCGAGGGCGACGCTCACCACGCTCACGCCGTCCATGAGTGGCGTGAGACCGAGGGTGAAGCGAAGTGTGCCGGATTCCAGGTCGGTCCCGATCTGCCCCAGCAGCACCCCGAGCAGGCACATTGCGAGGCCATTCAGGAGGCTGCCGGTTGTCACGAGGCTGACGCAGACGAACCCGAGCAGCATCAGGGCGAAGTACTCGGCCGGCCCGAACAGGAAGGCCACTTGACCGAGCAGGGGCGCCAGGAAGGCCAGTACGACGATGGCGACCGTACCGCCGATGAAGCTCGACACGCCAGCGGTAAATAGGGCGAGGCCAGTACGTCCGTTGAGCGTCATCTGGTAGCCGTCGATGCAGGCCACGATGCTCGACGCATGCGGGATCTTCATGGTGATCGCGCTGACACTGTCGCCGTACTGGGCGCCGTAGTAGATCCCCGCGAGCATGATCAACGCGCCGTCGACCGGGATAGAATAGGTCAGGGGCAGCAGTAGACTGATCGTCGCGAGTGGGCCGAGTCCGGGCAGCAGCCCGATCATGGTGCCGATGACGCAGCCGATCGCGCAGTACAGCAGATTGCTCCAGGTGAGCGCGTGCTCGAACCCGAAGGAGAGGTTCGTGATGACGTCCATCAGATCACCTGCAGGTTGAGACCGAGCAGCATCTGGAAGGCGAGCGCGATCGCGACGAGCGCGACCGAGGTGGCCAGCACCCGCTTCCAGGAGTAGGACGTGGCCGCGAGGGACGCGATCATGACGAGGAGCACGATCCCGAGGATCATGCTGGCGACCTTCGCGGCGACGACGAAGGCGACGAGGGCGAGCAGGATGATGCCGATGTTCCTCCAGGCGAAATGGAGGGGCGTTGCGGGTTCGAACCAAGCCTTGACCAGCGTGAGGAGGCCGATCAGGAGCAGCAGGGAGCTGATAATGAGCGGGAACAATCCCGCGCCGGCATGGGCGAAGCTGCCGATGGGATAGCGGAGCGCCGTCAGGCCGAAGCAGAGGGCGATGGCGCTGAGGACCACCCCCGGGCGGCGTTCTGGTTGACCATGTCGTAGCTCCTGACTTGGCGGCGCCTGCGCCGCGGTTTCGGGCGGGGATCCCGGGCCCGCCCGGCTCGGAGAGAGATGGCTCAGCCGGGGGCCGGGCCGCGGGCCGTCGCGGCGAGGCCGCCGTCGATGAGGAGCTCGGTACCGGTGACGTAGGCTGCCCGATCAGAGGCGAGGAACAGGGCTGCCTCCGCGACGTCGAAGGCGGTGCCCATCCGGCCGAGGGGGCATTGCGACGCCCTGACCGCCTTCATGCGCTCAAGACCGCCCTTGTAGGCGCCAGCGACGGTCTTCTCGATTCTGGGTGTGTCGATGAGGCCCGGGACGATCGTGTTGGCCCGGATGCCGTAGGGCGCGTTCTCGACCGCCAGCAGACGCTGGTACTGGATTAGCGCCGCCTTGGTAGCGCCGTAGGCGAGGTGCGGATAGCCGACGTCGCGCAGGCCTGCGATCGAGGCCGTGGCGAGGATGACGCCGCGTCGGCGCTTTCGCATGGCGGGGACGACGGTCGTAGCCGCGAGGTGGAGCGCGGTGAGGTTCGCGTCCGAGATCCGGCGCCAGTCGGCGACCGTCGTTTCGGTCGAGGGGCCGGCCTTCCCGATGCCGACGTTGAAGTAGAGGATGTCGATCCCGCCGGAGGCCGCGCCTGCCGCCTCGAGACAGGCGACGAGTTCGTCGTCGTTGGAGACGTCGACGCTGACGGCCTCCGCGCTGCCGCCTTCCTGCAGGATCAGATCCCGGGTCTCCTGCGCCGCGGCCGGCTCGCGGTCGACGGCGACGACGTGGGCGCCGGCCCTGGCGTAGAGCATGCAGATCGCCTTGCCGATGCCCCAGCCGGCACCGATCGAGCCGGCGCCGAGGACTACGGCGACGCGTCCTTCGAGCTCGCGATCGGGGGCGTCGCCTTCGCGGCAGTCGTCATCGTGTCGTCCCTTCCTTCGAGGGTCTTCGGTCCCGGGCGGACGGTTCGGCGCGCCCCGTCGTGGGTCGGCGGAACCGCCCGACGCCGCGCTACATCTTCGGCACGCCGGCCTGCTCGATCACGGTCTTCCACTTCTTCAGCTCGCCCTCGCCGAATCGGCCGAGATCCTCCGGCGTCCCGCCCTCGGGCACGCCGCCGTTGTCGGCGATGAACTTCACGAACCCTGGCTCCTTGAGCATCGCGTTCACGGCCGCGTTCACCCGATCCACGATCGGGCGCGGGGTGTTGGCCGGGGCGTAGAGCCCGAACCAAGCGCTGACGTCGTAGCGCGAAAGGTCGGCGCTCTTGGTCGCCTCCGCGATGGTCGGGATGTGGGGGGCCTGGGGCGAGGGCTTCAGCGTCGTCACCGCCAGCGCCTTCATGTTGCCCGCCGTCACGTAGGGATAGACCGACGGCATGTTGTCGAAGATCAACTGCGTCTGGTTGCCCATGACCGAGACCAGCGCCTGCGCGCTGCCGTGGAACGGCACGTGGGTCATCTTGATGCCAGTCATCGCCTTGAACATCTCGCCCGACAGGTGCGTCGAGGCGCCTGCGCCGGACGAGGCGAAGTTCAGGGCATCCGGATGGGCCTTGGCGTACGCGATGAGCTCGTCGACCGAGTTCACCGGAAGGTCCTTGTTGACGGCCAGGATGTTGGGGATCGTCTCGATGAAGACGATCGGCACGAAGCTCGTCACCGGATCGTAGCGCAGGTGCGTGTAGAGGTTCGGCGCGATGCCGTGGGACGACACCTGGCCCAGGAACAGGGTGTAGCCATCGGGCTTGGCGTTCGCGGCGAGCGCCGTCCCCAACGTACCGCCGGCGCCGGGCCTGTTGTCGACCACGACGGTCTTGCCGAGAGCGCTCGAGAGTCCTTCCGCCACCTTGCGCGCCAGGACGTCCGTGGCGCCGCCCGCCGAGTAGGGGACGATGAGCGACACCGTGCGGGTGGGCCAAGCCGGCTGCGCCTGCGCCGCACCGGGCAAAGGGTCCATGGCGCCGGTCGCCAATGCGGCGCCCAGCGTCAGGATTCCCAGGCCTCGCCGAGTCAGAGATCCCATGGTGTCCTCCCGTTTGGCTCGCGGACTTCGCCCGCGTTTCTTGCGTCGCGTCGGTTTCGGCGGGCGATCAAGCGGACCCGATCGTCATCCCGCCGCACACGTAGAGAACCTGCCCGGTCACGAAGCCGGCGCGGTCGGACAGGAAGAAGCTGACGGCGTCGGCGACGTCGTCCGGGGTGCCGAGGCGCGCCGCCGGAACCGCACGGATGATCGCTTCCGTGCGCGGGTCGCCCGGCGGGTTGACCGCATCGAACAGGCTCGTCCGGATCGGGCCCGGCCCGACGGCGTTCACCGTGATGCCGTGGCGCCCGAGCTCCAGCGCCCAGGTCTTCGTCATCCCGTGCAGGCCGGCCTTCGACGCCGAGTAGACGGTGCGCAGCTCCTTGCCGAGGGCGACCCGGCTGGAGATGTTGACGATGCGACCGCGGCCGGCCGCCTTCATGTCCGGCAGGAGCGCCTGCGCGCAGATGATCGGCGCCTTGAGGTTCACCGCCGCGACGGCGTCGAGGCTTGCCGGATCGGTGTCCTCGAGGGAGGCGGGGGCCGCGATGCCGGCGTTGTTGACGAGGCGCGTCACCGTCCGGCCCACGATGGCGTTCGCGAGCCTCCCCGGCAGTGCGGCCGCGTCGGACAGGTCGACCTCGATGAAGCTGTCCAAGGCGTCGTGCTCCGGCTTAACCATGTCGGCGACGATGACCTTGAAGCCGTCCGCGGTGAGCCGCTGCGCGATCGCTCCGCCGATGTTGCGGCTGCCGCCGGTGACGAGCGCATGATCGGGCATCGTCAGGCCTCGTAGGGGATGGACTTGTCGGCGAGATCCCAGATGAAGCGGCCGCTCGGGCGCTGCTGCTCCTCGGCGATGTGGGCCACGAGCCCGGCCGTGCGGCCGATCAGAGAGAAGCCGCGCATCAGCTCGACCGGCACGCCCATCTCGCCGAGGAGCGCGGCGGTGGCGCCCGTGGCGTTGATGGTGATGTGCCGGCCCGCCCTCTGGTCGACCACCTCCGACAGGAGGCGCAGGGCGGCGACATGGCGGCCGGCGAGACCGTTCTCGGCCCCGATCTCCAGGAGGCGGACGGCGCGGGGATCCTCCGGACGGTGGAGGTGGTGGCCGAAGCCCGGCATGTGCACCTTGCGGGCCTTGTGATCGTCCACGACGCGCTCGGCCAGCGTGCGCTGCGCGTCTTCCTCCAGGGCGACGAGTTGGTTCAGGATCCGGGCGTTGTTCTCGACCGTGCCGACGAACTGGCTGCCGACCGCCAGCAGGCCCGCGGCCACCGCGCCCTGCATGTTCTCCGGCGCGCTCATGTAGATTGAGCGTGTCGCGATGGCGCTCGGCGTGAAGCCGTGCTCCATCATGGTGATCATGATGGCGTTGAGCACGCGGCGCTCGCCGTCCGAGACGTCCCGTCCCAGGATGTGGGCGGCGGCCTCCGCGACGAAGTCGGGCGTCGCGCCGGGCTTCAGGATGTCGGTGACGAGGTTCTTCTCGCGGTAGTAGATCGCGTCCGTCGTGTGGTGGCTCAGGGCCGTGGTCGGCGTCCTGCGGCTCGTGTCGGTGCTCATGCCTGCTGCCTTTCCCGCGCGGCGCGCGCGACGTGGTCGTCGACCAGGACCTGCTTCTGCAGCTTCCCGTAGTTGTTCCGCGGCAGGGCCTCGTAGACGGCGATCGACTTCGGCGCCTTCACCGAGCCCAGGCGGTCCTTGACGAAGCGGACGATCTCATCGGCATCGGCCGTCACGCCGGCCCGCAGTTCGACCGCGCCGTGGACCGCCTCGCCCCACTTGTCGTCCGGCACGCCGAAGATCGCGCAGTCCGCCACGGCCGCGTGCTGTGCCAGCACCGGCTCGACGTCGGCGGGGTAGACGTTGAAGCCGCCCGTGATGATCAGGTCCTTCGCCCGCCCCTTGATCGACAGGAAGCCGTCCTCGTCGAAAGCTGCCGAGGTCGCCGGTGAGCAGCCAGCCGTCCCGGATCGTCTCCGCGGTCTTGTCCGGCTGCTTCCAGTAGCCCGTCATCACGAGATCGCCGCGGATGGCGATCTCGCCGTAGGCGCCGGTCGGCAGGATGGTGCCTTCGGGATCGAGGATCGCGACCCGGGTCAGCATGGTCTCGCGGCCGACGGTGGCGCGCTTGTCCGGACGCATCAGCTCCTCGGCCGAGATCATGGTGGCGATCTGGGGCGCCTCCGTCTGGCCGTAGGTCGAGGCGATGCAGGGGCCGAACACGGACTGCGCCTGCGCGATCGCGTCTGGGCGCATCGCGGCCGAGCCGTAGACGAGGTTGCGAAGGTGCGGGTAGGAGCCCCGCCGCGCCGCCGGCAGCTCCATCATCATGTAGATGACGGTCGGCGGAAGGAAGGTCGTCGCGATGCGCTCCTCGGCGAAGCAACGCAGCACCTCTTCCGGCCGCGGCTGGTCGCGCAGCACGAGCGTCCCGCCCGTGCCCAGGGTCGGCAGGATGTAGGTCGAGGTGCCGTGGGTGATCGGCGCGGCCGCAAGCAGGCGCTCGCCCGGCCTCAAACTCCAGGCCGCGACCTGGGTCGCGATGTTCGTGTTCCAGGCCCGGTAGGGCTGCATCACTCCTTTGGGCTTGCCCGTGGTCCCGCCGGTGAACTTGATCGCCTGCGTCGCGTGGAGAGGCAGCGCGTGGAAGCGCGGCGCCGAGCCTGCGTGCGACCGAACGAGGCCGCCCGTGGTGCCGGCACCCCCGTCCGGGTCGGCCACGAGGATCGCTGCCCCGGCACCTTCGGCGAGCGGGCGCGCGGTCGCGTCCGCGATGACGATCGAGGCCTCCGTGAAGGAGATGCCGAGGCCGATCTCGGCGGCCTTGTTCTTCGGATAGAGGGGAACCCATACCTTCCCGGCCGCCAGCACGGCGAGCCACGCCACCACGTGCTCGACGTGGTTGAAGCAGCAGATGCCGACGCGAGACTGCGGCTCTGGATCGAGGGCCTGCAGCCCGGCCGCCAGCGCCCCGGCGCGCGTGGCGAGATCCGCGTAAGTTACTCGGGCATCGCCGAATTCCAGGGCGATTGCCTCGGGAGTGCGGGCTGCCTGACGGTAGAAGAGGTCGATCGGGTACATCGGTCAAGCGGCCTCAGCGTGGAAACCAGCATCCGTGACGGCGCGGCGGAAGGTTACGGCGATTCCGGCCCGGGCGTGGGGATGCAGGTGGGAGATTGTGTTGGTGACGGAGACGGCGCAGACCAAGGTGCCGTGTTTGAAGACCGGGATCGCGAGCGCACCGATGTCCGGGATGATCAGCGCCTCGTTCACAACGTAGCCGTCGCCCGCAAACCGCTCGCAGGCCTCTGTCACAAGCAAGGCTGTCAGCCGCCCGTACTTGAGGTAGCGCTCTGTCTCGCGGGCGATGACCGCCGCCCGAATCTCCCTTGGCTGCGCTGCCAGAAGGGCAAGGCTCGCCGCGCCGACGCCGAGGGGGCGCCGAGCCCCCACCTTCAGCGTGCTGACGAGGATCTGAGCATGTCCGTCCAGGACCGCGATGCAAAGGGCCTCACCCTGGGACTGCACTGACAGGTTGATGATGCCCCCGAGGGTCCGTTGGGCGATGTCGAGGGCGGGGCGCAGGGTCTTGCGCAACTGAAGGAATTCCAGGTCGGGACCGGCACGATTGACGATCTCGTATGGCATCAGCCCGAGAAAGTACCGCTTCGTGTAAGGATCGAAGTTCAGGAAGTTCTCATCAACGAGAGCTGTGAGCAGACGATGCGCGGTCGCGACGTGCAGGCCGGTCCGGTTGGCTGCGGAACTCAGGCTGACGCCTTTTTGGCTTCGCTCGGCGACGACGACTAGCAACGCCAGCGCCTTCGACAGTGACGAGCGCGGCTCCTCCACGCGGGGCGCGACTGTCTCCAGCAGCATCATTCCTCCCGGAAGTTTATTCGTTGCCACCAGTGTGCAGCCCCCAATTCGAGACTGTCCAGACTGATATCTCGGATCTCGAAAAATCTTTCTCGGTAGGCGAGAAGGTTTGTGCCGTTGACACTTTAAGGCGGCCGACCGGTGCGCTTGGGGTCAAAGTGGCCGCGCTACGCGAATGGGCGCAGGCAGTGGCCGATAGACATCGGCGAGCGCAGAGCTTGGCCTCTTTGGCGTCCGCCTCGGCGAATGGACCGAGCTCCGCGACTGGTCTGGGTCGGTGGAGGACCGTCCGCTTTTTCTGCAACCTCTCTTCCAAGCAGACTGGCGGCTTTCGGCCACGCTACGCCATGCCGGATAGCCGATAGGCGAAAAATCGGCCGTTCGGCTTTGCGCCTATCTCGGCCATTCGGTGATCAAAGCCGGTATCTCGGAAGCGGACGTCGGCTCGCGCTGGATGAAAAGCCTCAGATGTGCGCCAAGCACAATAGGACCCGAAGTTCGGAGAAAGAGCGACTAGAAGGATCTGGGCTGTCTGCTTGGGGGAACAGCTACAGGCCAGCGGGCACGGCTTAGTGCTCGGTTTCGATCCAGCTGAAGGCGGCTGAGTTCTGCGAAACGCTTGTCACGTCATTCAATCGATCGAGCCGCCTTTCTGCAGCTCCACGCTTGGCGGACGGCCGCTGCAAGGGAGCAGAATTCATGTCGACGCCAGGAGGGGGCGCGCTTCCGGCATCGAGAGCTTCGGCGCATTTTTGTCGCGGGAGCCGTGACGTACAGCGCTGGACGAACGCTGCCAACGGACCACGCACGCCATCCCTTGAGGGGCCCTCGCATTAGGGATACTGAATACATTAAGATCGTTCCAGAGAGAGGGTCCGATGGCACGACTGAACGTCAACGGCGTCGTGCGGGAGGTTGATGCCGAGCCCGACACGCCGCTCCTCTGGGTCATCCGCGAGCAGATCGGGTTGACTGGCACCAAGTACGGGTGCGGCATCGCTCAGTGTGGCGCCTGCACCGTGCATATTGACGGGGCGGCCGTCCGCTCCTGTTCAATGCCGCTCTCCGCGGTCGAGCCAGGTCAGAAGATCATCACGATCGAGGGGCTTGCCCCGAATGCCAGCCATCCGGTCCAGCAGGCCTGGGCCGAGCTCGACGTGCCGCAATGCGGCTTTTGCCAGCCCGGGATGATCATGGCCTCGGCGGCGCTACTGGCGCAGAACCCGCGTCCGAGTGAGGAGCAGATCCGCCAGGAGATCACCAACATCTGCCGCTGCGGCACCTATAACCGCGTGCTCGCGGGCATCAAGATTGCCGCCGAGCGCGGTCAGTCCGGCTGACGGAGAGAGAGCAGATGAATCTCGAATCCAAGGCCTCCGCGCAGGCTGCCCGCCCTACCCGCCGCACACTGCTTGCCGGCGCCGGTCTCTTCACCCTGGGCTTCCACATCCCGTTCCCCGCACGCGCCGCGACCCTCGACGCGGCGCCCACGACGCCGGAGGTGAACGCCTGGGTTGTGGTGAAGCCGGACGAGACTGTGGTGATCCGCATCGCCCGTTCGGAAATGGGCCAGGGCACGCTTACCGGCCTCGCGCAGCTCGTCGCCGAGGAACTCGACTGCGACTGGGCCAGGGTCACCACCGAGTATCCGAGCCCTGGCCAGAACCTCGCCCGCAAGCGCATCTGGGGCGACTACTCGACCGGCGGCAGCCGGGGCGTGCGCGATTCCCACGAGTACGTGCGTAAAGGCGGCGCCGCCGCCCGCACCATGCTTATTGCCGCCGCCGCGAAGGGCTGGGGCGTGCCGCCCGCCGAGTGCCGCGTCGAGCGGGGCGTGATCACCCACGGCCCTTCCGGCCGAAGCACCACTTACGGCGCTGTCGCCGCAGAGGCGGCCAAGATCGAGCCGCCGAAGGACGTGGTGCTCAAGGATCCGAAGGACTGGACCATCGCTGGCAAGCCGCTGAAGCGGCTCGACACCCTGCCTAAGCTCGACGGCAGCCAGGTCTACGGGATCGATCTCAAGCTGCCCGGCCTGCTCAACGCCGCAATCCGCGACTGTCCGGTCACCGGCGGCAGCGTGAAGAGCTTCGACGCCGCAGCGGTGTCGGGCATGCCCGGCGTGAAACGAGTCATCCAGGTCGGCGACAGCGCGGTCGCGGTGGTGGCCGACACGTTCTGGCGTGCCAAGACTGCCCTCGACGCCCTTCCGGTCGTCTGGGACGAGGGTCCGAACGCGAAAGTTTCCAGCGAGACCATCGCGGCGACCCTGCGCGAGGGGCTCGACGCCGAGCAGGCCTTCGTCGGCAACAAGGCCGGCGACGTGATCGATGCGCTGAAGGGCGCTGCCAAAGTGGTGGAGGCCGTCTACGGCGTGCCGTTCCAGAACCACGCCACGATGGAACCGATGAACGCGACCGCGCTCTGGACGCCGGAGCGCTGCGAGGTCTGGACGCCGACGCAGAACGGCGAGGCTGCGCTGGCCGCGACTGCCGACGCCGCCGGGCTGCCGGCCACGTCCTGCGAGGTCTACAAGATCCATCTCGGTGGCGGCTTCGGCCGGCGGGGCGCCACGCACGACTGGGTGCGGCAGGCGGTGCTCATCGCGAAGGAGATGCCGGGCACGCCGGTCAAGCTGATCTGGACCCGCGAAGAGGACATGACGCACGGCCGGTACCACCCGGTCACGCAGTGCCGGATGCGCGCCGCCCTTGATAGGGACGGCAACCTGACCGGGCTGCACATGCGCATCTCCGGCCAGTCAATCCTGGCCGCAATCGCCCCTCAACGCATGGTCGAGGGTCGCGATCCGGTCACCTTCCAGGGGCTCAATCCCGGAGGGCCGGAGGCCGCGATCGGCTACACGATCCCGAACATCCTCGCCGATCACGCGATGCGCAACCCGCACATCCTGCCGGGCTTCTGGCGGGGCGTGAACCTGAACCCGAACGCCATCTATCTCGAATGCTTTATGGACGAGTTGGCCCACGCCGCCGGCCAGGATCCGCTGGCCTTCCGTCTGAAGCTGATGGACAACCACCCGAAGCACCGGGCCGTGCTGCAGGCGGTGGCCGAGCGGATCGGCTGGGCCAACAAACCGCCCGAGGGCATCTATCGCGGCATCTGCCAGACGATGGGGTTCGGCAGCTACGTGGCGGGCGCGGCCGAGGTCTCGGTCTCTGACCAAGGCGAGTTGAAGATCCACCGTATCGTGGCGGCCACCGATCCCGGCCACGCGGTCAACCCGCAGCAGATCGATGCGCAGGTCGTGGGCTCCTTCGTTTACGGTCTTTCGGCCGCGCTGTACGGCGCCTGCACGGTGAAGGACGGGCGCATCGAGCAGACGAACTTCGACAGCTATCCCGTGATGCGGATGGACACGATGCCGGCAGTCGAGGCCATCCTGATGCCGTCCGGCGGCTTCTGGGGGGGCGTCGGCGAGCCGACGATCGCGGTTGCCGCGCCGGCCGTGCTCAACGCGATCTTCGCGGCGACCGGCAAGCGCGTTCGCCAGCTGCCGCTGAAGGACACGGATCTGCGCCGGGCATGAGGGCGATGACTCCGGCGCTCGCACTGCTCACCACCCTCGCCGGGGGAACGGGCGCGGGCGCCGCCGGGATGGGGCCGCCGCCCGGGGCCTCGTCCTGCACCGGCTGCCACGCCGAGGGCTCCGCGACGGGCGTGCTTGCGGGACGACCGGAGGCCGAAATCGTCGCTGCGCTTGATGCCTTTCGCTCGGGGACGCGCCCAGCGACGATCATGAACCGCATCGCCAAGGGGTTCGACGCGCAGGAGAGCCAGGCCATCGCTGCCTGGTTCGCGGCGCAAGGGCCGCGGTGATGCGCGCTTCGCCCTCCCCGACCCGCCGTGCCCTGATCGGTGGAGCCGCGGCCGCCGCACTGGCGCGCCCAGCACTCGGCGGCACACCTCCGCGCGTCGTGGTCGTGGGAGCCGGGTTCGGAGGCGCCACGGCGGCGCGCTGCCTCGCCGCGGGCGGCGTCGACGTGACCCTGATCGAGGCGGCCGAGCGCTATGTCACCTGCACGGGCAGCAACGCGGTCGTCGTTGGCCTGCGCGGAATCCAGGCACAAACCTTTGGCTACGAGGCTTTTGATCGGGCTGGACTGAGCTTCGTGCGTGGGGCGGCGAATGCAGTGGATGCGGCGGCGCGCCGGGTAATCCTCGGCGATGGCACGGCACTGCCCTACGACCGCCTGATCCTCTCGCCGGGCATCGAGCTCCGCTTCGACGCAGTGCCGGGCTACGACGCGAAGGCCGCCGAGGCGATGCCCCATGCCTGGAAGGCCGGGGAGCAGACGGTGCTCCTCGCCCGCCAGCTCGAGGCCATGCCGGAGGGCGGCACGGTGGTCATCTCGGTGCCCGCCAACCCGTATCGCTGCCCGCCCGGCCCCTACGAGCGCGCGAGCCTGATCGCTCATCTCCTGAAGACCCGGAAGCCGAAGGCGAAGCTCGTCCTACTCGACGCCAAGGACACGTTTTCGAAGCAGAAGCTGTTCGAGGCGGCCTGGGCGAAGCTGTACCCGGACGTCCTCGAATACGTGCCGCTCGCTTCAGGCGGTGCAGTCACGGAAGTCGACTCCGCCGCGATGGTCGTGCGTACTGACTTCGCCGAGTACAAGGCAGATGTGGCCTGCATCATCCCGCCCCAGCGCGCCGGCCGTATCGCCGCGCAGGCCGGCTGCGCCGACCGCAGCGGCTGGTGCCCGATCGATCCCGTGACCTTTGAATCGCGCCTCGTACCGGGCGTCCATGTCATCGGTGACGCAGCGATCGCCGGGGCGATGCCGAAATCCGCCTTCTCGGCGAACTCGCAGGCCAAGGTCTGCGCGCAGGCGGTGATCGATCTGCTGGCCGGACGGGAGCCCGAGAGCCCGAAGCTCATCAACACCTGCTGGAGCCTTGTCGCACCGGGCAACGGCATCTCGATCGCAGGCGTCTTCCGCCCGACCGACGGGCTCCTCGCGGACGTTCCGGGAGCCGGTGGGATCAGCCCCCTCGACGCGCCCGAAGAGGTGCGCGCGCAAGAGGCAGCCTATGGCGAGAGCTGGTATCGGACGATCACCCGGGACGTGTTCGGATGAGGCAGGGCCGCTTGGCCCTCATGCTCGTGCTGGCGCTCGCCGCCCCGCCGGCGCAGGCCGAGGAGGGCTTGGTACCCACCTCGGTCGTTGGCGACGCCATCCCTGAGAGCCTCACCGGCGCGCCGGGCGATGCCGCGCGTGGCCGGGCCATCGTCGTGGACCGGATCCGCGGGCTCTGCCTTCTCTGCCATGCCGGGCCCTTCCCGGAGGAGCGGTTTCAGGGCAACCTCGCGCCGGATCTCACGGGTGTCGGCGGGCGGCTGAGCCCGGGGCAGCTGCGCCTGCGGCTGGTGGATGGACGGGCATTGAACCCGGAGACGATCATGCCATCCTATTATAACCTCGCGGGTCTCGCCCGCGTGGGGCGGGCGTGGCAGGGGCGCCCAATCCTGAGCGCGGCCGAGATCGAGGATGTCGTCGCCTTTCTGGCGACGTTGCGCGAGGCTGGCCCCGAGAAAAGCCGATGAGCAGGCACAGGAGACGGAGCGCGAGTTCGATGGACCGGCGCGGCGCGCTCGCTGGGTTGGCTGGGACCGTGCTTGTCATCGCGCTGCGTCCCGCCGCCGCGGCGACGCTGCCGCGCACGGAAACGACCGAATCCGCCATCCGGCGCTTCGCGGGTGACAACCCGATCCGTCCGGGCCGGGTGACCCTCGACCTGCCGCCGCTCGTGGAGAACGGCAACACGGTGCCGCTCACCGTCAGTGTGGAGAGCGCGATGACGCCCGAGGATCACGTGCGCCGGATCGGGGTATTCAACGAGAGGAATCCGCAGCCGAACGTCGTCACGGTTCACCTCAGGCCGGGCGCCGGCCGCGCGCAGGTCTCGACACGTATCCGGCTCGCCGACACCCAGCGCATCACCGCCATCGCCGAGATGAGCGATGGGACCTACTGGTCGGCGAGCGCGGATGCCATCGTGACCCTCGCCGCCTGCCTGGAGGGCTGACCCCGATGGCCCGGACGCTGATCAACCTGCCCAAGTCCGCCAAGCCCGGCGACACGATCACGATCAAGACTCTGATCTCTCACCCGATGGAGACGGGCTTCCGGCCCGGTGCGGACGGCCGCATCCTGCCGCGCAACATCGTGACGCACTTCGTCTGCCGCTTCGAGGACGAGGAGATCTTCCGGGTCGAGCTGTTTCCCGCCTCGGCCGCCAACCCTTACCTGACCTTCACTTGGATCGCGACGCGCAGCGGCCGCTTCAGCTTCACGTGGCGCGGCGATGGCGGCTTCGACCAGACCGAGTCCGCAGCGATCACCGTAGCCTGAGCCCGGCCGTGCCGCGCCGCCTAGGCTCCCTGCTGCCGATGGCTTTCTTGGGGCTGCTCCTCTCCGGCGCTCTTGCTGGAGCGGAGCCGATTTCGCCGACCGAGCGGCGCTCGGGCTTCGACCAGATGAGCTCCGAGATCCAGGCGATGCAGCGGGACGACGGGGCCAATCCCGGCATGCTCGCGGTTGCGGATGGGGAAGACCTCTGGACGAAGGCGCCTCCCTCCGGTCGGCCCGCCTGCGCCGGCTGTCACGGCGCGGCCTCTTCGACGATGCGGGGCGTCGCGACACGCTATCCCGCCTGGGACGCGCAGACCCAAAAACCCATCGACCTCCAGACCCGGGTCAACACCTGCCGACGGGAGTATCAGGGCGTAGAGCCGCTCGCCTACGAGAGCCCGGACCTGCTGGCGCTCACGGCCTTCATCGCCGCGCAGTCCCGCGGGCTGCCGATGACCCCGCCGGACGATCCCCGGCTCGATCCCACACGAGCGGAGGGCCGCACGCTTTTCGAGGCGCGTCAGGGACAGCTTGGCCTGTCCTGCGCGATCTGCCACGACGACCATTGGGGCCGCCACCTTGGCGCGGCGGTGATCCCGCAGGGACATCCAACCGGCTACCCGCTCTATCGCCTCGAATGGCAGGGTCTCGGGTCATTACAGCGACGCCTGCGTAACTGCCTCACCGGTATGCGTGCCGAGCCCTTCGGGTACGGCGCGCCGGAATACATTGCGCTCGAACTCTACCTCGCGACCCGAGCCGCCCCGCTGCCGCTGGAGACGCCGGCCGTGCGGCCCTGATCCACCCTATAGGCCGGCCACCTCCCGATGCCGCGTCCGTATTTCACGTCGGTCACGATGGTAACGCGCCAGAAGGGGTCGCGCGAACGCCTCGGCCGCCCGCCAATCCGCAACTTCATCCGTCCCCCTGGCCCAAGAGACGCGCCGGTGGCGGAGTAAAGCGCCGCGCTTACACCGACTCGGCCGCACGCCTACATACGCGGTATGCCTATCGTCCTGGCGCTCGGCGTCGCCCTTCTGTTCGGCCTCGTGTTCGGACCCCAGTGGTGGGTGCGCCGGGCGATGCAGCAACACGCCACCGAGCGGCCGGACCTGCCCGGAACCGGAGGCGAACTTGCCCGCCATCTGCTCGACCTGGCACGGCTCGAGCACGTTCCCGTCGAGATCGCGCAAGCCGACCACTACGATCCAGTCGCGAACGTCGTGCGCCTGTCGCCGGAGAACCATAACGGCCGCTCCATCACGGCGGTCGCGGTCGCAGCACATGAGGTTTCTCACGCGCTCCAGCACGCGGCGGGGGATCGGCTGCTCGCGGCGCGGGTGACCTTCGCCCAGGTCGTCCGGGGCTTCGAGTTCGCCGCGGCCGTGATGATGATGACTGCGCCTGTGGTGCTCGCCGTCGTCCATTCGCCTGTCCTGCTCGCCCTACAGGTCGGTGTCGGCATCGCGCTCCTCAGCGTTCGCCTTATGTTTCACCTCTTGACGCTGCCCGTCGAGCTCGACGCGAGCTTCCGCCGGGTTTTGCCCATCCTGGAAACGGGTTGCTTCCTTGACGCTGACGATATGCTTGGCGCCCGCACCGTACTGCGCGCCGCGGCCCTCACCTACGTGGCCTCCTCCCTCGTGTCGCTCGTGAACATCGCCCGCTTCCGGCGACTCCTCCCGTTCTAAGACCTGCCAGGCGCGCGTCCGTTTTTTGCTCCGCTCAGCTGCAAGCGGACTGTCTTCCATCGGCCATTACGCCTCACCAGATAGCCGTCGGCCGAAAATCTGGACGTTCGGCTCTGCGCCCATCTCGGCCACCCAAGCGCTCTTCTTTCGTCCTCCAGAGCGGACGTCCCGATTTCCCCGGGCGTTCAATGAATCAAGCCAGCGCTCGCCGACGCACAGGCCGTCGGGAATGTTGGTGCTACTTTCCTCTGCCGAGCCATGCCGACGCAGCTCGGCATCAGGACAAACGCGAGCGTCTGCCGAGATCCGGCCAACTCATGCAATGCGAGAGTAGCGACGCTCGAGACGGCTTTCCCCGCGATGGCAGATAGGCCGGGCTGTCAGGACGCGCTCGCCTCCGCCGAGGCAAGGAAAGTCCGCACGGTCTTGCACAGAAAGGTGGCACCGGCCGGGTTTGTCGAGGGATTGCCGGCGCGGTGGCTCCAGAGGCTCGGGATCGGCCGCAGGCCGGCACCGCGCAGGTGCGGCCGATCGTGGGTGAACGATCGCCGTTGAAACGTAGCAGTTGATCGGCTCTGTCTGTCCATTGCGGCGGCATCGATCAGACATTCTCGCTGCTTTCCGAGCTCGAAGACCGGTTTTCATATCGAGTGGTGCGCTATTTCCGCGAACGAGGGTGCGGTTTGGCAGCCAACTTGCTTGAGCAAATGCCCGACGGCAGCGGCCGCACAATCCGGTGCTTCGACAATCGCCCTTCCTCGGCACGCGCCTGACTACCTCATCGACTCTCGCGGAGCTCGTATGCCTCAGCCCTGGTCGCCCCTGCTCCATCGGCGCTCGATCCTGAGAGGAATGACCGGCCTATCGGTCGGCGCGCTATGGGCGCCCACCGCCGCGCGCGCCGCAGGACTCAAGACCGTCCGATTCAGCGAGGCCGTCCACAACCTTGGCTACATTAACCTCTACGTCGGGATTCACGCCGGCATCTTCGAGAAGAACGGCCTCGCCATGCAGGTGAGTGCTGCCGGCGGCGACACGCAAACCTTCGCGGCCGTGCTGGGGGGCTCGGCGGATTTCGCTATCGGCGACCCCACGATGGTGGTGATCTCGCGCGAGAATGGCGGCCCCGGGATGGTGGTCGGCACCGTCGTTCAGCGGGCCCACTACTTCGCGGTCTCGAAGACGGTCGATTCCTTCACAGACCCGAAGGGCTTCAAGGGCAAGCGGATCGCCACCTCGCCGGAGCCCAACACCAACTTCAGCGTGACCAAGCGCCTCATCGAGAGCAATGGGATGAAGCTCGGTGTCGACGCGACGATCGTGCCGGTGAGCCCCGGAACCGAGATCGCCGCCATGCTCGCCGGCGTGGCCGACATCGCGGTCGCGTACCAGCCCGGCGTCGCTCAGGCGGTGGCGCAGGGTGCAAAGATCGTGTTCGATTTCTCGAACTACGTCGGGCCCTTCTGCAATACCGGGATCATGGTGCTGCCCGGAACGATCCAGAAGGATTCCTCGACCGTGCAGGCCCTGGTGACAGCCTTCGAGGAGGCCGGGCGCAGAACCTACAGCGATCCCGATTACGCCAAGAAGGTCGCGCGGCTGGAATTTCCGGACCTTCCGGGCGACGTCGTGGACGCTGCCATCGATGCCGAGCTGAAGTATAAGATCCCGGCCTCCAGCGTCGTGACCGAGAAGGACGCCTGGGAAAGCCTGATGGGCATGCAAAAATATCTCGGGAATATCAAAGGCACGCTCACCTTCGATCAAGTCGCCGACAATACGTTCGCCGACAAGGCCGCGAAGCGCGCCGGCTGACCGGCGCCCCCGTGTCCGAAGGTACTCTGCAAGCGGCGGCCCGCCCCTGGTCTCCCGTGCCTCCGCTCTCCGTCGAGCATCTCGCCAAGGCGTATCGGACGGGCGGTCGCATCCTGCCTGTCGTCGGCGATCTCACCTTCGCACTCGCCCGCGGAGAGATCGTCGCGATCGTGGGCCCCTCGGGCTGCGGGAAGACCACGCTCCTCAACGCCGTCTGCGGTCTGACGCCGGCCGATTCGGGTCGTATCCTCTGGAGCGGCGTGCCCCTCGACCGGCGCGGTCGCACCCCCAGCGGGGTCGGCTACATGCTGCAGAAGGATCTTCTGCTACCCTGGCGCACAGCCCTTGATAACGTGAAGCTCGGCACCGAACTGCGCGGGATGCCGCGCGGGCAAGCCGACGAGCGGGCGCGCGCGCTCCTCGACCAGCTCGGTCTGCACGGGTTCGCCGGGGCCTATCCCGCGACCCTGTCGGGCGGCATGCGCCAGCGCGTGGCGCTCGCCCGCACCCTGATCAACGACCCGGACGTCCTGCTGTTCGACGAGCCCTTCGCGGCGCTCGACTTCCAGACGAAGCTCCTGATCGAGGCCGACACGGTGCGGCTCGTGCGCGACGGGGCCAAGTCCGCGCTCCTGATCACGCACGACATCGAGGAAGCCGTCTCGATCGCCGACCGCGTCCTCGTGCTGAGCGGGCGGCCGACCGCCGTCAAGGCTAGCTACACGATCGACCTCGACTGTGCGCCCGATGACATGATCGGGGCCCGCGAGAGCGCCGGTTTCGGCGATTACGTCCGCCAGATCTGGGCTGATCTCGACATCCCACGCTCCGCGCTCGGCCGCGCCGGTCTTGGCATCAGCCGTGCTGCAGCGAGGCCCTGAGATGTCGGACGTTGTTACCGGACCGGCAACCACCATCGCTGGAACGAGCCAGGATGCCCCGCCGCGCGACACTGCGCGCCTGCGCTCGGGCGCGCTCGTCCTGCTCGTTCAGATCGCGCTTCTCGGGGGCCTGCTGGGAGTCTGGGAGTGGCAGACGCACCAGAGCCCGCAAGCGTCCTTCCTGTTCGGCTCGCCCTCCGCGGTCGGCCGGTTCCTCTGGCAGGGTCTCACCGACGGCACGCTCATGCGCGACGCGGGCGTCACGGCCCTCGAGACCGGGCTCGGATTCCTCATCGGCAACGTCGTCGGCACGCTCGCCGGCCTGTCGCTCTGGTACTCGACCTTCGTGTCGCGGGTCGTCCAGCCCTTCATCGTCGCGATCGGCTCGATCCCGATCATCGCGCTCGCCCCGATCATCATCATCTGGTTCGGCACGGGGCTCGCCTCGAAGGTCGCGATGTCGACGCTCTCGGTCGTCGTGGTCGCCCTCGTGACCTCCTACAAGGGCGCGCTCGGCGTCGATCCGGACCAGATCAACCTCCTGCGGACTCTCGGCGCGCGGAAGCCGCAGATCTTCGCCAAGCTCGTCGTGCCGTCGAGCCTCGCCGATATCTTCGCCGGCCTGAAGCTCACCGTCGGGTTCGCGCTGATCGGTGCCATCGTCGGTGAGTTCATGTCGTCGTCCGTGGGCCTGGGCCATGCCATCTTCCAGGCGGGATCCCTCTACGCGATCCCGAAGGTCTTCGCCGCGCTGGTCGGCACGATCGCGCTGGCCCTCGTCCTGACCTTCCTGGTCGGCCGAGCTGAGCGGGCGCTCATGCCCTGGCGGGATCGCCTCTGACCCACGCCCCCCTCGACACCAACGCCATCGCCATCGGGAGCCCTACGTGACGCAGCGCATCAGCAAACAGGGAACGATCAAGTACGCCCTCTCGGGCGACGAGCTCTTCGTCGCGACGATCGCACCGGGCGAGATCGTCACGGTCGAATGCGTGATCAACATCGGTGACGGCGTCATCAAGGAGCTCGGGCAGAACCTGACCGAGGCCGACGTCACCTTCCCGTTCGTGAATGGGGCAACCGGCCCGATCGAAGTCGCGGGCGCGAAGCCGGGCGACATGCTGAAGGTCGAGATCCTCGACATGGAACTCGGCCAGCGCGGTTACAGCTCCCTCTGGCCCGGGCACGGCATGTTCCCGGACTGGGTGCGCCGCAAGGAATGGGGCATCCGGACCAAGGTCGCCGACGTGCACGACGGCCATGTGATTTGGAATGACCGGCTCCGGCTGCCGGTAAAGCCAATGGCCGGCGTCATCGGCGTCGCGCCGGTCCATGGCGCGGTCCTGACGGTCGACAACGGCACGCATGGCGGCAACCTCGATGTTCAGGAGGTCACCACCGGCAACACCGTGATGCTGCGGGTCGAAAAGCCCGGCGCGCATTTCTTCATCGGCGATTGTCACGCGCTCCAGGGCGACGGCGAAGCGGTCGGGATGGGGGCGATCGAGATCGGCGCGAACGTCACCCTGCGGGTGAGCCTCGTGCCCGCGCCGGTGCGGCTCGGCCACCCGCGGATCGAGACGCCTACGCATCTCTGCACGCTCGGCTGCGCCCGCCCGCTCGAGGATGCGATGCGCATTGCCTTCGCCGACATGATCTACTGGCTCGCCGACGAGTGGAACATCCCTGAGCCGGAGGGTTACCTGCTGCTCGCGCAGATCGCCGAGGCGCGCTGCACGCAGATGGTCAATCCGAAATACACGTACATCTGCAAGGTGCCGAAGGCGATCCTCGCGGCATTCCAATGACTTGAGCCGCCGACCTGCCGTCCGATGATCGGCCGGGTACGAACGGCTGAGCCGCACGGTTCATCGTGCCCGCTGTGCGGCTCCGGGGCCGCGCAGCGGAGCGTCGGCCCCGGACAGAGATGTGCAGAATATCTTTCCGGTTCTCGGAGGCGACGGACTGCATCTACAAAAATATTTCCTCCATCATGCGGGGTTATCGGCGCTTCCTTCGAAAGCCTGCATGGCATGCGTATTGCTAATCGACGGGAAGTTTCAGGAGTCCTCTGGCTTGTCCCGCACGTTTGACGTGACTGATCTCTCCCGTCGCACGATTCTCGCGCTTCCCCTCGGCCTCGCAGCAGCGGCAAGCGGCGCGCGCGCCGCCGAGCCGAAACGCGGGGGGACGATGGTGATGATCGTTCATCCGGAGCCCTCGACCCTGGCGCATTACGCGGTCTCGGCAGGGAACATCCCGCCGATCGCCACGCAGGTCTACGAGGGGCTGTGCACCTACGACTGGGATCAGAGCCCGCAGCCGAACCTCGCGAAGTCGTGGGAGATCGCGCCCGACGGCAAGACCATCACCTTCAAACTTCAGGAGGGCGTGACCTTCCACAACGGCAAGCCGTTCACCAGCGCCGACGTGCAGTACTCCTTCATGGAGATTCTGAAGAAGTACAATCCGATCGCGCCGGTCATGCTCGCGGAGCTGGTGGCGGTCGATACGCCGGACCCGATGACCGCAATCCTGCGGCTGGCCAATCCGGCGCCCTACATCATGAAGGCGCTCTCCGGGCGGGACCTGCCGATCCTGTGCCGCTCGGTGTTCGAGGGTACGGACGTGCTCCAGAACCCCGGCGCCAACAAGCCGGTCGGAACCGGCCCGTTCAAGTTCGTGAGCTGGGAGCGGGGCCAATTCGTGCGCCTGGACCGCAACGAGCATTACTGGAAGCCCGGCCTGCCGTACCTCAACCGGATCGTCGCCCGGTTCATCCCGGACGCGGCCACGCGCTCGGCGGCCATGGAGGCGGGCGAGGCGCATTTCGCCGGGTACAGCGCGGTCAATTACGCCGACCTCGGGCGGATGAAGACCAACCCGATCCTCGATCTCACGACCAAGGGCTACGAGATGACGCCGGCCCAGAGCGTCCTCGAGCTGAACGGCCGTCACCCGCATCTCCAAAAGAAGGAGGTGCGCCAGGCGATCGCCTACGCCATCGACCGCAAGGTCATCCTCAAGGACGTGATGTTCGGCTACGGCCTGCCCGCCACCGGCCCGCTCAGCCGCAAGTTCGCGGCTGCCGGTCTCTACACGGACGACGTGCGCCAGTACGACGTTCCGGACCGTCTGGACATCGCCAACCGGCTGCTCGATCAGGCCGGCGCCCCGCGCGGCGCGGACGGGACCCGCTTCGCCCTGCACCTGGAGGTGAATTCCTTCGGCGAGCAGTGGCTGCGGCAGGCCGAGTACCTGAAGCAGGCGCTGGCCGGCGTCGGCATCGCCGTGACGCTCCGCTCGGAGGACACCGCGACTTGGCTGCGGCGCGTCTACACCAACTACGATTACGACCTGAACGAGCCGTTCCTCAGCCAGGGCGTCGACCCGGTCTACGGGCTGAACAAGCAGTTCCTTACCAGCCAGATCCGCAAGGGCGTGACCTTCGTCAACGACACCTTCTACAGCAATCCCGAGGTCGACCGCATGCTCGGCGAGGGCGCGCGCGAGCCGGACGCGGAGAAGCGCGCCGCGCTCTACAAGAAGGTCCAGCAGATCCTGGCGGAGGACAGCCCGATGATCTGGCTCATCGACGTGCAGTACGTCAGCGTCTTCAACCGGCGCCTCAAGGACCACACGACCGGCCCCCTCGGAACCCAGCAAGCCTTCGAGCGGGCCTGGATGGACAAGTAGTCCCGTGCGGCTCGCGCGTTTCCTCGGTTACCGGCTGCTGCTGGCGATCCCGGTGGTGCTCGGCATCGTCGTGCTCAACTTCTTCCTGATCCACCTCGCGCCCGGCGATGCGGCCTCCGTGCTGGCGGGCGAGAGCGGCGCGGCCAGCCCCGAATACATGGAGCAGCTGCGCCACAAGTTCGGCCTCGACCAGCCGCTTGCCACGCAGTTCGGCGTCTACCTGCTCAACATGCTCCACCTCGATCTCGGCTACTCGTTCCGCAACGACAGCCCGGTTGGGAGCCTGATCGTCGACCGGCTCTGGCCGACCGGGCTGCTGATGCTGACCGCCTTCGCGGCCGCGTTGCTGATCGGCACGCTGCTGGGCCTCGTGGCGGCGACCGGGCGCAATTCCTGGCGCGACGCGGTCATCTCCCTGGTCAGCCTCATTGCCTACGCGACCCCGGGCTTCTGGCTCGGGCTGATGATGATCGTGGTCTTCGCGATCCGCCTCGGCTGGCTGCCCACCAGCGGCTACGACACGGTCGGCGCCGACAACGAGGGCTGGGACGAGGTCTGGGACGTCGGCCGCCACCTCGTCATGCCGGCCGTCGCGCTCGCGCTGTTCTACCTCGCGGTCTACGCCCGGGTGATGCGCGCCTCCGTGCTGGAGCAGGTCGGCATGGACTACGTCACCACCGCGCGCGCCAAGGGTCAGACCGAGGCGCGGGTGATGACCGGGCACGTCCTGCGCAACGCGCTGCTGCCGGTGGTCACCATGGCGGGCGTGCAGGCCGGCAACCTGATCGGCGGCTCGATCGTGGTCGAGACGGTGTTCGGCTGGCCGGGGGTCGGCACGCTGGCCTTCAACGCGCTCCAGTCGCGCGACCTCAACCTGCTCCTCGGCATCTTCTTCGTCTCGGCCTGCCTCGTGGTCGTGATCAACCTCGCCGTCGACCTCGTCTACGTCTGCCTCGATCCGCGGTTGGAGCTCTAGCGATGCGCACGGGCTTGGCGCGGTTCGCGCGCAACCGCCTCGCGCTCGCGGGCGCGGCGGTTCTCCTCGGGCTGGTCGTCCTCGTGGCGCTCACGCCGCTCCTCTATCCCGGCGATCCGTTCGCGCTTGTCGGCCCGGCCCTCCAGCCGCCGGGCGGCCCGTTTCTGCTCGGCACCGACACGCTGGGCCGGGATGTGGCCGCCGAGATCGCGTACGGCGCCCGCACCTCCCTGATCATCGGCCTCAGCGCGACCGGGGCGGCGATCCTGCTCGGGACCCTGATCGGCGGGCTCGCCGGCTACTACCGGGGCGGCGTCGAGGTCGCGCTGATGCGGCTCACCGAGTTCTTCCAGACGATCCCCGCCTTCGTGCTGGCGATCCTGATCGTGGCGTTCCTGTCGCCGTCGCTGTTCAGCGAGGTCGTGGCCATCGTGGCCGTCTCCTGGCCCGGCATCGCCCGCCTCGTCCGGGGCGAGTTCGTGGCGCTCGGCGGCCGCGAGTTCGTGCTGGCCTGCGACGGCCTGGGGGCGGGCGACGCCCGCATCGTCTTCCGACACATGCTGCCGAACTGCACCGCGGCGATCATCGCGGTCGGCACGCTGCTGATCGGCACGGCGGTCCTGATCGAGGCGGGGCTCGCCTTCCTGGGCTTGAGCGATCCCAACGTGATGAGCTGGGGCCTGATCATCAGTTCGGGCCGCGCGGTCCTCCGGTCGGCCTGGTGGATCTGTACCTTCCCCGGCCTCGCGATCCTGCTGACCGTCCTCGCCATCAACCTCGTCGGGGATGGCCTGAACGAGGTCCTAAACCCGAGGCTCCGAGAGCGATGAGCGACGCTGTCCTCGAGATCGAGAAACTGACGATCACGCTCCCGCCCGGCGCGGACCGTCCGAACGCCGTCAGCGGCCTCGATCTCGTCCTGCGCCCCGGCGCGGTCACCTGCCTGATCGGCGAGAGCGGATCGGGCAAGTCGATGGTGGCCCGCGCGATCCTCGGCCTGCTCCCGGGACCGCGCGTGCGCGTGGCCGGAGGGCGCATCCAGTTCGAGGGCGCGGATCTCGCCGCGATCACCCCGCGTCAGATGCGCAAAGTCCGGGGTGCCCGCATCGCGATGATCTTCCAGGAGCCGATGACGGCCCTGAACCCGCTCCACACGATCGGGCGGCAGATCGACGAGGTCCTGCGCATCCACACGACGCTCCGGCGCGCGGACCGCCGGGCGCGCATCCTCGCGCTGCTTGCGAGCGTCCACCTTCCGGACCCGGCCCGGCTGCTGCGCGCCTACCCGCACCAGCTCTCGGGCGGCCAGCGCCAGCGGGCGATGATCGCCATGGCGCTGGCGCTGAACCCGCGGCTGCTCATCGCCGACGAGCCGACCACGGCGCTCGACGTCACCACGCAGGCGCAGATCCTCTCCCTGATCCGCGACCTGCAGCGCGAGCACGGCACGAGCGTCCTGTTCATCACGCACGATTTCGGCGTGGTGGCCGACATCGCCGACACGGTCGCGGTGCTGCAGAAGGGCGTCTTGGTCGAGCAGGGGCCGGCGGCCTCGGTCCTCGGGGCGCCGAAGCACCCGTACACGCGCGCGCTCATCGCCGCCGTGCCGAAGCTCGTCCCGCCGCCGCGGCGCACGCCCAGCACCGCCCCCTGGTGGTGGAGGCCAAGCGGGTCGAGAAGACCTACGGCGCCCGCGGCCTGTTCGGGGGCCGCGTCACCCGGGCCCTCGACGGCGTGGACATCCTGCTGCGGCGGGGCGAGACCCTGGGTCTCGTCGGCGAGAGCGGCTCGGGCAAGAGCACGCTGGCGCGGGCGCTCACCCGGCTGATGCCGGTCGACGGCGGCGAGATCCTGCTGGCCGGGCACAGCGTCGCCGACCTGAGCCGCCGCCAGATGCGCCCGCATCGCCGGCGCGTGCAGATGGTGTTCCAGGATCCCTACGGCTCCCTCAATCCGCGCCAGCGCGTGGTCGATATCGTCGCCGAGGGGCCGATCATCCACGGCACCGAACCCGGCATCGCGCGGGTCCAGGCGTGCGAGATGCTGGCGCTGGTCGGCCTCGACCCTGCGGCGGCACAGCGCTTCCCACATGAGTTCAGCGGCGGCCAGCGCCAGCGGATCGGCATCGCCCGGGCGCTCGCCATGAAGCCCGAAATTCTGGTGGCCGACGAGCCGGTCTCGGCCCTGGACGTCTCGGTGCAGGCGCAGGTCCTGGCGCTGCTCGCCGACATCAAGGCGCGGCTCCACCTCAGCATGCTGTTCGTGACCCACGATCTCCGGGTCGCACTGCAGGTCTGCGACCGGATCGCGGTGATGCGGTCCGGTCAGGTGGTCGAGGTCGCGCCGACATCCGAGATCTTTTTCGCGCCGAAGCACCCCTACACCAAGGCGCTGTTCGCTGCCGTGCCCGGCGCCCAATGGCAGGACCCGATCCCCGCATGACCACCGCGCAGCCCCTCTCGACGGACCCGTTCCTGCCCGGGCCGCGCGTGCGCGTCGCGGGATCCGCGACGGGGCCGCTCGCCGGCCTCGCCTTTGCCGTGAAGGACCTGATCGACGTCGCGGACACCCCCACGGGGGGCGGCAACCCGGATTGGCCGCGCGTCTACCCGACGCCGACCCGCCATGCCGGCGTGGTGCAGACGCTGCTCGATGCGGGCGCCTCAATCGTCGGCAAGACCGTGACCGATGAGGTCTCGCTGGGGATCCTCGGCGAGAACGCCCATGACGGCACGCCGCTCAATCCCGCGGCGCCCGATCGAGTGCCCGGCGGCTCGTCGAGCGGCTCGGCCTCCGCGGTGGCCGCGGGCGCCTGCGACTTCGCCCTGGGCACGGATACCGGCGGCTCCGTTCGGGTCCCAGCGAGCTACTGCGGGCTCTACGGCATCCGGCCGACGCACGGCCGCATCGACTTCGCCGGGATCTGCGTCCAGGCGCCGAGCTCGGATACCTGCGGCTGGTTCGCCCGGGACGCGGCAACCTTCGCGCGGGTGGGCGAGGTGCTGTTCGGCCAAGCCGTGCCGGACCACCTGCCGCGCACGCTCCTCGTAGCAGCGGACGCGCTCGGCTTCGCCGACGCGGCGGTCCAGGAGGCGCTGGCCCCGCAGATCGACCGCTTGGCCGCCCTGGTTGGCAATCGGCGCGACGTGACCCTGGCGCCGCAGGGCCTGTCCGTGTGGCAGCGGGCGCAGCGCGTCCTGCAGAGCAGCGAGGCGTGGCAGACCTTCGAGCCCTGGCTCGATGCCTGCAATCCACGCCTGGCCTTCTCGGTCGCACGCTCGCTGATTCAGGGCTCGATGATGACCGATGCCGAGCGCAGCGCCGCGAGCCTGATGCGGATCGAGGCCCGGGCTCGCCTCGCCCGGCTTCTGCCCCCCGGCACGATCCTGTGCCTTCCGACCACGCCGTTCCCGGCGCCGTTGCGCGGGCTGCCGCTCGACGCGCTGCATCCCCTGCGAGAGCGCATCGCCTGCCTGACGAGCCACGGCGGCCTCACCGGCGTCCCGCAGGTCAATCTACCGGGCGCACGGGTCGACGGCGCTCCGGTTGGCCTGTCGATCCTCGGTGCGCGCGGGACCGACCTTGATCTGATCCGCCTTGCGGTCGCCCTGGAGGGTTGAATGGATGTGACGGTGAACCGCCCCGACATCGTGGCCGAGATCGCGGCTTTGTTCGAGCGCTACGAGCAGGCGCTCGCCGAGAAGGATGTCGCTGTGCTCGACGCGACCTTCTGGGACAGCCCGCACACGATCCGCTACGCCCTCGGCGAGAACTGCTACGGCTTCGCCGAAGTCCACGCCGCGCGCGTCGCAGCTGATCCGCCGCCGGGCGGGACCAAGGAGGCGCGCATCCGGCTGGAGATCCTGACGCTCGGGAGCGACTTCGCTACGGTCAATCTGGAGTTCAAGCCGCGCGGCAAGCCTGGCATCGGGCGGCAGAGCCAGACCTGGATGCGCCTACCCGACCGCGGTTGGAAGGTGGTGTCAGCTCACGTGTCGATCATGCCGGCTGCAGATTGCTCATAGGCGCGTAGGCGGGCTGCTTTCCTGTCAGTTTTTCTCCGAAGCAGCCATTCCGCTTTCGGCCAGGATCGGCCGCCGCTGACGGCCCACGTGAACGTCTCAGATGGGTCGTTAAGAGGCCGTCTGCTTTTCCGGCGACTACTTCCGAAAGCGGACCGGCGGCTTTCGGCCAGCTGCGGCCGGCCGCTTCGAGGCCAAGACAGCCGTTGAGCGGGGCCGCTGGCCTGCTCCGAAGCGGACAAAGGGTTCAAAGGGCGAACGTCACAGAAGGGTGGCAATCGAACTCTGGACTGCTGCCAGAAAGCTGACCTTCCCCATCCGACTTGACCCTGCCGTAGAAACGCGTGATCGCTTCCACCGGAAGCGAACATCAGGGTGCATCAGGCAGGGGCAGCTTATCGCACCCACCCAGTCTTGATGGCTGACGCCACATCATCGACGAACTCACGCGCCGCGACAGCACGGAAGTGTTCCTTCCCTGCGCCTCCGTGACCTTGGCCAAGCTGCCGGCCTCAGCGACCGCCACAAGGCGGCCAACTCGTCCAGGCTGAGCTGATCCGGCAGTTCTCGAATGGTCCGGGCCCGAGTTTTACGGCGGCGCCAGCCAAAAGGCGTTGCCGGCCGCCTCGGCCTGCCGGGTCAGGAAGTCCGAGACCAGCCGGACCCGCGGCAGATCACGCGTATCCGCGTGGGCGATGAGCCAGTAAGCCCGGACGATGTGCACCTCGGGAAGGACGGCCACGAGGTCCTGGCAACCGCGCGCTAGGAAGTGCGGCAGAACGGCGAGGCCGGCGCCGCCGCGCACCGCCTCCAGCTGAGTGATGACGTTCGAGATCCGCGCCTGCGGGTGGATCGCCGCCGAGACCTGCGGCAGGTAGTTGAGCTCGCTCGTCCAGAGCAGATCCTCGACGTAGCCGACCCAGCGATGGCGCGGCAGATCGTCCACGCTGCGGATCGTCTCCGCGGCCTCGACGTAGCGCCGCGCCGCGTAGAGGCCCAGCGCGTAATCCACCAGCTTGCGGGCGTAGAGCCGTCCGGTCTCGGGCCGGGTCATGCCGATGGCAAGGTCTGCTTCTCGCTTCGACAGGCTGAAGCTGCGCGGGTTGGCCACCAGCTCGACCTCCAGCGCCGGCTGGGCGGTGCAGAGTTCGGCGAGGCGTGGGGCGAGGAAATAGGTCCCGAAGGCCTCGGGCGTGCCGAGCCGAACGGTTCCGCCGACCTGATGCGCGTCCGCGTCCAACCGCGCGGGCAGGCCGATCGCCAGGCTCTCCATGCGCTCGGCATCCGCCAGCAGGCGCTCCCCCGCATTGGTGAGGGCGAAGCCGGACGGGCGGCGGTCGAATAGGCGCGCGCCGAGGGTGCCCTCCAGGGCGGAGAGGCGTCGGCTCAGGGTCGAATGATCGACGCCCATGCGCTGGGCCGCCACCGTCAGTCGTCCGGCCCGGGCGGCGGCAAGGAAAGCGCGCAGGTCGTTCCGGTCGAAGTCGGACATCAAGCGCCGCCGGGCCCCAGGGATGGGAATTTGCGCACGGCGCCTTTGCAATCCTTCGCATGGGCGTGCGCAAATCCGAATGATAATTCCGATCTCGCGACAAAGTGCAAACGCGGCGGGAACCGAGCCCGGATCCGGATCGACCGCGGAAAGCCCAGGGAGATCGCGAAATGGCCTTGTTTTCCAAGCTGCAGCAGCGCGCGCAGGAGGGCCGACCCGTCCGGGTGGGCCTGATCGGCGCCGGCAAGTTCGGCTCCATGTACCTGTCGCAGGCGCCGCGCACCCCGGGTATCCACCTGATCGCGGTGGCCGACCTGTCGCCGGACCGGGCCCGCCAGTCCCTGCGGCGGGTGGGCTGGGACGAGGCCCGCTTCGCGGCACGCGGGATGGAGGAGGCCGCACGGGCCGGCACCACCTTCGTCACCGAGGATGCCGACGCGATGATCGCGAGCCCCTTCGTGGACATCGTGATCGACGCCACGGGCAGCCCGGCGGCCGGCATCCACCACACGCTCAAGGCGTGTGCGGCGGCCAAGCACATCGTGATGGTCAACGTCGAGGCGGACGTGCTCGCCGGGCCGCTGCTTGCCCGCCGGGCCGCGGAGGCAGGGGTGATCTACTCCATGGCCTCAGGCGACCAGCCGGCGCTCATAGCCGAGCTGGTCGACTGGGCGCGCACCATCGGCCTTGAGGTGATCTGTGCCGGCAAGGGGACGAAGTACCTGCCGGCCTACCACGCCTCCACACCCGACACGGTCTGGGGCCATTACGGCTTCAGCGCCGAGCAGGTCGCGGGGGGCGACTTCAATCCGCAGATGTTCAACTCCTTCCTCGACGGCACCAAGTCGGCGCTGGAGATGGCCGCGGTGGCCAATGCCTGCGGACTCACCCCTCCGCGCGACGGCCTCGCCTTCCCGCCCTGCGGCGTCGACGACCTGCCGAGCGTCCTGCGGCCCGTGGCCGACGGCGGCATCCTGGCGGAGCGGGGCACGGTCGAGGTGGTTTCGTCCATCGAGCGAGACGGCCGGCCGGTGTTCCGTGACCTGCGCTGGGGCGTCTACGCGGTGTTTGAGGCGCCGAGCCCCTACGTGCGCGACTGTTTTGCCCAGTACGGGCTCAGGACCGACGACAGTGGCCGCTTCGCCGCCACCTACAAACCCTACCACCTGATCGGCCTAGAGCTCGGGATCTCGGTGGCCTCCATCGCGGTCCGCGGTGAGGCCACGGGCGCCACGGGGGAGTGGCGCGGCGACGTGGCGGCCACCGCCAAACGGGCCCTCAAGGCCGGCGAGCGGCTCGACGGCGAGGGCGGGTTCACCGTCTACGGCAAGCTGATGCCGACGGCGGACTCGCTGGCGCAGGACGCCCTGCCGATCGGACTGGCCCACAACATGGTGCTCAAGCACGACGTTCCCGCCGGCCGTGCCGTGCGCTGGAGCGACGTCGCGTTCGACGCGGGCCAGGAGGCGATCCGCGTCCGGCGCGAGATGGAGACCCTGTTCCGGCGGGAGCTCGGCCTAGCTGACGCCGCGCGCAAGGTCGCCTGACCGAGCGTCGCGCCCCTGATCGCGCGCCGGCCCCGCCCGTAGCGGCGAGGCCGGCCATGGTTTCGCAACATCGCGACAGAGCCCGCCAATGGGCCGATCGGAGGAAACGATGGATCACGCAGCCAGTATCGGCCTGACCACCCCGGTGGCGGAGACGAACGTCTACCGCAAGATCACGTGGCGGATCATGCCGTTCATCGTCGTCTGCTATTTGGTCGCCTATCTCGACCGGGTGAATGTCGGCTTCGCCAAGCTCCAGATGATGGCCGATCTCGGCTTCAGCGACGCCGTCTACGGCTTCGGGGCCGGGGTCTTCTTCATCGGCTACTTCCTGTTCGAGGTCCCCAGCAACCTCGCCCTGCACCGGCTCGGCGCCCGGGTCTGGATCGCTCGGATCATGATCAGCTGGGCAATCATCTCGGCGCTGACGCTGTTCGTGACAACGCCGATTCAGTTCTACGTAGCGCGTTTCTTCCTTGGGCTCGCCGAGGCCGGGTTCTCGCCCGGCATCATGCTCTACCTGACCTACTGGTTTCCGGCCAAGAAGCGCGGCTTCGCCCTGGGCTTCTACTACATCGCAATCCCGCTCGCGGGCGTCGTCGGCGGACCGGTCTCGGGGCTGATCCTAGAGCACTTCACCGGCTCCGGCGTGATGAAGGCGTGGCAGTGGCTGTTCCTGCTGGAGGCGGCGCCCTCTCTGCTGGCCGGTATCGCCGTGCTCTTCCTAATGGTCGACAAGCCCGAGCAGGCCTCCTGGCTCACCGATGCCGAGAAGGCGGAGGTGAGTGCGGAGCTCCGCCGGGAGGACGGTGACAAGGTCGTGCACGCATCATCTACGGCCTTCCTCCGGGACGCGCGGATCTGGAAGCTCAGTGGCGTCTACTTCATGACGATTATCGGCCTTTACGGGATCAGCTTCTGGCTGCCGTCGATCGTGAAGGACTCCGGCATCAAGGACGTCGCGACGATCGGCTGGCTCTCATCGATTCCCTACCTCGTCGCGATCCCGACCATCATCCTCACCGGCATCAGCGCCGACCGCACCCGACGGCGGCGGGCGCACTTCTCGGTGGCGCTGGCGATCGGCTCCGTCGGCTTGGCGCTTGCCGGCTATGTCGGCCAAAGCCCGGTTGCGGCAGTGGCTTGGCTGTGCGTTGGCACGGCCGGCATGCTCTCGGCGCTGTCACTGTTCTGGGGCGTGCCCTGCGCGTTCCTGGCGGGCACCTCGGCGGCGGCCGGCATCGCCACGATCAACTGCATCGGCAACCTCGCCGGGTTCGTCTCGCCCTACATGGTGGGCGGCCTGAACGTGCTCACCGGCAACCCTGCGATCGGCCTCTACGCGGTGGCCGCTTGCATGTTGGTGGGGGCAGCGCTGATCCGGATCATCCCGGCCTCACTGGGCGACCGATAGTCTAGTCTCCCGTCTAAGCTCGCTCAGCTGCATAGCGTCTGAGACCGAGCGGCGAGGGGCGTTGACCGGCTACTACTGACTTCGTGCGTTAGCAGCTGTCGTACGGCCGGATCGCCTCATTTTCCTTACCCCTTACTCTAATGGAAGTCGCACCATGCTCGACGATCATTCCCACAACGAGGCCGTCGCCCTCGACCTGCCTAACAACGATGCCGGCCGCAAGCGGACCTCGATCTACCAGCCCGAGCAGGCCTGCCTGATCTTCCCGGAGATCCCCGAATCCGCCAATCACGCCGAGGAGCGCGCGTACCGCAAGCAGCACCTCGTGGCCGCCTGTCGCGCCTTCGCGATGCACGGCTTCGACTACGGCTTCGCCGGACACCTGACGATCCGCGACCCGGAGCGTCCGGAGCTGTACTGGACCAACCCGATGTGCGTGCACTTCTCGCAAGTGCGAATGTCTAATCTGATCCTGGCCGACCATACGGGCCGGGTGGTCGAGGGACGCCACGCCATCAATCGGGCCGGCTTCGTCCTCCACGCCGCCGTGCACGAGGAGTATCCGGAAGTCATGGCGATGTGCCACGCGCACACGACCTACGGCACCGCGTGGTGCGCCACCGGCCGGCCGCTCGATATGATCAGCCAGGATGCGGCGGCTTTCTATAACAGCCATGCGGTGATTGGCGCCTCGGCGGGCGCCGTGGCGGTGGAGAAGGAGAGCGGCCTCTCGGTGGCCCAGCAGATCGGCCGCAACCGCGGCGTGCTGCACCAGAACCACGGGCTGCTGACCTGCTCGCGCCACAGCATCGACGACGCGGCCTTCTGGTTCATCGCCCTGGAGCGTGCCTGCCAGCAGCAGCTCCTGGTCGAGGCCTCCGGCATCAAGCCGCAGCTCCTCTCTGAGAAAACCGCCCGCTACAGCCGCGAGCACGTCGGAAGCGATTACATCGGCTGGCTGCACTTCCAGACGTTGTACAACCACATCGCCGAGACCCAGCCCGACATGTTCGCATAAGGTTGGAGGGCGGCTTCGTAGCCAGCGTTCGCCGCTGGTCGCAGAGGTCGCCCCCGGAGTTCAATGCGGGGAGTACGGCCTGGCGGCTACGGTGCTGGCGGTGCTCCGCGATAACGCTGCTCCTCACGCGCTACGCCAGGTCGCGCTAGATAGCTGTCCCTGCGGTTCCGGTGCGGGAGGCACCCGGACGGCTTCTGGCTACAAGTTACCGGATTCGATCCATTTGACCGTTTGGAAGCGGAAGTTTCGAGCTTCTGCAAAGAGTCGAGGCTGTGTGAAAACACAGGTACATTCCGGAATTGGCGGATAATATAATATATGCTAGACATTCTAGCCTAATAAACGGTGGCCCGGAAGTATGTAGGGCGCCCGTTCCGATATTTAGCAGAGGTATCGAGAAAAGGTCCTTCTAGCACTTCCGCGTTTTCACACGGCCTCGGTCGTAAGCGGGCGTTACAACAGCGTCCGCTTTTCTGGTTTCCTGTTCAGAAGCGGAAAAGCCGCAACAGGCCGATTTTGTTGAAAAACTCGGAGACAGCGCTTCGAGCGGCATCGAAGGTGGTGCCCGGGAGAAGGTTTGTCTCGTGCGGACTATACATCCCCATTCCAACAGTGTGTTCTGGGCTATCCCATAGTGGAACTTTCTCCGGCCGACGCCCTTCACGACGCTGCTTCGACCCGATCCCGAGTTTTTCAACAAGATCGGCCACTTTCGGTCATTCGGGGTAGATCAGACCTTCGGCAAGCGGACCTTCCGAAAGTCTGAGGATGGTCGGAAGCAGCCCACGAGGCAGGTGCCAAGCGCCAGATCTCGACCGATAGAGTTTCGGCGAGGTGCGATGGGCGGGTGACGAATATTTCGTCACGGTTGGTCGTTGCCGTCGACGATGAATGATGGTGTCGACGTCGACGGACGTGCAACCTCAGGGATCCCGGAGAGACGGCTGCCGCCACTGTAGCAATGGCCGAGCACATAGGTTGTCGCAGTTCAAGCTGGCCGCTTTCGAGAAGCCCAGACAATCGGCAGCACGCCTGATTGTTCAACCCCGTGACGCTGCCCAAGACCTTCAACCCGCGGCTGGTCCAGCCTCCACGAGATAGGCCCAAGCCGCAGCCTCCTCAGCTAGATCGAACGTTTTCGTCTCGACCGGGATGACCGTCCCCGACAGCTTGATCATGGCGCGAGCGAACGTTGGTGCGCCGACCACGACGTACTTCCGAATATGGGCCACCGACCGGACCTTTACTTCGTTCGCGTAGCCGTCGAACTTCGCGCCAAGATCCGAGCCTTCGTAGTTCGACATAATGAGCAACATGTCGATCTTACCATGCGCCTTCATGGCCTCGTCGGTGATCGAGGACATCCACTCGATGTCCGGCTTCGTGATTTTGTCCTTGATCTCGAAGGCGATGAGATCAGCCCGCGGCGCGTCGCGCTGGATGACGGACCCGTCTGGTGCAGCGTTCATGAAGCTCTCCGGGGCTACATCGTTTGGCAATCGTCGGAAACCGCGCGGTGGTGAGTCCGGATCCGCAGATGCTCGGGCTGCGGCCATCAAGCGCGATAAGAGGCTCGCCGGGCCCTGCCCGGACCTGCGGCATCTCAGTCCCTGTCCCGGTCAGAGGTGGAAGGGGCCGGTGAGTACACGCCGGACGCTACTGTCCCCAACGACACTCTCAGCGACGCATCTCGACCTGCTGCTGAGCGGCCAGGATGGCGCGGGTGTAGCCCAGCACCTTGTTGCGGTCTGCCCCCCGGCCGATCGAGAGCCACATGGAGATCAACTCGCCGAGCATCGCCGCATCGGACTCGGCGAATGGGCCCGTGAACGTCTCCACGGGCACGCCGAGAGCCTTGGCGATGCACGTCAGGATCTGGTGCGTCTCGTTCATGAGGTCTCGTAACCCCGACCCCTGGCATACCGAATTAAGAATGCAGTCGAAATCGGAGCGGACCGATCACAGACCCGTGAGCGGTCCAGAGTGTGCGCCGCAGGCGACAGGTGCTGACGCGCATTCAATGACATGGCAGCCATCGCCGGTTGACGAACTCTCACAAGAGCTTCCGTGGACCCATGATGCTCTTCGAAGCAACGATGCGCCTCGCCGAGTCTGACGGAGTGTCGCAGTGCAGGTGAGATAAAGCTGATACCGTCCCTGGAACTCGTATCGTAGCCGCATGTTGTCGGGACAACTGCCGGTACTGGCGGCCGCCGAAGGAGATTTGCCTAGATGACCGACAAGAAGCAGCAGAACCAGTCAAGCAATACTGATCACTCCACGAAGAACAACAAGGACCCAAATCACGACAACCAGGGCACGGTCCATCACTCGGACGATGGCCGCCTGAAGGAGAACCGCGAGAAGGGCATCCACCGCGGCGACAAGGAGTAGTCTCAGCCGCCGTATGTGAGGGCGCCGTCGAGGCGCTCTCCGCTCAGGTCAAAGAGTGATCGAGGAGGTATGATGGCCAACGACGTGACGACTTTCACGATCAAGGACGCGCTGGCGGCACGGATCGAGGACCACATTGAGATTGCCATCGAGGCGCAGGATGGGACGAAGCTTAAGCTGAAGGCGACGGCCGACCAACTGGAAGCGCTGGTTGGCGATCTGGAGACCATACTTGATGCTGACGATGCCTGAGGGCGTGACCAGCCCTGCTGAACTCTGAATCCATCAGTCGTGGATGGTCTCCGCACCTGCTTCGTCGGGGTAGTATTGCGGCGCCTCCCTGCGGTCGAACATGCCGTAGTCGCGTACCACGCGGACGCGGCGCAGCCTGCTTTCTTCCGGCAGCGCGACCTCCGGCTCGAACCCTTCGGCGGCCCCACGATTTCGCCAGGATAGAAGCAGGACGAAGTCACCTGGCGTCAGGATGGCCTCGAACACGTCCCAGGCGACGAGGCCATCTGTCTTGGGGCTGAGGCCAAGCCATCGGGCGAGCGCGTCCGGGCTCGCCTGTTCTGTCCCGCCAAGCGGGCGGCTTGCATCGATCAGCCTAATGGTCGTGCCTAAGCCGGTCTCGGTCTCGTCCAGGCGCTGCTCGGTCAACGCGTGACCCGTGGGAACCTGCGTGTCCTTGGTGACCTGACCGACGCGCAGGTGGTAGTCGTGCAGGATCTCGGACCGACCCGTGGCCTGGGCCTCGTGGTGCCGCACTCGCGTTCGCCAGCGCACCACGGCCTTCTCGTCGCGCCAACCTGAGAGCGACAGAATCCAGCCCTCGCGGGTGAGGCTGCGGTAGCGGACATTCTCCACGAAGCCGTCGATCTGCTCCAACTCGGGCCGCAGGATCTTGGCGTGCCCGAGATAGGCGTCCCACTGCTCGGCGCGCGGATGAGCTTCGAAGATCACGGAGAACACGCGTCATTCCTTCTGCATGGCGTCCTGCTGGTCGTTATGGTGACATCAGGCTTACACCCGATCCGGCCGAGGCTCTACGCCGGTCCCAGCCGTTGCTGACCGGCTACCGGAAGGTGATCCGCCCACCATTGCCATGAGCGGGTCGGTCTAGCGGCGGGACAGCAGGGCCTCCGGCCATTTGGTCCCCTTTAACGCCACGCTTACCCTGACCGGCCACGGTCGCGCGCCTCATAGCAAGGATCAGCGCATGCCTGGGAAGATTGAAGTCACCGACACCGTGGCCGTGGCAGGCGAGCGCATCTGCTCGATTATTGAGCGCGTCGAGCGACTGGAGGAAGAGATCAAGGACCTCATGGAGGCCAAGAAGGAGATCTTTGCCGAGGCCAAGAGTGAGGGCTTGGACGTGAAGGTGCTCAAGGAGATCCTAAAGATCCGCAAGCAGGATAAAGATGAGCGCGACGAACAGGAGACGCTGCTCGACGTGTACCTGCGCGCCATGGACGCGCCGTCGCCTGCGCCCCTAGCCGAGGCAGCCTGAGCTACAGTCTAGTCGGGACGGTGTAAGGCGCTGTCCCGACTGTCCGACGTTCGCCCCGTCTCCCGGCAGGTCTTCGCACCCTCAGGCGCTTGCCTGAAGACCTGCGCATCCGAGCAGGAAGATACCGCATGCGCATCCCAGCCACGCTCGCGCTCTTAGCCACGTTCGGCTTCACCGCGGCTGTCCACGCGCAAGGATTGGAACGAGGCGCCCAGGATGGAGCATCCCGCGGCGAGGAGATCGCCGGTCCCCTGGGCGCGATCGTCGGTGGGGCGATCGGGGCGGCCGTGGGCACCGCCAACGGGATCCTGGGTGTCGATCGGCGAGAGCGTTTTCGCATCTACGCGCTAGGCGAACACCGCCCGTCCGTCGCACTCGCTGGCCCGGTGCGGATTGGGACCGTGCTACCGGAGGACGGTGTGGTCTACTACGACGTGCCGCGGGAGTTCGCGCTGCCGGAGTACAGCTACACGATCATCAACGGGCATCTCGTGCTGGTCGAACCGCGCACTCGCCGCGTCGTGGAGGTGATTGATGACGGGCGGCCCTGACGCGAGTCAGCCTGACTTCCGTTCCCGATTGGCTTCTTCATCAGCCACGGCCTCGACGGCCGCGATCACGTTCTCTAACTCGGCGACCTGACGCAGAGCGCTACCGGCGGCCATCCCGTCGTGCTCAGCCATCGCCAGGATGAGATCGCGCTGCTGAGACTTGAGGCGGTTGAGAAGGGCGTTGAGCTTATCGGACATCGAGCGACTGTAGGCGCGACCTCAGCGGGCGCCAACCAAGAGGATGGCCCAGAAGCCGACATCCAGCTTCGCGCGCGAACGCATACTCGGTCTGCTTCCGAGAAAACATTGCTCAGGGCGGCCCTTCGGAGCGGCGGCTGGACTGGCCGCCCACGAGACGCCAAAACGCAGTTCCAAGCTTCCTGGGCACCAAGTCCTTTCTAAACCCGAGGAACCTGCTCACACCGGAGGTTTCCTAGGGGCTCATCCGGCTGAAACTTGTGCCGGTCGCCTCTACGCTTCTATTCCCGAACCCTCCATGCGCAGCAACGGTGTGTTCCACCGCCGTTCGATGTCGATCGTCGCGTTGACGTCGCGTGGTCCTCGTGGCCGCAATGGATGCAGACGGAGCGCGCTGGCTCTCGCGGCTCCTCACATCGACCACACCGCACGCCGCGCAGGTCTGCGACGTGGACTCGTGCGAGGTCCGCCGGAACGGCGGGATCCACCTCTGCTACGCCGTCGAGCGCCGATAGGTGGCAGACCATCCAATCGCTGAGGCCGGCTCACCGCTCCGTCAACCGGAGCGGCACGGCGGAGACCGGTCTGAAGGCGAATCTGATGTCCATGGAACCGACCGCAACCGCCATGAAAGAAACCATGACAGCTTCGATCATCGCCCCGGGTCGCGTCGCGGTCGTCACGGGGGCCGCGATGGGCATCGGCGCCGCGGCCGCGGCCCGGTTTGCCCAGCCGGCGTTCCGGAAAAGCCTGTCCGCCTTGCGCGCCACGCTCAAAACACAGCCGTAATTTGGAGGTTCTGAGCCGCTCTACGCGGACTAGGCCCTGTTTGGACCCATTCAGTGGGCGCGCTGCATCAGTCCGTTTGCGCTACTCGAACAAGGAGATCCTGTTCTAAAGTGGCGAGACAGGCTCCTCGACCGGTTTGGCGGCTTGGCGCGAGCGGTTCCGGCTTACGGGCCATAGTCACTGGCCGACGTGTGAGAGGTTGGCCATCGAGCCTACGCGGTCGTGGCGAGTTCGTGCTCAGCCATGCTGAGCTTTGGCGGGAATTACGGCGTCTCCCCCGACCATGGCTCTCGCGAGGTCGCTCGGGAAACACTGCTCACTGCAGCTGACGCTTAAGCCCATCCCGGTGACCGTGCCTGGCTTGAGAGCTGGACGACAGTTTGGCAGCGGGCCAATGCCCCTCGCTTATGGATGCGGCTGCAAATTCGCGAGGCCATGCGCCACGTCGAGTAGGGTTTGACCCTCAACGTCAGGCGGGAGCAGCACGTTCGGGTAGGTCTGTCCGCGCGCTACGAAGCCGGTTGTCAGGCCCACAGCCTTGGCTCCGTGCGTGTCCCACGCATGGGTTGCCACGAGAGCAAGCTGATCAAGCGTGACGCCCGCTTCTGCTGCCGCGTAGCGGTACACCTCCGGCCTTGGCTTGGAGCGCTGTACCTCATCAACCGAGAGCACAGCCTCGACATACGGGTCCAAGCCGGAGCGGCGGAGCAGCTTCTCGGTCGATGCGGTCGCGCTGTTGCTCAATGCGATCACGCGAAAGCCCTGACTCCTCAGCACAGTGAAAGCCGCAAGGGCGTCGGCGTGTGGCTCAAGCTCAGTCATGCCGTCCAGTACGCCCGCTATTTGCTCGGGATTGCCGGACAGACCATGGGTGGACAGCAAGGAGGCAAGCGCCCCGTCCAGCACCGAGCGAAATGGCGCGAAGCGGTCCGTGATCGCGATGGCAAACGCGTCTCGCAGGGCTGAGGCGAACCACACCTCCAGCGCTGTTGCCGGCAGGCCGAGAGCGATGAGCCGCGGACGGATGCTTTCCAAAGAAAATACCGTCTCGTTGATGTCGAACGCGATGACCTTGGGTCGTGTCATGGACGCCGTCCTTTATGTTATCACCGGCTGTCGAGCATGGCGCGACAGTGCATCTGCCGATACGAACGTGTGAACCAGCGGAAACTGCCTCGTCAGCGGAGAGTGCGACGTGCAACTATGCCGAGCGTCGAGCCCTGCACGATGATGGTGAAGAGCACGACCGCGTAAGTAGCGGCCAGGATCGCTGGCTTGTCCGGCACCTCGGGCAGCGAGAGCGCCAGGGCTACCGAGATGCCCCCACGCACGCCGGCCCAGGTCAGGAACGGCAGGTTGCGCGCCGAGAACAGGTCAGTCCACCGGACCAGAAGAAGGGGCATCGCGACAGCTATGGCTCTGGCCGCCAGCACAATCGGAACCGCGGCCGCAGCCAGGATGATCGCAGACACCTCAAACCGCAGGACCAGCACCTCAAGACCGATCAGGAGGAACAGGACTGAGTTCAGCACCTCGCCGACCAAGGTCCAGAGGGCGGACACGTAGCCCTGCGTGCGCTGGCTCATGGCGTCGCGCGGCGCGCGATCGCCAACAAGCAGGCCAGCGGCGACAACGGCGAGCGGACCGCTGGTCCCGAGCTTCTGCGCGACCGCATAGGTGCCGGCGACGAGAGCCAGGGTGATCAGAACCTCAACCGGGAAGTCGCCGACCGCCCGCATTGCGCGATAAGCGATGTAGCCGGTGATCACGCCCAGGAGCAGGCCGCCAGCAGCCTCCTGCACCAATAACCGCACCACCTCGCCGGTCCCATGCTCGCCCTCCAGCTCCGGCCGCGTAGCCGAGCAGGATCGTGAACAGCACGACACCGACGCCGTCGTTGAACAGGGCCTCGCCCTGCATCTCGATCTCCAGGGCTTTGGGCACGTCCACATTCTTGAGCGTACTGAGGACCGCGACAGGGTCGGTGGGGCTGATCAGGGCGCCGAACACCAGGGCCCACGATAGCGGGAGCGGACGCCCTATGGCCTGCGCCGCGCCCCAGAGCCCCGCACCCACGACCGCGGTCGAAATCACGGTCGCAACGAGCGCCAGGAGGGCAATGGGCCAAGCGCGTTCGCGCATGGCTTCCAAGTTGAGGTTGAGCGCACCGGCAAAGAGCAGGAAGGCCAGCATCCCGTTCATCACCACCTGGGTGAAGTCGATCTGCTGGAGCGCTCGCGTGAGCTCCTCATAGAGGTGCTGTGCGGGGAACAGGAGGTCGAGAAGGACGAGCAGCAGCGAAGCCAGGAGGCCGAGGATGAGCAGGCCGATGGAGTGCGGTAGGCGGACGAAGCGGCGGTTGAGCCAGCCAAACAGGGCCGAGAGGGTCAGGAGCAGAGCGGCAAGGTCGAAGATGGAGAGCACGCGGTTTCCTCGGCTTCACTCATGGGAGTGAGGGAGAAATCGAGATTGCTGGACGGGCATCTCGGATGGGCAACGTGCATCGAGGCCGTCAGATCGCTGGACACTTGGCACGATAGCAGATGGAGCGAGGCATGCCCGGGCTGGAGCGGCACACTGGAACCTGCATCCGTCCTCACCGTTGGCCGAATGCTCTCGGAGAGGTAGCAATGTATCCGCTGTTATCACTCGCCTTTTCCGGCGCCATCGTTCTAGGCACCGCATCCGGGGTCTTCGCGCAGGAGGCGTCTAAGCAGAGCGAGGAGCAGGTTTGCCATACCAGGGCCGATGAACTGAAAATGGCTGCCGACTTACGTGACGCCTACATGCGCGAGTGTCTGGCAGGCGAGCGCCTGAGGCGGGGCGGAGCCGAACGGAAGTAGCGTTATCCCGGTGTTGGTCCCCGGGTTGTTCGGCAGCACTGTGGTTCCGGATTACGGCTCAAAACACTGAAGCCGGAGGTATCCACGGTGCTCTACCCTGGCCGTTTGAAGTGAGGTTGCCGCCGCTCACGCTAGGATTGAGCGTGGTCCTTGTGGCGGCATTGTCTGTGAAACTCCTTGAATATGCCGGGTTCGAACACGCTCCTTTCGTCGTTCTGGTGGCCGGCCTCATAGCTGGTGGTGTGGTTGCCATCTTCAGGTGAACCGTTCACCGCTCCGCAACCGGCCTCGGCCAGCTTTCTCATGATACCGGATACCGCATGATCTCCTCGGAACCGCTCGGGCGCTTGGAGGCACTCGGCCGCCCGACCGTTGTCCTTCTTCCAAGGTTCGCCGTCGCCACAGTCCGAGGCCTGGAGCTGCTGGCCGAGAGCATTGCCTGATCGACTCACGAGATCGGGCAAAATCTATAGCCCTGCAGAGTGCGCGAACGTTCCTGGCCCGTTGTCCGTTGGAAATCTTGGCCCTTCAGGTTGCCTGAGTGTGGGCCGGAGGAGGCCGCAGATGCCCGCAGGTGCCCAAACCGAATTCCCGGCGGTGCAGACACTGCTGCCAAGCGAGACCGGCCACGGTTCCAAGACCACCTTCTGGGCGCTGACCCTCGGCTCCGTCGGTGTCGTCTACGGCGACATTGGAACCAGCCCGCTCTACGCCCTGAAGGAGTCGCTGCACGCCGCCAGTGGGGGGCAGGCCCCCACGCGCGAGATGGTCTTCGGCGTGGTCTCCCTCATCCTCTGGGCGCTGATCCTCATCGTGACGCTCAAGTACGTGTTCATCGTGATGCGCGCCGACAACGACGGCGAGGGCGGCACTCCCTCGCTCGTGGCCCTCGCGCAGCGCGCCCTCGGCCGTTCCGGCGGGTTCGTGCTCGTGCTCGGCATGGTCGGCATTTCACTGTTCTACGGCGACGCCATCATCACCCCGGCTATCTCTGTGCTCTCCGCCGTCGAGGGTCTGAAGCTCGCCACCCCTGCCTTCGACCCCTATGTCCTGCCGCTCAGCCTCGCCATCCTGATCGGCCTTTTCACCGTCCAGAGCCACGGCACGGCACGCGTCGCGACCTTCTTCGGGCCGATCACAGCCTTCTGGTTTCTCGTCATGGCTCTCGGCGGCCTCAGCCATCTGGTCGAGAACCCAAGCATTTTGGCAGCCTTCAACCCGGCCCACGGCATCGCCTTCCTCCTGACCCACGGCACGGCCGGCCTCTTGGCGCTCGGCGCCGTATTCCTGGCCGTGACCGGCGCCGAGGCGCTCTACGCCGACATGGGCCATTTCGGTCGCTCGCCTATCCGGACGGCGTGGCTCGGCCTCGTTCTGCCGGCGCTCGCCCTCAACTACCTCGGTCAGGGCGCCATGCTGCTGGCCCACCCCGATCGGATCGAGAACCCGTTCTTCCTGCTCTACCCGTCCTGGGCTCTGCTGCCGATGATCCTGCTCGCCACCGTGGCGACCATCATCGCCAGCCGGCCGTGATCACCGGCACCTTCTCGATCACGCAGCAGGCCATGCAACTCGGTTTGTTGCCACGCATGCGGGTCCAGCGCACCTCCGAGACCGAGAAGGGACAGATCTACATTCCGCGGGTGAACTGGTGGCTGCTCGCCGCCGTGGTGTTCCTAGCGGTGCTGTTCAAGTCGCCGAGTGCGCTGGCAGCGGCCTATGGCATCGCGGTCACGGGCGACATGGTGATCACGGCAACACTGGTCTTCGTCGTCGCCTGGCGGTTCTGGCGCTGGTCGCCCGCCCTTGCGGCACTCGTCATCGCCCCCTTCCTGCTCGCCGAGTTGGTGTTCCTCTCGGCCAACGCGCTGAAGCTTCTCCATGGGGGCTGGGTGCCGTTGACCATTGGGGCCGGCCTGGTCACCGCCATGTGGACCTGGAGACGTGGCTCGGCGCTGATCGCCGCCGAGATCCACCGACGGCGCGTACCTCTCTCCGACTTTGCGCGGATGGCCGAGACCGGCTCAATCCTGCGGGCGCCAGGAACGGCCGTGTTCCTGACGGGCTCTCCCGATGACGCGCCCGGGGCCTTGATGCACAATGTGAAGCATAACCACGTGCTGCACGCCCGCAATCTCATCCTGCACGTGGTCACGGACGACCTGCCGCGGGTGCCGGAGCCGGATCGTGTTACGGTCAGGCGGCTCTCGGATGCTTTCTCCTACGTGACGCTGCGCTTCGGCTTCATGGAGCTGCCCGACTTGCCGACCGCTCTGGCCGCGGCCGGCTTCGACACGGTTAACCTATCGTATTTCCTGACGCGACGGGTCCTAGTGGCCTCGCCTGAGACCGGCATGCCCGTGTGGCAGGATCGGCTCTACATCGCGATGGCCCTGGCGGCGACAGATGCGTCCCGTTACTTTCGCATACCGGCTGACCGCGCCGTCGAGATCGGGGCACGAATCGACATCTGATCCCGGATGGCGGAGCGGGTGATCTTGGGTAACGGCGCGGGTACGTTCGCGGCTGTCGTGTACTCCGTCTCTTCGGCTGCCAGGCGGTAAACCAGTTTGCCAACCCGGTTGAGGCTGAACGTGCTCCGGATCCTGTGAATGTCTGCGCGGTCGGCCGTATCCCGCGCCTGATCGTCTATTCCGTCTGCGGCAACGTTCAAAAGTTGACGTGACACCCGCTCGGCGATCTCCTTCCAAACCAGGCAGACCCAAGGGGCGGCCTCCGCAATGGGATCAGGTATGGCGCCGGCAGGGTTGAACGGTGAGGATCCTGATGGGGCACACGCTGATGGTCGTTCAATCTGAGCGTAATGTGCGCCGGATTCCGAAACCGACCTTCCCGCCGCCACAGCCGAGCGGATTGTCGCCGGCGCTCAGGCGCAACATCCAGACGCTCCGAGAGCGCCGCAGCCATGAGGAGCGACGGGCATCGCTGCAGGAGCGTGTCGCCGAGGCGATCACGCGCTTCACTGGCAGCATGGCCTTCGTCTACCTGCATGTGATGCTGTTCGGCTTTTGGGTTCTCGTGAACACGGGTCTGCTGACGCTGCTGCCAAAGTGGGACGAGTCGTTTGTGATCCTCGGCACCTCGGCTTCCGTCGAGGCGATTTTCCTCTCGACCTTCGTGCTGATCAGTCAGAACCGCATGGCGGCCGCCGCTGACAAGCGCGCTGACCTTGACCTGCACATCAGTCTTCTGGCTGAGCACGAGGTGACCAAGCTGGTGACCATGGTCTCTGCAATCACGGACCATCTCGGCCTTGAGACCAAGGCGGACGGCGAGGTTGACGAACTTCAACAGGATGTCGCCCCTGACGCTGTGCTCGACCAGATCGAGCGGAGTGGCGGCTCGTGAGGCCTCCTACCCGCACTGTTCGGTCGGGCAATCGCCAGCGCACTCACGCCCTCTCGCCGTCGAAGCCTTCTCCGTAAGCTGCTCAGCAATCGAGGCTGCACCCGACCTCGGTCCTCCGCACTAAAACGAGGGACAATCGCGTATCTGGGCCCCCGCTGTTCAGTAAACGTGTCGAGGCCGACGACGAGGTCATTCTGTCACACAGCGCGCTTTGCGTCCCAATCCGTTTAGTTCCACAACTGCCACTCAGCCAGAGGGGAGCTGAGCGCCTATGTCCCTTGCGCTCGTCGTCATGCTCGCCGCAGCGATTGGCGCAGTCGCGATCATCGTTGCCACGCTGCCAGCTCTCGACCGTTTTATCCGCTGGTGAGCCGGCAACCTGAAACCTTCTGCTGCTCACCCGAGTTGATTGCGCACAAGCGATCCGGAGGGCGGCGCGGTGGAAATAGCTGTCATGGCGTCGGGCGCGCTCGGCGCCTTCGTAACGGTGGCATTTCTTATGCCCGGCCTGGATTCATTCTTCGATTGGTGAGTCCAACCCGCAGAGCGTTTCCGTCACGGCCACCTTACGCCACAGTTCGCCACTTACCTGGCGGCAGATCCGGTCTGGGCGTCCGCGGGCTGATCTGATGGAAACGCTTCCGATCGCCGACCCCAACCTCGGCCACGCCGTCGATCGTGTCCACAACCTGCGCAACGGCCTTATGAAGTGGCCCCTGAGGGTTGGCGCGGGTTAGGGCCATGACGCACTGCTCGCGCCGGCGCTGGGCTTCCTCAAGGAGGTGCGTTTCCTCAGCCTTCACGAACACGGCCCGCCGCGCCATCGCCCGTTCTCCTCGTTCCTCTTCGAGATCTGAGACGGATAGTGAACGGTGCCAGGAGCTTGGCAGAGGCGCCTGAGCTCGCCGAATTGTCTGGAACCCTTTTGCGCCGGCCGACGTCTCTACGGCGTCCCAAAACGAGAGAGTGCCCGTCGCGGCCCTGCTGCGGCGGGCTTTCGTTGGCGCGAGCGCCTGCTGTCAATACTTGGATGTACGGTAGTTGGAAGTGCTTCGACGGTCAGTTTTCGCAAGGCTGATGCTTGCTGGATCTATATCGTCCTAATGGTCGGGCGATAACTGCCCAAGAAAATCGAAAACTACGGGATAATCCTCCAGGCCAGAAAGTCGTGCAGCCGGGAGGTAGAGTACCCCTTCATGAAGGTCATGAAAGCTTGCGCGAAAGAGCCTCGAACCGAAGGCCGTTGAGCTGATGAACGACGGGCGTAGGATCTGGGCGAGAAACCTCATGCGGAGCAGCCTCGGAACGAAGTGCGAGGAGGTGTTCTCGCGCGTTCCTACGCTTCCGCATCACCGTGAGCGCTGAGCTGTCCCAGACAAGTATCAGCCCGCCCGGTTTGCCACCGCAGGCTTCTTTGTTGCGCGTCAGAGAACGCGTAGGCCTATCTCATTGGGTCTGCGCCACACGACCTTGGCTTGGACCATTTCGCCGGTCGCCTCGACGAGCAGCCGGAACTCGTCCGGGATGCCGATCACGCTCAGCACCTTGATCCGCGCCCCGCCCTCAGAGCGATCCCGCAGGGTGCAGTCGATCACGCCACCGCCGGGAAGCATGACCTTGCCGGCAAGTAGCACGCGGCGCCGAGTTGTCTCTCGCCTGTTGTCCATCGTCCATCGCCTTTGGACGAACGAGCTAACGCCCTTCACCTTAACAGGACGGAAAGGGTGCAACCGGATGCCACGCCTTGCGGAACCGTTGGGCGCCGGTCTGTGGCGCTGGCAGCCACGGACAAGTCTGGCACCCGACATCTGTTAAGATCCCGCTCGGGAACTGATCAGCCGTCGGCGGGTCTACGTGGCATTCACGGGACGACTCCACCTTCAGCCCGCCCGGTCCGCCGCGGCGGGCTTCTTTGTCGCCTCTAGCCGATCACCAGCCAGACCAGCAGAAGTGCCACGACCGCGCCAGCTACGGCCATGCCGAGTAGAACCGGGCTGGCGAGCTGGTCGCCGGTGTCTACGTCCTCACCCAGGCGGTGGATCGGCCGGTTGGCGGCCCCGCTGCTCGCCGAGCTGGTGTTCACGTCCGGGTAGATACGCGCGCTCATAAGGACCTCCTGTCGGGAGGAGAACGAGCGGCGCACCTAGCCGGTTCAACCATCGCGCGGCCGTAGCCGGCGCGAATGACTTCGTGCGGTGGGGTGCGTGCGCAGCTTATCCTCAACCGCGCGCGGCCTCTCCGGATTCGGCTATGGCGTCTACGGAGTGGCTTGATAGGGGCGATACCGACCGCGACCAGGATCTCTCATCCCCGGCTGGGCAGAAGGTCCAGCTGATCAGGGAAGGTGGCAGGCCAAGGTGCAGGACGTCCAATCCGCAGCGAGGTTTCTGGGTTTCACCCTCGATCAGCCGCGTCAGTGCGATGGTGGCCTTCTCATAACAGCCGAGCAGATCCTGCTCGAAGATGACGGCGAAGCCGATCCGGGTCCATTCGATACGGAACACCCCTTGCGGGGTTTCATGAAGCCAGCAGCCTCTCAGCATCGACGTTCCTCCAAGATTTTATGGAGAAACGATGAATCGAGGGTTGCGGATCCTCATAGGGCTTTTGACGGACGGATCAGTGCTGCCTCGAGATAGCCGCCCCGTAGCGGTCAGCCTGAAGCCGGGTCAGGCCGGTGATGAGCGCGAGGGCGTCCCGACAGACAAGTAAGGCATAAGGCGGGCACGCTCGCACGAGCGCGCCCGCCTTTCATCCGCCTTATCACCACTCAGACGAGCGGCAGAGCCGTCAACAACGCTCCCCCGCTTCAGCTTGCAGGTGCCTCTTGGCCCTGCCGAGCACTGAGCAGGGATCGTGTCCCTTTTCCTTCGCGAAAAGTAACAGGTCGGTAATCAGGTCCACGACCTCACAAGCGGGCACGCCACCAGTCCAACGTCGGTCTGCGCCCTCGGCGTGGAGATAAGCGTCGAGAGCGGCTTGAGCGAGTTCAACGCGTCTAACCCTTGTAGGCATGAGCGTTCTCCTCACCGCCTGGCCTTTTGGGGCTGCCAGTGCGGCTATGCGGTTACCGCGTTCGAATTAAACGCCGTGATGACCGCGCGGTTCTCGCAACATTCGTCCTACTTCAGCAGTATATCTTCATATAAGCATACAAACGACGTGACCTGTACCAAGATACCAGCGCCCTCAGCTCCCCTCACCCTGTTCGTTTGGCAGCGCCTGCGTCTGTCGGACCGCCTTCTTGAGCTCGGCCGCTACGGCGGATGCGCGGCCGGCGACCCAACTCGCCTGCTTGGAGGTGAATTTCCAAACCGGGCTGACGTCTGCTTTCGGGCGGGGCTGGCAGCAACCTGCACGACCAGCTTGGGTTCGAGGCGAACCGTCTGATTTCCGGCGCCGCGCGAAAGCCCGCTCCCGCGCATAGCCGGAGTTACCGGACGGCTGCTTTCAGTAAGAGCCGACGGCGCCCCGGCCGGCTCGGTTAGGTCGGAAGCCGCGCATCCGCTTTTGCGGCCGGCCTTCTCCGAAGCGGTCATTCTGCTTGCGGCCAAGTGTTGTCGTCCAGGCCGCCGCGGCTGCTGGCGCGCGGTCGTTCCGAAAGCTGATGCTCGGTCGAGCTTCGGCCTTCGCGCTGCGTGGACTGGACGGCGTCCGCCGCCAAGCGGAACTGGTGCACTTCGGCTTGGTTGCTGAGCTATGTCTTCTCCGGCCCCGCAGCCCGGTCTTCGCGTGAGCGTCGATCTCAACCTCTGCCAAGCCTACGCTCAGTGCTGCTACGCAGCGCCACAGCACTTCCGTATCGAGGGGCCCGAGGCGCTGTTCTACGACCCCGCGCCCGGAGCGCGGGATCGCGCCGACATCGAACGGGCACGGATCGCCTGTCCCGTTCAGGCGATCCGGGTCGAAGACAAAAGCCATGAAGGCGCATGAGATGGGACATGGCCAGCCCAGCCGTGCGTTGGTGGTCGGTGCCGGCCTTGCAGCCCTGCGCGGGGCCGAAGCGATGCGCGATACAGGCTTCTCTGGCACCCTCACGATCGTCGGGGCCGAGCCCTACCGTCCCTACGACCGGCCGCCGCTCTCAAAGCATGTACTGACCGGTCAGATCGCCCCTGACGCCACCACCCTGCCGAGCAGCTTCGGTGAGGACGTTGACTGGCACCTCGGCATCCCGGCTGTGCGCCTCAATCGCGCAGACCGCCTGGTTCACCTCGCGGACGGCACAGCGCTGCCCTACGACCGCCTGCTGATCGCCACCGGCACCCGCGCCCGGCCCTGGCCGAACCCACACGAGGGCAGGCTCGCGGGGGTCTACACCCTGCGCGGCCGCGACGACGCAATTGCTTTGCGCAAGGCGCTTACTTCCGGCCCAAAACGCGTGCTGGTGATCGGCGGTGGCCTGATCGGCTGCGAGGTAGCCAGCGCATGCCGGCAACTCAGCCTACCCGTGACCCTGGTCCAGCCCGGCCCGGCGCCGCTCGCCCGTGTGCTCGGCCGGTATATTGGAGCGATCGTCGGCGCAATGCACGAGGCTCGCGGCGTCGACCTGCGCCTGGGTGGCGAGGTCGAGTGGCTGGAGGAGGCAAATGGCCGGTTCATGCGCGCGCACCTCGCCGATGGCACGGCCATCGCGGCGGACATTGCGGTGATGGCGCTCGGCGCAGTGCGCAACACCGAGTGGCTCTACGGATCCGGTCTGTCGTTCGACGCGGGCGGCGTCGACTGTGACGCAGACGGTTACGTACTCGGTGAAGATGGCTGCCCCGACACCGCGATCGCGGCGGCGGGCGACGTGGCGCGTTTCCCCCACCCGCTCTACGGCGGACACCGCATCGCGGTAGAGCACTGGGGCCATGCGGTCGCGCAGGGCGTGCATGCCGGTCGCCTGCTCGCCGGGGATAAGCCCGAACGGAACTACGCTGCGCTGCCGGCTTTCTGGTCAGGGCAGGCGGGCGTCACGCTCAAGTCAGTCGGGCTGACCGAGGGGGCGGACGCGATGACGATCGCCCAGGGCGATCCAGCCACAGGCCGCTTCCTCGCGCTCTACGGCCGAGAGGGACGGTGTATCGCGGCCGTGTCGGTCGATTGCGGGCGCTGGCTGCCGGCCTACGCAGAGCGGATTGCAGCAGCTGCACCCTTCCCACCCGAAGAGACAGTGATCGACCGAGGTGGCGCACTTGCCATCCTGGCGCCTGGCTTTTCCTGACGCGTAGGCACCGGACTCGACATGGCCGACGCAACCCTCCTCAGCCAGATCAAGGACTTCTCCAACCGCGCCGACCCGTACCCGCTGTACGCCCGCCTGCGGCAGACTCCGGTCTCGTGCCAGAACGACGGGGGGCAGATTGACGGCGCTTCGGGCGACAAAGCACGGGGCGTGTGGGTGGCAGCCAGCCACGACGCCGTCATGCGCTTGCAGAACGACCCGCGTCTCAGCGTCGAGACCCAGCCGCCGACGAAGCGCCCGTCCACCGGCAACCCGGTTACGGACTACCTCGTCAATCCGGTCAAGAACCGGATCACCGACAGTCACCAGCCGTTCCTGTTCCGCGACCCGCCCGCGCACGATCTCCTGCGCGCTGCCACCGTTCATCAGTTCACCCCCGCTCGCGTGCAGGCGATGCGCGCCCGCTCGGAGCGGCTGGTCAGCGAGATGCTGGACCGCAAGGTCGGCTCGCACGAGATCGATATCGTCGCCGACCTCGCCTACCCCCTTCCTGTCGCGGTAATCTGCGAGTTGTTCGGCGTACCGGAGGGGGACGAGGCGAATTTCCACGACTGGTCGAGCCAGCTCGCTACGGCGGTCGAGCCCGGTGTTGTCGTCAGCGAAGAGACCCGCATCGAAAACGCCCGGACCTTCGACGCCATCTCGGATTACCTCGCCGACCTCGTAGCTGAGAAGCGTCGCCAGCCGCGCGACGACCTACTCTCAGGGTTGGCCAATCACGCCACGCCTGATGGCTACAGGATGGGCGACCTCGACCTGATTTCGACCGCGATCCTGATCCTCGTCGCCGGCCACGAGACCGCGGTGAACCTGATCGGCAACGCCTGGCTCACGCTGATGCGCCACCCGGACGAGTTGGAGCGCCTGCGCGCCGAACCCGGCCGTGCCCCGCGCGTGGTCGAGGAGGTGATGCGCTACGATCCCCCTGTGCAACTCGTCAGCCGCAAGACCCTCAGCGCCATCGATATCGCCGGCACTACGATCCCCGAAGGTGAGGCCGTCGTCCTGATGCTCGCCGCCGGCAATCGCGACCCGGCCGCGTTTCCCGACCCGGATAGGTTTGACCCGGATCGCGTCGGCACGCGCCACCTCGGCTTCGGGGGGGCTGCACTACTGCGTCGGAGCCCCCTTAGGCCGGTTTGAGGCTGAGGCCGCGCTCACTGCGCTAGCACGCCGCCTGAAGGCTCCCCGCTTGATCGAAGATCCTCCGCCCTATCGCCGCCCAGCAACCCTGCGCGGACCGGAGCGTTTGCGGGTGGAGATCGAGGAGGTCCGTTAGCGGGCGTCAGTGTCTCGGATCAACGGACGCCATCGTCATCGGTGATACCTCTTACGATGCTGAGGCTACGCGGATGGCCAGTGTGCGCACAATCGGGCTGCTCAGTGTCGGCTGGTCGGCCGAGGAGCTGAAGCAGGCAAGCTGCATCGCCACGTACCGGGATCCGGCAGGTCTGCTCGCCCACGACGATGGTTTGCCTTTAACGGGGCCACAGACCTAGCGCTTCGACGACGGGATGTGTGGCTCATGAGTGATCAAATCCCGAACGTCCCTGGTGGTCCGCACCTAGGTTCCATCGCAATGCCACGCGATATGAACGCGAGTGGCGCCATCTTCGGAAGGTGAACCGTGTCGCAGATGGATCTGGCCGGGGGTACCTTCGTCGCTCAGCGCGCACAGGGTCGCGTCGTCACGGTCAGCATCGATGCGATGCGCTTCCTGCGTCCGATCTCAGTCGGCGATGAGGTCAGCTGCTATTGTACGCTGCATGAAGAAGGTGAGACGTCACTGGCGGTTAAGGTCGAGATCTGGGTTCGGGAACGAAGCGGCAGAAACCCGGAGAAGGTGACCGAAGGCGTGCTCACCTCCGTGGCGCTGGACGACGACGGCAAACCTCGTTCTCTGCGCGGAATAAATCAGAGCTAGGCCAGCGCGCACATCCTGGTGGCATGTGATTGAGACAGCCGCTACCTCTCGCCCATCGCAATCCTAATTTGCTGCTCTTCTAGATCGAGCTCGGCCATGAGTACGGACAGCTCCTCGTGCTCGAGGTCATCCCTGTGATCGGCCAGTAGCTTCGTCCGCGCCGCCTCGATGGCTGTCAGTCGCAGGTCGAGCCTCGCAGATAAACGTTCCACGCCGATACCGCTCTCCTCGCTCGCATGAGCGGCACGCTTGGCACGCTGGCGCAACTCGCGGAGCAGGTCCTCGGCGGCCGCGGCCTGCTCCGGACCGAGATCCTCCAGCTTGTCGGTGACGGCAGCCATCGCGGCGACCGTGGTCTTGCTGCGCGCTTCGATTGCCTGCGGCGTGACTGCCGGATTGGTCACACGGTCTTCTGGCTCGCTCAGACCGTAATAGCGGATCAGGGGACCGAGGGTCGTGCCTTGGATCACCAGCGTGGCGAGGATAGCGCAGAAAGCTAGGAACAGGATGAGGTCGCGTCCGGGGAAGTTGACCGGAAGAGCCAAGCCGGCAGCTAAGCTCACGACGCCACGCATTCCAGCCCACGACAGGATTGTGGCGTGGCTCCACGGGGGCATCGGATCTTGCTCCCGCAGGCTGCGCGATAACGCACGCGGCAGCCAGAGAGCCGGGAAGACCCAGATGAACCGGCTGACGATGAGGGCAGCGGACACCGCCAAGCCCAAGATCGCGAGATGGCGGAACTCGTACTGGCCGAGACGTTCCCCGATTCCGCGCAACTGTAGGCCGATGAGTACAAAGACCAGGGCGGTCAGGACGAACTCGACAAAGCTCCAGACCGCACCCGACTCGAGACGGGTCCGGGCGGTGAAAGCCGCGTGCTGCTTCTGGCCGAGTACGAGGCCGCAGGTGACCGCCGCGAGTACGCCCGAGGCATGGACCTGCTCCGCCGCGAGGTAGGCTGCGAAGCCCGCCAGAAATGAGACGAGGATGTCGAGCAGGGTATCCTCAAGGTGACTAAAGATCCACATCGCGATGCGGCCGACGACGTAGCCGATCAACGTGCCGCCCGCGGCCGCGAATAGGAACGAGAGGGAGGCTTGGCCAAGCGAGACTTCGCCAGCCAGCGTCGCGGCGACGGCGAAACGGTAGAGGACGAGCGACGATGCGTCGTTGAGCAGGCTCTCGCCTTCCAGGATGACGACGAGCCGCTTTGTTATACGAAAGTTCTTCAGCACTGACGCGGCCGCAACCGCATCGGGCGGGGCTACGATTGCCCCCAGCGCGATGGCGGCGGCCCAGGGCAGGTCCGGCACCAGGAACTTCGCGGTGACCGCCACAGCCGCGGCCGTGAACAGGACGGCACCAAGCGCGAGGAACAGGATTGGACGCAGGTTGAAGCGGAAGGCCGGCCAATCGGTCCTGTAGGCACTTGCCTGAAGCAAGGGAGGCAAGAACAGGACAAGCGCGAGTTGTGGGTCGAGGGTGACGGTAGGCAGGCCCGGGATCAGTGCGAGGGCCATCCCGCCTAGGACGAGGACGACCGCGAGAGGGACCTGAAGACGGCGTGCGACGAGGGCTAGAACGACGCAGGCCGCGAGCAGGGCTAGGAGGGTTTCAAAGATCTCCACACGAGCGTCTCCGCGCGAGGAAGCTCACCTCCCCTCGCGGGGTTCAACCGTTCGACTTGCTCGATGTTCGCGTCCGCACAGGGCGATGTGCAGCAACTCTTCGGAGCACTCCGTCGCGCATCGAGCGGTTTGCCGCCAGTGATCCTCAACCGAGGCCACGGCAAAGGCGCAAGACGGGTGGATCGGTAGGCGGCCGCCTGAGCGCTTCGAACCAAAATCAGCTGCCTGCGTGTCGGTGAGCGGGATGACGTTGATTGGCCAACAGGGGGATGGCCGCATCCTGCGCTACCTAATGTCCGATACCACCAGCCAGGAACCGCCTTTGTCGCAGGTCGGTTTCTGTGAGACCTGACACTTAGCCTCGCCGCGAATTTAGCTCTTTGCCGGCGGCGGGTCCTGGGCAGCTGATCAGCTCCGCTCTTACCCCAGACGGAATGTCGCCGATGTATGATGGTGTTAGCGCGACGAGCGGAACGCAGCCGGTTGTTGTGGTCACCGGTGCCTCCGCCGGGGTCGGACGCGCGGTGGCAGTCGCTTTCGCCCGCCGTGGCTGGTCCGTAGGCCTAATTGCTCGAGGGCGCGACCGATTAGAAAGCGCGTCGCGCGAGGTCGAACGCGCTGGTGGACGCGCGATCGTCCTGCAGGCCGACGTGTCCGACGCTGAAGCGCTTGAGGCTGCGGCAGCACAGGTTGTCGGCGCCTTTGGCCGAATTGATTTCTGGGTGAACAGCGCCATGGTGACGGTCTATGCACCGGTCGCCGCGATCAGCCCCGAAGAAGTCAAACGTGTCACGGAGGTAACATACCTCGGCCAGGTGTACGGCACGCTCGCGGCCCTGCAGCACATGCGGAGGCGCAACCGCGGAACGATCGTGCAGATCGGGTCAGCTCTGGCCTATCGGTCTATCCCACTGCAATCCGCCTACTGCGCTGCGAAAGCTGCTGTGCGTGGCTTCACGGACTCTTTGCGGAGTGAGCTCCTGCATGAGCGCAGTCGTATTCGTCTCACCATGGTCCAACTGCCAGCGGTCAATACACCGCAGTTTGCTTGGGCGCGCAGCCATCTTCCCCAGCGGCTGCAGCCCGTGCCCCCAATCCACAATCCTGCACCAGTCGCAGAGGCGATCGTCCGTGCTGCGATCGAGGCACCGCGTGAGCTCTGGGTAGGAGGTCCCACGATCCAGGCGGTTCTGGGCAACATGGCGGCTCCGCGTGTACTGGATCGCCTGATGGCGCGCCGAGCCTGGACCGGTCAGATGACGGGTGAAGCAGCCTACCCTCGGCCCGATAACCTGTTTGAGGCGCCTGCGGGCGACCCTGGCGCAGAAGGCCGTTTCGGCGAACAGTCCCGCTCAAGAGTGTTTTCAATTTCGGAAACGTCAGCACGCATTTTGATCGCTGCTTTCGCTCTTTCAAGCGCAGCCGGCCTGACAGCGCTCGGCTACCGGTTTGGCGTGGACCGGCGTCGTCATGCTCCCACAAGGCGTCTACCTGAGCGAGAGCAAGCTGCACGTCTCGTTGGCTGAGATCAGCCGTATATGCGCTTCATGACCGCGACGGCTGCCAGTCCGGATTGACGTGGAATCTAACTGGGTTGTCGGGCGTCATCTCGTGTTCTCGAGCGGCTGGCGTCATCTCTCGCAGGTCCCGCATCGTGTTCGAGGTTAATCCTCCACTCTGCCCTCAACTCGCGCTCGTCCATGAGCCAAAACTCCAGTTGATACCCGATAGGCCGGTGTTTCGGTCCCACAAGTCGTAGGCGCACTCCCGGATCTGATCGTGCGAAATCACCGGGTCCGCCGCATCATCGGCTGCTGGATCTTCGCTCATTCGCTAGCCTCATCTGAACCGTCGAACGTCGAAGACAGCAACTTATTGTCCGATGCTGGCCTGACACCTCGTTCCGCTGGTCAGCGGTCTACTTCGCCGAAGATGATGTCGAGCGTGCCGGGCACGCAGAACACATCGGCCCGTAGGTGACCGCGACATAGCCAGTCCATCGCCTAAAGATGCGCGAAGCAGGGATCAGATCTTACAGCGCAAGGCCCGGGTCATCCCGTCGGACACGAGATGAATGCTGAACTCGCCCTTCGGCGCCTCGGTCGCCACGTAGGCCTCGGCCGGACCGGCTCGAAGCTTGCTGAACTGGCCTCTGCCCCTGCCAAATGCAGTCTTCATGCAGTTGGTGTCGGTTCTGGCACCCTGCGGCCCGCGGGAGAGCAACCGGCGCGTCCCAGGATCCCGCTGCACGCTCACTGTGTTCCAGGAGTGCCCTCCCTTGTTGCCGGAATGCGGTGATGTCGCTCCAGAGCGAACCCAGCCTCTCTCTCGTCCGTCTTCCCGAGGTTACGCTCAACGTCGCTTCGGCTGGGCCGAAGGATGGTGCACTCACCATCCTACTTCATGGCTTTCCGGAGTTCTGGTTCGGCTGGCGTCATCAGATCGACGCGCTCGCACGAGCAGGCCTGCACGTCGTTGCTCCAGACCAGCGCGGGTACAACCTCAGCAGCAAGCCGGTGGACATTGCTGCCTACCACCTGGATCGTGTGGCAGACGACGTGATCGCACTCGCTGACAGTTACGGGGCGAGCACGTTCGACGTGGTGGGGCATGACTGGGGCGGCATCGTCGGATGGTGGCTCGCCTCGCGATCTCCGGAGCGCGTTCGGCGCCTTGTCATCCTGAATGCCCCCCATCCGGATGTGCTCGCGAGCTACGCTCGCCGCCACCCCACTCAGGCACTCCGGGTCTTCTACTTTGGGGCTTTCCAGGTGCCTTGGCTGCCGGAAGCTGGCCTCCGAGCGGCCAACTTCCTGGCCATGCGCCAGGCGCTTCGTTTGACGAGCAAGGCCGGTACGTTCAGCCACGCCGATCTGAACCGCTACTGTGAAGCGTGGGCACAGCCCGGTGCTCTGACCGGGATGCTGAACTGGTATCGCGCGCTGCGCTTGAAGGACCGCTCCGAACGCGCGCCGATCGATGCACCGACCCTGATCGTGTGGGGAAGGAAAGATCCGGCGCTAAGCCCGCGTCTCGCCGCGGAAAGCCTCAGCCTCTGCACGCAGGGCAGGATCGAGTGGTTGCCGGCCGCAACACACTGGTTGCACCATGAAGAGCCGGACCGCGTCAGCGCCGCGCTGACCAGCTTTCTCGGTTCATAATGCTCGCTCGGTTCGGCCTGCACCTCGTACTTGGGCCGGATCGTTGGACAGAATCCGAGTTCCGCGCTGATCAGGGATCCAACGCTGGCCTGCGGCTACAGGCCCGCAAATGAGCGGAAATCCAGATTTGGTTGAGCAACATCTCTCCTGGTCAGAACCGGGAATGTGGGCTGTGATGGCTCTGGCTGCCGTGTTCCTCTGCCTCGGTGGCTTGTTCATCGTCTCTCCGTCCGCCGGTGCTGCTATCTTCGGCATCCCGGCGCCGAGCGGCGTCCCGGCGGGCTACCTGCGAGCCATCGGCTTTCGCGATGTGGCCCTGGCTCTCTACCTAGCCGGCCTCGCCTGCTTCTCGACGCGCCGAGCCGTGTGCCTGGTGTTGATGGCGAGCGTGTTCATTCCCTTCTGCGACGTCATCCTCGTCTGGATGTCCGATTCCGCAACCTTCTGGCAGATCGCACTGCACGGGGTGAGCGGAGCCGGTCTGGTCCTCATTGCAGCTTTGATATCTCTGAGCGCGAAACGTGCATGAGTCCCGCGAGCGGCCGCTGGCGGGACACATGGAGAGCGTGCCTGCGGACCGGGCTGCTAGAAATCAGATCCGCCGAATTGCCAGCGCCACGTCCGTGATCAAAGGCGGCAGGACGACCTGCAGTCCCGCAGAAGCGTGCGCGATTGCCGTATTCGTTCCGCGTGGGTGGCCCGCCTCCGTGTTCCACGCGGTGACGGCGTAGCGCCCGGTTCGCAGACAGGGAAGCGACAGTCGGCCGGAGACCGGGGGCGCGTCATGACGCACCTGCCCGTTCGCCGCCAGTGCATCCGTGCGCAGGCACCAGACAACCGCTTGATCCGCATCTCCGCAGGCAAAAGCCCTGACTCCCGGCACTTCGACGTCAACCTCCTCACTGAGGTTGCGCCGCCGGAAGCGGTGCCAGTCGATCAACGGCAGGAAACCGGCAAGGCTGCGCTGAGCTGCCCGCATCCCGTTGCTCAGGCGATGTGGATGGCGGTTTGGCCAACGCATCCCGCCGCCAGCCCCGCCGCTGGCCAGATGTGCCCATTGCAGGTGGCGGAAGTACTCGTCGTCGAACGGCTCGGGCAGGGTGACATGCCGGTCCTTGAAGCTGTGGATCGGACCGTGCTCCGTGTCGAGAAACGGCCGGCCGTCGTGGATCGCAGCGAGGCTCTCGCGAACGATCCGCCCCATGGCGATGGCAGGGTCCACGGTGTTGCGCGGATCGTCGATCGTGCCCTCGGCGTAGATATGGATCGTCGCAAAATCGAGATCGGGATGGCGGAAGATCGGCTCTGCCAAAGGCAGGTGCGGACGCCACACGAGTTCGGGTCCGAACAGGGACACTGTCTGGGGATGACTGCGTCCGTAGAGCTTCGTCTCCAGGGCGCGGACGTGCTGGCTTAGGTCCGCGATGAAGGGCAGGAAGCCGTCGGCGCAGCCCTCCGCGTGTGCGGGGTGGATTTCATTCCAGAGATCCCAGCCGAACAGCACGCCCGAACCGCCCCAGCGCTCGACAGCGAACGTGAGGCGGTTCTTGATCGCGCCCCGAACAGCCTCGTCCAGGAGGAAGCGGGAGGGATTGGCCAGCGGCCCGCCGTTGCGCTGGTTGTAGGGGTGATGGCGCCAGTGGAGCCACATCCAGAAGGTGTCGAAGGGGGTGAGCAGGATGCGCAAGCCCACCTTCCCACACAGGCCGAAGAGATCATCCCAAAGGCGGACCATTGCCGGCACAAACTGGCCGAGCGGGCGCTCGATGTAGCGGTGGCGCACCTGTGCATATTCCAGCATGAGGCGCAGGCACGTGACGCCGTGATCAACGAGGTACCGAAGGTGTGCCTCAACTCCAGGCAAGTCGCGTCGTCGGAAGAGGCCGGCCAACTCGTCCCAGCTGATTGCGTCGTTCTGACCAATCGGCGTCCAGGGCTCGCCGGTCTCCGTCATGAAGTAGGGCACACCAGGTTCGGCAACTCGGATCCAAGGTAGCGGGTCGGACTTCTGATGCCCGGCGCCGTCTGCGCCCGAGAGTTCTCCATCATCGGAGGTGAGGAGAGGCGCTGCGCCGTGTGAGGAACTGAGAGCGAAATGGTAGGCGCGGGGATCGTGCTCGTGCATCCGACGTCACTACAGGGGCCACAGGCTCGTAGCGAGCCCATGCCAAAGACAGTGTGGCATTCTGGAGAGCTCGTGATGCCGCTACCTGGGATCTGGCCTGCAGGCCGGATGCCGCCGGGCGGAAGCGATCGTGCGCGCTGGAGGCGAATGAGACGGCCAACGCGTCGACCCTAGGGCCTCCGAACGAATGACTATTGCAGCAGATCAGACAGAGATCGACGGCATGCCCGCGTGACCGCGGGAACCTCAAGAAGTGCACCATCGAGCATTGCTACCGCCTCGCGTGTAAGGAGCGGAACGAGGACGGGCACCCCAATTGCGAGATAGCGCAGTACTAGCACACCAACCTCACGTCCTCTTTCCTATCAATGACTTAGCCGTGCTCGCGTTCAAATCTGCATCGGCTGCTCTCGTTGGAAAGATCGGATCCACACGGCGCTGACACAACGCCGCAAGCAGCAGCGGCTTATCGCATCGCACCCCATATCTGTTGCAGCGCACGTAGGGCTCGACCCTGCGCTTTACGGAGTACCCCATGTCGAATTTGAAAGACCGTGCAGCTGCGCGCATCGCTCTCGTGCCCGCGGCCGTCGCACCTGGGTATGCGGATGCAATGGCGCGGCTACCACGTGTTCAGATTTCCAAGCGCCGCCCTTCGGCAGACCGTGATCTACCAGCGGTAGGTTCGTTCAACTAAGGCAGACGGCCCGCTCCTCAGAGGGCGGGCCTCACGCCACCTTCAAACTCGCAACCCGCAGGCCGGCTTTCCGCATGCATATGCGCAGCCCAAGGACCGCCAGCTTCCCTCTAAGCCCGGCGAGAGCCTCGCGAAGCGCCGCCTCGTCCTGCCAGCACCCTGCGGCCAACAGAGCAGCTGCATCATTGGCGGTCGCCTCGGCCTTCTCCCACAGCCGGGCGATGGTCCGCGAACACCGTGGCCGCTGCACTGGCAGTGTGTGCGATCTGCTGCCGGGAGCACCACGTAAATTAGGTGTGAGCTGTCGCCAATTCTCGCAGTTCTCACCGGCAAGTCTCTGTTGAACAATTTGGGCTCGACAGGCGTTTGTGCTCGATCCCGAACACGGGACAATTGAGGAAACGCCTATGAACACGAAGATTCTCGGCCTGGCGGCCGCTCTTGCCGTTGCTCTGACAGGCTCGGCTTACGCTCAGCAGCCCGCCGGCGGTGGGAGCGCAACCGGCAATATGAACAATCCGGGCTCCGTGAAGAGCGAGGGGCAGAAGGCAACCGAAGAGGCGACGGGTACGAGCACCCGCTCACCTGCAGCTGGCGCCGCAGCGGTACCTGGAACAGGAACCGCACGCCCTGGCGTCGGCGCAGGAGGAAGCACCACGGCACCGGCTCGGTAAAATCCGCGGCGCAACGGCACCCTGAGGCGTCCTCGCCCTCGAGCAGATGACAGCGGGGAACTCTGATCCGTACAACCGGTTGGCCCGGCAACTGTGTCGAGCAGAACCGTCCTTACGGTGCTCGACATTGGTTTCGCCCGGCCCAGGATCATCTCTCCTTGGTCGGGCTCTTCTGTCCGTCAGCAACACAAAGATACAAATCTGCGACGCCTTGTGCTTCCCGTGACGGGATCCGGCGTGCAGCAAACCGGGTTTTTGCTTCACGCTTCTGGATAGGAGATGATCCTGATGAAACGTCTTGCTCTTGCCTCAACGGCGGTGCTGGCCGCGCTCGCTTTCGTTCCGACTGGTGTTGATGCACGCGGCTTTGGCGGCGGTGGTTTCCACGGTGGCGGCTTTGGCGGCGGGTTCCGTGGCGCTGGGTTCCGCGGTGGCCTTGGAGGCTTTCGGGGTGGGTACGGCGGCTTCCGCGGCGGGTATGGTCGTTACGGCTACGGATACGGTCGTGGATACGGCTACGGCGGCCTGGGACTTGGCCTCGGCTTGGCCACAGGTGCCGCCCTCGGATACGGCCTCGCTGGCGGGTACGGCTATCCCTACGGCGGCTACGGCTACGACGGCTACGCCCCCGTGGGCTACTATGGCGCCCCGTACGGCTACTACCGCCGGCCTTACGGCTACGGGTACTACGGCTACTGAGCGCGACGCACGGGCGCCATACACGCGCCCGTAACCGAGGCCTCTCCATCGTGCTTTCGAGCCAAGTTGCGTATCGGCTCGGTCACGCTGGTGAGATCGGACGCTCGTCCGCCCCGTGAGCAGTTCGGGGCGGGGGCGAGCGGACGAGCCTGCCGGAACCCATGTGGTCCGTACGCCTTCCTCTCACAACGCAAAGGGAGGCCAGCATGGGACACGACGTAGACGCGGCGCGCGAAGCCCTCGGCACGTATCGCAGGCCCCCACTACAGCGTGAGAACAAGAACATCACGCCGGAAGCGGGCTGCAGCGGCCCGCACTCTCCAGGACGCCTAATGCTCGATGTTGGCGAGGCACCTGAGAGCGGCGGGTACGACAACCGGCCGGACATGCCCCGGCCCGACAACGCCAAGGGCGGCCATAGCGCTGGCTGACGTGCAACGATGTGATCGGAGACCCAGCACGTGGAAGCCAATGACCTGAAGCAACCGCCCTTTCGCGTGCTCACATTCCGTGACGGGCAGCAGGTGATCGCCGAGGATGTCGAGACCGAGGTGGCTGCACGGACCCGCTTCGCCTCAGCGGTTGACCTCTGCAAGACCCGCGACGACGCCCACGGCCATCATGTCGAGCTGCATGCCGGGTCGGAAGTGCTGGACAGGTGGTCCAGCGCTGACGCCTGATGTCGCTGGCCGTACTGGCAGACTGACCCGCGATTGCCGCAGGCGGTCGGCTTACGAGCTAATCCCCCGCGCTGCCAGCACGGCGCGAAGTGCTTGTGCGAGCCCTTCGAGCGCGAACGGCTTACGCAGGAAGCGTGCTCCCATCGGCATCTGCTCCTCGCTCGGCCGCTCCACTCCCGACACAATCAAGATCGCGACCTCTGGCCAACGCGCCGCCACGGCTTTTGCCAGGGTGAAGCCGCTCAAAGGCTCACCGGCGAGGTCGACGTCTGCAACCATGGCCACGAGCTCGGGACGGGCCGCCAAGTGGGCCTGAGCCGCCTCCACTGTCGAAGCCTCGGCGACCTCGTACCCAGCATCCCGCAACGCCGCAGCCGCTTCCATGAGCTGCACGGGATCGTCCTCGACAATCAGCACGGCAAGCCGCGGCGTGAAGGCGTCCGCCATTCAGGATCTCCGCACAACCAATGCGGCATCAACGCAGCTGACCCTGATTGTGTGTCACTCGATCGCACCGGGCTCGGGCTGCTGCCGGCCGATCCGCGCGGGGTCCATTTGGGTGACGTTGCCGTGCCGATCCCGGTACGCCCGGGTAGTGAGCTCACTGGCGTTTCCGCCAGTGAGATCCGAGCTGACGTACTACAGGGCAAGTGTACGTCCAGGCCCGTTGGCCTTACTTGGCGAGATCCTCGGCCATCTTCTGGTGGTGCTCAACGATCGGCAGCGTCTTCTCCGCAAACGCCTTCAGATCCGCGTTATCGCCGCCCTTTGCGTAGCGCCTGTACAGGTCGACCGTATCCTTGTGGCCCGAAATCTGATCGGAGCGGTATTGCTTCTCGAAATCGTCGCCGTTCAAACCCTTAAGTTTATCGAGCATGCTCTGGTGCTTGCTGTCGAGAGAACCCGGAATGTCCGCCTTCACCTTGCCACTTTGAACCAGGTTTTTCATGGTCTCGCTCGATGTGGTGTGATCGGCAATCATCTTGTTTGCGAAGTCGTTGACCTTCGTGTCTTTCTTCTCCTGAGCAAGCTTGCTCGACTGGATTTCGAACATGTCACTGATAGCAGCCTCAGTGACGAAGTCCTGCGTATTCGGGCTGGCGCCAACCAACGAGTTCAGACCAGTCTTCTCGGACACGCTCTCGGCGAGAGCTGGGCTCGTCAAAACCAGGCATATAGCTAAGGTAGTGAGCTTCTTCATAACGGTCCCTCCTGATTTGTGTCAGGAAACTGTGGAGCGCCGATGCCGTTCCGCACGAAACATTTGGCCCACCGCGGTGGTCCGGCGTGACTGGCCTCGCAAGAGGCTGGCGAGCCGTACCTTGGGCACGAACAGTCACCTGTCGGCGTTCCTCACCGCCTGTGTTGCGTAGCCGGAGAATGGCCTTGGAGATCGTTAGCCCGTTCGCGCCACCGAGGAAGAGGAGGAAGAGCGGGTTGCTGAACCCCGCCCCTCGCGGTCCAGACGATCGAGGAGACAGCACATTCCAGGCGGGCATGTTTGCGCTGATCGCGCTCGATCTCGTCATCAGGTTCGGGGCCGACCTCTGGCATCTGCTACAGCCTATCGGGTAACCGGAGCTGCGGCGAGGAGCCGACTGGGCTGGCCGGGGCGACGGTGCGGGCTAGCTCGCCGCGATATGGATCAGCCCGCGCCTCCCCAAAACTGAACCAGTGCCACGAACATCCCGGGGATCGTTTCGCCCGCAATCGGCGCGAACAAGGCGAGCACGGACACTGATAAGATCAGCACGATCGCGGCATTTCCTTACCGTTTGCCGTGATCAGGTTCAGGCTTGGGCGGCTCCCAGTCCCGATAAATCCGGCGCTCATCGGGTGGCAGGAACATGAACAGCGGTGAGGCAGGGCAGGCACTGATAGGATGTTGATGCGAGTCGACGCGCCAGTTTGCCCCCGTTCCTCGCGTCGTCTTGGCGGTGGACAGGGAACCGACACAAGAAAGCCCGCAGCGGCGAACCGGGCGATCGCGAGCCGCTCGCCGGCTCGCGATCGCTCTATCGAGTCGGGAAACAAGGTGGATCAGCGGGGTTCCCCGTCCCAAGTGCATCCATCATGTGAGGTCTTCGTGAGCACACGGTTCGTTGGTATCCTGGCCGGTATGGCACTCACGCTCGGCGTGATCGTCTCGGCTCCGGCACTCGCCCAAGACTCCTCGGGTGGAGGCACTGGCAGTGGGCTTGATCGTGGCACTGAAGCGGCCCGAGCAAATGACCGCACCGCCGGGGTACGGTCTGGTCCGGGGCGGAGCTACTACCATCGGCATCGTCGTCATCACCGGCACCACCGTCGCTGACCCAGAGCTACTCCACGGGCACGTGCTCCTCGCCGTAGCCCAAGAGGTGCCGCCACGGCCGGCTCCTCTGGTATGTGAGGCCGGCCGGGCGCGAGTTGCTCGAGGCGATAGGAGCGCGGGATCCCGAGCAAAAGAGAGCCCGCCGCGGCGAGCCGGGCGGGCAAAGGGTTCGTTCTGGGGATTGACACCTCGTAGACCCGCACGCGGCCGAATAGTTCCCCAAACTGCTAAGACGCTATCAGCGTCAGGACGGTCGTTGCCACCGCCATCGAGGCAACGGTTGAGAACACAGAAATCACGACTCATTCCAGTGTCGTTCCTCCTGGCAGCATTGTTTTCGCTGCCTGGAGGCAAGCCGTCATATTCCGCTTCCGACGGAGGTGCTCCGGCACACGCATCTAGATGCAGTCTAGCTAATGGCATAGCTGTCTTAAACAGTGAAGAATGGGAAATCGACAGTAGTTTTAGCGCGGATGAAGGCGGGAATACGATGTGATCTGTCGGGTTTGGATCATTGTCCGACAAGAAAAGAGGAACTTACTACATTTCCCCTGCAAGCCCCGGGCTGCCCTCAGCTTAAACCTGGGGGCGGCCCGTTCGCGCGCTTAGACCCTTCCCTTCCGCACCCATTTGGACCATGCGCGCTCCAGGGCTGCCACGGCGGACCCGATCCCGGCGGATACGCTGGACAGGCCGATAAGTAAGCACGCGATGATCATTCGGGCCCGGCCCACTAACTGCACCGGCCGCAGCCGCGCCGAAGGCAACGACCAGCGCGGCGAGGATGGCGGCGTCGACCTTCGCAGGCATCTCTCATGCTCTGGCACCGCGGCTAGATCCACGGTGTAGCCCTTCGCGGCCAGCGCCTCGAGCACCAGGTGCTTGACGGTCACCCGGCGGTTTAGCGCCTCCTGTCGCAGCGCTGTCCAAATCGGAGCCGGCCCTTCGAATCAAGGGGCGGTACCTTTAGCTGCGGCAGGTGGGGCAAGTGGGGCTCTGGGTGTCTGGTAGACGGGCCTGCAGCCGGCGCAGGCTCAGCCAGTGACGGTACCAGCTCCTCGGCCCGGGCCCGGCCGCGGACAAGGGCCGGGTGAAGCCCAGGTCGCCGGTGGCCACCGCGAGTTGCTAGCCGTCCTCGAGCGGAATCAAGGGCCGCGGACGCGGCGCGGGCTGGAAGTCTGGCTTCATAATGCTCAGGCCGCCTGCTGCCGGCTGTAGTAGAGGGTGGTCGTGCTCGCCGGCCGGCACGTGGTCGGCTACCTTCAGCATTGCCGCGGCTACGGCCTCGACGAGGCGGCCTGAGGCTTCGCGTCCTTGGCTGGACCGAGGCTGTCGAGGAGGGAGAGGTACTCGAAGCGGCCGTTTCCGCGCGCGCCCTGGGTCAGCAGCCCAAGACCATGGACCGCGTCGCGTCCGCCCGCGGCCCAGCGGTCGCGGATCGAGGAGGGCGAGAAGTCAAAGCTTTTAGCCGCGAGTTGGTCCGCGCCTGCACGGTAGACGAGGTGGAGCAGCGTGACCGCAGGCCCGGTGGGATCGAGCCGTTGCCGCAACTCGTACTCGCGCCTCAGGCCTGCGATTGCCCGGCGCGGCGCACTGGCAAAGATGAGGTCGTTGGCCCGTTCCAGCACCGCATCGAGGGAAGCAGGGCGGCGGGCCTGTAGGCTGAACAGATCCGAGGCGATGCACAGGAGGTCCCGCTCCGGCTCGGTCCTGAAGAGCGGGTCGAGAGGCAGGTTGTTCGTGTAGCCGGCGTCGCACAGGACGCGCCCGTCCACCTCCACGGGCGGGAAGGCCGGAAGAATGGCCGTACTCGCGAGGATGTGCTCGGGCCGGACCTCCTGGCGCGCGGTGTCGAAGTAGACCTCCTCCCCAGTTTCGATGTCGACGCAACCGACCGTCAGGCGCGTGCCGCCGCGGTTCAGCCGCTCGAAGTCGACGAGACGCTCCAAAGTCCGCAGAAGGGGAGCGTTGTCGAACAGCGCCACGTCGTTCGGCACCCACGGCAAGGCCGACCACAGGCCGGGAAGCCGGTGGCCGAAGATGCTCGGGCGCCCCCAGGCGAGCGCCAGGAGGGCGTGCAGTCCGTTGTAGACTTGGCGTGGTTTGAGCAGGCCGGTCGGGCTCGGCCCCGTACCTTGCGTCGCCTCGTCCCAGAACATCCGGAGCTTGGTGACCCTGTCCTCGGGGGCGTTGCCCGCGACGATGGCGGCGGTCACGGCGCCGATGGAGGCGCCGACGACCCAATCCGGCCGAAGGCCGCTGTCGTGCAGCGCCTCGTAGGCTCCGGCATGATAGGCGCCGACGGCGTTGCCGCCGGCGAAGACAAGGGCGAGGTCGCGTGCGTGATCCGGCATCCTAGCTTTCGTGCTTTGATGGCTATCCCTGCTCATAACCCGGACAGCGCCGCCGAGGTCACCGGGCCCGCGCAGGTTCTCGAAGCGGGTGCCTCGCCAGCCGCCGGCGGGCACCCGCTCTCGCGTCTACGCCCGGTTTGGCATCAGTCGTGCGGCTTGAACACGACCTTGGTGCGATTGTCGGTCTTGTTCCGGAACGCCTCGTGGAGGGCGGGTCCTTCCTCCAGGTCCGTCGAGCGGTGGCAGATGATGAAGGAGGGGTCGATCCCGCCCTTCTGGATGGGCTCCAGCAGCGGCCTCATGTAGCGCGCCATGTGCGTCTGCCCGGTGATCGCGGATCCGCTGATAGGACGCGCCAACCCGCCGGCCGGCGCCTGCTCCAGCGCTTCGGAAAGTGTCTGCCGGATAGCCGCTGAGCGATCGTCCGACTTTTCCGCTTCAGCCCGACACTTCAAGGTACACTCTGCTCAATCATTCCACGAACGGTCGCCAGCATTCTCGCTTCGCAGTAGGGTTTCCGCAGGAAGCATGCCCGGCTCGGCACATCCCCCGGCATAGGCTCAATCTTGCCCGACGTCATGATGATGCCGACACTGGGCCAGCGCCTGTCGACGCAAGCGGCCAACACGATCCCATCGAGACTATCTCGTAGATCAATGTCTGTGAGCACAACACGGATGCCGCTTACCATTTCGAGTGCGAAAACAGCCTCGGCCACATTGCAGGCGTCAACGGTGTAAAATCCGGCATTTTTCAATGTCTCCGCCGTAGAAGTCCTCTCGATAATTTCATCGTCGACAATAAGAACCGATGGACTGCCGTTGTGTGTGCGATCATGCGCCGGAGACATTACCCAAATACTCCCATCTGGGCCGGTTCCCGGCAAAGCAATACTGGTGTCGCCGGATACGATCAAGCGACTTCAGGTTGCGTTTGGCTGCAGAATGCGCCCCCTAGTGGCATTTCGCACTGATCAGGGCCCGTAAGCCTCTATGAATATTGATTTTATGCTGCTTTCGTGATTTTTGGATCGCAACGCGCGTCACAGATAGAGTTATTTAACTTGAGTTATTGATTCGAATGCAATATCGGTTGCGCATCGCCCGGAGCCGGGCTCATGGAAGCGTCGACATCGCCTCTGAGACAATCGAGGCATGCGGTGTAAGCGAAGCGATTGAGGCCGCCAGCCGTGCCATGGGTCTTTTCTTGGCTGACCTGCCGGGAGTTGGGATCCTCACAGACGCTGTAGAGGACGGCCTCGTCTGGTCCTCCAGGTGGAACATGCCACCTCCGCCTGAGTCCGACTTCATCCGCTTCTGAACGCGAACAGCTGGACCATCAGCCGCTGCGTACGCCCGGTCGCTTGGGCAATCTTCTTGTTCGGCATACCTAGTTGTGACAGGGCCTGGATCGCCGCCGGTTGCCTTCGTCTGACGATAGCCATCGTACTGCAGGCGCCTCAGCGCGGTCACCTACTTACGGACCAGCAACATATTTTGCCCTAAATGATGGATGGCAAATCAATCTGGCAGATGTCAGATTGCGCTAAGCTGGGTTTCGAAGCGAGGCTGCCGGGCCGGCCCGATGATCGGGAGCGCGTCTATGAATGTCGACGGGCGTGTTGAGGTGAGCTTCACAGAGGTCTGCGCTGCGACACGGCAGGCTTCCGAGGATGCGCACCTCGTCTTTGCCGATCAATGCTTGGCCGCGGTCCTCCTGCCGACTGATCATGGCTGGTTCATGCAGGCTGGCTTCGGTCCTTGTAATCACGAAGCCATGTTCTTCGACACGCTGTCATCCGCGGCCAATTGGGTGCGGGAGCGCTTTGCAGAGTAGGGACCGCTGAAGGCTCAGGGCAGTGCCGCCAAGCGCGAGACCAGTACCAATAGCTCGGCCTGGCGATGTGTGTGCGTCTTCTCGAACACGGCCTTGAGCTGAGTTCGCACGGTTGCGACGCTAAGGTGCAGCTTCTGCGCTATCTCGTCGAGTGTCTTGCCCCCAACCAGAAGCAGCGTCAGCCTCGCTTCGGCCGGGGTCAGGCCGAAGATCTGCTCCAAACAGCCTGTGCTGGGGAGTGGTGTTGCGTCGAGGTCAATCAGGAGCAGCACCGAATGTGGGCCGTCCTCGCTCAGCACCGGAACGGGCACGAAGTTCATGATTAAAGGTCTCTGACCGGCTCGCTCGATCAGGATCCAGTTCTCGCTTTCGAAGTGAACGCGGGTGCGGCCTCGCCCGAGCAACTGCTTGACGACCTCGCGTCCAGAGCCGTTAAGCGCGGAAACTGCTGCTTCATCGAGATGAAATAGCTGCTGTAGGATGCGCCGGGCGCCGGTATTGGTCGCAAGGACTTGACCACAGGTCGACAGGATGATGCCACCGCATCCCATGCGGTCGAACACACGCAGCAGGGGCATGCCCACCAGCATGGTCTATGGCCTTTTGCAGCTTCCACCCAATTTCTAGAAGCGTTCAAAATTAGATAGAGCGTGGCGATTTCCGCTGCGCATCCCCCAAATAGGGTACACTGATATGGGGGCAGTGCGGTCGGGGGCTGGTTTGCGCATGGTTCTGATCCGGCGAGCCGGCTCTGTTCTTTGGCACCCTTGGCGGTTACGGGGCGCCGCCGGCCACAGCCTTCGGCCATCGTGCCAGCGCGGTCACATTTACATCGTGGCCGCACAAAGCGTTGAGCACGGCCAACTCGTCGCGCTTTCAGGGCCGAAGAAGGGATGACGTGGCAGTTAAGATGTAGCGCGGTGCTAGCGCAGTACCCTGGCAACCCCTGCCCTATCAATGACTTAGCCGTGCTCGCGTTCGAATCATAATCCTTGTGTCGGGGGTTCAAATCCCTCCCTCGCTACCACAATCTTTACCCCCCGGTCAATGACTTGGCGGGTTTTTCGTTGCCTCAACGCGTTCCGCAAGGCCTGCAACGCGCTGCAATACGAGTTGTGGTTTTACAACGAGTCACAACTGGGCGTAGGCTGGTCCACGCAACACGGATGGAACACGATCCTGTTGGAGCAAGAGGGCGATGGCCGAGGATCACGTCGGCAAGCTGCACAAGGTCCGGGACAAGCTCCGCGAGGAACGCCGGCAGGTGATCGACACCATGCTTGTCGCAACCAACGCATCCTCATTCATTTCCGAGTTTCTGCGGATCCAGACGGCTATCGGCAACATTGAGCTCGCCCTTACCGACGAGCATGAACAGGTTCGTGCGGGTCATGGCGCGGGCAGCTTCGGCACGGAAGTCTGAAGCGTGAAAGACTTTTCTGAAGATCTCTTGAGGCGCCAGAGCGACTTAGTGACCCATGAAGGCCACGCAGCAGCGACACATCTGCCGTCATGTCTTAAGCCTCATCTCCGCGCCCGGATCGCGGGCATGGCAGATCCTAAACTGCTCCGACCGGAGGCAATCCTCGAGATCCTCGCCGATCACCTAAAGGCGAGGGGCTACGTGAAATGACCAGCGGCAGCGGTCAGCCCGAGAAGATGGCTGAGGTTGCCGGACTGGCGGCAGCCATTGCCGACCGCATCCTTCAACAGCACGAGGCGGGTACGTCGATACCGCCAGAGCAGTTCAGGATGCTCGTCCGCGCCGCCAGGATGCTTCTGGACAACGATGTGGCTTGGCCGCAATCGGTCGAGCACGTGATAATGCGGGTCGCCGAACGGCTTGAAGAGGCCGGCCCTGTAACGAGGGGCGATGACGTCGTGGTGCACCTGAAGCAGGGCTCCAACGCGACGAAGCGCCCATAGGGAGGTGAGCATGCGCCGTGGACGAACGAAGCGTAGGCTGCCTGATAGCCTGACCCAGCACCTGTCGAATCCGAAGATCGTCGCCCTGAGGCCCCGGACCCGTCGGCGTAGCCCCTACCACGTGGCCGGCCTGGAGAAGGTCGCCGTCACAGTCGTGACCCTCATTGTCGTCGTGCTGGCCGGTGGGCACCTGCTGCGGGCGTGGTAGTCGTCCTAGAAGCTCCCGGCGTCCCCTTCATTGACGGGACGGGCTGACAGTCGGCCGTGCGGCTGAGGAACCTTATAGCCGATCCAGCCTAATTTGGTCGGCCTGCCGAGAGAGTAGAATTGCGCCCTACTTCCCTCGCCCACAGGTTGAGAGGAGCATCGATGTCAGAGCTGCCAGGCCACGTCGTAGGCCATCGCGAGACCATGCGGGCGAGGAAGGAGGCTCGGCAGAAGAACGCCGGCAGGGTCTGGCCGCAGGTCGAGGTTGAGCAACGCGCGGTGGACGAGCGGACGGCAAAGTTGCGAGCGATGCGACTGGCGCGCGAGAATGGCGAACGCTGAAAAGGCTCATCGGCCAGGGCTACGTGCAGCCCAGAGGATCCTGAGGGGGCGAACTGATGTCTTCGTCTGAGCATCAAGCCGAGGGCGCGGCGCTCGCCTCTATCGAATTGCACCTGATCGGCACCCACGGGGTGGTCCATTTTCAAAGTTGTGCAGGGTCACTCGCTGAACGCGATGACGTCGCCCCCCAGCCGACCGAAGATTTGTGCATGAGTCCGGAGGGCCGACCAGGCATATCCGAAGGGCACCCGGTTCGTCGCGACCACGGGGGTATTCAAGATCCGCTGAGCCACTGCCGCTTAGAACAGCCAATTGCCGATGTAGCGGCCCGCACGGCGCCCGATCGAAACGCTGATTCGTCACAAATCCCCATGCACTTCGAAAGCCATCCACACAGGACAGTTTATTTCCGACCCTTGTCAGGCATGCCGAAGATCGCCGTGGTCTCCCAAAACCGGTGACATACAGGCCGCTAATCAAGGTTGGTTCGAGGTGTTGAGCTGTCATTGAGCTGCCGCCGAAAAGCCGATGATCTGCTTTGCGCCCAATTCGGCCATACATGCGGTCTGACAGGCTGCTCTGAAGCAGGAATCATCTTTGCTGCCGTCTGGCCCGCGCCGGGTCGAAAGCGGCTCAGCCTCTCCGGCCCGTATTCCTGCACGCCTTACCGGAGGAGCACCGAGCTGCTTTCGGCCAAGTTCGATCAGCCGCTACGTGCCCACCAAGACGCGTGGTCTACACCGCGGCCCTGAAGATCATGGGCTTGGCTGCAGGTCATAATGATTACACTGTGCGCAAGGCTGTTCGTCGGAGCCGACTGGCCGGCACATAGACGGCCCTTTGCGTTGTCCTGCAGAGAACCGTTTTTGTGATCACCGCTTCGATGATTTCTGCCCGGGCAATTGAACCTCGCCCCGCCACTCTCCCGCGAAGTCCGCCTTCGACGTGTAAGCAACCGAAAAATCACCATTGCCCTTCACCCCGGCTAAGTCACCGGTGCCACTGGTGACTTGGTAAGTGCCTCGCGCACTGACCCGCCCCTGAGGATCGGTCGTGGCTACGCCTTTGTAGGCGCTTGATGTTGCACCGGAAGGCGTTGTGAACGTGATGGTGCCACGGACGGGCCCCTGCCCATTCTTGAGCGTCACCGTCTCGACCCACTGCACCTTGGCGCCGTCGAGCGGCGTACCGGGGCCCGTATTCATTCCGGACGCCGTCTGCTGGATCTCCACCTCATTCAGCCCGACCGGGCGGGGTGTCTGATTATCGACGTGCCCCGTGTAATGACCGCCCATCGGCATTGCGAGCGCAGGGGCCACGAAAGCTATCGCAGCGCCGACGATAGCGGCAAGCGTCATTGTGCGGCCCCTCGGAGGGCGGCGCTGTCCAAGCAACATCGCGGGCAGCAACAGATCCTTGCTCATGCGACCTCCTATATCGGTTGGTGCAAATCGCAAACGCTGTTCCGGCGCGACCTGCACACTGGGCATGAAGGCACATTCGGTGAACCTTCAGGATGCAAATCACCATGGATGGCGCTGAACGTCCCGGCAGGATCGCTGAAATGTTCTGAAAGCTTCCGAACTCGCGTCGAGATTCCGGGACTTTCGCTGCGCACCCTCTTCGGGTCTGCTGCCCGTGGTGCGCACCGCACGAATTGGGGGGCTTCGCCGTTGGCCTCTCGCACCAGTAGCCGAGAAGGCGTCAGCTTGGCCGCAAAGGCAGAACACTGCTGGCGCCACGGGCGAGGAGCAATCGATTTAGCCGGTCAGAGCGGCGCTTTGGTTGAACCGATTATGACTGTTGTCGAGTGGCAGTATCATCGGCGGCTAGGGGCATCTGGAAGTCTGCTTCCTGACACTCGGATGTCGGCCGCTCGCCTTGAGTTTCTGAACATATGGTGATTGCTATCAGCAAAACGGTGGACATGGATCGGTCCTCGATGATCGACAGCATCACGCTCTTCGATGTCGCAATCGATCTCCGGCGCGAGCAGGTCATCGGGAAGGACGGCCAGCGGCGGGAACTGCGTCCCCGCTCCTTCGACGTGTTGCGGCGACTTGCTGCAAGCGCGGGCGATCTCGTCAGTAAGGATGCGCTCCTCACCGATTGCTGGCCCGGCGTCATCGTCACGGAAGACTCTCTTACCCGCTGCATCTCGGAGATCCGCAAGGTTTTGGGCTCGGATGCGCGGAACCTCATCCGAACCATCCCACGGCGCGGCTACATGCTGGTGCTGCCCGACGCGCCAAAGCCCGCAGACGCCGTACGCATCGAAGTCCGGGCTCCAATGAGCTTCTGGCCGAGCATCGCCGTTCTGCCCTTCGATGAGTTCACGGACGGTCCAGGCACCTTCGGGGCTTTGGGGGCGGGCTTTGCCGAGGACATCATCACGGAGCTTGCCCGCAATCGGAACATCACCGTCATCGCGCGCCAAAGCTCCTTCGCAGCCAAGTCGAGCGGCGGAACGGCGGCGGATGTCGCGCGACTCCTCGACGTGCGCTACGTGCTTGAAGGCAGCATTCGGCGCGCCGGCGAGCGTATGATCGTCAACGCGCAGCTCGTGGAGGGCTCCTCGAATAGCCACGTTTGGGCAGAACGCTACGCCTTTGCGGCGGGCGAGGTCTACGAGGTGCAGGATGAGCTGGTGGCACGGATCGCCGGTACCTTGTTCTCGGGCCTTCAGAGCCACGAGCAGGCTGCAAGCCTGCGTCGCCCGCCGGCAAGCCTCGACGTCTACGAGCTCACGCTCCAAGCACTCGCGCACATGCTGCAGTTCAGCCACGCTGGCGTCATGGCGGCGCTGGAGGAGGTCGAGCGGGCTGTTGCCCTGGATCCCACCTATGCGCCGGGGCACATCGCGCGTGGCTTCTGTATCGCGACGGATGCCGGCATGGCGATCTCCGGTGAAGCTGGTCCGGAGCGGCTGGCAGACGCCGTGCAGGCAATCCGTCATGGGCTGGAGCTCGACTCTTCGCTACCGATCGGCCACCGCGCCCTGAGCTATGCTCTCCTGGTGACAGGCCGGTGCGAAGAGGCTTTGATTGCTGCCGAACGCGGCGTTGCTCTCAGTCCGGGCGATGCCCTGGCTCTGGCCTTCCTCAGCCTGGCCCAAACCGCGATGGGCCGCTACGCCGCCGCTCTCGCCAGCATCGATCGCGCCATCGGCCTAAGCCCCTTGGCACCCGGCTTCTTCCAGGGCGTGGCCGCAAGCCCCCTCTATGCTCTGGACCGCTTCGATGAGGCGGTCCGGAACGCGACCGAGGCCAGCTTCAGGAGTCCGAGCTACCTTATGGCTTACGTCATGGCAGCCGCCTCGTGCGTCGCTCTGGGACGCAGGGATGAAGCGTCAACATGGATCTCGGATCTCTTGCACCGGAGCGCAAAGTTCAGCCTCGCTCTTCCGAGGGTGGCGAACGCTTACCGGCATGACCCAGGCATGGCGGAACGGTTCAGCCACCACCTGCGCGTGGCCGGGCTACCCGGCTGAGGACCGCGCCGGCTTTGGGATCGCGCCTCGACACGACCGATCGGGACGCCTGCCGAAGCGTCAGCCGGTTTGCCGGCTATCGGACCGGCTTCTGGCACGAGACCTACCACATGGGGGCATGGAGGCTGTGCCGACATCGGCAGGCCCGTCGGCTTCTCCGCGCTCATGGCGACGGTCCCGGCCCACGGCACGATGATGAGCCGATACTTTGCGGTTGCTCCAGACAGCGAGCCGGACCTGCCAAGCCGGACCGCTTAGTCCACCTCGGTACAACCCGCTTGGCTGAACATCAGAGGAGTTCAGTCCTTCTGGGAAGATCAGAAAAGCATCAGGATCCTTTCAGGACGTGCGGCGGATGCCGCCGCTAGTCAGCGGAGCTGACGCGCCATCGCGTTCTCAAGGAGGCTGGCATGAGCAAAGCTTGGCTCGCCCATTACGATCCCGGGGTTCCCGAACATGCGGACGTCGCGCAGTTCTCCTCGCTCGTCCAAATGTTCGAGGCAACGGTCGCTCGCTTCCGAGATCGCCCTGCCTTCAGCAGCATGGGTCGCAAACTCCCCTACGGTGGCCTGGACGAAGCCTCAGCGCGGCTCGCCTATCATCTTCGCTGGGACCTCAAGTTGCGAGCGGGCGATCGTGTCGCGATCATGCTGCCGAACCTGCTGCAATACCCGATCGCCTTCTTCGGCGTGGTCAGGGCTGGTCTCGTCGTCGTCAACGTGAACCCGCTCTACACCGCGCCCGAGCTGACGCATCAACTGCGCGACAGCGGCGCGAAGACGATCATCGTGCTCGAAAACTTCTGTGCAACGCTTCAGGAGGCTTTGCGCCTCGTCGAAGTACCGAACGTGATCGTCACGTGCATCGGCGATGAGCTCGGGCGCACGAAGGGGATGCTGACGAACTTTGTCGTGCGCCGGGTCCGAAAAATCATCCCGCCCTGGCAAATCAGTAGCGCACACCGGTGGCGCCGCATCGTCTCGACGCGGGCCGCAGTTAGGGTGCCGCAGGTCGAGGTCGGAAGCGACGATGCTGCCCTGCTTCAATACACGGGCGGCACAACAGGACTCGCCAAGGGCGCGATCCTGACCCACGGAAACGTGCTGGCGAATGCCCTGATCCTGGGAACGTGGTTCGCGGCCATCGGGACCGAGCGCGGAGAGACGTATCTCGTTGCTCTGCCGCTCTACCACGCCCTCGCACTCATTTGCCAAGTCATTCACCGTTTCATCCTGGGCGGCTGCGGCGTGCTGATCGCCAACCCGCGTGATCTCGATGGTCTCGTCGCGGAGATGCAACGGCACCGCTTGCGGAGCATCGCAGGCGTGCCGAGCCTGTATCAGGCGCTGTCGCAACACCCTGGCATCCGGAAGGTCGATTTCAGCGAGACGGCTGTCTGCTGTTCCGGCGGGGCACCCCTCCCGCCTGCCATTGCCGAAGCCTGGCGGGCGGCGACCGGGCTCTCGATCATCGATGGCTACGGGCTGACCGAAGTGGCTGGTGTTGCTGCCATGAACCTGTTCGGACACCGCGTGCCGCGCGGTGGAATCGGCTATCCGGTCTGCTCGACTGAGATCGAGATCCGCCGAGACGATGGAACGCCTGCGATGCCGGACGAGCCCGGTGAGATCCACATTCGCGGCCCTCAGGTCATGCGCGGCTATTACAAGCAACCGGAGGAGACCGCCCGCGTTCTTGACAGCCGCGGCTTCTTGGCGACGGGCGATATCGCGGCGATGAGCGCAGATGGGTATCTCACGCTCGTGGACCGGAAGAAGGACATGGCGATCGTCAGCGGGTTCAATGTGTATCCGCGCGAAGTCGACGATGTCCTACTGCGCCACCCGGGAATCCGGGAAGCGGCAGCGGTCGCAGTGCCGGACGCGCGCTCGGGCGAGGCGATCGTCGCCTGCGTGGTGCGGGGCGATCCCGAACTCACGGAAGCCGCTGTGATCGCGCACGCCCGGACCTCGTTGACAGCTTACAAGGTGCCGCGCCGCGTAATTTTTCTCGACGCGCTCCCAAAGACGCCGGTCGGCAAAGTCTTGCGCCGCGCTCTTCGCGAGCGCGTCCTGGAACTCGGCAGCCGCCCGCAGCCATAAGCGCCGAGCGGGCCCTGTCATAACGTTCACTCTCGGCTCTCGGCGATCATCGAATCGACGCGCGATCGGCAAGCTCGGGCGCGTGTTCCTAACGGGCGCCGGTGGCGTCGAGACCGACGGGATGTTGATTTGCGCTTCGGCGGGCGGAATCGCCGCAGGGGCGTTCGGGCTGCGTGCCTCGCTAGGACCCGCGAATGCAACCGGTCGAAACGCGCGACGGCGAGCTTCTCGGTCACACGGCTGACGGGGTTCGGCGCGGAAGCCTCACACGGCTTGGCCCAGGATCCCGAGGATCTCCCGGCGCAGCGCGACCAAGGCCGGATCGTCCCGGTGGCGCGGATAGCGCTGGTCGACCCGGATCTCGGCACGGAACGCAGCGGGGCGTGGGGACAGGACGATCACCCGCTGGGCCAGGACGAGCGCTTCCTCCACGTCGTGCGTGACCAGAAGCGCCGTGAAGCGCTGCTCCTGCCAGAGCCGCAGCAGCTCCGCCTGCATGGCGAGGCGGGTCAGCGCGTCGAGCTTGCCCAGCGGCTCGTCAAGGAGCAACAGGCGCGGCTCGTTCACCAGCGCGCGGGCGAGAGCCGCCCGCTGCGCCATGCCGCCCGAGAGCTGGTGCGGATACACATCGGCGAAGCCTTCGAGCCCGACCAGGCGCAGGGCCGCATCGGTCCGGGCCGCCCGCTCGCGGGCGATGCCCCGCGCCTCCAGGCCGAGGCGCACGTTCCCGCGCAAGGTGCGCCACGGGTAGAGCGTCGGGTCCTGGAACACGAGGAGCCGGGCCGGATCCGGACCGGTCACCGGGACGCCGTCGACGGTGATGCGACCCGCATCCGGAGGTTCCAGCCCGGCCACGAGGCGCAGCAGGGTGGACTTGCCGCAGCCCGAGGCGCCGAGCAGGGCCACGAACTCGCCGGGCTGCACGTCGAGGCCGATCCGGTCGAGCACCGGGAGCGCGGCCCCGCGGATCGAGAAGGCGTGACTGACCGCCTCGATCGTCAGGCGGCTGCCGCCCGCGTCGCGCTTCGGCTGTACGCCCGGCCGCTCCAGGATCGCCGCTACCATTGCACCAGCCCCTTCTGCCACGACAGCACCCGGTCCCGCAGGCGGAACAGCAGGGTGATCAGTCCGGAGCACATCAGCGCCATCACGATCAGCGCAGCATCCATGTTGGCGTAGGCGGCCCAGCCTTGGGCCCATTGCAGGTACCAGCCGAGACCGGACTTCACGCCGAGCATCTCGGCCACGACCAGCACCGCGAAGGACGCTCCCAGGCCCATGAACAGGCCCACGAAGACATGCGGCAGAGCCGCCGGGATCGCGACCCGCAGGATCAGGAAGAACCGGGAGGCGCCGAGCGTCCGGGCGACGTCGAGATACGCCTTGTTCACGCCGGCGACGCCCGACCATGTGAGCACGGTGACCGGGAAGCCCGACGCGAGGGCGATCAGGAAGGTGCTCGCCGACCACGAGGACGGGAAGACGAAGAACGCCATCGGCAGCCAGGCCGTCGCGGGCAGCGGCCCGAGGAAGCGCAGGATCGGATGAGCCCAGTATCCGACCGCCTTAGACCAGCCGACCGCGACGCCGAGGGTGAAGCCTACGGCCGCCCCGATCAGATAGCCGCCCGCGAGCAGCTCCAGCGAGGCCAGAATGCTGCCGCCGAGCTTCGGCCAGTCCCCGATGAACACCTCCAGGATCGCCTGCGGCGGTGGGAAGAACGGCATCGGCAGGAGATCGAACTTGGCTGTAACCAGCTCCCAGGTGAGGAACGCCACGCCCAAAGCGGTGAGCCAGGGTGTCCAGTAGACGAGGCGGATGCCCAGGCCGCCCAAGCGGTCGGCGATGGTGGCGAGTACCGGCAGTGCCACGCCGATGCCCAGCGCAACGGCGGCGAACCGGGTCGTCTCGGGGAAGTCGCCTGCCTCCGGCAGGAGGAAGGTTGCGAGAGCAACCGCCAGCCAAGCCGCGCCGGCGCCGAGAGCCCGCAGGGGCGGCACCGGCAGGGCGCGCGCGGTGCGGAGCGGGGCGGTACCCGCGGTGTCGGTCAGGCTCGCCACCGCCGCGTCCTCAGCTCAGCACGTCGGCGTAGACCCGCTCGGCGAATTTCGCCGTGTCGGTGGTACGCCGGAAAACGTTCACCTGCTTCAGCTCCTCTATAGAGGAGGAGCTGCCGCTTGAGGTCGGTTCCGACGGGTTGCGCGCCGTGGTGCTGGCTGCGCAGCATCGCCGCGAGATCCGCCTCCGAGCCTTTGCCGCCGTAGCTGGAGAAGATGCGGGCCGCGTCCTCCGGATCGGCATGGACCCGGTGCCCGCCTTCGAGGATGGCGCGGGTGAACGCCGCCGCGGCGGCGCGGTCGTTCCGGATCAGGCTGCCGCGCACCGCCACGACGCAGCAGGTGCGGTCGGCGAACTCGCCGGACAGATTGGTCGCGACCTCGGTGAAGCGCGGGTCCTTCAGCCAGATCCAGGTCCGCGGGTCGGAATCGGCGAGCGCCTGGGCTTCGCCCTTCTCGACGGCGAGGTTCAGAAGGTCCACCGGATATTGCCGCCACACGACACCGGTCTCGGGATTGATGCCGGCCTTCGCCAGCAACAGGCCGAAGAAGTTCTTGGCCGGGCTCGCCTGATCGCTGATGGCGATGGTCTTGCCCTTGAGCGAGGCGACGTCGGTGACGCCAGCCGATTTCGCCCCCAGGAGCCGCAGGCAGCCGCCGTGCAGGCCGGCGGTGATCTTCACGTCGAAGCCCTGTTCCAGCGGCTTGAGCCAGCGCAGGGCCATGCCGATGCCGGCATCGGCCTTGCCGGTGGCGATGGCTTCCAGCAGGGCCTCGGTGGAGCCGCCGAAATTGACGAATTCCACGTCGAGGCCGTGCTGCGCGAAGATCCCGCGCTCCTTGGCGAGCGGCGCCGCGGCTGTGCAGATCGCGGTGGCGTTCCAGGCGAGCTTGATCGGCTTAAGCGGACCGGGCGCGTTCTCCGCGGCGGCCGGGCGGCACAGGGGGCCGGGATCGAACGGCGTGCCCGGGCCCGGCGCCCAGGCGCGGCCGCTGCTCGCGGCGAAGCCGAAGGGCAGAGCTGCCGCCGCGGCCCCCGCACGCAGCAGGAATCGTCGCGACGGGTTTGAGCCGGGCCGCGGGGCCATTTCACGCATGACGCTCTCCGAAGCGCCGCGGCACGCGCGGCGGAGGGTGTGGCGGCGCGCTTCTGCGCCCGACCTCACAGCCGGGGCATCAGCGTGCAGCGATCATTTGGGGACAGCCGTTCAGGGCGGCCTATGTATCCAATGTTCAATCCCGCCGACGGGAAGTCAATAAAACGCTGTTTTGAAATAATGGCCTTGTACGGCACGAATCGGGCGCCGACGACCGCGTTGGAAGAACGATTTATTTGCACGCGGTCATGCTTACAGAGGCGACCGCCGTGCACGGCGTACGGGTGATCGCGTACCTTCGCGCCGAAAGTCCTGCCCGGAACAGGCTGGCGAACCCGTATGCGGGGGAAGTCCGTGTATCGATTGACGCGGCGGGTTTAACGGTGCTGGATTTGTCGAATCATATGGATCGATCTTCTTTTCAGCGGTCGATTTTTAGTACTGCGCTTCATTGACGATCGCTCGCGCTCGGTGGACGCTTAACTGCGTTCCATGGGGGCGGCTGGCGTTCCGCCCTGCCCCGCACGCGCCCGGATCCCGATGACCATCGCCGTCCCGCCCGCCGCCGTCGCCTGCGCACTCGCCGAGCGTTTCGCCGCTGAAGCGTCTGAACTCGACCGGTCCGGCGCCTTCCCGCACGCCAACATCGCGGCTTTGCGGGCGGCCGGGTTCCTGGGCCTCACGGTTCCGCGGCGGCTCGGTGGCGGTGGCGCCGTGCTCGCGCTTTCGGCCGAGGCGGTGGGGCGGATCGGGGCCGGCGAGCCCGCGACCGCCCTGGTCCGGGCGATGACCCTGCTGCACCACGCGGTGATCCACCGGGACGACTCGCCCTGGCCGCGCCTTGTGGCCGACGCGGTCGGCCGGGATGCCGTGACGCGCGGGACCCTCATCAACGCCCTGCGGGTCGAGCCGGAACTCGGCACCCCGGCGCGGGGCGGCCTCCCGGCGACGATCGCGCGACGTGACGGTGCGGGGTGGCGGATCACCGGCCGGAAGATCTACGCCACCGGCGCGCCGGCTCTCGGCTACGGCGTCGTCTTCGCCCGCACCGACGAAGCCGAGCCACGAATTGGCAAGCTGTTGGTGCCGTTCGACGCACCCGGCATCCGCATCGTCGAGACCTGGGACCATCTGGGGCTGCGCGCCTCGGCCAGCCACGACGTGGTCTTCGAGGACGTCCCCGTGTCGGGCGACCACGCAGTGGACCTGCGGCCGCCCGAGGCTTGGCGGAAGCCCGATTCGTGGCAGCAGGCCTGGAGCTGTACCTTGATCGCGGCCTTGTACGACGGCGTCGCGCGGGCGGCGCAGGCTTGGTTCATCGGTTTTTTGCGGGCGCGCGTCCCGGGCAGCCTCGGGGCGCCCCTGGCGAGCCTGCCGCGCTTCCATGATGCCGTCGGCGAGTGCGAGCGTCTGCTCGCCGTCAATGCCCGGCTCCTCGCGGGCCTCGCCGCCGAGACCGATGGCGGCCGTCCGCCGCCGCCGCAGGATTCGGGCTTTGTGAAGCTCACCGTCACCGAGAACGCGATCGCGGTTGTGCAGCAGGCGGCCGAGCTCTGCGGCAATGCCGGCCTGTCGCGGCGCAACCCGCTGGAGCGGCATTTGCGCGACGTCCTCTGCGCCCGGATCCACTGGCCCCAGGGCGATGCGGTGCGCGCTGCGGCCGGCCGTGCCGCGTTCGGTGCCTGATTCGAACCAACATCGTCCAGGAGCCCGTGATGAGCCTGCTGCCCCCCGACGCGATCGAGTTCATCGGCTTCGTCGCGCCGCGCCACGTCTCAGAGATCCACTCGGCTTCCGGCCCGGTGATCGATCGGGACTATCTGCGCCTGCTCGCCCAGGCCCACGAATGGGGCGGCTTCGACCGGGTGCTGGTAGCGTTCCACTCGACGTCGCCGGATTCGATCCTGCTGGCGGCGCAGATCGCCGCGGTGACGGAACGGCTCGGGCTGATGATCGCACACCGCCCTGGCTTCACGGCGCCCACCGTCGCGGCGCGCCAGCTCGCGACCCTCGACCATCTCACTGGCGGCCGCGTTGCGGTCCATGTGATCACGGGTGGCGACGACCGCGAACTCGCGCAGGACGGCGACCATCTGACCAAGGACGAGCGCTACGCCCGGACGCGGGAGTTCCTCGACATCGCCCGGCTGAGCTGGGACGCCGCCGGGCCGTTCGACTACACGGGCACCTATTACCGGATCGCGGGCGGCTTTTCCGAGGTGAAGCCGGTCAATCCGGCGGGCATTCCGGTTTATTTCGGCGGCGCTTCGCCGGCGGCGCTCGCGGTGGCAGGTCGGCATGCCGACACCTACGCGCTCTGGGGCGAGACGCAGGAGCAGGTGCGCGACCTGATCGCCCGGGTCCGGGCGGCTGCCGCGCCGCATGGCCGATCGCCCCGCTTCAGCCTGTCCTTCCGACCGATCCTCGCCGCCACGGAGGAGCAGGCCTGGGCGCGGGCCGAATGGATCCTGGCCCGGACCCGGGCGGTCCGGGCGGCGCGAGGCCTCGGCCCGGCCGGCACGCCGCAGAACGAGGGATCGCGGCGCCTGCTCGCGGCCGCGGCGCACGGGTCGCGCCTCGACAGGCGGCTCTACACGGCGATCGCCGTTGAGACCGGCGCGGCGGGCAATTCCACGGCCCTGGTCGGCACCCCCGAGCAGGTCGCCGAAGCGCTGCTCGACTACCATGACCTCGGAATCCGCACCTTCCTGATCCGCGGCTTCGATCCGCTGGAGGACGCGATCCAGTACGGGCGCGAGCTGCTCCCGGCGTTCCGGGATCTGCTCGCCCGGCGCGGCCGCGCCGCGGAGGCCGCGTGATGCGCCGGCTGCTCGCCCTCGCGCTGCTGACGCTCCTCGCCGCCCTCCCCGCCCGGGCCGAGGACGTGCTGCGGGTCGGTGACCAGCGCGGCAATGCCCGCGCCCTGATGGAGGCGGCCGGCGTGCTCGAGGGCCTGCCCTATCGCCTCGAATGGAGCGAGTTTCCCGCCGCCGCCCCGCTTCTGGAGGCGCTGAACGCCGGCGCCATCGACGCGGGCGGCGTCGGCGATGCGCCCTTCACCTTCGCGGCCGCCGCGGGCGTGCCGGTCAAGGCCTTCCTGGCCTTCCGCAACCGGCAGGACGGCCTCGCGATCCTGGTGCGGCCGGATTCGCCGATCCGCGCCGTGGCGGATCTGAAGGGCCGGCGCATCGCGACCAACCGGGGTTCCATCGGCCATCAGGTCGTGCTGGCCGCCCTCGAAGAAGCCGGGCTACCCGCCGACAGCGTCACCTTCAGCTTCCTGCCGCCGGCGGACGCGAAGCTCGCCCTGGCCTCCGGCGCCGTCGACGCGTGGTCGACCTGGGAGCCCTATACCTCGGCGGCCGAGCTCGCCGGGCTGGTGCGCGTCGTGCGCGACGGCAACGGCATCACCCCCGGCCTCAGCTACGCCGTGGCCAGCGAGACCGCGCTGAAGGCCAAGCGCGCCCTGCTGGCCGATTACGCGGCCCGCCTCGCTCGGGCCCGCGCCTGGGCGCTGCGCGATCCCGCCCCGTATGCCGCCGTCTGGTCGAAGCTCATCGGCCTGCCGGAGGCGGTCCCGCTGCGCTGGTTCGGCCGGGCGCAGTACCGCACCGTCCCGATCGACGCGGACGTGGTCGCGGGCGAGCAGCGGATCATCGATCTCTACGTCCGCGCCGGACTGATCCCGCAGGCGCGGGCGCCACGGGCGGAGGCGATCCTCGATCCCGGATTTTCCGAAGCGCTGATCGCCGTGCGATGATGGCGGCGGAGGACCCGACATGCACGACAGCGGCGACGAGCACAGCCACGCCCACGAGCCGGCGACGGCGGAGCACCACCACGGCAGTGCCGAGCGGTGGAAGCACGACGGCGTCCGGGTCATTCCCGGCGACCGGCTGGATTCCAATACGGCGCAGACACCCGGCATGTTCCGGCAGGCGGCGATCAACGCCGCCCGGGTCGGCGCGCAGAAGATCTGGGCCGGCACGGTGGCGATACAGCCCGACGCCAAGACCGGCGTGCACCATCACGGCGCGCTGGAGAGCGTGATCTACGTGGTGTCGGGCCGCGCCCGCATGCGCTGGGGCGACAGCCTCGAATACGTCGCCGAGGCCGGCCCGGGCGACTTCATCTTCGTGCCGCCCTTCGTGCCGCACCAAGAGATCAACGCCTCGACCGACGAGCCCCTGCACTGCGTGCTGGTGCGCTCCGACAACGAGGCGGTGGTGGTCAACCTGCCCGACGTCCAGGCGGCCGAGCGGCCCGAGACGGTGTACTGGGTCGACCCCATCCACAAGCACCCGTGAGACGCCGGAGACCGCACCGATGAGCCGGGACCGTCAGCTGCATCTCGGCGCGTTCATGCGCCCGGTCGGGATCCACACGGCGTGGTGGCGCTATCCCGGCGGCTACCCGGACGCCAATTTCAACTTCGCGCATCTGGCGCAGTTCGCGCGGCGGCTCGAGGCGGCGAAATTCGACGCGTTCTTCATGGCCGACCATCTGGCGGTGATGAACATGCCGATGGCGGCGCTGCGCCGCTCGGCCACCGTGACGTCGTTCGATCCCCTGACCCTGCTGCCGGCGCTCGCCGTGCTGACCGAGCGGATCGGGCTGATCGCGACCGCCTCGACCACCTACAACGAGCCGTACCACATCGCCCGCAAGTTCGCGTCCCTCGACCACATCTCGAACGGGCGGGCCGGCTGGAATCTAGTCACATCCGGCAACCCGGATGAGGCCCTGAATTTCGGCCGCGACGCGCATGTCGATCACGCCACGCGCTACGCGCGGGCACGCGAGTTCTTCGACGTGGTGACCGGGCTGTGGGATTCCTTCGCCGACGACGCCTTCCCGATGGACCCGGAGAGCGGCCTGTTCGTGGATCCGGCGAAGATCCATGTCCTTGACCACCGGGGCGAATTCCTCAAGGTGAAGGGCCCGCTCAACATCGCCCGCCCGGTTCAAGGCTGGCCGGTGATCGTCCAGGCCGGCGCCTCGGAGGCGGGCAGGCAGATCGCGGCCGAGACCGCCGAGATGGTGTTCGGCTCCGGCTCGACCCTGGAGGCAGCCCAGGCCTTCTACGCGGACGTGAAGGGCCGGATGCCGGCGGCCGGGCGCGATCCGGACGGTCTGAAGATCCTGCCCGGCTGCTTCGTGGTTCTGGGCGAGACCGAGGCCGAGGCGCAGGCCAAGAAGGCGCGCCTCGACGATCTCGTCCATCCCGACAGCGGGCTCGCCAACCTGTCGGTGCGCCTCGGCGTCGATGCCACGGGTTTCGACCTCGACGCGCCGCTGCCCGACCTGCCCGAGACCAATGCCAGCAAGAGCGGACAGGCGCAGATCGCCGATTACGCCCGCCGCACCGGTGCGACCGTGCGGGAGCTCGCCCGCAAGGTCGGCGGCTACGGCGGTCTGCAGATGGTCGCTACTCCGGCGCAGGTCGCCGACCGCATGGAGGAGTGGCTGGAAACCCGCGCCTGCGACGGCTTCAACGTGATGTTCCCCTTCGTGCCGGAGGGGCTCGACGACGTGGCCGACCGCCTGGTGCCCGAGCTGCAGCGCCGCGGCCTGTTCCGCACCGCCTATTCGGGCACCACTCTGCGCGATCACCTCGGCCTGAAGCGGCCCGCGAACCGCTTCTTCGCCGATTGAGGCCTGTTCTGTCGGCCGGCACGGAAGAGGCCGGCCGCGTCGGACTCAGCGCCCCTGCGCGTCGCGCAGGACCGCCCGCACCTGACCGGCGGCGATGGCGAGCGCCGTCTCCTGCGGGGCGCCATCCGACTCGTCCTGCGCCAGAGAGCCGAGCCTGTAGGCGATTCGATGCTCGACGGCCTGCAGCAACTCGCGCGCCGGTTCCGCCTCGATGCGAAGCAGCGTCTGCGCGAGATCAAGATAAGCACTCCGGAGGAGGCTGAAGGCAAAGCGTGTCGCGGCTTCATCCGCGATCGGTGTCATATCGGTCATGGCGTGTTCCTGACTAAAACACGCTCCCCAGAACGCAGGTTCTATATATCGCGATTTTAAGATTGTAAATCGGTCTGATGTTAAGTGTTCGCAGGGCGTCAATCGCTTGTGGAAATTATAACCTATGATGGCGCTGCTGTGCTTCCGGAATCGGCCCGCTCAGGCGGCGTCCAGCCGGCGCGGGCACAGCGTTCGACACGCGCATTCTCCTGCTCCCGCGTTCCAGGCCTCATCAGGCTTTCGAGATGGCGGAAGCGTCGAATTCGGCCGCTCCTCAGTCGGAGCAGGACCGGTTCGGGCGCGGCAGACGATGCGCGGAGATGAGCCTGCCGGGCCGCCGCCGCGGAGCAGGGCGATGCTCGAGGCGGCGCAATTTTTCTGATCGTTCAGCGAAGAGTTTTTCAGCAGCAAACCCATGCACTTTTGCGATACTGTCCCCGGAGCGACACCGCCTTCGTGCGATGCCGCAAATATTGATGCGTTGCAATAACACGATCATACGAAAACAAGCCGGGCGCACTCGGCCGATGACAGTCTCGGAGACGACCGGCTCTGCGCCAGGTTGCCGGTCCGGACCCCAGGGAGGATCACGGGCTCCATGAGGAAGAACAAGGTCATCTCGGCGGACGAGGCCATCGCGCTGATCCGCGAGAACGACGTCGTGACCACCACAGGGTTCGTCCAGAGCTGCATCCCGGAGGCGCTGCACGCGGCTCTGGAGAGGCGCTACATCGAGACCGGCTCGCCGCGCGGGCTAACCCTGATCATGACGGCGGGCGCCGGTGACAGCAAAGGTCTCGGCACCGGCCGGCTGCACCATGACGGCCTGCTCGCGCGGGTGATCGCGGCGAATTTCGGCCGCATGCCCAAAGTCGCCAAAGCGGCCCAGGACAACCTGATCCGCGGCTATAACCTACCCCAAGGTGTGATCTCGCAGCTCTACCGGGCCTGTGCCGCGGGCCAGCCGGGCCTGTTCTCGAAGGTCGGCCTCAAGACCTATGTCGATCCGCGTCACGGCGGCGCCAAGGTCAATGAGCTGACCACCGAGGACATCGTCAAGCTCGTGGAGGTCGATGGCGAGGAATGGCTGTTTTACACGGCCACCAAGATCGATGTGGCCTTCATCCGCGCCACCTCGGCCGATCCGTCGGGCAACCTGTCCTACGAGAAGGAGGCGCTCACCCTCGACTGCCTCGCCCAGGCCATGGCGGCCCGCAACAACGGCGGCATCGTCATCGCGCAGGTCGAGCGCATCGCCGATGACGGCTATTTGCTGCCCAAGGACGTCCGAGTACCCGGCATTCTCGCCGATTGCGTCGTCGTCGCACAGCCCGAGATGCACCGGATGAACTACGGCGTCATGCACGACGCCGCGCTCGCCGGCGAGATCCGCGTGCCGGTCACCGGGATCAAGCGCATGGCGCTCAACGAGCGCAAGATCATCGCCCGGCGCGCCGCCTTCGAGCTGCCGCCGAACGGCGTGGTCAATCTCGGCGTCGGGGCTCCGGAAGGCATCTCGTCGGTCGCCAACGAGGAGAAGATCACTCCCTACATCACGCTCACCACAGAGGCGGGCGCGGTCGGCGGCGTGCTGGCCTCCGGCTCGAGCTTCGGCGCGGCCACGAACGCCGATTGCATCATCGACCAGAACCAGATGTTCGACTTCTACGACGGCGGCGGTCTCGACATGACCTGCCTCGGCATGGCCGAGTGCGACGAGGCCGGCAACGTCAACACGTCGCGATTCGGCGGCAAGCTGAATGGCTGCGGCGGCTTCATCAACATCTCGCAGAACGCCCGAACCGTGGTGTTCGCCGGAACCTTCACGGCGGGCGGTCTGGAGATCGCGGTCAACGACGGCCAGGTCCGGATCGTGACCGAGGGCAAGGCCCGCAAGTTCGTCGGCAATGTGCAGCAGAATACCTTCTCGGGACCCTACGCGGTCGAGCGCTCCCAGCCGGTCCTCTACGTGACCGAGCGCTGCGTCTTCCAGCTCACCCCGGAGGGCCTCGAACTGATCGAAGTTGCGCCCGGCATCGACATCGAGCGCGACATCCTCGCCCACATGGATTTCAAGCCGGTGGTGCGGAACCCGGTGCCGATGGATCCGCGGATCTTCCGCGAGGAGCCGATGGAGCTGATTTCGGACCTGCTCAACCTCGATCTCAAGTCCCGCGTCAGCTACGACGGCGAGCGCAACATCCTCTTCGTCAACCTTGAAGGCTGGTACTGCCGGGTAAAGGGCGACATGGACGAGCTGCGCATGACCATCGCCGAGGCCTGCCGGAAGGCCGGCCAACGGGTCAACGCCGTGATCAACCACGACGGATTCAGACTCAACGAGAACCTGGTCGACGACTATGCCGGGATGGTTCAGTACCTGCAGGCGAACTACTACGCGACCACGACCCGCTACGCGACGAGTGCCTTCCTGCGCCTGAAGATGGAGGAGGCGCTGAACAAGCGTGGGGTCGCCCCGCATGTCTTCGAGCGGAAGGAGGAAGCGCATGCCTTCGTCAGCAGCACCGAGGACAAGAAGGCGCGCAAACGGATCTCGCCCGCCGTCGCCTCCGCTGCCTGAGACCGCGGCAGGCGCCCAGGGGCTGCGCATTGCCGGTGGGTGCGGCACCGCTCCGTTCTGATATACGAGCCTGATGCCATCCGCGTCCCGGGTCCTGCGGGTGAGCGTCGCGAGGAGCTCCGCCCTGCACCTGCACCACCGCGATCTCGCGGCACCGGTCGAGCGAGACGCGGTCTCCGGTGCGGATTGGGCCGCGCAGGTCGCGGCGCTGGCCCACGACGCCCTCATCGGCGAGCTGGAGACTTGGCCGAAGCCGGGACTCGTCAGCCCGGTCGATTCCGGCAGCCACGACGACATGGATGCCGACACCCTGCGCCGGAGCGCGGCGGCGATCCGGCCGTACTTCGCCGAGCTGGTCGAGGCCGGTGCGCGGGCTGCCGCCATGGCGCAGCTCCGGACGATCGGGATGCGGGCCGAAGCCGCGATGATGCGTGCCACCTCCGGCATCAATGCCCATCGCGGCGCGATCTTCTCGCTGGGCCTGATCTGCGCGGCGGCGGGCGCGATCGGCGAAGCGCCCGAAACGGCTGAAGCCTGCGCCGACACCGTGCGCCACCGCTGGGGCGACGCGATCGCCGAGGCGCCGGCCTCGCCGGTGAGCCACGGCGGACGGGCGGCGCGCCGCTACGGCGTCGGCGGGGCGAGTGCCGAGGCGGCGGCCGGGTTCCCGACGATCCGCAGCGTCGGCCTGCCGGCCCTGCGCCACGGCCGCGGCTGCGCACCCGGCGATGCCGAGGCGGCTCGGGTCCAGTGCTTCTTCGCCCTCCTGGCGGTTGTCGACGACACCAATCTGCTGCACCGCGGCGGAGCGGAAGGGCTGGCCGGCGCCCGGTCGGCGGCCGCCGATTTCATGGCCGAGGGCGGCATCGCGGCGCCCGGCTGGCGCGATCGGGCCGTCGCGATCCACCGAGCCTTCGTCGCGGCGCGCCTCAGCCCGGGCGGCTGTGCCGACCTCCTCGCCGCGACGCTGTTGCTGGACGCGCTCGCGCGACCTCCCGGGCGCGGTGCATAGCTGACCACGCGAGAATGGACCGTCCGGTCGCATTCAAGCGCGGCCGATCGATCCCCACATGGGGTCGGTCTCCCGCCCCTGCCTCGGCCCGCCCGTGACCTTCTTCCGGATCGCGCTTCTCGCGCTGGTTGCCTTCTTCCTTGTGCCGATCGCCATCTCGGCCACGCTCTACTGGTTGCGCGCGAGCGGCGACTGGCGGCTCGCCGACCGGTCGAGCGCGGGATTGTTGCCGCCGGCGGATCGGCATCCCGGCGCGGTGGTGCGCATCTTCTCCGCCCGGACCGTCAGCTGGCGCGGCATCGTCGCGACGCACAGCTGGATCGTCATCAAGGGCCGCGACGAACGCAGCTATCGCCGGTTCGACTACACCGCCTGGGGCCAGCCGATCTGGGTCGACCGGTTCGTGCCCGATGGCCGCTGGTTCGGGAACCCGCCCGACGTGGTGTTCGCCGCGGACGGTCCCGAGGCCGAGGCCATGCTGCCGCGGATCCGCAAGGCCGTGGCCGAGTACCGCTTCGCCCGCCCCGGCGACTACGTCGTCTGGCCGGGTCCGAACTCGAACACGTTCGTCGCCGCGATCATGGCGGCGGTTCCCGAGATGCGGGCCACGCTGCCGACCACGGCGATCGGCAAGGACTTCCCCTACGATGGCCGCTGGATCGGCCGGACGCCGTCGGGCACCGGCATCCGGATCAATCTCGGCGGCTATGCCGGCCTGACGCTCGGCTGGGTCGAGGGACTCGAAGTGAACCTGCTCGGGGGCGTGGCGGGGATCGATCTGCGCCGGCCGGGGATCAAGCTGCCGGCTCTTGGACGGCTCGGAATCTGAAGGACTGCGGGCGCGTCGCGAAGCGTCAGGTGTGACCGGGGCCGGGCGCAGCCCTGTGCGGGCCGCGCCCGTGCGCTCACGGTGCGAGGTCGTGGACAGGCTCCTTGACCGGCGTGGCACTGCTGTTCAGCACGGTGCTGCCGGTCGAGACCGGCTTCAGCAGTGTCCGGTCAATCTGCGGGGGTGTCGGGAGCTGGAGCTGCACGCTCGTGTCGGCCCATTCCTGCGCGACGCGGTCGGGATCGTCGTTGAGCTTGGTGCCGTAGCTTGGGACGATCTCGCGGATCTTAGCCTGCCATTCTGGCGTGGCGACCTTCCGGGCGAAGACCTTCTCCAGCACCTGCAACATGATCGGCGCCGCCGTGGACGCGCCGGGGGAGGCTCCGAGCAGCGCCGCGATGCTACCGTCCTTGGCGTTGACGATCTCGGTCCCGAGCTTCAGCACGCCGCCCATGTCCGCGTCGCGCTTGATGATCTGCACGCGCTGACCCGCCTGCCAGAGGCGCCATTCCTCCTTCTTGGCCTTCGGGAAGTATTCGCGCAGCGCCGCGATCCGGTCGTCATCCGACAACATCAGCTGCCCGGCGAGGTACTCGACCAGCGGGAATTCGCCGACGCCGACCTTCATCATCGGCCAGATGTTGCTGGTCGTGGTCGAGCTGAGGAGGTCGAAGTAGGAGCCCTCCTTCAGGAACTTGGTCGAGAAGGTCGCGAAGGGCCCGAACAGGATCACGCGCTTGCCGCCGAGGACTCGTGTGTCGAGATGCGGCACCGACATGGGCGGCGAGCCGACCGACGCCTTGCCGTAGGCCTTGGCGAGGTGGAGCGTGGCGACGTCGGGATTGTCGTTGATCAGGAACGAGCCGCCCACGGGGAAGCCGGCATAATCCTGGCCTTCCGGGATGCCGGATTTCTGCAGCAGGTGCAGGGCGCCGCCGCCGGCACCGATGAACACGAACTTGGCGTCGACCGTCCGGCGGCTGCCGTCCTTGAGGTTCTTGGCGGTCACGCGCCACGAGCCGTCGACGTTCTTGGTGATGGTCTCGACCTCGGTCGAGAGCCGGAGCTGGAAGCTCGGCTGCTTCTGCAAGTAGGCCACGTACTGGCGGGTCACTTCGCCCCACTCGCAGTCGGTGCCGAGCGGCGACCAGGTGGCGGCGACCTTCTGCTTCGGGTCGCGCCCTTCCATCATCAGGGGCACCCACTTGCGCAGCTGCTCCGGATCCTCGGAATACGCCATGCCGGCGAAGAGCGGGCTCGCCTTTAGGGCCTCCCAACGCTTCCGCAGATAGGCGATGTTATCGTCGCCCCAGACGAAGCTCATGTGCGGCGTGGCGTTGATGAATGAGCGCGGGTCCTTCATCACGCCGGTCTTGACCTGATAGGCCAGGAACTGACGGGTGACCTGAAAGGCCTCGTTGATCTCCACTGCCTTGGCGATCTCGATCTGCCCGTTCTTCTTCTCGGGCGTGTAGTTCAGCTCGGCCAGGGCCGAGTGGCCGGTGCCGGCATTGTTCCAGCCGTTGGAGCTCTCCAGAGCCACCTGATCCAGGCGCTCGACCATCTCGATCGACCAGTTCGGCTCCAGCTCGTTCAGCCAGACGCCGAGCGTCGCGCTCATGATGCCGCCGCCGATCAGCAGCACGTCGACCCGGCTGTCGACGCCCTCGGCCAGGGCCAAGGACCCCGGCAGCGCCGCCGCGAGACCGGCCGCCGCGGTGCCGAGGATCTGCCGCCGGCTCAGGGGCAGCGCTGCCTGCGGCTGCAGGTTGCGCAGGTGCTGGTTCTTGTCGTCGGCACGCATGGCCGGATCCCTTGTTTGCGTACCGGGCCTGCTCGGCGAGCAGGTCCGCGTACGGGAAGGCGTATCAGGGGGGCGAGGCACTGCGCTCACCGCCAAGCCTTCAGGATCGTTTCCTCAGGACAGAAGCCGCCAGCCGAGGTCTCTTGGCGGACCCGTTTCGGCAGACAGGGGGTTTCCGGCGCGCGCGCCGATGCTCGAAGGAGCGCGGCGCGTGGCAGCATTGGCCGGATCGACGATCTCTCCCCTCAACCCCCGCCAGGATATGGTTCGACCGGCAGGAGAGCGGCCGTCGGGGTCGAGAAGATGCTGGCCGGTCCGGCTCGGCGGTTCGATGCCGGCCTCATAGAGGATGGGGTCGGAAACGACAATCTCGGCCTGGGTTGCAAAGGGCACAGCCTTGTCAGGCTCGTTCGAATCCCGGACCCGTGCCGACGAAGACATGCGCGCGTCGCGTTGGATTCTCCGTGGACTGCGAGAGACTTGCCGCCCGCGCGCGGCGGACCGGAACTGCTGCGCTATCCGCCTGTGGATCAGCACCGGCTCTGATACCGAGTCGCGGTGATTGCGTCGGCCTCACCGTCTTTGCGAGCGGAGCGAAGCAATCCAGGGCAGCGCCAAGCTCTCCGAGGTCGCGCGACCCTGGGTCACTTCGCTGCGCTCGTGATGACGGAGAGGGTCCGTCACTCGGTGGCCTCAGGCGCAAACCGGATCAAAGGCCCGATGGGCTTCGCAACACCCGCCTTGTCATTCCGGGGCGCCGCAGGCGAGCCCGGAAGCCAGACCCACACCGCGTGCCTGCAGGGCACTGTCGGCGGATCTGGGTTCCGGGCCCTGCTTCGCAGTCCCGGAACGACGGCGTTGTCGTCCGTGGGCGGAAATCTGGTCCTGCTCAGTCTCGGCTGAGCCGCATGAGCCGAAACGGCTGCCCGCCGACCGACCCCAAACGCCCGGCCTGCAATCCCCAAAGTTCGCTACGGGGCGCGCTTGAACCGGATAATGCTGCGCGAGAGGCGGCCCTCATCCCAGTTCGGCATCGCCCGCCAGGGCGTGACGACGTCGGCATAGGCCCCGTCGATCGTGATCGACCGTCTCTGCTCGGTGCCGACCCATTCCGGCGCCCAGGCGGTCTGCACAGCGGTAACCCACTGATCGCCTTCGATTCGGTAGCGGCCGATATAGGCGACCAGGGTCTTCATCAGCGCCGCGCGATCGGCCTCCGAGGCTGCCGGCTTGCGGTCGCTGCCTTCGAGATTGAACGCGACCCAGCCGTCACGGGTGAAGATGACGCGCCCGCGCGGTGCGCTGCCCATCGCGTCGACGATCTTGCCCGTCTCCTTGTCCTCGACCCGGTAGGAGACGAGCTCCCACGTCCCGACGATCTGCTCGGCAAGGGAAGGGCCGGCCTGGGGCGACGGCCGGTCGGTCTGATCGGGCGCACCCAGCGCCGCGGGACCGCCCAGCGCAAGGGTCAGGAGGAACGAGACCTGAAAGGCCCTGGCGACAGATCTCGAGATGCGCATGCTTCGACCACGACGCTGCAGAGGGGGCGCGGGATCGCGCAGCGCCGCTATGCGGACAGGCGTCCGCCCGTCCAACCACTGCACGCGCTTGGCAGCCAGACCGGATCTGCACGCCTGCCGGCGCGCTCTCAGTTGCCGGCGCGGGCCATTCGGGTGCGTCCGCCGCCATCCGCGACCGTCGGGAGCGGATCCTGCGTGCCGGACACGACCACGAGGCGCTGGACTTCGCCCCGCAGGAAGGCCTGGAGGAAGCGGTCGTAATCGCGGAACGACACGCAGCCATTCGAATCGCCGCGCGGTCCCAGCATGTAGGTGTGGGCCAGCAGGCCGACACGGCCGTAGACGGCCTCGCTGCCGCCGACCGGTGAGAGCCGGATCGCCCGCACGCCGTGGAACAGTGCCTCGCGCTCGGTCAGGTCGTAGGTGCCGGGCGGGGTCGGGCCGCGCATCCGCACATTGACCAGACGGGGCTCGTCCAGGCCTTCGCCGAGGCCGGAATGCGCCTCCAGGCGCTCGCCGTTCGGCAGCGTCACCGTGCGTGCGGCGATGTTGTAGACCGCGACTCCGGCCGAGGCACTCGGCTCCCGGGACAGGGGGAGCGGCGGCGAGATGCGCCGCTGCGGCACGAGATCTGCCGGCTTGCTCTCCAGCGCCGTGTAGGCCAGGGCCGGGCCTTGCTCGATGCCGAACAGCTTCTCGAGGAACGAGCGCTCGTCGCTCGGCGGCGCGACCGGCTGGGCGGCCGGCTGCTCGCGGCGCGCCATCCGCCGGTCCGACCTGCGGGCGTAACCGGAGCCTCCCGGGGTTCGAAACTCGGGCGGACGCGGGACCGGGAGAGGAATGATCATCGCCTCGCGCGGCGGCGCGGCACTCTGGGCGTCCGCCTCAGTAGCGCTATCGGGTGACGGCGGAATTGCGGGCAGTGCGATCTGCGCCCAGGCCCAGCGCGACAGAGAGCCAGCGGAGGCATCGCGCCAGGCCTCAACGGCGGGCGCCTCAAGAGGCGGCGCGTCGGACCTAGCCTCCGCGCGCGGCGACTCCTCCAGCGGTTCGGCGGGCGCGACGGATGCGGCCGTCTTGTTCGGCGATTCGTCGGGCGGCGCCCCGCGATGCAGGTGGCCGCTTCCGACGGCAGCCATCACCAGCGCCCCGGTCAGCACCGCGAGGGGCGCCGCACAGGAGCGGCGCGCACTCCGGGTTTCAGAACCGTCCAGCGGCACGGAATCGGTGGCCATGTGTTGCCCAGGCTCCTCGTCGCGGAGCGGACACTCGACCAATCATCGCAACCCCGACGGGCAAATCCCGAGAAATCGCGACGGACCGACCGGCCCCGCTCACCGTGAAACAGCGGGGCCGGGCCGGCTTTTCTGGGGCGGCTCCATGGTCGATCTTGGATCGAGTGGGACCATTTTCGGGCGAGATCGAACCTCTTCCCGAGGGTTTCGGCCGCCGAATAGGCGGCCGATGACCATTAATCGTTGTCGATCTGACGTCCGAGCAGCGCGATCGCCCGCTCGTAGACCGGAGCGGCATTCCAGCCCTGGATCGCCGCGAAGTTCGGCTCGCCCGGCTGGTAGCCCGCACCCGCGCGCCAGCCATGCGCCTTCAGGAAGTTGGCGGTGGACGACAGGGCCGCGCCGACATTGTTCAGGTCGCCGGTGCCGTAGGCCAGCACGTTCTTCGGCAGGAACTGCGTGTGGCCGACCTCGCCGTGGGCCGCGCCGCGGGTGCTCGGCGTCAGCAGACCTCGGTCGATCAGCGTCAGGGCGGCGTAGAGCTGGTCGGTGAAGTACTCAGACCGGCGGCAATCGTAGGCGAGCGTCGCAACGGCCGAAAGCGTGTTGACGTTGCCCCGCACCGCGCCGAAGCCGGTCTCCATGCCCCAGATCGCCAGGAGCGGGCCCGGCGGAACGCCGTAGCGCTGCTCGATCGAGTCGAACAGGGCCGCGTTCTGCCGCTTGAGCGCCCGGCCGCGCGAGACGATCGCCGGACCGCCACGCTTGGCGAGGAACTGCTCCAGCGACAGCTTGAAGCTGTGCTGCCCGCGATCGGCCGAGATGGTGGCCGTGGAGTAGGTGGTATTTTGGAGCGCCGCCAGTGCTCGCCGCGCTGGCCCGCCCGCGCGCCTCCTCGGAGAATTGCCGCTTCCAGGTCTCGAAGCCGGCCGCGTTGCTGCCGCACTGGGCCGCCTGGACCTGGCCGGCGCTGAAGGCGAGCCCGGCGATTGCCGCCACCGCCAGGGTCTGACGCCGCATCTTGTCTGTCACGCGAAACACTCCTTGGCGCGCAACCGCGCCCCGTCCTCATGGCGATACCGGGTCACATCTCGCCGATATCAGGGCGAGAAGATGTCGAAGGCGCGACCTCCGGCCGTCAGGTCTTCAAATCATCGCGCATTCGCGGCTTTACGGCGAGATGGCAGCGGCCAAGCCCTGTCCGCATCATGAACAAGACGTGTCGCGCTTCTGCTCGCGCCGGGCGTGCGCCCGCACACCAAGTTTCATCAACGACAGTGTTGCAGCGTTCTCATTCGAGGCGGCCGAATTGCCGAACGCTTTGCCAACGAACTTTATCGAGCGGAAATCTGCGAATTTACTGTCACAACCCTGTCAAACGACAGTCATAGCTTTGCCGGCGGAAAGATTTTGCTGGAGAACCGGTGTGGGCTTCACAACCTGCAGGCCAATGCGGCGCCTTCCGTTGCTTCGTCTCTCCTGACCGGCTCCCGGGTTCTTCGCGAGAGCGGCCATGCTTCCGAAATCCGGCCTGCCTTCGCAGGGACCATCGTCCCTCAAAAGGTACTGACCCGCGCCACGCGCTGCAAGGACCAGCGCTCGCGGAGCGGCGCAGGCACGCCGACCTGACAGACAGCGAGACAGGACAATCATGGCCCTCGGAATGCACGGCACCGGCTCATCGCGCGCGGCCTCGCTCGGTCCCGACCTCGACCGCGACGGGGTCGCCAAGGCATATGGCCGCTGGGCACCGGTCTATGATCTGGTCTTCGGACCGGTCTTCGCGCAGGGGCGGACCCTAGCGGCAGCCGCGGCCGAGCGGGTCGGCGGCCGGATCCTGGAGGTCGGCGTCGGGACGGGCCTCTCCCTGCCGGCCTATCGCCGGGCCCGCAGCATCGTCGGGATCGATATCTCGGCGCCCATGCTGGAAAAGGCGCGCCGGCGGGTCGCGCGGCTCGGCCTGCGCAATGTCGAGCGCCTCGCCGTCATGGATGCGGAGCACCTCGATTTCGAGGATGCGTCCTTCGACGTGGTCGTGGCGCAATATGTGGTCACGGCGGTGCCCAACCCCGAGGCGGCCCTCGACGAGTTCGCCCGCGTGCTGCGCCCCGGCGGGGAGATCGTCATCACCACCCGGATCGGCGCCGAGGCCGGCCTGCGCCGGGCCGTCGAGCACGCCCTGGCCCCGGTGACGAGCCGCCTCGGCTGGCGGACCGAATTTGCTTGGCACCGCTACGCCGCCTGGGCCGCCAAGGCCCCGGTCGAGATTGTCGAGCGCCGGGCGCTGCCGCCGCTCGGGCACTTCTCGCTGGTCCGCCTGCGCAAGCGCGACGCCTGAGGCCGCGCAAAGTCTCTCACCTGCCCACAATGATCCGATCGGGGAAGCACATCATGGCGAGCTTTCTGGAGGCGCTGCGCGTCCAGCGCTGGGACGACCACCGTTACTACCACCACAACCGCGTCAACCAGAGCTTGCACGTGGTCAGCGCGATCAGCTTCCTGGTGGCGTACGCGCTGGCGTTCAAGGATCCGGCAACGGCCGCGCTGATCGGCTGGCTGTTGGCCATGACCTCCCGGCAGGCGGGACACCTGTTCTTCGAGCCGAAGGGCTATGATCACGTCAACGAGGCCACCCACGAGCACAAAGAGGAGATCAAGGTCGGCTACAACCTTCAGCGCAAGATCGTGCTGCTGGCGATCTGGGCCCTCTCGCCGCTGCCGCTCTACTTCGATCCGAGCCTGTTCGGCCTGATCGCGCCGCATCAGACCACGACCGATCTGATCCGCAATATCGGCTGGATCTGGCTGTGGCTCGCCATCGCGGGCCTGCTGTTCCGCATGGTCCAGCTGTTCGTCCAGCGCGACATGCAGACCGGCCTGGTGTGGGTGGCGAAGATCCTCACCGACCCGTTCCACGACATCAAGCTCTATCACAGGGCGCCCCTGGCGCTGCTGCACGGCGAGTGGGTCGAGGATCACGAGCCGCACGAGCGCGGCGCCTGAATAAGGATCCATGCGCCGGGCCGCGTATCGGCCCGGCGCGCTTGGATCAGGCCTGGTTCGGCGCGCGCAGTCCCAGCCAGCCGCCCAGCCTGACCGCCGCGACCTCGCGCAGGATCGACCTACGGATCGCCTTGTCGCTGGGCGCCGTCCCGTCCCACCAGCCATCCGCCTGCATGGCGCGCGCCGCCGCCACGAACCGGTCCGCGACGGCCGCGAAGGCGGCATCGTCATAAGCGAGGCTGAAGATCATCCGGCCGGTCCCGACCCACGACAGGGCCAGCCCCTCGGCGCGCAGGTAAAATTGCAGCATCCAATTGTAGCGGGACGGCTTGGTGTACAGGACCGTCCAGACCGTGGACATGTGGGCCACCCGCACCGGCAGACCCGCTTCCGCAAGCATCCCGTTGAGGCGCGCCGCCCGCGCATCCCAGGTCGCGTCGAGGCCGCGGTACAGCCCGGCGACCTCAGGCGTGTCCAGGCGGTCGAGGAACGCGCTCATGGCACCCATCACGTAGGGGTGGGCGTTGAAGGTGCCTCGCGCGAAGCAGATGTCGACCGGTCGGTCGTCCCGGTAGCGGCGCATGAGCTCGGCACGGCCGCACAGGACGCCGACCGGCAGGCCGCCGCCCAGCGTCTTGCCGTAGGTGACCATGTCGGCGCGCAAGCCGAAATAGTCCTGCGCCCCGCCGCGGGCCAAGCGGAAGCCCAGGAAGACCTCGCCGAGGATCAACACGATGCCGCGGGCCGTGCAAACCGCCCGCAGCTCGTGCAGCCACCGTGTGTAGGCGGCCCGGTCGAAGGCCGCCTTGCGGGCGCTGTCGACCAGCGCGGAATCGGCCGGCGCCCCGGCATTGGGATGCAGGGCCTGGAGCGGGTTGACCAGCACGCAGGCGACGTCCCGGCGCGTCGACAGCACCCGCAAGGTCCGCTCGGACATGTCGGCCAGAGTCAGCGTGTCGCGCGTCGGGACCGGGTTGCCGATGCCCGGCTGCACCTCGCCCCACCAGCCGTGATATGCGCCGCACAGGCGCACGATGCGTCGCCGGCCGGTGTGATAGCGAGCGAGCCGCACCGCCTGCATCACCGCCTCGGTGCCGGACATGTGGAACGACACCTCGCCGAGGCCCGAGAGCGCCTTCAGCCGCGCCACGTTGCCGGTGACGACCGGATGGAGCGGGCCCAGCACGGGGCCGAGCGCCGAGACTCGCGCAGCCCCCTCCTCCAGGCAGGCTCGGTAAAAATCGACCCCGAACAGGTTCACGCCGTAGGAGCCGGCGAGGTCGTAGAACACGTTCCCGTCGAGATCCGTGACGGTCACGCCTTCGGAAGCGGCCGCGAAGGCACCGGTGCCCAGGTGATCGCGGACGTGCCGGGCATACTGGAACGGCACCCGGTAGAGCCCGGTGAACTGGAGGTCCGACAGGCCGTCGCGAACAGCTGCGGTCTCGGCCCGGGTCCGGGGAAAGCGCGCGCGGAACAGGTCGGCGAGCCGCGCGAACCCCGCCTCGCGGCGCAGGGCTACGGCCTCGTCCGGATCGTCGGAGCGGAAGAAGGCGTGCTCGGAATAGGCGTAGTGCGGGATCAGCCCTGCGACGCGCCGCGCCATCCGCCCATGGCCGGTGAGCGAGGGGTGCTTCGCCCGGGACAGCTGCAGGCGCTGCGCCGCCCGCGGCAGGGCGAGGAGCGCGACGGCAGTGGTGGCGGACAGGGCGGCGAGGAGGGCAGACATCGCCCCGCCGCCTATCGGAGGCGGTTCACGGCATGATGACGGTTCCCGGATCGCGGCTGCGCTCGGCCCTGGCGCGCGTGGGCGCGCAGGAGGATCTGAACTTCCTCCTGACCAACCGCATTCCCCGTCGCCTCGCCACCCGCTTCATGGGCTGGTTCAGCCGCATCGAGCAGCCCTGGGTGCGCGATCTCTCGATCGCGACGTGGCGCCTGTTCTGCGACGTCGATCTCAGCGACGCGCGGGACACGCGGTTCCCGAGCCTCCACGCGGCCTTCGTGCGCGCCCTGCGACCCGGCGCCCGGCCGGTCGAGGCCGATCCCGCGATCCTGACGAGCCCGAGCGACGCGATCCTGGGTGCGCACGGGCGGATCGAGGCGGGACGCCTGTACCAGATCAAGGGCCTGTCCTACCGGCTCGCGGACCTGCTCGGCGGCGATGAGGCGCTGTCGCGCCTTCATGAGGGCGGCACCTACGCGACCCTGCGCCTGACCGCCGGGATGTACCATCGCTTCCACGCGCCGCATGACCTGCGCGTCGATTCGGTCCGGCACATCTGGGGCGACACCTGGAACGTGAACCCGATCGCGCTGAAGCGCGTCGAGGCCCTGTTCTGCCGCAACGAGCGGGCGGTCTTGCGTCTGCGCGTGGGCGAGCGCGGCCATCCCGTCACGCTGGTGCCGGTGGCCGCGATCCTGGTGGCGGGTCTGCGTCTCGGCTTTCTCCCGGAGGCGGTCGATCTGCGGTCTACGAGAGGCCGGACGCTCCCCTGCACGACCCGGCTCCGCAAGGGCGCGGAGATGGGCTGGTTCGAGCACGGATCGACCATCGTGGTGCTCGCGCCACCGGGTTTCACGCTCTGGCCGGCCCTGCGCGAGGGCGCGCGCCTGCGCATGGGCGAGCCTTTGATGCGCCTGCCGGACGGTCCGGCCTGAGGAGCCGTCACGCTGCGTGAACCGCCGCCAGAAACTCCGTGACCGCGGTGCTGAGTTCGCCCGACTGCCGTGACAGGTCCGAGGCGGCTTCCAGCACCTGGGCTGCGGCGGTGCCGGTCTCCGCCGCGGCCTGGGTCACGGCGCCGATATTGAGGGTGACCGCCTGAGTCCCGTCCGCGGCCTGATTGACGTTGCGCACGATCTCCTGCGTGACCGCCCCCTGCTCTTCCATCGAGGCCGCTACGCCGACGGCGATCGTCCTGAGATCCAGGACCACGGTCGTGATGGCCTGGATGGCATTGACCGCACGGTGGGTCTCGCCTTGGATGGCCGCGACCTGTGCGGCGATCGTCTCCGTCGCCTTGGCTGTCTGGGCCGCCAGGTCCTTGACTTCGCCCGCCACCACCGCGAAGCCCTGCCCGGCCTCCCCGGCCCTGGCGGCCTCGATGGTCGCGTTGAGGGCCAGCAGGCTGGTCTGCGCGGCAATGCCGGAGATCAGGCTGATCACGGTCCCGATCCGTTCGGCGCCGTCGGCCAGCCCCATCACCAGCGTGTTCGTTTCGGCGGCATCGGCGGCGGCCCGTTCCGCCATGTCGGTGGACCGAGCGATCTGGCCATTGATCGCGCCGATCGAGACCGCCAGCTCTTCACTGGCTGCCGCCACGGTCTGTACGTTCGCGGACGTCTGCTCGGCTGCCGACGAGACATTGACCGACTGGGCGGCGGTCTGATCGGCATTGCGGCTCATGACCCGGGCCGCAGCCTCCATCTCGCCGGCGGCATTCGCGAGCGTGTGCGTCATGCGTTCGACCTGGAGCCGGAACGCTTGCGTGGCGCGATCGAGCGTTTCCGCGCGACGGGTCTTCACCGCCTGCTCGGTTGCGGCCGCGTCGTCCGCCGCGCGCTTGGCGACGAGGGCATCCTTGAAGACCTGGACGGCCTTGACCATGGCGCCGATCTCGTCGTGGCGCTCCGCACCGCCGACGCGGACTGTGAGATCCCCCGAGGCGAGGCGGGTCATCGTCGCTGTCGTCTCGCCGATGGGCCGCGTCACCTGGACGAGGACCACGACGACGCCGTACGCGACGGCGATCGCGGCGGCAGCGAGCATGATGAGGAGCAGGATCCGAAGGCGCTGCGCCATTGCGTCCGCGCGATCGAATTCGGCGCGGGCCTCGCGGACTTGCAGGTCGGTCAGCTTGCTGACGCCGGTCGACGTCGGCCCCATGGCGTTGAGCAGCTCGGCCTTTGCGGCCGCGATCGCGTCCGGCTCCTGCGCTCTGGCCGCTCGGCTGAGGCCGGTGAGGATGGCCGCGTTTCGTTCAAGCTGGGGCTCGAGGTCCGCGATCAGCTGCTGCTCTTCCGGTGTCAGATAGGTGGCCAGGTATTCGGTCCAGACCCGCTTCGCGCGCGCGAGCTCTCGATCCACAACCTCAGCAGCCGCGACCTTATCGGCCGCGGGCGTATCGACCGTGCGCACCACGACAAGGATGGCGTCGTACGCATCCCGCAGCATGCTGAACTGGCTGAGCGGCACAACCCGATCTTTGAAGATGGTCTCCAGGCTCTCGGAGTTGCTGCGCAACGCATAGGTTCCGAGCGCGACCGACGAAAAGAGGAGAGCGCCCAGCATCGCGAGGAGCGCAATGAGCCGAGCCTTGATCGAGATCTTCATCGAGGGTGATCGCGTTGCCGAACTGAGCCCGAAATGCTCTGTCGATCTAGCATCGTGTCAGCGCGCTTCAAGTGTACGATGCGGCAAGTCGCAATGGAGCGGCAATAAAAACAGATGTTCAGTTCGATGGCCGCGAAGATGGCTCTAGATCGTCTTGAGATCCGAGCGATCGCTCCCGTCCGGGGTTTGCAATCTCCTAAGATCGTTTGCTGCGACTGAACCGGAGCCAAAAGCCGGGAGTCAAATGTGCGCGACTGTCACTGCCGGTCGGCAGTCCTGTCCGAAATGCCCGACGCGGAGGCCAGCGCCGTCAGTCGACTCGCGCGCCACCTCTGGATGACACGGAGGGTAGAACAGCTCGTCGGAAACACAGTCCGGCGGGCAAAGGCCGGCTGAACATGCGACGCGCCGCCCGCTTCCTTGCGAAGCGGACGGCGCAGTTTGTCGGGACGGTCCGGCTGTCATTTCTCGGCAAAGCTTGTCCTGATTTGAGGAATCCCCACAGGGAGTGCTCTCAAATGAGCTTGGCCTAAAGCACACGGAACTCTGTCCATACAGATCCGTGCTTACAGAGAAGTTTGACCTTGTTCGCGAACGGCCCCTCACGTCCGCTCAGCTTCGCGTTTCCGTGTTCTCGACCGACTGCGGCTTCCGCGATGGCTCGGAGGATAACAAATTGCCCTCGTCTCACCGTCTCACCGTCTCACCGTCACGGTTTTTCGGATTGAGGCGGCAGTACCACAGCCTGGTTCCGGAAAAGAATCTGCGCAGCACAGTCCGCAGCAGATCCGACAACCCGCCTTGGTGCACGCTAACATGAGAATTTGTCTTGATTTCTGTTACCTCTGGAGGGGCGGTCTCATTTAAGTTTATCCCGATTTGTAGGGAACGTGATCCGCCTCGCTCCCTAGACCCGACATGCCCAGGCGCGGATGCCTGGTCCAACCCTTGGAAACAGAGGCCGGCATCAAACCCGATGCCGGCTCGATCATAGGGCCGATGGGTCCAGACCGCGTCCTTAGCGTGATCTGCGGACCGGACCATGCCCTTCGGGTTGCCGTACTTTCTTTTCGGAATGGCCGCGAGGACACCACCGGCCCCCAACGCCGGGGGCATCCGGTCGAGCGCCCTGATCGTTCAGGTCCGAGGAGGCGCCCTGGCGGTCGGCTCGGCTGGCTTCGCCGATACCGTCGCTGCGGTCCTCACGTGTTCGGATCGGCCGCTCCACGATGATCTGGACGGCGGCCCGGCATGCACGAGGAAGCCGCCTCGGGACGAGGCGAGCCGGACGGCTGGGACAGCCGAGGCAGACTATCATGAAAGCGTGTCCCGATTTACGGCCCTGCCAATGGTACGCACTCAAGAGAGCTTATCCCGATTGTCAGGGAAGCCTGTCCTCACGCCCGGGATGTGCTTGAAGCCGGTGGCCTCCGCAGAGGGGGTGGCCTCCGCAGAGGGGCGCCCGTGACCGCGCCGCCCCTCTGCGGACATGATGATTCCCGTGTTGGGCCTGAGCCAGGACCGCTGGCCGGGACGAAACCTTTTCGGTTTCGCGGCCTGATCGGGCATCCACTCCCCGGAATTGCCGCGCGCAGGAATGCTCTCCGCTTTCGACGGGCAGGGCGACACCCACGTCGGACGGGGTCTGCGGAGAGCGGGGAGCGTTTGCGAGGCGGTCGTCGAGCTCCCTGCCCTCTTCCTTCCGAGGTCACGAAATCGGGGACCGCGGGTCGAAACACCGGTCCTGGGCGGGCACAGCCCCGACGCCGTCGGTCATCGAGGCCGTCTCAGCTCGCCGCGCTCAGGTCCCTTGCCCTCCTGAGCACGCCGACCATGGCTGGTTCGATGTCCGTCGAGCGAGTGACCGAGGCACCCCCGCCGGGAACAAGATCCAGGTCGTGGCGGCGACCGAGCGCCGTGGGCTCGCTCATGAGGCGCCGGCACAGCAATTCCGCCAACGACGGATCCTCGACGGCACAGACGATCTGCCGGCCCGACCGCTGCAGGGCCGACAGGACCTCGACCAAGTGCAAGGCCCGGAAATCATCGATGTGCTGGACCGGGTCGCCGAGCATGAGCGTCCGCCAATTGCACCATGGCCGGGACAGGTGAACGGAGAGGAGGAAGGCCAGCCCGGCCGCACGCCTCTGCCCGCTGCTGAACACGAATTGCGGGTTCAAGCCGTTGCCGACCCGCAGGCTCAGGAAACGCCTGACGTCGCCGCGTATGCCGTAATCGATGGTCCGCCACTCGGAATGCGGGCGAAGCCGCTGGTACAGCTCGTTCAGCAGCGGGCTGATAACCGCCAGGCGCTCGCCGATGATCTCGGCATTCGTCCTGCGGACCGTACGATCCAGCGTCCGGGCGGTCGTCACCGCAGCGTGGGCGCGCGCGAGCCGGTCGCTCGCGTCGTCGGCCTCTGCCCGAAGCGCTTCGAGGCGCGCTTCGAGCTCCGTTACGCGTTCCACCGCCTGCGAAGCTTCCAAGGTGAGGATGCTCCGTTCCAGGTCGATCAACCGACTCCTTTCGGCCTCCACCACCTCCTCCAGGGCCTCTGGGTCGTAGGCCAGCTCTCCATCCAGGGAACGTCGCACGAGCTCGGCCGAAAGCGCCTCTTCCCGGGCTTCCAGCTCGGCTTGGGCGGACGCGAGGCGATGGACGACCGTCTCGGCCTGCTTCAGGATCTCGCCGGCATCCTCGACCCGGGTTCGGGCCGCCGCGACCTCGCCTCGCGCCTCCGGCACTGCCGACCGCCGGGCGGCGAGGCGCTGGCGCGCGGATGCGAGCCCCGTCTCGAACTCGGGGGCGCCCTGCGGCGCGCGGCATAGCGGGCAACGGTCGTCATGCAGGCCGATCCGGCTGCCGTGATCGACCAGGATCGCGAGCGACGCGGCGAGGCCGTCGCTTTCCTGTTCACGGTCCAGGCGCGCCTCGGCGGCCTGCAGCTGGCGGCGGGCTTCCTGGACCGCGACCTCGGCTTCGGCCACCGCCACCGCGTCCCGGCCTGCGCTGTCGCCGTGTCGCGCGACCGTGTCGCGCAATGCGGCCACCGCGCGAGCCTCGTCGGCGACCCATCCCATCTCGCCGAGGTTCGAACGGCGCCCGGCCAGCGTCTTCCGAGCTGCCGCGACCCGAGCTCCCAGGTCGGGGCCGGCCCCAGGCGTAAGCTCGTCCAGGGTGGCAAGGACGGCCGCGACGTCCCCGGCCTGCAGGGCGACGTCCCGGATCTGCTCCAAGTCGGTCAGCGCCGCGGTCAGACGTGCGCGCGCCTCCTCATAGGCCTGCGCGGCGGCATTGTGTACGGCCTCGGCGGAGGACAGGGCCTCGCGAGCCTTGGCGGCGTAATCCGGACCCTCGATGGCGCCCAGCGCCGCGCGCACGAACTCGAACCGTTGCGTTTCCGTCAGGTCGAGGCTGAGCGCAGCGATCCATTCGTCGCGAATGATGGATGTCCTGCAGACCTGCTGGAGGGCCCGCTCGGGCTGCGCGCCCGGAACGCAGAGCATCGCCTCGATGCGTGCCGCGTCCCGGTCGGCGCCGGTCTCGCGCGAGCGCGTCACTGCGAAGCCGCTCCCGTCATCGGCGCGGAATCCCACGGTGACGAAGTGCGCCTCCGGGTGGCCTTCGCCGCGCCACCAGACGTAGTCGTCGAGGCTTTCCTTCGCCGCCTTGTCGACGAGGTACTTGTCGATTTGGCCGGTGAGGGCGAACTCGACCGCGTCGCACAGCGTGCTCTTCCCGACGCCGTTGCGTCCGCAGATCACGGTGAAGCCAGTGCCGAAATCGACCCGCTGGCGCTCCAGGAAGCCCCGGAAGCCGCACAGTTCGAGGTAGTCGAGCCTCATGGCGCATCCACCAGGATGCGCGCCACCTCGGAAGCGCTCGCCGCGCCCAGGAACGCGGCCACAGCGTCGTCCGGCAGGTCGCTCAAGCGCGCCCGCAGACGGGCCCGGTAATCGGCCCCGCCGATCTCGGGTGCGCTGAGGACCGGCAGGAGGGGCAACAACGTTCTTCGCAAATCGGCCACCGTGCGCAAGTCGCCGCGCGCGATCTTGCGGGTCATGGAGAAGTCCTCCTCGATCCGCTCGATCCGCCGCGCGAGGGCCGGTTCGGAGCCGCAAGCCAGGAACAAGGCGTAAACGTTCCAGGCCTTTGTGCCTGCAGAGCGCAACGAGGCCGCATGCCGGCCGAGCGTGGCCTGCTGGATTTGCTGCCAATCGGCGAGCAGGCTCTCGCCGCTCGCGAAGACGTGCAGGAATCCGACGACCGCCGCGTTCTCGAAGCAGACGACCGGCACGCTGCCGCCCGGCCAGGTCCAAGTCTCATAGCCTGCCGACCGGAGGAGCACCTCGGATTGAGTCGCTATGTCCATCACACGTCGAGCTCCCTGCGGGCGGCGGGAAGGTCGAGCCATGCCGCGGAGGCGCTCGGCCGGATTATGTCGCCCGGTCGCCCTTCCCGAACGACGTTCAACGGCAGGCCGACGTCGGTGGCTCCGGCGCAGACCACGATGTCGGCGACCTCGAACGGCGTCTCCCTGAACCGGTCCTGCACCGTCTGGAGCAGCATGCCCGAACCGTTCACGACCCTGATCCGGCGGCCCGCGAGATCATAGCCGACGGGGGTCTGGCTGGCACCGGCACGCCGCAGCAACAGGTGCGCGTAGCCCAGGACCTCGGACGGCCCCGGGTTCCGCAAGGTCGCCGCGGCGGTGGCCGGCACGCCCTCGGCGTCCCGTCGAAGGTCGTAGAGTTCCTCGCTGCCCAGGTCGGGCGGATCGAGCCAGCCCGCCTCACACTCCGCTCCGAGCTCGCTCTCCAACGCGGCGCGCCCGGCGTGCAGGACCTTGCGTAGGTACGCCTGGGAAAACGCCCTCCGGAGTTCGTCTAGGACTTCGGCCCCCGAACGCTGAACATGCGTGAACCGGACGTTCTCCGAATTGGCCAGGGTCCAGAGTTCGGGCGCCTTGGCCTGCAGGACGTCCTCGGGCGCCAAATCGACCAGCGTCACCGACAGCGGCGCGACGCCCGTCAATGCCTCGGCGAGAACGGTGTTGAGATAGGACCAATCCGACCAGAAGCCGACGACGAGCAGGTCGCTCTCGCGGAGGTGGTGGGCCATCCACGTCTTCGTCTTCTCGATGCGCGCGGCGATCACCCGGTCCTCGGTGAGCTGTGAGGCCGTCCAGACCGTGGCGCGCCGCTCGCGGACGGAGCAGCCATGAAACTTGAGCAGGGGCGCGTGCTTGCGGGCCTGGACCTTTGCCTCGTCGCCGTCGAGGGAGGCGAGGAGATCGAACCCGTATTCCTGCGCGCGGCGCTCGATCAGGGTGTCGTAATTCGCCGACACGACACCGGCGGCCAAGCGCGTGATCAGGAAGTCCGCCACCGCGGCGTGCCCGACGTTGGGCGGCCGGACGAAATCCTCCCAGGGCACGAGAGCGTCGATGAAGACCGACCCGAGCATGTCCTCCTTGGCGAAGATCTCCGCCAGGGACTCCAGGTCGCCGCGCAGTTCCTGCGGGCACTCCGGATCGATGCTCATGACATAGCGGTCGTAGCACCTGGCGGCCACGGTCCAGGCCGACGGCAGGGAACTCGGCGGCGCCATCGACAGGCCGGCGCCGCAGAGGAGGACGAGGCGCCCGGCTTCCATGGAGGCGAGCAATCGCGCACGAACCGCCGCGTCCAAACCGCCCCCTTCGTCCGCCGGATCTTCGCCAAGGCGATAGACCGGAGGCACGCCTAAGGTAAAGCAAGGTGATCCGGCTTCCCGTTGCCCGCCCCGAGGGTTCACCGGTGCGTCGCACCCTGGAAGTCTCGCCGGCATAGGTGCGCGTGGCCGCCGGGGCGATGGGAAGGTTCGAGGCGTCTCATCCCGGGCCAGCATACGAACACGTGCTGGTGCGTCATGCCTGACTTGGAGGCCCGCCAGACCAACGTCGGGAAGATCCGGCTGCGGTTTCCTTACGGCAGCGTGAGTTGCACCGCGTGCGGAGCTTTGGCGGGTAGGCCGTACAACTCGCCCATCCGAGCGACGAACTCGGTCTGACCTCCGTAGCTGGGATGCCGGACCCGCTCGGCCGCCATACCCAAGTCCGCCAACGCCGCCTCGGCATCCCTCCCGATGGCGACCAGGACCCGGGGCCGCAATTCCGACACCAGCCATTCGAGGAGGTGGCGGGACGCCTGCCGTTCCCGACGGGTGTGGCAGCGATTGGACAGCGGGTCGCCCGACGCGTGCGGATGGAGCGGGAAGACGTTCCAGAGGAAGATCGGACGTCGCAGGTCCCGGAGAACCTGCCAGATCACCGTCGCCGTGCGCTCGGTCATCGCGGGGCCGCGGGTTGCCCGCGCCAGCGGCAATTGACCGTAGAGGCCGGCATGGGCGGAGAGGTGGGCCTCGTCCGTGAGCGCCAGGCCCGTGCGCCGCCCGCCACGGTACCCGAGGTCGCGCGCGATCCAGATCGAGTCGACGCCTCCGGCGAGGGCCGCCTCCAGCACGAGGCGCAGGTTCTCACGCCGGACCTGGGGCGCACCGACGCCGTCGTGGTCCGGGCAGGCCTCGGCGTAGGGGTTGAAGGTGTCGCTGAAGCGAAGCGCCGCGAGGGCCTCGATGAAGGCGCCAGGTGTCATGTCGGCAGGTCCTCGACCAGCATCTTCCGCCCGACCAGATCGAGCCGAAGGCGCCCGCGGCGCTTCTCCCGCAAGAAACGAAACGCTTCGTTACCGGCGAGGATGGCCTCTTCCCAAAGCCAGAGCGGGCAGGCCTCGACCTCGTAGCCGCGCACGAATTGCCTCACCGATTTCAGGAAGGCGAAGCCCAGGTCGCCCGGGCGCTGTCCTTCGAAGAAGCCGAGCTGCTTCGCCTCACCGAAGACGAACGTCGCCACGCCCTCCTCGATCAGGATCGCGCGCGCTCCGTCCTGCCCCTCGTCGACGCGGGCCTCGCTTTTCCTCTTCAGGCGGAACAGCGCGCGCGTCACCGGCGACCAGCCGAGGACGGCGGCGTAGGCATAGTGGAAGGCGTCGTGGAACCGGTAATCGTCCGGCTTCATGATGTTGTCGGTCAGGCGGTCGCCGATGAAGATGCCGTTGCATCGCTGCACGACGTACCGCCTGTCGTTCCCGCCGGTGCGCTCGAAGATGTCGATGGTCAACGCGCGGGGTAGGCGCTCTTCGTCCGGGAACGCCTCGTCCGAACAGCGGCGGGGCGACGCGCGTCGCCGGCCAACGGTCCTCGGCCTTCGCGAGGTTGCGCATGGCGGCCTGCTCCAGGGTGACGCCGGCCTCGTTCGCGGCCGCGACGAGAAGGCCGAACACTGCGGAGAGACGCTCCAGGAGGTCCGGGCTTCCCGCGAGGTCGCCCCGCGCCCCCAGCGCGGCCAGCCGGCCGACGGCCCCGGCCAGCTGTAGCAGGGTGTGCTCGAAGGCGACGGTCGGGACGTGCAAAGGCAAGGCACGCTGCGGCTGCACGTCCGCGAAGGTCGGCTCGGGTCCCCCGGCGAGGTCCCGGCCGGCGAGATCCCCCAAGCGCAGCCCGGCGTGATCGGCGATCACCGCCAGGTACCAGAGCGCGTCGCCCATCTCCTCGACGACGCTCGCCTCGTAGCCGAGATAGGACCGCGCGTCGCGCTGCTTCTTCTTGGTCTCGCTCAGCAGGCTGCCCGTCTCGCCGAAGAGGCCGAGCACGGCCAGGTCGAGGCCGGTGCCCTTCCCTCGCGTCCGGTCCGTCCGGACCGCCCCGGCTTGATAACCGTTCAGGCTAAGCGGCGCCGTATCCATGTCCCCTCCCCGCTCCAGGTTGGCCTATCCTCAGGTTGCCATCGTCGGACCTTTCCGGCGCTCAGTCCAGGGTGCCGGTGCCCACCCGCGCCGCCGCGGACGGACCCTTGCCATACCGACCGCGGCTGACCACCTAAGCTTTACTGAGCCAGGCTCCCGGGCGTAATGCGCGACGGAAGGACCTGGGCACCGGGGAGAAGCCGCACATGCCGAAGGTTTGCGTGCTCGGTCCTGTCGGCGACGAGGAACGCACGGCCCTGCTCAAGCTCTTGGCCGAGGCGGGCTGCGATGTCGTGGACGAGGAGGTCGCCGCCGTCGAGCCCGGCGAAGGGGAGGACGACGAGGGGGAAGACGGCGAGCACGTCGAGGATCCCGTTGCGCCGGAAGACGACGAGCCCGCACCCGCGGATGACGAGGCCCCCGCCGGTCACGCCGAGACGCCGGACGAGGACTTGGGGGTGATCGTGCTGTCTCCCGATTGCCTCGCGGACGAGGAGCTGGGGCGCGTGATGCAGCGGGCCGCCGCCCAGGGTCGTCGCGTGATCGGGATCTGGCCTCCTGGAACCCAGGACGAGACGCTGCCGCGCGCGTTCGAGGATTACGGCGGGGATACCGTCCCCTGGGATGCGGGCAGCCTGCGGGGCGCCCTACCGCGGAGGAACGCGAAGCCCGAGTGGTTGAAGCCCGACGCCCAGCCGCGGGCGGAGCGCCAGACCAAGCGGAACAAGTGCTGAGGCCGGCGTGCGCGTCCACTCCTACGTGATCGACCACGACCTCGGGTTCGCGCCCAATCCGTTCCACCGGGTGTGCACGCTGAGCGCGTGCAAACCGCTGATCCGGCAGCACGCGAGCGTCGGGGACTTCGTGGTCGGGACCGGCTCGATCCCGAACGGGATCAAGGACCGTGTCGTCTACTGGATGCGGGTCGACGAGATCCTCACCTTCGACCGGTACTGGGACGACGCTCGCTTCGGCGCCAAGCGACCGGTGATGTCCGGCAGCCGCATGCAGATCTACGGCGACAACATCTATCGCCGCTCGGCCGACGGCACCTTCGTCCAGGCCGATTCCTTCCATAGCGAGCCCGGGGGCGTCACCAGCCTGCCGAACCTGGTGCGCGACACCGGTCGGACGGACCGGGTGCTTCTCGGGCGCGAATACGCCTACTGGGGCGGTTCGGGCCCGCTGGTCCCCCAGGAACTGAGCGATCTCGTGCACAGCACGCAGGGCCATCGAAACCAGTTCACGCCCGAGCGGGTGAGCGCCTTCGTGACATGGCTCCGCGGCATGCCGGGCCGCGGCTTGCTGGGTCGGCCGGCGAACTGGCCAGCCTGAGAGCCGAGCGCCCCGGCGGCCCCACCGCCGGCGAACCCGGCCACGAGGCCATGGGCGTGACCCGCTACGAGGTGGCCTCGCCCCGGTCCTTCGGCGACATCGACGCCGCGCGCCGGCTGCCCCCGACGGGCGGCTAGGAAGGCGGCGCTTGCCGGAATGAGCCTGGCTCAGAAGCCTCTACCGCCGACTTGTCCCGTGCGATGCCAAGGGGCTTTCGAGTAGGGGTGACGGGCGGCGACCTTTCATCCGAGCCGGTCGGAAGTCCGGGCGGACAGCCGCTCGTGGCCATGGATCTGGCCTCGATCCGTCGAGCCACGGTGGCGGGACGCGAGCCGAGACCAGGCGTTCCCAAAGGCGTTGAATGGCGGCGGCACACATCGGGTTACGTCGTCCCGCCGCGTGCGCGCCGTCTCACTCGGTCCGTGGCAACCTCGGTGATGCCGATCCTTGCGCGCGGCTGCGCAGGACACGCTCTCAAGAAAGCTTGTCCCGTTTGCAGCACCGCGACAGCGGCGCTCTCAACACAGCTTGTCCCGATTTGCCCGGAACCTTGTCCCGCCGCGATGCGGACGCCCCGATCCGACCGCTCGCGGGGCCGTCCGGCTAAGGTGTTCGTGGGTCGGCCCACGCCACGACATGGCCTCGTGGAGCGGACGGGAGGGACGCCTTGGCCTTGCCGAACCGGACGTAGAGCGCCGGAAGGACCAGCAGCGTCAGGACGGTCGCGCTGGCCAAGCCGCCGATGACGACGGTCGCCAGCGGCCGCTGCACCTCCGCACCTGTGCCCGTCGCCAAAGCCATCGGCACGAAGCCCAGGGCGGCGACCAAGGCCGTCATAGCCACCGGCCGCAGCCGGGTCAGGGCGCCCTCGCGGACGGCATCCGGAATCGCCGTCCCCTCCGCCACGAGCGCGCGGATGTGGTTCAGCAGCACCAAGCCGTTCAGGACCGCGACGCCCGAGAGCGCGATGAACCCGACCGCGGCCGAGACCGAGAAGGGCATGTCGCGCAGCCACAGGGCCGCAACGCCGCCGGTCAGGGCCATCGGCACGGCGCTGAACACGATCAGCGCGTCGCGCCCGGACCCTAGCGCCCCGAGGAGCAGGAGGAAGATCAGCGCGAAGCAGGCCGGCACGACCGCCGCCAAGCGCTGGCGAGCGGCCGTCAGGTTCTCGAACTGCCCGCCCCACTTCACCTCGTAACCGGGCGGCAGCCGCACCTCGGCGGCGATGCGCGCCTGCGCCTCGGCCACCAGCGAGCCGATGTCGCGCCCGCGCACGTTCGCGGTGACCACGACGCGGCGGCGGCCGTTCTCGCGGCTCACCTGGTTCGGCCCCTCGCCCAAGGCGAACGAGGCGAGCTGCCGCAGCGGCACGCTCGTACCGCCGGCCGGCCCGGGAGCGGCCGGGACCCCGGTGCCCGTCCGCGCGGGCGCGGCCTGCGAGGGCGGTAGCGGCACCGGCAGGTTCCTCAACGCCTCGACGTCGCCCCGGGCGTCGTCGGCCAACCGGACCACGATGGCGAAGCGACGGTCGCCCTCGAACACCAGCCCGGCGTCCTTGCCGCCGACCGCCGTGCCGATGACGTCCTGCACGTCCGCCATGCTCAAGCCGCGCCGGGCGATCTCGCGCCGGTCGACCTTGATCTCCAGGAACGGCAGCCCGACCGCCTCCTCGACCTTCACGTCGGCGGCGCCCTCCAGGCTGCGCAGGATGCCGGCGATCTTGCGGGCGCCGTCGACCATCGGGCCGAACTCCTCGCCGAACACCTTCACCGCGAGGTCGTCGCGAACGCCCGCGATCAGCTCGTTGAAGCGCATCTGGATGGGCTGCGAGAACCCGAGCAGCGTGCCCGGGATCAGCTTCGCCTCGGCGTCCATGCGGGCGATCAACGATTCCTTCGCCTCGGACGGGTCCGGCCACTCCGCTTGGGGCCTCAGGATCAGGTAGGTGTCACAGGCGTTCGGCGGCATCGGGTCGGCGGCGATGTCGGGCGTGCCGCAGCGCGAGTAGACGAAGGCCACCTCCGGGAACTTGCTCATGGCGTCCTCGACGCCGAGCTGCATGGCCTGCGACTGCGAGATAGCCGTCGAGGGGATGCGCCGCGCCTCCATGACGATGTTCTTCTCGTCGAGCGTCGGGGTGAACTCCTGGCCGAGCCGCGTCGCCAGGGCCCCGGCCAGCCCGAGGACGACCACCGCGCCGCCTATGAAAGCCAAGGGCGTCCGGACCGCCCCGCCCAGCACCGGTCGATAGGCCGCCTTCAGTCCTCGGATCAGCAGGTTGTCGCCCTCGCCGACCCGCCCGGTGATGAAGGTCGCGACCATCGCCGGGACGAAGGTCAGGGACAGCACGAAGGCCGCCACGAGCGCGATCAGCACCGTCAGCGCCATGGGTGCGAAGGTCTTGCCCTCCACGCCGGTGAACGTCAGCAGCGGCACGTAGACCAGGATGATGATGGCCTGCCCGTAGACGCTCGGCTTGATCATCTCCTCGGCCGAGACGCGCACGGTCTCCAGCCGCTCGTCGAGGCTCAGCGTCCGTCCCAGCGCGTGCTGGCGCTCGGCCAGGTGGCGCAGGCTGTTCTCGGCGATGATGACCGCGCCGTCGACGATGAGCCCGAAGTCGAGCGCGCCGAGGCTCATCAGGTTGGCGCTGATGCGGCCCGCAAGCATGCCGGTCGCCGTCAGCATCATGGCGACGGGGATGACCAGGGCCGTGATGATCGCCGCCCGGATGTTGCCGAGCGCCAGGAACAGCACCGCGACGACCAGCAGCGCACCCTCGGCCAGGTTCCTGGACACCGTCCGGATCGTGGCGTCGGCGAGGTCGGTCCGGCTGAGCAGCGTCCGGGCCTGGATGCCCGGCGGGAGAAGCTTGTTGATCTCCTTGATCTTGGCGTCCGCGGCCGCCGAGACGGTTCGGCTGTTCTCGCCGATGAGCATGAGGGCGGTGCCCAGCACGACCTCGCGGCCGTTCTCGCTGGCCGAGCCGGTCCGGAGCTCGCGGCCGATCCCGACCTCGGCGACGTCCCTCACCAGGATCGGTATCCCGGCCCGGGTCGCCACGACGACATCGCGGATCTGGTCGACGTTCTCGATCAGCCCTCCGGCCCGGACGACATAGCCCTCGCCGTTGCGCTCGACGTAGTTGGCGCCTCGGGTCACGTTGTTGGCTCCGATGGCCCGGGTCAGGTCGGCGAAGCCCAGGCCGTAGCCGACGAGCTTCATCGGGTCGGGCTTGACCTGGTACTCCTTGACGAAGCCGCCGATGGCATCGGCACCGGCCACGCCCGGCACGCTCTTCATCTGTGGCCGGATGATCCAATCCTGGACCGTGCGCAGGTAGACCGTGCGCTCGAAGTCGGACCTCAGCCGCTCGCCCTCGGGCGTCAGGTAGCTGCCGTCCGACTGCCAGCCCGGCAGGCCATCGCGGACCGGGGCGCCGTCGCCGGCGGCACGGTACTCGACCGCCCACCAGTAAATCTCGCCGAGGCCGGTCGAGATCGGCCCGAGCCTGACCTCGACCCCGGGTGGCAGGGTGTTGCGCACCTCGCCCAGGCGCTCGTTCACCTGTTGCACGGCGAAGTAGACGTCGACCTTGTCGCTGAACACGGCCGTGAGCTGGGCGAAGCCGTTGCGCGAGAAGGAGCGCAAGCTCTCCAGGCCCGGCGTGCCGGCGAGCGCCCGCTCGACCAGGACCGTGACCTGCTTCTCGATCTCGACCGGCGTCAGCGCCGGCGCGATGGCGTTGACCTGGACCTGGTTGTTGGTGACGTCCGGCACCGCGTCGATTGGCAGCCGCGCGAGCGACCAGGCCCCGAAGGCGGTGGCGATGAGCGTCACCAGGATGACCGCGTAGCGGTTGGCGACGGAGAAGGCGAGGATCGGGCGGATCACGGTTCAGTCCTCCGCCGCGGCCTTGCCGAGCTCGGACTTCAGCGTGAAGGTGTTGGCCACCGCCACGGCCTCGCCGGGCTCCAGCCCCTCCGTCACCTCCACGGCGGCGTCGTCCGACCGCCCGAGCTTCACCGGCCTAGCCTCGAAGCCCGCGGCCACCCGCACGAAGACGTTCGGTCTGCCCTCCAAGGTCTGGATGGCCGAGGCCGGGATGAGCACCCGCACCGGCTTGTCGGAGATCACGATCTCGGCACCCACGAAAGACCCGGGCCGCCGGTCTCGTCCGGGTTGGCCAGTTCCGCGACGACCCGCGCCGCGCGCGTGGCCTGGTCGAGGACGGGCACGATGATGACGATGCGACCGCGCGCGGCCTCGCCGGTCGCCTCGGCCCGCACGGCCACCGCCTGGCCCTCGCGGACCAGCGGCAGGTCGCCGGGGCTCACCGCGAGATCGACCCAGACCGTCGACAGGTCTACGACGCTGTAGAGCTCGGTCTCCAGGTTGTCCCGGCCGACGGCCGCCCCGAGGTCGACGCGCCGCTCCACGACCTTGCCACCGAGCGGCGAGCGGATCTCCTGGCGCTCGAACTGCGCCTCCGGCTGGTTCGGCAACGCCTGGATCTCGGCTTGGCTGAGGCCGAGGAAGGTCAGCTTGCGGCGGGCCGCGTCCTCCTTGACCTTCAGGTCCTGGTAGCTCGCCTGCGAGCGCAGGTACTGCTGCTCGGACGAGATGCGCCTGTCCCAGAGCTCCTTGTCGCGCTCGTAGAGCGTCTTCTGCAGGGCGGCCGACACGCGTGCCGCCAAGTATTCTCCCTTGGCGTCGGCGATCTCGCGGCTGTCGAGGAGCGCCACGACCTCGCCCTTGGCGACCTTGTCGCCGAGCCCCTTGCGCAGCTCCACCACCGTGCCGGTGGTCTTCACCGCGATGCGGGCGGTCAGGTTGGCGTTCGGGACGATGGTGCCCGGCACGTGCAGGTGGCGCGAGAGGTTCCCGCCACCGACCCCGTCCGTGCGGATGCCGGCTTTGCCGACTTGGTCGTCCGTCAGCTTGACGAGGCCGGATCTCTCCGGCTCCGGACCGGCCGCCGCGTGCGGTTCGGGCTTGGCAGGCGCGGCGGCCCCCCTGGCGCCCGCCAGCATGGTGCGGACCGCATCGGGAGCGCCGGGCCACCAGGTCGCGATCAGGACGCCGCCGGCGAGGGCCAGCAGAACGGGGATGAGACGTCTGGACATGTCGGTGCCATGGACGGGCGGCCGCACGCGCACGGCGCCGTCGTTCGAGGATGGGAAGTGGCGGAAAGCCTCAGGCCCTCGGAGGCTCGAACGGTCCCTGCGCCCCGCCCCCGGCTCGGAAGACGTCGTCCAGGCGGGCGAACGACCGCGCCGCCGACGTGGCCACGCTCGCGGGAGCCTTGGCGGCGACGGGCATCACGCCCTGCGCGTGCGATTGCGCGTGGTGGACCAGGTCATCGGCATCCTGGTGGGCCTTGGCGTGGTCCTGTCCCGCCACCGGCGGCATGGCGAGCGCGACGGGACCGGAGGCCGCGTGCCGGGCCTCGGCGAGCAACGGCATCACCGTCACGCCCGCCAGGAGCAACGCGACGGCCACCGTCATGAGACGCCGTCCGAATGACACCCGACACCCTCTTCCCGGCGAGCGCCGTCCATCCCGGCGCGTCGAACACCCTTCCCTTATCCCCTCCGGGAGGATAGCATGTCAACATGGATCACGTTCACGCCTCCCACCCGGAGATCATCAAGCGGCTGAGGCGCGCCCACGGCCATCTCGCCGGCGTCATCGCGATGATCGAGGAGGGCCGCCCCTGCGTGGACCTCGCCCAGCAGTTGCAGGCGGTCGAGAGCGCCATCGCCAACGCGAAGCGCACGCTGATCGAGGACCACATGGAGCACTGCATCGGCGACGGCGTCGCGGACGGCGGCAAGTCCGCCAAAGCGGCGCTGGCCGAGTTCAAGGCGCTGGCCAAGTACCTGTGAAGGCCCCGTTGCTGAGCGTCCTCGCGAACCGCACCTACCGGCACCTGTTCGCCGCGCAGGTCATCGCCCTGGTCGGCACCGGCCTGCTGACGGTGGCCCTCGGCCTGCTCGCCTACCGGTTGGCCGGGGCAGAGGCCGGGGCGGTGCTGGGCACGGCGCTCGCCATCAAGATGGTGGCCTACGTGCTGGTGGCGCCCATCGCGAACGCCTTCACCGGGCAGTTGCCCCGCCGCGCTTTCCTGGTTGCGACCGACCTCGTCCGGGCCGGCGTCGCCCTGATCCTGCCCTTCGTCGACCAGGTCTGGCAGGTCTACCTACTGGTGTTCGTGCTGCAAGCCTGCTCGGCGGCCTTCACGCCGACCTTCCAGGCGACCATCCCGGACATCCTCCCGGACGAGCGTGACTACACCCGGGCGCTGTCGCTCTCGCGCCTCGCCTACGACCTGGAGAACCTGCTCAGTCCGACACTGGCCGCCTTGCTGCTGACGGTCATCGACTTCCACTGGCTGTTCGGCGGCACGGTCGTCGGATTCCTGTGTTCGGCCGCCCTGGTCGTCTCGGTGGCGCTCCCGTCCCCGACGCCGCCCGAGCGCCAAGCGGGGGTGTACGAGCGCACCATGCGGGGGCTGCGGATCTACCTCGCCACGCCGCGGCTGCGCGGGCTTCTCGCCCTGAACCTCGCGGTGGCGGCGGCCGGCTCCATGGTCATCGTCAACACGGTGGTGATCGTGCAGGCCCTCCTGCAACGGCCCCAGAACGACGTCGCGGTGGCGCTCGGGCTGTTCGGGGGCGGCTCGATGCTGGCGGCTCTGCTGCTGCCGCGGGTGCTCGACCGGCTGCCCGACCGCACGGTCATGCTCCCGGCGGCGGCGTTCCTCGGCGTCGTGCTGCTCGGCTTTGCCGCTACGACCTGGGGCGGCGTCATCGGCTGGCCTATGCTGCTGGCCGCCTGGCTGGCGCTCGGGATCGGGTACTCCGCCGCGCAGACCCCGACCGGACGGCTGCTCCGGCGCTCCGCGACGCCCGGCGACCGCCCGGCCGTGTTCGCCGCCCAGTTCGCGCTCTCGCACGTCGCCTGGCTCTTGACCTATCCACTTGCCGGCTGGCTCGGCGCGAAGGCGGGCATGCCGGTCACGCTGGCGGTGCTGGGCGCGCTGACCTTGGTCGCCGTCGCCGCGGCGGCGGCGCTCTGGCCGGCCTCGGACCCGGACGTCGCCGAGCACGCGCACCCCGGCCTCGAATTTGGCCATCCGCACCTGGACGGCGTCGGGACGCGCCGGCATGCCCACGCCTTCGTCATCGGCGACCTGCACCAACGCTGGCCCGCGGCCCGGCCGGGATGAACCGACCCGGATGTTCGTCGGGCGCTTCGGTCCCGAGGCCGTGGATGCCACGCGCCGCGGCTCTAACCGAATGGCGAAGGTGCGGGGCTATGCGCCGCCGGAACCCCGCCATGCGGGTCTTCGCAGTGGCAGCCCGGTCAGTCCGTCGACTTGCCCCACGCGTCAGGAGGCTCGACCGGTTCGCTCCGAGCGGGCAGCCGCGTCCATCTCGGCCACATCCGCCGATGCACCGGCGCTTCGACGGCTGTGGGCTTTCGCGGCGAGGACCGGCGGGGCGACCAAGCCCGCCGGGACCGCGCTTACGATGGGCTGATCGATGGGTCGATCCCGACCGCGTGCGCCGCGGGGTCGGGATGGATGCCCTGCCAGCCAAGCCAGCCGGTGTAGAGGCCGACGAGCACGATCAGGGCTGCCGAGGCGTAGGGCGCCCGACGGGCGAAGGCACCGAACCCGGACCACCGCGACGCGACGTGCTTGACGCTGAGGGCGGCCAGCACCCCGGCCGAGACCATCGTGACCGCGAGGCCGATGCTGAAGCAGACGACCAGCGCGAAGCCGAGGCTGAACTGCTTGAGCTGGATGCACAGGAGCAGGACCGTGATGGCGGCCGGGCACGGGATCAGGCCGCCGGTCAGCCCGAACAGCACGATCTGTCCCGTCGTCACCTGACGCCCGGCGAAGCGCCGCCGGATGTCCTCCGCATGCGCTCGGGCATGGGCGTCGTCCTCGTCGCCCAGGTTCATGTGACCGTGGTCGTGATCCTGCTCCTCGAACGCGACCTCGTGGGTTTCCGCACCCGCGGGCCCGTCAAGGCGCAGTCGCGCCGTGAAGGCGTGCGGCTCGGGGATCTCCTCCAGGCTCTCCAGGAAGTCGCCCCCATCGGCGAAGGCGAACGTCTGCCGCCCGCCGTCCGGACGGACCGTCTCGACGGTGACCGCACCCGGCGCGGGCAGCGGACCCGTCCCGGCCCGGAGGCGCCAGCGCGGCGGCACGCCGTCCTCGTACACCTCCAGCGTCAACCGGCCGTCGCCGGTCACGACGTGCCGGTGCTCGCCATGGTGATGATGGTGACCGTGGTGCTGCTCGCGCCAGGTCCGCCACGCCATCCAGAGCGCGATGCCGACGATGAGCACCGCCGACGCCAGCTGGAAATACGGCTCGGCCGTGTCGCCACCCCATTCCTGGCCGAGATACTGTCCGCCCAGCGCGATCACCCAGACGACCGCGGTGTGCGAGAGCGTCGCCGCCAGCCCGAGCAGGACCGCCTGCGTGACCGTGCCCCGGACCGCGATGATGAAGGCGGCCATCATCGTCTTCGAATGGCCGGGCTCCAGGCCGTGCAGGGCGCCGAGCAGGATGGCGCTCGGCACGAACAGCCAGGCATGCGCGGTCCCCTGCTGCAGCAGGTCGGCGAACGGGGTCATGGGGCGGCTCTCGTCATTTGAGGTAGGTCCGCACCACCTCGATCAGCTCGGCGGCGCCCCGGGCGCGCTCGGCGTCCGGCTCGGCGTCCGGGTTCACGACGTGGTGGCGGATGTGGTCTTCCATCAGCTCGGCGGTCAGCCCGTTGATGGCCCCGCGCATCGAGGCGACCAGCATCAGCACGTCGGCGCAGCCGTGCTCGGCCTCCAGGGCCCGCTCGACCGCCTCCGCCTGTCCCTTGATCCGGCGCACCCGCGCCAGCAGCTTGGTCCTGTCCTTGATCGTGTGAGCCATGAATGGCGTCCTCGTCCTCGCAATACATAGGGGGGTACCCTATCTGTGTCCAGCGACCGATGCGTCGCGTGGCGGGGAGGCCCTAGCATGAGGAAGGACGACCCCTGCATCGGGGTTTGCCAGTGGGATGGGCGGACCGGCTGGTGCCTCGGTTGCGGCCGCACGGTCCCGGAAATACGCGCGTGGCGGAAGATGACGCCGTACAGGAAGGCCGCCCTCGCTCGCGAACTGCCGCGGCGCGTTCGGCAGGTCGCCGTCGCGCAGGTCGAAGCCGAGCCCGGCAGGACCCCGAGCCGCTCCTAGATCGCAGGATCTGCCGGGCGGAACGGCGGCCCCGGTCAGATCGTCCCCGACATGGGTTTCGTCCAGCCGGACGCCCCGTCAAGCCACCCCAGTGTAGCCGAGCCGGAATCGAAAGGCGTCGTGACCGGTGACCGTCACCGCCGCGATTGCGTCCGGCACGTCGGGCGGCATGCGTCGGACGATGCGCTCCATCCCGCAGCAGCAAGCCCGGCGGACGAGGACGGCGAGCCCCGATCCGTTTCCGGCGGTCGCGGTCGCCGTCTTTTTGCGCCGGGACACGCCGGGCCAGACCACGAGGCTGACCAGCCCCGCCGCTGCCGATGCCCGAGGCGCGAACCGAGCCCGCCGGCGTCGATGGGCAGGTGAAAGCCTGACCGCGAGGGTGGACGTCGGCACCGTCTCGGCCTCGCAGGCCGGCGGTGATCTCATAAGCGCGTTGGAGGCCGAACCCGAGCGGCGGCAGGACGGAGATCCGATCCAGCCAATGCCGGGCGATCCGGCAGGTCGCCGCCTGCAGCGCCGCCAGCGCCGCCAGCACCGCGACGCCGGTCGCACCGAGGACGGATCCGAGCGCGAGGCCGCGCCAGCCGAACCGGTGGGCCGCCGCCGCGATCACGGTCGCGGCGATGATCCGATCTGTTCACGTCCCCTGGAAGGCGACGGGGTCCCCGAACCAAGACGACGTCACATCCTTCCTCGGTCGACGCCCCGCGCAGATCCTCATCGCCCCGCTCATGGCTTTGCGCCGACGGCGCTCGCGCGGCACGGCGGTCCCGGCGTGCTCCTAGGGTCGCGGCGTGTGGGTCCTTGCGATGCGGCGCCGAAGGTCCGTCGGGACATCCATCCGGCGCCATACCGTCGTGGTCTTTCGGCCCGTGATCGCGAAGGCTGGCCTGACGCCGGCCCGATCCAAGGCTTCCCGCACCCACCGCGCGCCGGATCCCATCTCCCTGGCGAGCGCACCCGTGGTGGCGTACTCGGCCTCGTAAGCCGCGAGCGCATCGTCCCGCACCAGGATCTCCCCGCACGGCATTGCTGTCCCCGCCATGAGGCCTGCCCGGACGATCAGGCCGACGCTGTCCGTCGGGACCGTGAGCCGCCGGCCGACCTCTTCGAGGGTGAGACCCCCACCTTCGCGCGAACGCCGCGCGACCCTGATGTCCTCCGGGTCGACCAGGAAGCCCGCGAGGCCGGGTACGTCCCGCAGGACCGCCCTGACCCGAAGCTGGCCGGCCAGGATCATGTCGCAGGTGCCGCGCACGCCGTCGACCTTGCCGTGCTGGCTGGCTCGCGCGAGCGGAAGGAGGCCGGCGGGCATGGCCCCGACGGTCGGCGCCGAACCACGGATCCGGGATAGCACGGCGGCCACGGCATCCCGGTCGAAGACGTCGGCCTTGATGCCGGCGCGCGCGTGGATCTCGGCGGGCGGAACGATCCGCGCCGCGACCAACATCCGCGTCTGGCGCTTCGCCAGCCCGAGCGCCGCCGGCAGATCCTCCGCGCGGAGCGCGCGGTCGAGGATCGCCCGGATCTGGGCGGCGGTCTCGCGGGCGATGCCGATGGGCGTACCCCTCCTCGTCCGTTGCGGCCAGGCGCCCAGGGCCTTGACGTAGCCGGCGATGAACTCCGGCCTTCGGCCGCATTCCGCGGCGATGTCGGCGAGGCTGACCAACGGGACGTCGGCATGCCGGATCACCACCGAGGTCTTGTGAACCGGGCCCCGACCGGCGTGATGCGCGTATAGGGCCGCCCGAACCGCATCCCCGCTCGCTCCCGCCGGCAGCCGCTTCGCCCAGAGATACAGGTAGCCATAGACCTGTTCGGCCCCCCAGGCGCCGAGGCCGACATGGTCGGCTCTGGCCATCCCGTCGAGCAGGGCGTCGAAGGCGTGCGGCCAGTCCCGGGCGGCGGCGAGACCGGCCGAGAACACCTCCGGATGGCGCTCCGCCGGAAACTTCGAGAGGGCCCCGTCGGCGCCCCCGAGCAGGGCGACGCCGAACCGCTCCATGGCGTCGCAGGCCTCGGCGAGCGTCAGGCCGTCGAGGAGGGGCACGCTGGTCCGGGCCATGCCGCCGAGGCGGCCGACCACGTAGGCGTCCGCCAGCGTCGTCGCGGGCGGGACCCTGGCGCCGTCGCAGGCGAGAAGGGAATGGCCGTTCCTGCAACGGGTCAGTGAGCCGGCTTCCCAGGTGACGCCCGTCCGGCAAATCGGGCAGGACCCCTCCAGGCGGACATGATGGAGGGGACAGGTGCCGACGGCGGCCACGTCCCACCAGAAGCGCCGGTGGATGTTCCAGTGCGCGTGTCGTCCCGACGGCGTCCTGCGAAGGTCGTCCTGCCAACAGCAGGGGCACCACCGCCGCACGTTCGTCGTCCAATCGTCCCGGTGGACCACCTCGTCCGCGATCACGACCTTTTTCTTGGTGATCTCGGTGGGCGTCCAACCCCGGAACGCGTCCTCGCCACGGCCGAGCCGATCCGCGAGGGGGCCGGCGGCGCGGCCCTGCAGGATGTCGCTCATGGAATGGCCCGCGGTCCTGAGGCGTTCGCGGCTCCACGGCTCGCCGTTGACGTCGAAGGCGCGCAGCAGGTGCGCCGCGGCGGATTCCCCGTCGATGACGGGCGGGATGATGGTCAGCCGCATCGGTTTCCCCCTACGCGTCGTCGGCTTGCGTCTCGACCCCGGCCTCGGCGGTCCCCGTCAGGCGCGTGAGCCTCTCGAACTCGATCTCCTTCATCTTCGGCAGGGTCGAGATGTCGACCACCAGGAACGGGTTCCTGCGCGGACCGAGCTCGAAGATCTCCTCGAAGACGAAGCCGAGGTGGTCGACCTGCCCGATGCTCGGCTTGCCCGACTGGATGGCGCGGAAGGCCGCCTTCTTGACGAGGTGCATCATGCGACCGGTGTAGCCGTTCGAAGCCTTGAGCATGCGCTGAACCATGTCGTGCTCCGACAGGCCGCACGCGGCCGGGAAGCCGAGCCTTGCCTCGACCAGCGACAGGAATTTCGTGGCCTTCTTCACGCAGGCTTCCGAGTGACCCAGCGGCTTGATCGGCTTGAAGACGCAGCGCCGGAGGAGCTGGAAATCCTCCTTCAGCACCTTCTTGAGCCAGGGCATGCCCGAGAGCACGAGGGAGACGGGGCGCAACTCCGCACCGGGCGGCCGAAGCGGATCGTCCGGATCCGGGATGACGAGGTTCTTCAGCGTCTCGACCAGGGTGCGCCGCTCGTCACCGGTGCGTCCGCGGAAGGCATGGTGGAATTCGTCGATCATGATGATGGAGACGAGTTGGGCGTGCATCTGGTGGCGCACCCGGGTCCAGATATCGTGCTCCTTCAGGTTGGCGCTGAGCTCCTTCTCCGTCATGGCGAGGTACAGCGCGAGACCCAGCGTCTTCAGCGTGCAGGGGCTCGGCGCCTTGATGTAGACCAGCGGCCGCACGGGGCCGAACTCGTCGCGGAACGGCACGAGCGCCGGGCGGAGCTGCAACCGGGCGAGCAGATGCGACTTCCCGGCCCCGGAAGCGGCCGGGATGACGAGGCACTGACCCTCGACATCGTCGCCGAGGTCCTTGAGCATCTCGTCGAAGCGCGCGACGGTCTTGATCACCACGTCGGTGTTGACGTGGATGGTGTCGACGCGTCGCTTCCAGGCCCGCCGTTCGAGGTCCTGCGGGCTCAAGCGGATCGCGAACCGCTCACGGCGGACCGGGGCGGCCTGGGGGCCGGGAAGGATGGTGACGTCGGGGCGGAAGGTCTCCCCGTCCTGGCTTTGCGGCATGCGATGGCCCTCACTCGGCAGTCCAGTTATCGGGATCGTCGGGGTCGAACTCGGCGCCGACGTCCGCCGTCACGCTCCGCGGATCGGCCTCGGCGGCGACGGGCCTCGGACCGGCCGGCCGGGCCGCCGGCGCGGCGTCCTGCGGGGCGTCCTGCGGGGCGCTGGCCGGGCGCGGCGCGGTCTTGCGGCCACCCTGCCCGACCCGGGGCGCGGGTGCCGCGTCGGCCGCGGCCGGCGGCGCGGCCTTCCGCGGGCGCCGGGTCCGCAGCCGCTCTTCCTCGTGGGCGCCCTCGTCCGCGACGTCCCAGGCGACCTCGAACATCGGGTCGTCGGCGTGGTCGCGGAACCAGTCGACGTCGGCGCTCGCCAGGCGCTTCGGCTTGACGCCGGCCTTGCGGCATTCGGCGCGCAACAGCTCCATCGCGCGGACGAGCGTCGCGCGAGCGACGCGCTGGCCTTCCTGCGTCATCCGACGCGCCGTGCGGACCACGTCTCGCCACTCCGCCAGGGAGGTCCCGTCGGCCAACCCGTCCTCGCAAGGGACCTTGATCCAACCGGCCTCCTCGTCCACCAGGACGAGGAGGTGGCCGAGATCGGACGCGTCGGCCTTGACGAGGAATTCGTCGCCGAAGTGGAAGCCCTTCCTGCGACGGACGCCCTTCAGTTCGTCGGACTGGTAGGTGAGGCCGAGGAAGGTGATCCCGTTCCGCTGAATGGTCCGCGGGACCACCAGGGCGATGAGCGGGTCGAGGTCGTCGGCCGACGGCGGCAGGCGCGTGCCGTAGCCCGCCAGGTCCTGCCAGCGCAGCAGGGGCGTTCGTCCGAGCAGCCCGCCATGCTTGCGGTTGTGGTAGATGTCGGCGACCCAGATCGTGAAGAACTCGGCGAGTTGGGCCAGGGTCAGGGCGGCCTGCCCGACGCTGTCGTAGTCGCCGCGCTCGCGCACGTCGCGGAAGGTCCGGCCGGGAAGGTAGGCGCAGAAGTCGCGCGCGATGGTGCCGAGGGCGCGCTCGACCTTGCCCTTCAGGTGGGGCTTGCGCCGGGGCATGTAGCGGAGCTCGAACCGCAGCTGTCCGGCGGCCGCCTTCATCGACCGGGAGTGGAATTCCTTCCCGTTATCGAGCTTGACGACCTCCGGCACGCCGAACACGGGCCACGCCGTGTCGACCCGGATGCCGGTCAGGTCCTTCGGCAGCACCGCCATGCGCAGGCAGTGCATCACCGAAGTCCAGGAGGGACGCTCGTCACTGAGGTGGAATCCCACGATCATGCGGGTCGCGGCGCAGATCGCGACCGTGAGCCAGACCCGCCTCGTGCGCTTGTCCTTGCGGCGCCGGTCCCGCGCCGGCGTGCCGTCGCCCTCCAGGACCAGCACGTCGAGCGGCGTGTGGTCGACCTCGGCGATTTCGAGCGGCCGCGTCGCCTGGGGGGCCTTCTTGACGTGCCGGAAGGCCTGCTCCGCCGCCGCGGGGCCCTCGCGATGGTAGATCACGTCGAACTGGCTGACGTTCGCCTTCACCCAACGCCGGATCGTCATGCCATCGGGCACGTCGAAGGGCACGGTGCGCGTCTTGTTCTCGCGCTCGATCCTGCCCTGGATGAAGACGATGACATGGCTCAGCGGCGGTCCGTTCCGGGTGAGCCAGTCCTCGCGCACGCGCTCCGCGATGATCATCTCGACCTCGGGATCGAGGCGGAAACCCGCCCGTCCCTTCAGGTCGTCCAGCGGGATCAGCGCCACGATGGACTTGCCGCCCTTGCGCCAACGCCCGTACCAACCCTTCAGCGAGGAGCCGCTCACCCGTTCGAGCGGCACGTCGTCGGGATGGGAGCCCTCGTTCTCGATGGCCCGCTGCCGGCGCTCGGCCGCGACGAGCCTCGCGATATCGGCGTAGCCCTTCGGGACCTTCCTATGGGTCCGCTCGGCGAAGCACCGGTCGCAGGCCTGCACGTAGTCGAGGCGCATCAGCGCCGCGTCCTGCTGGCGAACGTCGAAGGTGTCGATGTTGCGAAGGAGGTTGTCCCTGACGCCTTGGGGGAGCCCGGCGGCGGTGTCCTCCACCAGTTGGAGCCGCCTGGGCTCGCCGAAGTAGAGGTCGGCCAACTCGGCATGGGTCTTCGTGACCGTGACCGGCCTCGCCCCGAGCGTGCGCAGCGTGACGCCGGCCTCGTCGCGCGAGAGCACCTTGTGGTAGACGCCCTCGGCGATGACGAGCGCGTCCGCTTGGAGACGGATCTGGCACGCGCCCATGGTCAGCGCAGCCCCCCGCATGCGCCGGGTCCCGCCATGCGCACCCTCCCGCCGCGGTGGAGGTCCACCAGGACGGCGTCGCTCAGCAAGACGGTCTCGGAACCGCCCGCGAGCCTGCGCAGGGCGAGGCCCGCCCGCTCGCGGGCGACGGAGGCGTAGGGGACGCCGTCGGCGACGACGACCGCGCCGATGGGAAGGCGGAACTGCTGGTCGAGCCTGTTCAAGGTGCACTCCTGAGGTTCGCGGGGCGGCGGATCATGGCGTGGTCGTCGAAGGGTCGGCCGGGGTCGGCCAGCTCGGCCTCGCCGCGCGCGACCAGGGCCACGACGGCCCGGAAGGCGCGGGCCTGGAGCCCCGACGCCGCCCGGAGTTCCCGGACGAGACCCCGGCCGCCGAAGCGGTCGAGGACCACGCGCATGGTGTGCTGCTCCGCCTCGTCGACCATGAAGGTGCGCTCGCTCGCGACGAGCGCGGCGTTCGCGACGCGGAGCGCGTCGATCTCGACCTCGGTCCAGAGCTCGAAGCCGTCGTAGCCGGCGGCCCTGGCGCCGGCCTCGATGCGGTGCCGGATCCCGTCCCAGCCCAGCCTGATCACCCTCTTCCGCGGCTTGACCTCGACGGCGAGGCGCCGCCCGTCGTCGATCTCGACGCCGAAGTCGGCCGTGTAGCTGCGCCACCGGACGCCGTCGTGCCAACGGAAGGGTGCGGGCTCCTCCTGGTAGCGCAGGACGGCATCGTCCTGCTCCAGGATCAGGATGAAGTCCCGCGCGAGGAGGCCCTCGTAGGCCACCATGCGGTAGCCCATCCCCGCCTTGCCGGATGGGACCTCGCCCGTGATGCAGTCCCGTCGGCCGGTGACGATCGGGCGCGACGGGCTCGGCTTGCCGACATGGCGGCTTCGCAGGGTCGCCGGCATCAGGACCTCCGCCGGGCGTCAGGGCCGTCAGGTCCCTCGGCCGCGTCGGCGCCACCCGATTCCTCGCCGGTCGGGATCGCGGGGGTGGCCCCGGGCGACAGCCGGATCGGATAGCGCGCGACCCCCTCCTGCCAGCGGTCCAGCGGGGTCGACCGGTCCGGTCCGGAGCGGCGGACGTCGAGATCGGCGAGCCAGGCGTGCGCGGCCGCCATCAAGCCTCCTGCGTCCTCGACCACCTCCCCCCGGGCCGTCAGCCAGCGCTGCAGACCCGCCACCCGGCAGGGAGCGCCCGGATCGTCGACCGCGGCGAAGTGCAGCCGGATGCCGAGCGCCGCCGCGGAATGCCGGAACGTGGCGCCGAGGAAGGCGGGATCCCGGTCCAGCACGATCACCTCCGGCAGCCCCATGCACAGGCGGGCGGCGCCGAGCGGCTCCGGGGCCGCCGTCGCGGTTTGCGCCCCGAACAGGCCGAGCAGGTCCTCCCCGTCCGGCGGCGCGGTGCCGAGCGCCGCCGCCACGATCACGCCGCTGTAGCTGTCGCGTGCGGTGACCAGGTGAACGCGGTCGGCGCCGAGTTCCGGGACGGCGACCCGCAGGGCTTCCCGGGCGACGACGACCTCGGCGAGAGGACGCCCGCACGAGAGGTGCCGGAACCGGTACGCCTGCTGCAGGGGACGCAGACGGTCGCCCACCATCCGCACGAGGGTGCGGAAAGCGGGAACGTCAGCGGCCGCGCCTCCCCGCGCATGCGACGCTTCCAGGCACCTCGCCTGTGCGAGGCGGGCCATGGCCGTCAGAGTGACGCCCCGGCGCGGGTCGGCCTCGGCCACGACCTGGTCGACAAGCTCGCCGATCCACGGGGCCCAGTGGGTCTGCTGCCGGGGCGACCGCGCCATCCGCCGGTGGGCGAGGCCGGCCGGGTTGCCGTCGGCCTCCCGGAGCCGCGCTTCCCATGCCCTGACCTGGCGCGGCGTGGGCGGATCGACGTCGTCGCTCAGCTCGCAGACGGCGCGGATCGCGACCCGCAGGTGGCGGTCGCCCCGCCGTCCTGGCGGGAGGTCCTCGACCGCCCGCACGTAACGGTGGCGGCGCAGCGCGGCGGCGCGCTCGCGCTCCGTCATCTCGTTGAGGGCCTGGATCTCGGCCCGGAGCCGGTCGGTGTCGGCGGTCGTCGCGGGAAAGAGTTCTAGCTGCTTCATGATCGCGCGGGTCCTCGAAAGGCGGACGGAGCCAGCCTTGGTGGTGGGATGGGCGGTGACCCCGGCCCGGAGGCCGGGGCTTCGGCGGCGGCTCAGAACTCGGTGGGCTCGCTGGCCTCGGTCTCCGGCTCGAACGTCCCCCGCGGGACGCCGAGCAGCGCGGCGACGTCCCCGTCCCAGGCATCGAAGGCCCGGTCGATCAGGGGGGCGAGGGGCGGCTGGAAGTCGGCCGTGAGGGTCTCGACGCGGTACGGCTCGTTCATGGTGCTCTCCTCGGATGGGGTCGCGCGGGGCCGGTCCGGATCCGTCGCGGGGACGGTCCGGGCGCGGCCGGCTTGGGCCGGCGGATCCCGAGGAGGCGGAGCGCAGCCCGCTTGCTTTCGCAGGCGAGAGCTGGCATACGTCATCGGTCTCGAATGTCGGCCTTGTCCCGGTGGTTGGCCGGTTTGGTATGCGGCGGTCGTGATCACGAGGTCCGGCGGTGACGTGGTCGAGAGGGCTCAAGCTCTCGTCCGGCGTGCCGGACCTTACCCGCTACAGCCTTTCGGCTGCGTAGCGGGCAAGCTCAAAGCGTGCGGCCCGGATCGGGCCGTGCGCTTTTATTTTTCCTCGGCGATCACTGCCTGGCCCGGAGGGTCGCGGGAGCGCGCGCGGAGGGCTGCGCGATATCGGTTGCGCATCGAAATTCTCCTCGATAATTGATGAGTTGTTGGATCTAGACTGATCTTATGACGCTCAGGCCTTCGTTGGATCTTTCAGATACCAATGTTGTGCCTTCCGATCATGGTAAACGAGGTTTTTATTCTTAAGACGGGTCTTATTTTTCTCCGAGGCATCGAGCGTGTAGCCGGCGTCCCGGACCGCGTCGTTGACTTCAGTCCCCGACAACCCCTTGGCGCCAGCCTTCGCGAGAGCGTCGGCGATGACCTGGGCGACCAGGCCGGAGACTTTCGGCGCCGGCATCCGTTCGGCCTCGTCCGGTACCGGCTCGTCGTCCGGCGCCGGCCGGGCCTCCGCTTTCGTCTCGGCCTGGTCGGCCGCCTGGGCCGGTTCCGGGGCGTATGCCGCCCCTTGCTGCAGGGTCGCGATCATCTGGTCGAGGCGGGCCGCCTTGGCGGTCTCCGCCGCGATGGCGCTCACGTGTTCCAACATGAGCTCCTGAAGCTGCCGCGTCCTGTCCGCGGCGGCTTGCCGGGCCCGGTCGCGCTCCTGGCACATCTGGGTGATCACATCCATTCGGCACCCCCGACCAGGTCCAGGTCCGCATCCAGGTCCGGAGGAGCTCCGCGACCTGATGATCGGACCATAGACCGGGTGCCCGCCCAGCCGCAAGTTCTTTCGCCCAGGTCCACCGGACGTGGTAAACGGAAGCTGACCCGGTCGACCCGGTTGAGTGGCTGAATAAAACCGGGTCGCGCCCCCGGCCAACCTTGTCCGTCCCGTCCCCGGGTCATCCTCCGGCCGAGTGTCGCTTGTCTCCAACGGCGGGCGGCCGTCGACGTACCCTAGGACACCCGCAAACGCGACGTCCGCGTTCGTGGATCTTCAAATCGACGAAGCATTCATTCGAGCACAGGCCGCCGTAACAAATGTCGGTCTCCGTATTCTGATCAGCATCGGCGCCGAGACGAAGGCGTATGCCGCATTTCATCGAGCTGGCCCCCGCGGGTCGGCGGGTAGCGCGACCCTCGCATTGGCCGAGCGGCATTGCCGTCGACAGGGCCCCCGATCCGGCCGGCGACCCGGCCGTCCCGGACCTGGTCGTCACGGGCCTGGCCGACCGGTGGGTTGGGCCGGGGCGCGGATCAGGCACCGACCGGCCGGCCCGTCGTGCCACTCGAAGCCGATCTCGACCAGGCCGGACGCCAGCACGAGGTCGCGGACCGGGTCGAACCTCACGGCGCTTCCCTCCTCGTCGGCGGTGCGGACAAGCTCCTCCAGCAACCCGGCATCCTGCGTCCGAACCGCCTCAGGAGCGACCTGGAGCTCGCCGGTCCCGTTGACATGCATGGGGAGGAGTGATGCGCCGTCCAGCCGCGAGAGGCGACGCATCGCGCGATGTGCGGGCGTGTTGAGCTCGTCGGGGATGGACGCATCGAGGAGCGCATCGGCGTCTTCGGGCGCGAGCGTCGTCGGCGCGCCGTCCGACGAGACGACCGCGGATGATTGCTCGAACCGCCCGGCGGCGACGTCGAAGCGGACCGCCAGGAGCAGCCTGACGCCGGCGCGGGACAGGGCGAGGTCCAGCCGGCCTCCGTGTCTCTCGCCCCGGGCATAGCGGGCGTCCCCGATCTCCAGGCCGGCATGCCGGCGCAGCAGTCGTACTGCGGCCGGCGCGAGCGCCTCGTCGATCAGGTCGCGGGAGAGCGCGCCGGCGAGGCTCCGGCGCCATTGCGGACCGCCCCAGTCCGATGTCCGTGTGCCGCGCGCGGGCGGCGCGAGGAGCGCGGCGGCCGTCCAGCGCAGCGCGGGGACGTCGGCCGCGGCCGCGGGGCCGCGGTGAACCAGGTCGGCCAGGTCGCCGATCAAGGATGGAAGGCCCGGCGACAGCGCCGCCTTGAGCCGGCGCTGGACCAGTGCGGCGGCGTCGGCGAGGGCCGACGAACCGGGTCCGGATGCGGGGCGGCCCGTTCGTGTGGCGCCCGGCGCGAGGCCTTCGAGATCGGCGAGGGCCTGTAGGATGAGCGGCAGCATCCGCAGGTACTCGAAGGCCCGCCCGAGGTGCGCCCGCGTGCCGTCGGCATCCTCGGGGACCCAACGGGCGATCCGTTCCAGGGCGGCCAGCACCTCGGCGTGGGCCCTCAGGGCGAAATCCTTCGGGATCGCGTCGAGCACGGCGCGGTCGGCCGGATGGCGCGACCGGGCTAGGGGGGCGACGATGCCGTCCATCCAGGCCTGCCTGACGTGTTTGCGGATGGCGCTCTGCAGCCCGGGGATCTTGGAGACCTGGAGACCGCCCCCGGAAAGCGCCGCATGCAGGGTGCCCATGGCCGTGTCGACGATGGGCCGCGTGTCGGGATGGGCAAGGGCGGAGATGGCCTGCCGCGCCCGCGCGAGTTCGTGCACGTCCGCCCGCATCGGGCGGACGTCGGCGGGGGAAAGCGGGAAGTCGGGGTCGGGATGCATGGCCGGACGGTGCCCCAGGCGCGCGGGCGTCCGGTCGAGGCGCACGGCACGGCCTCGCACCGGGATTGTGCGCGGAGGCCGGGCCGGGTCGGTCCTGTCCTTGGACGGCGCCCGGGAATCGGGCGCACAGCCCATTGTGCGAGGCGCGCGGCAAGGCACAAACGCCCTCCCCGACCCTGCCGGGACGTGCCGCCGCGCCGCCGTCGGCCGCGACGTTCCCGACGGCAAGCCCGGTGAAGTTCCGCTCGCGCGTTCCGCCATGTCCCGCCTCGACATCCAGGGGTTCTCGGGGACCGGGCCGCCTCAGGCGGCCCGGCGCGAATGCACGGGGCGCCGGACCGCGGCGCGCCGCTTCGGCATCCGTCGCACGACGGCGCTCGCGGTGGGCGTCACCGGTCCGGGCGCGGGCGCCGCCGGCCGGTCCGTTGTGCCGGCGACGCCGCGCGGCCCGGGCCCGAGACGCGGCGATTCGGACCGGGGCCCCGAGCCCGATCCGGGTGCCGCGCCCCGCGCCCTCGGGAGACGGGGCCGGGACCCGAGGGCGAGGGTCATCCGCCCCGGCGGTCCCTGTCGGCGACGACGAACGCCGGCCGCGTGTCGGACAGGCGTCGCCAGGCGTCGAGGTAGGCGCCGAGATGCGGTCTGCGGGTCCGCTCCAGCTCCAGGTAATCCTGGAGGCCCGCGATCGCCCTGTCGTGGGCCGCGGCGTCGGTCCGCCCGGCGAGATACGCATGGCGGACGTAGATGCCGAAGGTCGTCATCGTGTCGGTCTCGCAATACGCCCGGACGCGCTCGATCTGTCCGGCTGCGACCATGTCGGCCACCAGCGACCCGTGCTCGCCGAGTTTGCCCGGCATGCCGACCAGCGCGGCGGCCTCCTCCAGGGTGAGCCGGCTGGCGCACCCGAACCCGGACATCTCGTCCATGACGTCGACGTGGGCGCCGCCGTACCGGTTGCCGTAGCTTGACCAGCGCGTGCCGCGCCGGAACCAGGCTTCCGCCGAGATGCCGTGGAGCATCGTGCGGTGGAGCAGCGTCGGCATGTCGAAGCCGCGGCCGTTCCAGGTGACGAGCCGGAACCTGCCGGAGGCGAAATGCCGCCAGAAGCCGCGCAGGATGCGGGCCTCGTCCCAGCCCGCCTCGCCGCCGCTCCTGCAGGCGGTGACCCGATATTCCTCCAGTCCCGTATCGCCGTCGCGCAGGATCTCCGCCTGCACGAAGCTGACGGCGACCACGGCGTGCCACGCGCATTTCGGAAACCTGTCCCTGGCCCACACCTCGGGCGGCGGCATCAGGGTTTCGTCCGGCACGGTCTCGATATCGACGACGAGGAGCGCGTCCGCATCGACGCCGGTTTCCGCCGCCGGCCGACGGTCGTGGCGGACGGCGGAGCGCGCGCCGGCCGCGGGTGCGCTCGCGTCGGACATGGAGGGGAGCCGAAGCCGGGGCGACGGGGAGCGGGTCTGGTGCATGGGGCGGTTCTCCGGGGCGGCTGTCAGACCAGGATCGTGCGGCTGGCGTCGAACCCGTTCGTCGGGTCGTCCGGGTCGTAGGGGTTGCTCACGACGCGCGTGCGCCCGAGCCGCAGGTCGCAGGCCTGCGGCACGTTCCCGTGGATCCAGACGGCCGGGGCGCCCCACCCCTCCATCACGGGGTCCAGGGCGGAGGCGTGCCAGCAGACCCGCCACGGGTCGAGCACGGGCCTCGCCAGGGCTGGCGGCAGGCAGGACCGGGACGGGGCGAAGGCGGTGACGACCGCGGCGCGGTCGCCCGGGCCGATGTCACGCAGGACCGGGTTCGGCATATGGCCATACAGGCCGGCACCGACGGCGACGGCGTTGAGCCCATCCTCGATGAACGCCCGCGAGCGTGCATGCGCGCCGGCCGCGTCGTGCGGGAAGAAGGGCACCCCGGGTGCGCTCGCCGCCTTGTCAGACACCGTCCAGCGGCTGCGGGCGTGCGCGCGGGCGGTCCGGGCGTTCTCGACGCCGTCCAGGGCGAAGTCGGTCCAGAGCGTCGCCCCCAGGATGATCAGGCCGGGCCGGAGCGGATCGCCGAGGCGAACGGCGCCGTCGTGGAGCACGGTGATGCCCAGCGCCGCCCCAAGCGGCACGGCCTCGGCGAGCGCCTCGCCCACGGGTTCGCCGTCGAGGTACTCCGCCGGTCCCGGGACGAGGACGACCGGCCGCCGACCCTGGCGGCCGCCGAGCGCGTCCGCAAGCCAGCGCACGGACCGGCACAGGCCGGGCGCGATCCCGCCCGGGACGAGCAAGGCGTCGAAGTCCGGCAGCGGGTCCGGCAGCACGTGCGGCGCCCGGTCAATCCTCAGGTCGGACAGGGTCCATAGACGGAACGGGACGGGCTTCGGCGGGGCGGACCGCGCCCCGGGGGCGGCCGGCACGGCGGACGGGCCTTCCGTCGGTGCCGGTGCATGCACCTCGGCCCGGGCCACCGGATCGGGAACGTGGAGCGTCACGGCTGTCCTCCGTCCTGCGCGGCGCGGTGTTGGTCCGCCTCGGCGATCAGCGCCCGGAGCGCGTCGCCCGAGACCAGGCGCCGCGCGATCAGCAGCTCGGCGACGGCCGCCACGGCGGTGCGGTTCGCCTCCATGACGGCCAAGGCCTCGCCGCTCAGCCGGTCGAGGTCGCGCTCGACCGCCCCGAGAAGGGTGGGGTCGAGCGACAGCGCGACCGCCACTTCGTGGGGGGCGCCGCGATACGCCAACCGGTCGCCGAGGCCGAGCGAGGCGTGGTTGCCGGCGAGCAGGGTCGTCACGCGCGCGAGGTCCGAGCGGCTATCGCCGCCCGCCCCGGCGCTCGGCTCCCCGAGGAACAGGATCTCGGCGGCCCGTCCGCACAGGAGCGCGACCGCGAGGCCCTCGATCTCCGCGCGGGTCGGGGACTGGCCGAGGCGGGTCGCCACGGAGGTCGCGCCGAGCGAATCCCGGCGCGGGACCAGGTCGACCTGGGCGACGCGGGCGCCGATCCGCTCGAACGCCACGGCGTGCCCCGCCTCGTGGTACGCGCTCCGACGTCGGTCCGCCGGGCTCCCTTGATCCGGCGGCGCGACGCGGCCGAGCAGGTCCTCCGGGCGCATCGGCCGTCCGGCGGCGCGCGCGGCGGCACGGGCCTCGGACACCCACCCGGCGACCTGGGCGCCGCTGGCGCCGAGCGCAAGCGCGCCGAGCGGCGCGAGGTCCATGTCGGGCACCTCGCCGTCGCCGAGGTGTTGCCGGAAGATGACCGCCAGGTCGGCGGCCGAGGGCGGCTTGATCTCGATCACCCGGCCCAGCCGTCCGGGCCTGATCAAGGCGGGATCGAGCCTATCGCCGTGGTTCGTCGCCGCGATGATGCACACCTCGGGGGCGCCGGGCGCGTTGAGCGCATCGAAACCGAGCAAAATGCTCGTGCACAAGGGGGTCCACCACTCGCGTGCGTGGTTGTCCATCGTGGCCCTATTAGGAATACTGTCAGCTTCATCTAGGAATAAAATACTCGGCGCCAGAGCGCACGCGTGCGTGTACGCGGCATCCCATGCGCGGAGCACGCCACCCAGATGTCCGTCGGATCCGGTGAACCAGGCGCCGACCGAGGTCGCGACCAGCGGCAGGCCCGCGGCCTTCGCGAGCGAGCGGACGAAAGATGATTTTCCTAGTCCCGGGGCGGAGCTGAGGGCGACGTGCCTGTCGAGCCGCTGGAACGCGGGCGCGCCGCCGGAGGCGCGCCAGGTCGCGATCTCGTCGATGAGGCGCGTGCCCCAGGCGTGGGCATCGCCGAAGCCGACCAGGGTCGCGAAATCGGGCGCCGACCCGACGGCGGGATCCGCGGTGGCCTTCGAGCGCGCCGCCGCGGCGAGGCGCGCGACGCAGGCCCGCGCCGTCGTCCCGCGCACCGCGGCGGCGATCTCGAAGAAGTCCAGCCCGCGCGCGATCCCGGGCGGCAGGGTCGGACGCCGCCCCGTGGCGGCCCGGACGACCCGCGCGATCACGGCGTCGGTCGCGCCCGGGAGCCGCACGTGCAGGTCCGCCGCGGCGACGAGGGCCGAAGGCAGGTAGCGCGCGGGCGATTGCGAGACGCCGAGCACCCGGTCGCCGCGGGCGAGCCGGTCCGCCACCCGGTCGTTTCCGCGGTCCGCACGGTCCTCGCTTCTCGAAGCGCCGGTGCGCGCCGCCACGTAACCCCACGCCGCCGGCGCCCGCACGCCTCGCGGACCGGCTCGACCCAGTCTGCGGCCGGAACCTGGACGACGAGGGCGAAGGCGGGGTCGGCGGCGATGCGGCGGCGCTGGGCGGGCGAGAGCGCCGCTTCGAGCGCGAAGGCCGCGAGCGTCTCGGTCGCGGGACGGCGCTCGTCGGCGGCGACGTCCCCGGTCTCCGCCTCGTTCAGGTCGTCGCGCAGGAATGTCAGGTGGGGCATGGTCGCCTTGCTCCGAGGGTGGGTCGAGGTCCGGGGCCGGGTTACGGCGGGCCCGGGTCGCGGCACGCATCCGCCGGCGACGGCCTACGACGGCACCTCGACGACGCAGGCCGGGTCGAAGGCGGGGTTCTCGCCGTCGTAGCCGAGGGGGTTGCACAGGATCCGGGTCGGACCGATCCGGTGGTCGCGGCGGGCGTGGACGTGGCCGTGAAGCCAGAGGTCCGGGCGGCCGGCGGCGATGAGGCTGCCGAGGTCGCTCGCGAAGGCCGGGTTCAGCACGCTGCCGGCGAAGCCCGGGTCGAGCGAGGCACGGGCGGGGGCGTGGTGCGTGACCACGACGTGCGGTCGCGCCCGCGTGCCCGGCGGGTCGACCTCCAGCAGCGCGCGCTCCAGGAAGGCGCGGCTGGCGGCGTGCAGGGCCGCCGCGTCCCCCGGCCGGAATGTGCGCCAGCCCGGGTTGCGGGTCGTCGCGATGCAACGGTGATCGTTGAGGCCGGCCTGCGCGGCCGCCATGGCCCGCCGGCGGTTGCCCGCGCCGTCGATGCCGTAGTCGGTCCAGAGCGTGCCGCCGGAGAAGGCGACGCCGCCGATCTCGACGGTGTCGTCGCCGAGCAGGGTTACGCCGTGCCGTTCCGCGGCCCGGCGTCCGAGCGCGCGCTCCTCGTCAACGGCCGAGCCGTAGAATTCATGGTTTCCCGGCACGACTACGACCGGCATGATCGGTCGGATGGCCTCGCCCAGCCAGAGGATGGTGTCCGCCAGACCCTGGCCGACGTCGCCCGCGACGACGGCGACGTCGGCTTCGGGGATGTGCCCGGGCGTCCACGGCGCCCCCGACAGGTCGCGATGCAAGTCGCTGAAGATCCAGATCCGCACGTGATCGACTCCGGGGTTCTCGGGAACTTCTCGCTCTTCGGGATGCGGCGGCGGTCACCGCCGAGGCGGGGGCGGCGCCCGGCCCGCCGCCTTCCGGGTCGGCCCGGACGCCCGCCGCGCACGTCCGGCGGTAGGCCGGCGAGGACGTGGGCGAGGACGGTGCGGGCCGCCGCATCGCCCCGCCAGGCGGCGACGAGCACCGTCGAGAGCGCGAGGTCCACGACGGCGGGGTCCGGTTCGGCGCGCCGCGTGAGGTCGAGCGTGACGGCGATGGCGGCCGCGGCCTCACCCCTCCGGGCCGCGGGCCAGGACCGATGATGCAGGCAGACGCCGCCGGCGAGGGCTCGGCGGACCTCCCGGATCGCGGAGGCCTCGATGTCCGGAAGCCGTGCCGTGCGCCAGAGCGCGAGCGGATGGCTTCCCGCGGGCGGCTCGCGGCGCGGGAGGGTCCGGTCGCGGGGATGGGAATCGTCGCTCGCGCGCATGCGTCCTCCGGGCTCGTGACGGGCAAGACGGACCCGCTCCCGCGCGCCGAGGCGCGCGGGCGGGGTTCGTTCGGACGGGATGGCGGTGGCTAGTGCCGGTCGAGGCGCTCGGCGCCCGTGTCGGGTTGGCCCAGGACGAAGTACCTCGACAGGGTGCGCGCCCAGCGCCGGCCATCGGAGGCGTACAGATCGCTGGTGGTGATGCGGCGGCCGTCGGGGAAGTTCGGATGCCCGTGGACCTCGCCGGTGAGCACCCTCACGGACCGGGTGGAGGCCCGCCACCGCTCAAGGCGCGGGGCGCCGTGCAGGTCCTCCCGCGTCGGCTTGACCTGGTCGCGGATCCCCTGGAGCTCGTCGGCGAGGTCGCGCAGCCGGTCGCCGGCCTCGCGCTCGTCCGGCGCCCGAGCCTGTTCGACGTCGACACCGAGGTTCGCGGCGAACGCGGCGGGGTCGACCTCGGCGGCGTGCGGGTTCGCGGCGGCGGCGCGCAGGGCGGCGAGCAGCGTGACGGAGGCCCCGAGGCTGCGGCTCGTGCGATCCCCTTCGGCGATGCGCTGTGCCTCCCCGCGGCCGAACGCCGGCACGACCGTCGGCAGGGTCCGGACACGGCCTCGACCCGGCACGAGCGCCTCGTGCCCACGCATGACGCGGCCGAACGCGTCGGCAGCGGCGGCTCCGCCGCTGCGCCCGCACCCGAGGAGCCAGGGCGGCGAGACCACGTCCAGACCGAAATCCTCCGACGGGTTCATGCCCGCGAGCGCCGACGCCGCGGCATGCTCCTCGAAGGGGGTCGGGCCCACCGGCAGCACCGGCGCGTCGATGCGCGCCCTCAGCCCGAGGTTCCCCAGGCACGCCGCCGGCAGGTCGAGGACGAGATCGTCGTCCCGCCCCACGGCCTCGGCCGCGATCTCTCCCGCCTCCCGTGCGTCGCGCGCCTCGCGCTCGCTGACGGTGAGGCCCTCCTCCGTGACCGTCCGGCCCGGCAACGGGGCCTCCTCGGGGAACCTGACGCGCAGGAGCGTGACGGGGCGGCCGAGAACGCCATAGGCGTCGGCGAGGAGGAGCGCGGCGTAGGCGGCATGGGTCCGGCCAGCGGAACCGAAGAAGGCAGAGATCAAGGGCAATCTCCATGACGGAATCCGGACGCCGGCGCGCCCGGTGGAATGGCCACCGGGCGCGCGACGTCGGACACGTTGTGATTGATCCGTGAATCTTAAGGCAAAAGAGCGGAAATGAACAGCATAATCTGACTATTATCAAGAGCCATATTTTCGGGATGGTTAACGGCGTCGTGGCATATAGTCTTGGGCGCTTCGGATTACTTACGCATACGCGCGAGGTGGACCGGCGTGACGGTGCCGGAGGTACGCTTCCTGCGACCGGCACGGGGCCCCGTGTGACACGTCCGGACCGCGCCCGGCGACCCGAGCGGCGACCTGCGGTCGAAGCCGGCCGGTGCTTGGATCCCCACGCCCCATGCCGTCGTCGCGCAGATGACCCGCTGCGCCCCTGAGAGCCGGGCTTGACCGACCGCCGTGACCGCCGGTTCGGCGCGACGGTCGCCCGGTCAGCACCGATGCCGGGACGAGCCGGCGGCCGGGTCGCAAGGGGGGACCACGCCTCAGGCAGTTCAGGAATTGACGGGTGCGGATCTCGCGGGCGCTGACGGACGCGACAAGGGGCCGTGCCCGCGGCCCGGCCCCGAGGAGGGCGGGACGCCGACGGCGGTCGGCACGAGCGCGGGACCGCGCGACGCGCGATAGACAGTGCGCCGGGAGCGACCAGGGATCCGATAACCAGTAATTTCTGTATTTCTAGACTTATAGAAATACAGATGGCAAGATTCCCTCGATGCATCGGCCCAAAGGAGGACGCCGTGATCGCGACCATCCATTCCAACGACCGCACCGGCCTCCTGGCCGCAGCGTTGGTGGCCGGCGGCCTGACCGCCGCCGGCTCCCGTCCCACCGTCGTCGCCGTCGGCGCCAACGGCGCCCAGGCCTGTGGCCTGGCACGCCTCTCGGGTTCGTTCGACCTGCTCCGCCCCGATCCCGGCGACGCGGCGGCCGTCCTGTCGGGACTGGCGGCACGGTCGGAAGGCGACGTGATCGCCGTCCTGCCGACGGACCTGCTTCGCGAGGGCGGTCCGGGCGAACCCGGGCACCTTCGCGTCGTGGCCACGGCGTGCCGGCTGACCGCGGCCCAGGCCCTGCACGCGACCGCGTCGGGGGCGTGGCACCTTCGCTGCGACAGCGGGCTCGGCCAGCCGGCCTGGCGGATCGCCCCGCGCGTCCTGCCCCTCCGGCTGCCGAGGCTCTCGCCGCTGGAACAGATGCGGCTGCTCGCGGGAGATCTCGGCGGCGGCATGCGGTACGCGGCGGTCGCGCTCGCCGCCACCCTCCTCGCCGTCTCGGCGGATCCGGACGCCGAGCGCTTCGAGGCGGGTGACCTGCCGCGCTCATGTCGCCGCTTTCCCCGGCCCGGGACCGTGCCCTGCACGAGCGGCTCCTCGACTGCGCTGCCGCCCTGGCCGACCCGGTTCTCCGAGACGCCCCCGTCGGCACCGCCGAGGCCGCGGGCGACCGAATCCGCAAAGCCCGCCCGACGCCGGTGGCGACCGCTCGCCTCCGCGCAACGCAACCCGCCCGCCTTCGCGCCTGACGGAAAGGACCAGAGCGATGATCAACCGCACGAAACCGAACCGCCTCTCGCCAGCGCCCCGGCCGCGCGTCGCCTCGCCCGGGACCGCTCGTCCCGGTCGCTCCGGAAGCGCCCGCCGGGCGCGCGCCGGGGCGGGCTTCTCCCGCGCCCGGATCGGACAGGGCGACCTCTCCCGCGACCGGGCGCCGACGGCGCCCCCGCACCGGGACGCGAACCCCTACGAGGCGTTCTACGCCTTGTCGGCGGACGGTGTCGGCCTGCTCGACCCCGGTTTCGACGACTGGGACTTGGACCCGTGCGTCCTCGTCGGGCTGTCGCCGTACCGCGGCGACGAGCCGGACGACGCGTGACCGCTTCCCGGGGCCCCACGGCGAGGGCGCCCGGGGGATGCGAGCCGGCACGGACCGGCTTCCGCGTCGCAGCGGGAGCCGGCGCACGGCGAAGGACCGGCTTTCGGAGCCTCAGAAATCGTCTCGGACGCGGCGTCTCGGCGAACGCGTAGCGGGTATCGTTATGCGTGACGCGTTACGGGCGTCGACCCTTCGGCTTGATCGGGAAGCCGGGACACGGGGTTGTGGCATGGTCGGGGAGCGGTCGGTCGAGCCGCCCAGGTTGTCTCCGGGAGGGACGAGGCGACGCCGCATCGAGGATGCCGCGCCGCGGCCGGACGCCCCGGCAGGCGGAGGCACCGGAGGTGGTTCGGGTCCGCCGGGCGTGCCGGAGGATGGAGCCGGTCACCGTTGTCACGCGCCTCGCGACCGGTCTCGGCGCCGGTGCCGATGCATCCGCTGCCCCACGGCACCGCGCCGCGCTGATGGGGCGGGACTGGCGAGCGTGCAGGGACGCAGCGGCCGGTCACGAGGGAGCGGAACCTCCGTGCGTCGGCGCGCGCGGTCGGACGCCCATGCCGCGGCCATAGTTCTAGATATACAGAAATAAGGGTTGCGCACCCCGTGCCGCGTCTCCATGGTGCTTCCATGGAGCTCGAACTCGCGGCACGACAGTTGGAGGCCCTCGGCAATCTGACCCGCCTGAGGGTGTACCGTACGCTCGCGCGGGCGGGCCGAGACGGCCTGCCGGTCGGTGCCCTCCAGCGGCGCGTCGATGTCCCGGCCTCGACGCTCTCCCATCATCTCCACCGTCTGATCCAGACCGGTCTGGTCGCCCAGGAACGCCAAGCCACGACACTGGTCTGCCGGGCGGTCGATCCGGCGATGAACGCCCTGATCGGCTTCCTCGATGAGGGTGGGCATCGGGAGCGGTCGGCCGGTCCCGCGTCGATGTCGGCCTGATCGACCGTTGTCCGCGACCGGGCATGCAACCTTCGCTCGACCGGCGCCGTTCCGACCGCCGCGACCCGTCCGGGCCCGCGCGGCCTTGCCCGGCGGAGGCGCGCCGCTGAGACTTGCCGACGACAGCGCCGATCGGGGCGGCGATGGTATGCTCCGGCCCGAATCCGGATTTTGGGAATGCCGCGCCGATGCGCCTGACGGAAGAGACCGGGACGGATCACCGCCCCTCGGACGAGGCCTGGATCGGCAACCTGATCCGGCATTGGCGCGAGGACCCCGGCGCCTCCTATCGGACCTGGTTCCTGTGGGAGGAGCGCATCAAGAACTTCCGCTCGATCCGGCGCGGCCTCCAGGCGGTGATAGACGAGATCCGGGCCGACGCGTTCGGCAACGCCTATCGCGGCTCGTCCTTGGAAACGGTGGTCCACTCCATCGCGGAGCAGCGCCAGGTCTTCAAGGGCGCCGACCACGCATTCCTCTGGAAGCCTAAGCTGCGCATCCCCGACATCTACGAAGACCGCGCCAACCAGGTTGCGTTCGGCCGGTTCCTCGACGCCTGCCTGTGCTGCAGTGCAGAGGACGGGGTGCTGGCCGCCATCCACGGCCTCGACCGGCAACGCATCAAGGGGCTGGGTCCGGCCGCGGCGAACCTGCTGTACTTCCTGCACCCCACACTTGTGCCCCCGTTCAACACGGCCATCGTGAAGGGCTACAACGCCATCGCCGGCGCCAATGTGAAGCTCGGCAAGTGGGACGAGTACCTCGCCATGCGCCGGGGCATCGTCGCCCTCAACGCCGCCCATCGCGGCCTGCTCTCCAACGATTACGGCGCCATCGCGGGCTTCCTGTTCGACGTCGGGTCCGGGCGATACCCGCTGCCGGAGCGCGACGGGGCCGCCGCGCTGGCGCGCTGGCGCGAGGATCTCGACCGAGTGCGGGCGGAGGCCGCGGCCACGGCCTCCAAGGCGGCGCTCGCCGCGCGTGAGGCGGACCACACCCACACCGAGGTCCAGGGCTGGCTGCGCGACCTCGGCCTCGCCCTCGGCTTCGACGTCTGGATCGCGTCGAACGACGGCAACCGCCCCTATGCCTCCGGCCGCCTGTCCGACGGCTGCCTCGACCGCCTGCCCGGGCGGCTGACGGCGAATGGGTCGGCCGAGATGGTCCGGCTCATCGACGTGATCTGGCTGGACAAGGCGGACGGCGACGTCGCGGCCGCCTTCGAGGTCGAGCACACGACGAGCATCTACTCGGGCATCGTGCGGATGCTCGACCTGGCGCTCGGGGTCGAGGGCGGGGCCGCGCGCAACTTCTTCCTGGTGGCGCCCGACAACCGCGAGGAGGACGTGCGCGCGCAGTTCGCCCGGCCCGCCTTCTCGCGGGTGGCCGAGCTCGACCTGCGCTACCTGCCCTACAGCGAGCTGCGCGGGCACCGGGAGACGATCGCCCGCTTCGGGAGCGGCCTGAAGGGCGTGCTCGCCATCGCTAAGCCCGTCGGGCGTCCGCGCTGACCCCGGTGACCGGCGCGACGAAGCCGGCCGGAGGGATTCGGTCGTCATTCCAGCGGCTGGCCGAGAGCGTCCGGAGGTCGCGCAACCGCATCGGCCACTATCGCGCCGTCCTCGACGAGGGACCGACCAACCACCACGCCGACGCCCTGGACCCGATCCGCTGGTGCCGTCCGACCATCGCGCGATGGGCGAGCACCGTGTCACGGGTGGCCGCCGTCGTCATCGGGCGTCCAGCCGCGGGCGCGGGTTCCGAGGGCGCCGGACCGCACGCGCGGATCCCGACGGTCACCGAAGACGTTCGCGGCGCGGCCGATGTTCCGCCGTCGGCCGGGATGCCGGTGGCCCCACGACAACGAACTCCGCCGGTGCGGCCGGACCCCGCGGCGTAGCCTTCGAGCGGGCGTCGGATAAGTCGGCTGTCGCGTCGCGGTGGCCCCGCTCGCCGCGGGCCTCGGCCGCGGGCGTCATCCGGCCCTCGCCGCCGGGGCCTCGGCCGGGCTCTCACCGTCCCAGGGAGCCTCGCCCACGAGGGCGGCGAAGCGCTCGTCCGGGAGTTCCTCGAACGGCCTCCGCTCCGCTATGCGCTGGCGCAGCTTCCACCGGAGCAGCCGGGGCGTGATCCTCTGGAAGCGCCCCGTCGCCGCGACCAACTCAGGATCCAGGCCGCCGAGGATGCCTTCCGCCGTCTGTGCCCCGCCTCTGGCGAGAAGGGCGTGGACCTCCCGCATGAACAAGCGCCAGAACGGCCGCTTTCCCATCGCCGCGACCGCCTCGGCGAGTGGCGGCTCGGGCGTCGCCGCGACGTCCGGCTCGGGCTCGGCCAGCCCGAACCGATGGCCGACGAGGGTCAGCCCGTTGCCGTCCTGCACCAGGCGCAGGAGGTGATAGCGCAGCCACGCCTCGGTGAGCGGGAAACCCGCCCGCTCGCCCTCCTGCTTGAGCCGGGTCGGGAGCGCTCTCAGGAGCGGGTGGACCGCCATGGGGCCGCGTTGGCGCACCGCCGCTTCGACCGCGTCCCGCACCTGCCCCCAGAAGTCGTTCGCCTCTCGCGCCAGCTTGAGCCCGTGCGCGGTATCGACAAACCCGGGCCCGGCGCGACCCTGCGCGAGGGAGTCCGCCTCTCCCGCGGCGGAAACGGGCGGCGCGGCCCCGCCGGCCTGAGTGCCGACGGCCCGCACCCGGTCGAGCTCGACCTGCAACGCCGCGACCCGCTCCTCCAAGAGATCGACCCGGTCCAGCGCCTCGTCGAGCAGATCCCTCGCCGCGGCCCTGCAATCCTCGGCTCCGACGAAGTCCGCCAGACCCGCCCGGGCCGCTTCGACCCGGGCCAACTCAAGCAGCTCCCGCCCGATCACCGTAAGCCGCCTCTCGAACGCCTCCGGCAGGTCCGCCCGTTCGATGGCCGGCCGGTAGTCCTCCCTGTCCTTCCACTTCCTGAGCTCGCGAGCGATGTCGCCGAACGACCCGCCGCCGAGCTCCCTCCGGACCGTGCGGACCGAGACCCGCTCCTTGGTGCCACCGGGCGGTGCCGGCCTGGCCCGTATCCGATCCGCGGCTGTCCAGACCCCGTTCTCCGTCACCATGCCCGCCATCCCAAGCCGTTACCGGTATCATCGCCGCGAGCGGTGAAGAAACGGTCGCGGTCCGCGTGGAGGCTCGGTGTGGGCGCGAGCGCGAGCCGGACCCGAAGGCGACCGGACAGATAGGCCGCGGGAGGCCTTCGGATTGAGGAACGCCCGGTCGGCGAACGCCCCCATCGTGTAACGCGTACGCATAACGTTACCCGTTATGCGTACGCCTCGGAGTCGCGTGCCAACCGCCGGCGGCAGCAGCCGCCATCCCGCCTTGAGCCGCCGGAAACCTCGCTACCACCGAAGACGTACTTCGTCGGCCTGCCTCGCCGCACTACGAAGCCATTCAGGACCGTCGCGGCCGACCAGAAGGTGATCCTGTCGGCCCGTACGCAGGGGCCTCACCGAGGTGCGGCGGCCCGCGAGATCTCGGCACGGGACGGCAGGGGCGCCCATGCTCTTATCCAAGTGCGGTTGCTGCGGGCGGACGGTTCGCACCGACGCGACGAGGTGCCCGAGCTGTCGCGCCGCAACCGGGGCGGGCATGCGCCCTTCCCCGAACGAGGCGGCATACCGGATCTGCATGCTCGCGGACGCGTGCGCCGTCCTCTTCTGGCTCCTCGTGATCCGCCGATAGGCGCGGACCGGCCTACATCCGCTCCTTGATGCCGGAGCCGACGAGCCACCAGTTCACCGGGTAGCTGGTCAGGAATCCCGCCACCATCGCGACCTGCATGGCGAACCAGAACTCGACCGAGTTCACCGGGGCGCGCTGGCCGGCCCAGTGCGGGAACAGGAAGAATTGGGCGAACGCCATGAAGCCGTACATGCCGACCTGCCAGGCGATCAGCGAGACGGTGTCCGCCTTCACGGCCGCCACCAGACCCTCGCCGGGGGATAGCCCGCGCATCGGCACGATGGCGTAATACTGGAACGCGATCCCGAGCGCGTACGCGAACACGAAATCCAGGACCCAGACCGCGTACATCTTCTCATCGAAGAGGGAGTGCCAGCCGAACCAGACGGCGACGGCCGGCACCACGAAGGCGAGCCACTCGGCGGCGACATCGCCCAGCAGGCAGCCGCTGCCGCAGTGGAGCGCACCCTTGCCGACCATCACCGGGAAGGGCATCCCCGTCGTGTTCGGCGGCTTCTCGCCCCGCTCCTTCGCGTCGTGGTGCGCCTCCATGGTCGCGAGCCGGCCGTAACTGAAATAGGCCCAGACCACGACCACCGTCCCGAACAGGGCGCTGATCGGCCAGACCACGTTCATCACGGTCATGTGCTGCGGGTGACGGATCACCTGCGCCGACAGCAGCAGCGAGCAGGCCGCCCCGAGCAGCAGCGCGGCGATCGAGATGGCATGGAGCCAGGTCGGGAACATGCGCGCTCCTAGCGGGCCGAGGAAGGGTCGAGGTTGGCCGCCCGCAGGCGCAGGGCATTGCCAATGACGCTCACCGAGGAGAGCGCCATGGCGGCCGCGGCGATGACCGGCGAGAGCAGGATGCCGAGGAACGGGTAGAGGATGCCCGCCGCCACGGGCACGCCCGCGGCGTTGTAGATGAAGGCGAAGAACAGGTTCTGGCGGATGTTGCCCATCACCGCCCGCGACAGCCGCCGTGCCCGCACGATGCCGAGGAGATCGCCCTTCAGCAGGGTCAACCCGGCGCTCTCGATGGCGACGTCCGTCCCGGTGCCCATGGCGATGCCGACATCCGCCGCCGCGAGCGCCGGGGCGTCGTTCACGCCGTCGCCGGCCATCGCGACCACCTGCCCGGCCGCCTTGTGGCGCTCGACCACCGCAGCCTTCTGGTCGGGCAACACCTCCGCCTCGACCTCTTCGATGCCGAGCCGGCGTGCCACCGCCTCGGCGGTGGTGCGGTTGTCACCGGTCAGCATCACCACCCGGATGCCCTCGGCCCGAAGCGCCGCCAGCGCCTCGGCCGTCGTGGCCTTGACCGGGTCGGCGATGGCGATGACGCCGGCCACCCGGCCATCGACGCCGGCGAAGATCGCCGTCGCGCCGTCACGCCGGAGTTCGTCGGCTTCGGTCGCATGGGTCGATACGTCGACCCCTTGCTCCTGCAGGAAGGCGGCGTTGCCCAGCGCCACGCGGCGGCCCTCAACGGTGCCGAGCGCGCCCTTCCCGGTCGGGCTGTCGAAATCCGCGACGGGGCCGGTCGCGATCCCGCGCTTCCCGGCGGCCGCCACGATGGCCAGGGCGAGCGGGTGCTCGCTCGCCCGCTCGACGCTCGCCGCGAGGCGCAGGAGCGTGTCCTCGCCGAACCCGGCCGCCGCCACGACCCGCGTCACGGCCGGCTTGCCTTCGGTCAGGGTGCCGGTCTTGTCGACCACAAGAGTCGTGACCCGCTCCATCCGCTCCAGTGCCTCCGCATTCTTGACGAGCACCCCGGCCCCGGCGCCGCGACCGACGCCGACCATGATCGACATCGGCGTCGCGAGACCGAGCGCGCACGGGCAGGCGATGATCAGCACCGCCACCGCGGCGAGGAGCGCGAAGGTGAAGCGCGGCTCCGGCCCGAACGCCATCCAGGCGGCGAAGGCCAGCGCCGCCACGCCAATGACCGCCGGCACGAACCAGCCCGCGACTTGATCGGCGAGGCGCTGGATCGGGGCCCGCGAACGCTGCGCCTCGGCCACCATCTGGACGATGCGCGCCAGCATGGTGTCGCGCCCGACCCTGGTCGCCTCGACCACGAGCGAGCCGGACTGGTTGAGGCTGCCGCCGATCACCGCGCCGCCGACCTCCTTGGTGACGGGCATCGATTCCCCCGTCACGAGGCTCTCGCCGACGGCGCTGCGGCCCTCCACCACCGCGCCGTCGACCGGGACCTTCTCGCCGGGGCGCACGCGCAGCCGGTCGCCGATGGCGATGGCATCGAGCTGCACCTCCTCGTCCTCGCCGTCGGGCCGGATGCGGCGGGCGGTTTTCGGCGCGAGGTCGAGGAGCGCCCGCAGCGCGCCGCCGGTGCTCTCGCGGGCGCGAAGCTCCAGGACCTGTCCGAGCAGCACGAGCACGGTGATCACCGCCGCCGCCTCGAAGTAGGCCGGCACCGCCCCGCCGTGCCCGCGTAGCGCTTCCGGGAACAGCCCCGGGGCAAGGGTCGCCACCACGCTGTAGAGGTAGGCCGTGCCCGTCCCGAGGGCGACCAGGGTGAACATGTTCAGGTTCCGAGACAGGACGGAGTGCCGTGCCCGAACGAAGAAGGGCCAGCCGGCCCAGAGCACCACCGGGGTGGCGAGCGCGAACTGGATCCAATTCGAGGTCTGCTGCCCGAGCCGTTCGGTCAGGCCGAAGAGGTGCCCGCCCATCTCCAGCACGAACACCGGCAGGGTCAGGACCAGCCCGACCCGGAACCGGCGGGTCATATCGACGAGCTCCTCGCTGGGGCCGTCGTCGGCGCCGACCATCGCCGGCTCAAGCCCCATGCCGCAGATCGGGCATGCCCCGGGGCCGACCTGCCTGATCTCCGGGTGCATCGGACAGGTGTAGATCGAGCCTTCCGGCACCGGGTCGGACTTGGCTGCGGACTGGCCGGGGTCGAGGTAGCGGACCGGCTCGGCCACGAACTTCGTCCGGCAGCCGTTCGAGCAGAAGTAGTAGGGATGCCCGTCGTGCTCGGCCCGGTGCTCGGTCGCGTGCGGGTCGACCATCATCCCGCAGACCGGGTCCTTCACGCGGGACGCACCCGCGTCATCCGCGGCCATGCCGGCATGGTCGTGCGCATGGGAAGCGACGGAGTGGTCATGCCCGTGTCCTTCGGAGCAGGCGCGGGCCGCCGGGGCGAGATGCGTTTTCGACGAATTGCTCATGACCGGTCCCTCCGCGCGACTTCGATCTCCGCGGCCCGCGAGAGCGGACGCGATTTGGGCCGCGGACAAGTGGTTCTCTCAGGCTTACTGCTTGCCTTCCTTACGGGCGTTCTTGTCGAGCCAGGCAGTGAGCTCCTTGATGCTCTTCTCCTGTTCCTGGATGCTCTTCTCGGCGATCTTCTTAGCCTCGGGATTGTCGCCGTTCCTCAGGCCGACCTGGGCCATGGCGATGGCGCCCATGTGATGCGGGATCATCGCGCAGATCCAGGCGACGTCGGGGTCGCCGGCCATCATGCCTTCCATCATCGGGCCGTTCATCTGCATCATGGCGTGCTGCAGGCCCTTCTGGGTGTCGGTCGCCTGACCGGACATGCCCTGCATCGCCATCGACATGTGGCCCTGCATGTCCTTCATCGAGGACTCCTTGCCGGCCGACGCCGCCTTGCAGGTTGCGGGCAGCTCGAACGACGGGGCCTGCATGGAGCCGTGGTCGTTGGAGCCATGGTCGTTATCCGCGGCGAGGGCCGCGCCGATGCCGGTCAGCGCCAGGGTCATCGCGAGTGTCAGGGTACGAACGTTCATGATCATCTCCTCCAATTGATCAATCGGGACGGCCGGCTCGGCCGCCCCGTCAGGGTTCAAGCGGTCATTTTCCGGCAGGTCTCGGCACACCGGCGGCACTGCGCGACGCAGTCCTGCATGTCGCCGACCGCCTCACAGCTCCGCGCGCAGGCCTCGCAGACCTCGGCGCAGGCTCGACAGGTGTGCGTGTGCTCGGGCAGGCCGATCAGCATGAAGTGCGCCGAGGTTCGGCATATTTCCGCGCAGGCCATCATCAGGCGAAAATGCTCCGGCTCGACGTGCTTGCCGCCGGCGGGGAGACAGTGGTTGGAGGCCATGCCAAGGCAGCTTTGATAGCAGCGCAGGCACTCGCCGATGCAAGATTGCATCTCGCCAGACATTTTGTGCATCCTTGTTCTCCTTAAGTTGATGGGTGCTGCCATAAGTTCAGCAAATACATAGACGTAATTTGCGTTTTTGCTGAATTGCGATCAGATCCATAACCATATTCGTCGGATTACGTTCAATTTATTGTCTATAATATTTCTGTATGTCTAGGCGCGGGTCTGCAATGAGGGCACGCGGCGGCGAGGCTCGCCGAGGCGTCGCCGACCTTGTGCTGAGCGTGGGCGAGCATCCCGCTGAGACAGCGGCAGAGGGACCCTACGTCAGCGGCGCCGGATCAACGCGAGATGAGAGATGGGCCTCGCCACGGGATAGTCGGTGCACGCCACGACTGCGGTCGCACCTCGGGCGTCGCGCGCCTCGGGCGCGCCTCATCTCACGCGAGGGTTCGTGGGGGCTTGCGCAGCGCCTCGGGAGCGATACCCGCGCGTCCGGCGACATTATCCGGGATTAACATGGCCGCCCGAAACATGGGCATGGCGGGTGATGCGGGTCCGGCAAAAACACCGAATGTGCCGCCCACCGTCGTCCCACAGCAGCGTCGCTTGCAGGGGCCGGGGCAGCAGCATCGGTCGGCATCGACCGCCCGAACGGATGCCGTCGACTTGCCGGTGGTCACGCGTAGGCGAGGCGCGGTCAACAGCGTCACCGCCAACTCGGCGATGCCCGACGCCTTGTCGAGACCCGGGTTCGCCGCGGGAAGGGACGCCGTGGCGGCATCCGAGACCATGCGACCGCGGTGGCCGCAGTGGACGTGCCCCTCGTGAGCCTGGACGGCGGACGGCGCGACATGGGCGATGATCGCGAGGATCATCGCCGCCATCAGACGCACGATATGCCGGTCGAAACCCATGCCGGTCGCCAACCTCGGCCCAAACGTAGGGACGGCGTCGTCCCTGGGACGTGAATGCGCGCATTCGGGTTTGGTTGCGGCTCGTCCCCCCGACTCACGCCGTCGGGCTCAGCGGCTCGGCGGGGAAGCCTGCGGCGACTATGGTCTCGGCAATGCGGTCCGCAGGGCCGGTCGCGCCGGACACGGTCACGAGCTTGGCCCCGAGGTCCACCTCGACCAGGGCGCCCGGCTCGATGCCGGCGATGGCCCGGGTCACGGACTTGGCGCAGCCTCCGCAACCCATCCTGTCGACCTTGTAGCGGTACATGACGCTCTCCCTGTGGTGGCGTCCCGCACAGATGGGGCTTCCCATGGTGGGAAGGTCAAGGGTCGCGGAATGCCTCCCGCCAGGTGGGAATGGCGTCGATTCGGGCGGGCGCCCAGGTCGGGGCCGACGTGTTAGGACACCGTGCGGATGATCGCGGCGAACTTGCCGACGGTCATTTGCGTGCGGTCGCCCTCGGTCACGTCCCGGAGAGGATGAGGGTATCCGATCAAGCTTCCGGGCTTGCGCCGCGTTCGAGGGCGGCGAACCGTTCGGCCTTCACCTCGGCGACGTGGCAGCCGCGTTGGATCGTCCGCCTGGCGTGACTGAACACCCATGGGCGTCTCCGGCTGCGTATCGCAGGCAGCGCGCAGGGCACCCAGCGGTATGTCGCTGGCGGCGGCCGGTGCCATCGTGTGCGGGCGTTCAAGGGTCAGCATCGGCATGCTCCTCGGGTTGTTTCCCGGGACTGGTCTCAGCGCTTCACAAAGCCAATGTCGGCGGCCACCGCGCTCAGCCGCTCCGGCGCGCGCTCCTTCCGCTCGCTGTAGCGGTCCACCAGGTAGTCGGCCCGCTCTCGGGTCAGGAGCGTGAACTTCACCAGCTCCTCGCACACGTCCACGACCCGCTCGTAGAGCGGCCCCGGCTTCATCCGGCCCGCGTCGTCAAACTCCTTGTAGGCCATCGGCACGGACGATTGATTCGGGATGGTGATCATCCGCATCCAGCGGCCGAGCACGCGCAAGGCGTTCACGGCGTTGAAGCTCTGCGAGCCGCCGGAGACCTGCATCACGGCAAGGGTGCGCCCCTGGGTCGGCCGCACGCTGCCCTCGCTCAAGGGCAGCCAGTCGATCTGACTTTTCATCACGCCGGTCAGGGTACCGTGCCGCTCCGGTGAGACCCACACCTGGCCCTCGGACCAGATCGAGAGATTGCGCAGCTCCTGCACCTTTAAGTGGTCGGCGGTCGCATCGTCCGGCAGGGGCAGGCCGTCCGCGTGGAAGATCCGCACCTCGCCGCCCATGGCTTCGAGGAGCCGGGCGGCCTCGTACGCGAGGCAGCGGCTGAACGAGCGCTCCCGCAGCGAGCCGTAGAGGATCAGGAAGCGGGGCGCATGGGTGAACGGCGCCGCCGCGTCTAGGCTGTCGCGGGTCGGCACCTCGAAATGCGCTTGGCTGAGGTTCGGCAGGCCATCTTTGAAGGGCTGGCTGAGCTTGTCCAAGGGACGTCTTTCTTGTACGTTCAAAATATCGTTTGAAGATTGTAACGAAAATGGATGAACCGCAAGCCCTCGCCGCCTTTGCGGCCCTGGCGCAGGAACACCGCCTGCGTCTGGTGCGGTCGCTCGTGACCGCCGGACCAGCGGCCTCGCCTCCGGCGTTCTGGCCGAGGCGGTCGGCGTCTCTGCCGCGACCGTATCCCACCATCTCAAGGAGCTGAGCCATGCGGGCTTGGTCGCCTCGCGGCGCGAGGGCCGTTCGATCATCTACAGTGCTGCCTATCCGGCCCTGTCCGACCTGATCCAGTTCCTGATGCGCGACTGCTGTCAGGGCCACCCGGAGGTCTGCACCCCGGCCGTCGCCGCCCTCGCCGCCTGCAACTGCCCACCCGGAGACACCCTCTATGCCTGATCGCGTCTACAACGTCCTGTTTCTCTGCACCGGCAACTCGGCCCGCTCGATCCTGGCGGAAGCGATGCTGAACCAGGATGGGCAAGGCCGCTTCCGGTCCTACTCCGCCGGTAGCCAGCCCAAGGGCGAGCCGCATCCGCTGGCGTTGCAGACGCTACGGGAGAGCGACTACCCCGTGCACGGGCTGCGCTCGAAGTCCTGGGACGAGTTCGCCGCGCCCGGTGCTCCGGTGATGGATTTCGTGTTCACGGTCTGTGACAACGCAGCCGGCGAACCCTGCCCCTTCTGGACTGGTCAGCCCGTGACCGCTCATTGGGGCATCGAGGACCCTGCCGCTGCGGAAGGCTCGGAGATCGAGCGCAAGCGCGCCTTCGTGACAGCGCAGCGCTACCTGAAGAACCGCATCGCGGCCTTTATCGCCCTGCCGCTCGGCAGCCTCGACCAGGCGGCCCTGTCGGCCAAAGTCAGAGAGATCGGCCAACAAGCCGGTGCCACCGCGCTCCGGCCGGAGGTCGCTTGATGGACGTCATCATCTACCACAACCCGGACTGCGGCACGTCCCGCAACACCCTGGCGATGATCCGCAACGCCGGAATCGAGCCTCATGTGATCGAGTATCTGAAGACGCCGCCCGCCCGGGCGCTGCTGGTGCAGCTCCTCGCCCGGGCCGGCCTGCCCGTCCGCGACGCACTGCGGGAGAAGGGCGCGCCGTTCGCCGAGCTGGGCCTTGGCGATCCGGCATTGACCGATGCGCAGCTGCTCGATGCCATCGAGGCGCATCCGATCCTTCTCAACCGCCCGCTGGTGGTCAGCCCCAAGGGCGTGCGGCTGTGCCGGCCGTCCGAAGCCGTGCTGGACCTCCTGCCGGGGCAGCAAGGCGAGTTCGTCAAAGAGGATGGCGAGCGGGTCGTGGACGAGCACGGCCGCCGCGTCGGCACTGCCTGAACCCCAACCCAGACCCATAAGAAGAAAACGCCCGGATGCTCGCGCTCGCCATCTTCCTCGTCACCCTCGTCTTCGTCATCTGGCAGCCAAGGGGCCTCGGGATCGGATGGAGCGCGCTGGCAGGCGCGGCGGTCGCGCTCGCCACGGGGGTGATCCATCCGGGCGATATTCCGGTGGTCTGGCATATCGTCTGGGACGCCACCTTCACCTTCGTGGCGCTCATCATCATCTCGCTGCTGCTCGATGAGGCCGGTTTCTTCCATTGGGCGGCGCTGCACGTCGCCCGCTGGGGCAGTGGGTCCGGCCGGCGGCTCTTTCCGCTTGTCGTGTTGCTCGGCGCGGCCATCGCTGCGGTGTTCGCCAACGACGGCGCGGCGCTGCTGCTGACGCCGATTGTGCTGGCGATCCTGCTCCGGCTCGACTTCAAGCCGGCGGCGGCGCTGGCATTCATCGTCGCCTGCGGGTTCGTGGCCGACAGCACCTCCCTGCCGCTGGTGATCTCCAACCTGGTCAACATCGTCTCCGCCAACTTCTTCGACGTGACCTTCGGCAGGTATGCGGCCGTCATGGTGCCGGTGAACCTGGTGTCCCTGGCGGCGACCCTGGTGGTGCTTTGGGCTTTCTTCCGGCGCGACGTGCCGGCGGCCTACCCGGCGGCCGCCTTGGAGCGCCCGGTCGGGGCCATCCGCGATCCGCTGGTGTTCCGGGCGGCGTTCCCGCTGCTTGGCGTGCTCCTGCTCGCCTACTTCGTCACCGCGCCGTTCGGCGTGCCGGTGGCGGCCGTCACCTGTGCCGGTGCGGCCGTTCTTCTACTGCTTGCCGACCGGGGCAGGGTCATCCCGATCCGCAAGGTGCTGACCGGCGCCCCCTGGCAGATCGTGCTGTTCAGCCTCGGCATGTACCTCGTGGTCTACGGCCTGCGGAACGCCGGCCTGACCGACGAGCTGGCCACGGGCTTGGTCTGGCTCGCCGGCCATGGCCCGTGGGTCGCCACGGTCGGCACCGGCTTCGCGGCGGCGATCCTGTCGTCCGTGATGAACAACATGCCATCTGTGCTGATCGGGGCGCTCTCGATCCAGCAGGCGCCGGACCTGTCCCCGCTGACGCGCGAGCTAATGGTCTATGCCAACGTGATCGGTTGCGACCTCGGCCCGAAGTTCACGCCAATCGGCAGCCTCGCCACGCTGCTCTGGCTGCACGTCCTTGACAGCAAGGGCCAGAAAATCACCTGGGGCCAGTATATGAAGGTCGGGCTTGTCATCACCCCGCCCGTGCTGCTGGTCACGCTCGTGGCGCTGGCGGCTTGGCTGCCGCTTCTCGGCACCCGGTAGGCAGCCCGTGTCCGAGGCCCGCCGCTGGCCGGTGATCTCCGCCCTCGGCGTCGTGCAGATCCTCACCTGGGGCTCGTCGTTCTACCTGCCGGCGGTGCTTGCCGGCCCGGTCGCCGAAAGCACCGGCTGGCCGCTCGCCTGGGTCGTCGGCGGACTGTCACTCGGCCTGCTGGTCGCCGCGTTCGCCTCGCCGCATATCGGGACGGCGATCCACCGCCACGGCGGCCGGCCCATCCTGGCGCTGGCCGCGCTGCTGCTGGCTGCCGGGCTGACCATGCTGGCGCTGGCTCCGATCCTGCCGGTCTACCTCGCCGGCTGGCTGCTGCTCGGCCTCGGCATGGGTTGCGGCCTGTACGATCCGGCATTCGCGACCCTCGGCCGGCTCTACGGCGCGGCGGCGCGGCCGGCGATCACCACCCTGACCCTGTGGGGCGGGTTCGCCAGCACCGTTTGCTGGCCACTTTCCGCCTTCCTGGTCGCGCATTTCGGATGGCGCGGTGCCTGCCTGGCCTATGCCGGCCTGCACCTCGCGGTGACGCTACCGCTTGTCCTCCTTCTGATCCCCAAGGCCCCGGCACCGCCGTCGGCGGGGCATCACCAGGACCGAACCGGCCCGCTGTCCGCGAAGGAACGGCGGGCGTTCCGGCTGTTCGCCGGCGTGCTGATAATCGGCGGCGCGATCATGTCGCTTGTTTCGGTGCACCTGCTGACGCTCCTGCAGGCGCGGGGCGTGGCGCTCGCTTCGGCCGTCTCCTACGGGGCGCTGATCGGCCCGGCTCAGGTCGGCGCCCGCGTCGCGGAAATGTCGTTCAAGGGCCGGCACCATCCCCTGTGGACCCCGACCGCAGCCCTTGGCCTCGTCGCCCTCGGCCTGGTGCTGCTCGCCGGCGGCCTGCCCGGCGTCGGGGTCTGGCTGGTCCTCTACGGCGGCGGCAACGGCATCTATTCGATTGCGCGGGGCACGGTGCCCTTGGCCCTGTTCGGCCCCGTTCGCTATCCGCTGGTCGTCGGCCGCTTGGCACGGCCGGGGCTGATCGCGCAGGCGCTAGCGCCGCCGGCCGGCGCTTTCGTGCTGACCTACGCCAGCCCGGATGCCCTTTGGTGGCTCCTGCTCATCCTCGGCCTCGCCAACCTCGGACTTGTCGGCGGGTTGTGGCGGACACGGTAATCGCTCCACCGCTTCGGCAGCTATGGGAACTCGGTCGCGCTTCAGCATCCTTGGCTTCGACTTCCCAGTCCCCGGGACAATCGCCCCCCACGCCGTCCGTCCGCTTCGGCCAGGGTGGGCGGACCGGCCGGCCGACCAAGCTCCGCGAGAAGCCGGGCATCGGCTCCTGGGGGGATGCCTCAACGTCGGTTCACCGCCCCGAACGAGTACGGTGACGGCGAGCGCCCGCGCGACGGCTGCGCTCAAGCCGGCGCGCCTCCACGATAACGGGCGAAGGCGCCGCGCCCCTCCGGCCCGAACAGGACCACCTCGTAGATGTCGGGCTCCCTGCCCTCGACCTCCATGCCGGGCGACCCTGCCGGCATGCCCGGAACGGCCAGTCCCGTCACCTTCGGCCGCTCCGCCAGCAGCCGCCTGATGGCGTCCGCCGGAACGTGTCCCTCGACCACGTAGCCGTCCACGAGAGCGGTGTGGCAGGAGGCGAGGTCCCTCGGCACGCCGAGACGCGCCTTGACCGGGTTCACGGGACCCTCGGTCACCGTCACCGTGAAGCCGGCCTGTCGCAGGTGGTCCACCCACTTCGCGCAGCAGCCGCAACTCGGGTCCTTCGTCACGGCGACGGTCGGCAGGCTCTCCCCCATCACGGGTCGTCCGAGCGACACTCCCGCCGCCAAGCCCGCGAGCACGGCACGCCGGGACGGCATCATGTCTGACTTCATCATTCGCTCCTGTTGATTCCTCATTCGGCCGCCAGAGGCATCCGTGCACCCTCCGCGGCGGCCTCCGGCAACCCGCGACCTTTCACCAACGCGTAGACGGCCGGAATCACGACGAGGGTCAGCACGGTCGAGGACACCATCCCGCCGATCATCGGCACGGCGATGCGCTGCATGACCTCGGAGCCCGAACCGGTGCTCCAGAGGATGGGCAGGAGACCCGCCATGATGGCGACCACCGTCATCATCTTGGGCCGCACCCGCTCGACGGCGCCGACCATGATGGCCTGCCGCAGGTCCTCGCGCGTGAGGGGGCGTCCCTCACGCCGGCACCCTGCCCGGACCTCGTCGAGGGCGTGGTCGAGGTAGACCAGCATGATCACGCCGGTCTCGGCTGCGACGCCGGCGAGCGCGATGAAGCCGACCGCCACCGCCACCGACATGTTGAAGCCCATCCACCACATCAGCCAGACGCCGCCGACGAGCGCGAACGGCAGCGAGAGCATGACGATGAGGGTCTCGGTCAGACGGCGGAAGTTCAGGTAGAGGAGCAGGAACACGACGAGCAGCGTCAGCGGCACAACGATCCTGAGGCGGGCTTCGGCGCGCTCCAGGTACTCGTACTGCCCGCTCCACTGCAGGGTCGTGCCCTGGGGCAACCTGACCTCCCTGTCGACCGCGGCCCGCGCGTCGGCCACGTAGCCGCCGAGGTCGCGCCCCGTGAGGTCGGCGAAGATGTAGACCGCGAGCTGGCCGTTCTCGGTCCGGATCGAGGTCGGCCCCCGGGTGAGCTCGACCTTCGCGACCTCACCGAGCGGCACCGTCCCGCCGGCCGGCAGCGGCACCTGCACCTCGTCGGCGATGGCCCGCGGGTCGGAGCGGAAGGCGCGCGGGTAGCGCACGTTGACGGTGTAGCGCTCGCGGCCCTCGACCGTGTTGGTGACGCTCTGCCCGCCGAGAGCCGAGGCGACCACGTCCTGGACGTCGCCCACCATGAGCCCGTAGCGGCCGAGCGCCTCCCGGTCGGGCGTGATGTCGAGGAAGTACCCGCCGATGACCCGCTCCGCGTAGGCACTCGACGTGCCCGGCACGTCGCGCACCACCGCCTCGACCTGACGGGCGACCTTCTCCATGGCGCCGAGGTCGGTGCCGAGCACCTTGATGCCGACCGGGGTCCGGATGCCGGTCGAAAGCATGTCGATGCGGGCGCGGATCGGCTGCGTCCAAGCATTCGAGACGCCCGGGAACTGCAGCGCCCGGTCCATCTCCGCCTTGAGGCTCGCGAGCGTCACGCCCGGGCGCCACTCGGCCTTCGGCTTGAGGCTGATGATGGTCTCGGCCATCTCCATCGGCGCCGGGTCGGTCGCGGTGCTGGCGCGCCCGGCCTTGCCGTAGACCGAGGCGACCTCCGCGAAGGACTTGATGATCCGGTCCTGGGTCGCCAGCAACTCGCCCGCCTTCGTCACCGAGATGCCGGGCAGGGTCGTCGGCATGTACATCAGCGTCCCCTCGTCGAGTTCCGGCATGAACTCCGAGCCGAGCTGGCGCGCCGGCCAGACGGTGACCGCCAGGACGCCGAGGGCGAGCAGGATCGTGGGCAACCGCGCCCGCAGTACGCCCGCGATGACCGGGCGATAGAGCCAGATCAGGAGCCGGTTCACCGGGTTGCGATGCTCCGGGACGATCCGTCCGCGCACGAACAACACCATCAGCGCCGGCACCAGGGTCACCGACAGGAGCGCCGCCGCCGCCATGGCGAAGGTCTTGGTGAGCGCGAGCGGCCCGAACAGGCGCCCCTCCTCGCCCTCCAGGGTGAAGATGGGCAGGAAGCTCACGGTGATGATGAGGAGTGAGAAGAACAGCGAGGGGCCGACCTCGCCCGCCGCCTCGACCAAGATCTCGACCCGCGGCTTGTCCGGCGGCGCCCGCTCCAGGTGCTTGTGGGCGTTCTCGATCATCACGATGGCCGCGTCGATCATGGCGCCGACCGCGATGGCGATGCCGCCGAGCGACATGATGTTGGCGCCCAGCCCCAGCGCCTTCATCCCGGCGAACGCCATCAGGATGCCGACGGGCAGCATCAGGATGGCGACCAGCGCGCTTCGGACGTGTAGGAGGAACACGATGCATACGAGGGAGACGACGACGCTCTCCTCGACAAGCGTGTGCCGCAGCGTCTCGATGGCCGCGTCGATGAGTTGCGAGCGGTCGTAGACCGGCAGGATCTCGGTGCCGGCCGGCAGGCTTTTCGCCACCTCCGCGAGCTTCGCCTTCGCGTTCTCGATGACGGTCAGGGCGTTCGCGCCGAACCGCTGCAGGACGATGCCGCCGGCGACCTCGCCGTCACCATTCATCTCGGTGATGCCCCGCCGCTCGTCAGGCCCGAGTTCGACCCGGGCGACGTCCCGCACCCGCAGGGGAGCACCACCGGTGGTCTTCAGGACGATGTTGTCGATGTCGGCCACGCTCCGCAGGTAGCCGCGTCCGCGCACTATGAACTCGAACTCGGAGAGCTCGACCGTGCGGCCGCCGACGTCGGCGTTGCTCGCCCGGATCGCGTCCCGGAGCTTGTTGAGCGAGATCCCCTGCGCCCGTAGGCGGTTCGGGTCGACCACGACGTTGTACTGCTTGACGAAGCCGCCGACGCCCGCGACCTCGGCCACGCCCTCGGCCCGCGACGCCCCGAAACGGACCACCCAGTCCTGGAGGGAGCGCAATTCCGCGAGCGTGCGCTCCTTGGCCACGACCACGTACTGGTAGACCCAGCCGACGCCGGTGGCGTCCGGACCGAGGGTCGGGGTCACGCCCGCCGGCAAGCGGCTGGCGGCCGCGTTGAGGTACTCCAGCACTCGACTACGGCCCCAGTAGGGATCGGTGCCGTCCTCGAAGATCACGTAGACGAAGCTGACCCCGAAGAACGAGAAGCCGCGCACCACCTTCGCCTTCGGGACCGTCAGCATGGCGGTCGTGAGAGGATAGGTGACCTGATCCTCGACCACCTGCGGGGCCTCGCCCGGGTACTCGGTGTAGACGATGGCCTGCACGTCCGAGAGGTCGGGGATGGCGTCGAGCGGCAGCGTTCGCAGCGCCATGACGCCAGCGGCCACGGCGAACACGGTGCCGACCAGCACCAGGACGAGGTTGCGGGCCGACCAGCCGATGAGGCGCGCGATCATGGCTTGCCCTCAAGGTTCGAGGCCTGCCGGTCGCTCGCCTTCGGGGCGGACATGGACTGAAGCGCCGCCTTCAGGTTGCTCTCGGCGTCGATCAGGAAGTTCGCCGCCGTGACGACCCGGTCGCCGGCGTCGACGCCCTCGCGGACCTCGACGTAGCCCGTGCCGCGAACCCCGACCTTGACCTCGCGGGGCTCGAAGCGCCCCCCGCCCCTGTCGAGCAGCACCACCTGCCGTGCACCTGTGTCGATGACCGCGTCGTCGGGCACCGCCACGACGGGCTTGCCCGCCCCCGTGGCGATCTCGACCTCGGCGTACATGTCCGGCAGGAGCGCGCCGTCCGGGTTCGGCAGCTCGATGCGCACCCGCGTGGCCCGGGTGTCCGGGTTTACCTGCGGATAGATCACCCCGACCTTGCCGGAGAAGGTCCGGCCCGGGGCCGAACGCAGGCGCACGGTCACGGCCTGTCCGGCGCGAACCCCGGCCAGGTCGCGCTCGGGCACGTCGGCCAGCACCCACATGACCGAGATGTCGCCGATCCGGAACAGGGTGTCGCCGGCCGCGGCCTTCATGCCCTCGACGGCCGAGCGCTGCAGCACCAAGCCGTCCCGGGCCGACGACCAAGTGATGGCCATCGGCACCTTCCGGGTGCGCTCCATGTCGTCGATGACGGCCTCGGAGACGTTGAGGTTCTGCAGGCGTCGCCGAGCTCCGTCGAAGCCGGGGTTGGCGATGAGCTGCGCGGCGGCGGAATTGATGTCGGGGGAGTAGACGTGGACCAGCGGCTGGCCCTTGCGGACGCGGTCGCCGGTGGTGACGTCCTCGACATGGTCGACGTACGCGTCCGACCGGGTCGCGATGACCGTCACGCGCCGCTCGTCGAGGGCGACGGTACCGGGCACGCGCACCGGCTGCGCCACCACCCGCCGCTCCACGGTTTCGGTTCGGACGCCGGTCCGCTGGACCTTGCCGGGGGAGACCGTCACGACGTTGCCGCCCTCGTCCTCGCCCGCGTAGACGGGGATGTAGTCCATCCCCATCGAATCCTTTTTCGGGGTCGCCGAGGTGTCCGGCAGGCCCATCGGGTTGCGGTAGTAGAGCACCTTGCGCGTGCCCCGGTCGGGCTTTCCGGCCGCCGCCGTTCCAGGCGCCGCCATGCCGTGCCCGGTCACGTCGTGGCCGGCCATGTCGGGGGATGTCGTCTCGCTCCCTTGTGCCTGGTCGAAGCGCACGTCCTCGCTGGCCCGAACCGCCCGGAAGTCGTGCCCCTCCGCAGTCGTTCTCGGCGACGCGGAGTAGACCGGCTTCCCATCCGGATCCTGGTAGTAGACCACCGGACCCGTGACCTTCGGCGGCGCCGGTGCCTGCGGACCCGGCATGCCGGTCGGCAGCCAGTGGGCGAACTCGGTCCGTGCGCGCTCGACGAGGACCGGAACGGGGCTGCCATCGCGCCCCGCCCAGTACCCGGTGCCCCCCGCCGCCAACGCGGCGAGGATCCCGGCGAGCCATGCCGAGCGGCTCACTTGACCGCCTGGAAGACGAGCCTGTCCTCGACGGTGCCGGTTTCGCCCTGGACCTTCGCCCCCAGCGAGAGCCGCCAGCCCCCGGCCATCGTGAGCTTCGCCTTGAAGCGGTAGATGCCGTGCTCCGTCGACGGGACCTGCTCGATCGCCGAGGTCATCTCGTCCATGCTGTCGGGCGCCATGTCGATGCGCTTGGCGAAGATCACCGCGTCCGGAACGGGCTTGCCGGTGCGCTTGTCCATGAGGCGCACCGAGAGGATGGTCTCGCCGACCTTCGCCTCCGTCCGGGTCGGCTCGAAGGCGTAGTCCTTGATGCCGGCGAGCGCCGGCAGGGCCGGGACCGACAGCGCGGCGCCGAGCAGCGCGGCACCGAGGGCGCGCGCGAAGGGGTACGTGGTCACGGATTTCGTCTCCTGAACGCGATGGATGGCCACGCGCGGACGCGCGGCGTCGTGCCGGCGTTCACGCCGGCGGTATCGGGCTCAGGCTCGGGGGGCTCAGGTAGGGGGCGGCCGGACAGGCTGGCGAAGGACGCCGCATCGGGCCACACCCGGCTCGTCCGCGTCGCCACCGGGGCCGGGACGGACGCCGCGGTCGGCAGGAGGGAGGCGACGCTGGCGAGGCAGAGCGCCAAAAGCGGACAGCCGGCCTTGGCGCAGTCGGGCTTCGCCACCTTCCCGGGCGGGCAGCACGGCATGTCGGCCATGTCCGCGTCGCCCACGTCCATCCCCTCCATCTCGGCATGGGCAATGGCCGAGGTCGCCTCAGGCGCGGCTTGCGCCATGATGAACGCGCGCATCCCCGCGGCGGCCGCGGGCGCGGCCACCGGCGTCAGGGCGAGGCTGAGTACCGCCAGGAGCGGCAACAGTCGCCGAAGGGCGATCAAGAACGTCACGCAGGTACGATGCCAGCTTTTCGATCCGGGCGGAAGGCCAGTGTCACGGGAGACGGCGCGTCTCAAGTCTTGAGGGTCAAGGTTTCGTTCCGTCGGGCGGTCGATCCGCCGACCGACCTCGCCGGGCGGGCGTCTCGGCGACCCGTTTCTCGTGAGCCCGCCGGACCGCGCCATGGCGCGTCCGGCCTGCCGTGCCATGGCCGTCCCCGAACGGCAGGCAGAGGCCGGATCGAGGCCGCTACCCATGGAAGCCGCATCGACACCGTCGGTCCCCTGGCAAGCCCGCGGACATGGGGTGGCCGTCTGCCGGGCGCGCAATCTGGAAGGCGGTCAACAGGGGAATGGTCGCGTGCATCGCAGGCGTGAGCCGGTCGTCGCCCTCGGGCTGTTGCGCTGGCCGCCCATCGCAAGGGCGCAGGTTCCGGGCTCCCGGCATCCGCGCGCGTGCTGTCCGGGCATCTGGGAAACCTACCGCACACTTGGCCCTCCGCGCGGTAGGCGGTGCAGGGCGGCGCGCCAAACCTCACCCCGTACAACCCCAATCGGCCGGTCCGGCGGTTCGGACCCCGCGGGAGGTTCAGAAGTGCTGGGCGGGGGTGCCGACCGGGCGGCGGCAGGGCGACGGGGCACCGCGCTGATCGATCCGGTCGTCAGGCCGACGTCCGGAGCTTCGACCTGAGGCGTTTCGGTCCGTTGCGATTGATGCGTCTGGGGCAGAAAACGGGGTGGGACGTTGTCCATCCATCCCGCGAGCGCGTAACCCGGCAGTCCGGCGAGCATGGCGATTCCTGCAAAGGCGGGGATGATCTTGCTTTTCATGGCGGAACCCGTTGATCTGACGAGAAGCTTGCCGCTCCTTGTCTTTAAGTCCGGATGTCTTGGACGTACCGTTACAGCGCGCTGCGAACCTTTGTGGGGTTGGGCCGGGGTCGCCCGGCGCGGCGCCTCGCTCACCGGGGGGATGATCCTGCAAGCGATTGTGGGATGCGCGGCGGCCGCATTGCCTCGCGCGGCCGGGCGGGTGGGAGGGTCATGCCCGTCGTCGTGCCGGATCCCATCCGCGGCGATACCGCAGCGAGGCCCGTGACATGAAGCGTCGGCCGGCGACAGGCCCCCAAACCGTCGCGTCGCCCCTTGAACCCCGGCAGGCGATCCGGAGGATGTTCCGAACCGGCTCGCTACCAGCGAAGGAGGCGCGGTCCCAGGAGCGCTCCGACGAGCGTGCACATCGCGATCGTCCCCCCGTACCAGACGGCGACGAACGGTACGGTATCGTCCATGCAGTGCAGTGAATAGCCGAGCGCGCTCACGGCTCCCGCGGAGAGGCCGACCAGGGCACCCGCCCGCACGAGATCCGTCGGCGCTCCGAACCGTCGAACCGCCCAGGTGACGACGGCGAACGGCACGACGGCGATCACGGGGATCGAGATGAGGCATTCGAGCCAGGTGTGACCGGATACCATGCCGTGCCAATGTTCGGTCGGCGCCATCAAAAGGCTCACGCACGCCAGCGCCGCGACCACGAGGAACGGCAAGGCGGCGACCCCGAGATGGACGCGGCTCTCGCCGCCGGGCCTGACCGCCCTGACGAGATACCGGAGCGCGAGACTCCCGACCGCGGCCGCGAACGAGAACTTGAACGCGAGGAACAGGAGCGGCCGGACCTCGGTCAGGCCGGGACGCAGGCCCAGAAACGCCAGCGCCAGGCACAGCGCGGCCGTCGCGCCGACCGCGACCGCCAGCGCGAGCCGGCGGGTCATCCAGGGGGCCCCGACCGGTTCGCGCTCGAAGCTGGCGCCCAGCAGGCCGATGAGTTCGTCGGTCTTCATCTCGCCTTGCCTCCCACGAGATTGGCCAGGGTCTTCAGGCCGCGGTGGACGCTCACCTTGATCGCGGTCTCGGACATCCCGGCACGTTCGGCCGCCTCGGCGGCGCTCAGGCCCTCGACCTTCGTCCGAGAGGATCGCGTTCCTCATCTTGGGCGGTAGGTGCGCCAGGAGGCGCTCGACGTCGAGCGAGCTCTCCGCCGCGACATGATCGTCGCGAGCCACCAGCACGCCGGCATCCTCGACCGGGACGTCGGCCGCGGCCGTACGCGTACGCCGAAAATGGTCGATGAGCTTGTAGCGGGCGATGGCGTGGATCCACGGCGTCACCGGTTGCGTGACGTCATAGGTGTGCCGCCGCACATGGATCACCATCAGCGTCTCCTGGACGAGATCCTCCGCCTCGGTGTCGGTACGGCCGGAGCGAGCCAGCTTGCCTTTGTAATACGCGCGTAGGTGCGACCCGAGCCGCCCCAGGAAGCGCCGGTAGTCGGCCGCGCTGCCCGCAAGGCTGGCGATGAGCAGCGCGCGCAGTTCCTCTTCCACCTGCAGCACCGGGACTAGGCGGGCCGGTTCGTAGCCGCTGAGCGGATGTCAGAGATACGTCGCATGTTCCGCCACCCCACCGTGTCCTCACGACCGCAGCACCATCCTGTAGGAGCGTGTCGTACGGCGATCTGCGCCCTGAGGCTCGTCGGCCGAAAGCGACGTATGATCGGCCGCGCCGCTCGGAGAACAATCCGCAAGCGGCCGCCGAAACGTTACAGCGCTCGCGGCATGCCCGGGAGCGTAGGCATGTGCCGCGCATAATTGCCAAGCCTATGCCCCGATCTTAGACCCAGCCGTACCCGACGCCACGGGCCGGGCGGGAAGCCTCCGGAGCCTCGCCGCCGGCGCTCTCCCTTCGCATGGACAGGCTTGCCGAGAGCGCCGCGGAGAGGGCGGTCTCCGATCCGGGGAAGACGGCGGGCTCGGCCCGGGGCCGGCGTTCGGCGCCATCGCTTTTCCCCTCACCGCGGGCGGTCCGGGCAAGAAGCCGGCCCGTCCCGCCATCGACGTTTTCCTAGGAGTACGATCATGATCGAGGTGATCCCGAACTGGCATCCGGTCGCGGTCCATTTCACGGTCGCCCTCCTCATCACGGCCAGCGTCCTCTTCGCCGCGGGGACCCTGTTCAGGAAAGCGGCATCGGGAGGCGCGCTCACGGCCGCCGCCCGATGGAACCTCGCGATCGGCGCGGCAGTCACGGTCGCGACCCTCGCCACGGGTTGGTCGGCGTACAACACGGTCGATCACGACGCGCCCTCGCACGCGAACATGACCGTCCACCTTCGCTGGGCCGTCGCCACCGCGCTCGTGTTCCTCGCCGCCGCCGGCGTCGCCTGGCTGGAGCGCCGGAAGGTCGCAGGCGCGGGCGTCCTGCTGCTGGTGCTCCTCGCCGGAGGTTCCGGGGCCCTCGTGGTCACGGGCTGGCTCGGCGGCGAGAACGTCTACCGTTACGGCCTGGGCGTCATGGCGCTCCCGAGATCGGGCGACCACGTCCACCCCGCAAGCGGCGGCCATCCCCATGAGCACGGCCACGACCACGAGACCGCGGACGCCCCAAAGACGCCCGATGCCGCCGCGGGCAAGGTAGTGACGCGCCCGGCGCCGGACGCCCCCTCCACACCGCACGAACACGCTCATTGACGGACGGGCCGCGGTGATACCCGTCCCGGGTACCCCCAAGCGCCCGTCGCATGAACGCGGCGGGGGTCCTGGCACCGGTGTGGCGGTCAATCCGCCGAGTGCGGCTTCGCCGTCGACACCGGCATGTGGCGAACTTCCAACACGCTGAGTTTGTGGGACATCGGTCGAGCACCACGGATTGCAGCTTCCACCCCGGCGTGAGAATGTCCGCGAAGATTAGGCAGGGGCCCTGATCAGTGAATGTCGTGCGCGCATTGCTGCTTGCCGTACTCGCCTTGGCCTTGGCCATCGCGCCGGCAGCGCCGTGCACCATGGGCCGGCAGTCGATGGCTCACCGCCATATAGCAGCCGCCGCGGCGACGCCTCTCGCGCACGCCGCCGGCGCCTTGGGCGGCCAGAACGAGCCGGACGAGGCTGGGATACGGGGGACTTCCCTCGCCGTGCCGGCGGCGGCCGCCGACGAAGGATGCCCCGGCCATCGGCATCGCCCCAAGCATCCTCCCTGCCCGGCGACCTGCTGCCCGCTCGCGTGCCAAGCCGCGCTTCCCACCCTGCCATGGGCGAGCATCACCCTGGAATTTCATCCGTCCGAGCGGGTCCTGATCGTCCAGGTGGACGGGGCCGTCGACGCGCATCCGCTACGGATCGAGCGGCCGCCGAGGCGCCAAGCGTGACGCGCGGGCGGATCTAGCGCCCGCCCCCGGCCGCTCCGAAGGGACGGCCTCGCACACCCACAACGAGCCGACGCCTTCGCTGGGCGCGACGCCGTCGCCGCTCGGCCCGCGGCCCGTGCAACGCCTGGGACTGCCTTCGGCCGTCCGCCTCAATTCGGGAAATCCAAGATGTTCAAGCTGCCGAGACCGGCCGCGCTCGCGGCGGTCCTGCCGCTCGCCGGCTGCTTGCCCGCCGCCGTTCCCGCCGGGCTCGTCCTGCCCTCGGAGCCGGACATCCCGGTCCGGCCGCCCCGCTACGCCAAGGTGACGCAGGGCGTGAAGGATTTCGGCGTCGCCGACCCTAAGGATTGGCGCGAGCTCAATCGTCAGGTCGCGCCGAAGGCCGGGTCCGGCGGGATGGGGGGCATGCCGGGCATGGACGGGATGCCCGGCATGGGCGGCAAGCGCGATTCGGGGGGGCGGTGATGGCCCGTCGCTGTAACCAAACGGGCGGCGGCGCCGGACTACCGGACATGAGTGGCACGACGACCGCGCCGGGACACGCCGGTACGACCGCGCGACCGCCGGACGAGGCCGTCCGGGGGCGGTTCGTGCGCGTGGCCGCGAGCGTTACCGGCCTCGGCCTCGCCTTGGGGGGCTGCGCGAGCTTCTCGCCGGACGCGGGCCTCTCCGTCGCAGGCGGCTACGCAGCGTTGGAACTGCGCAAGGACATCGTGAAGGCGGACGACCAGGGCGTCGCGCCGAGCGCGGACGCGCGCGTGGACGCGTTGCTGCGCCGTCCCCTGACCGCCGACGGCGCGGTGCAGGTCGCACTCCTGAGGAACCGGGGCTTGCAGGCCGCCTTCAACGACCTCGGCGTCTCCGAGGCGCAGTACGTGCAGGCCACGCTGCCGCCCTCGCCGCGCCTCTCGATCACGCAGTGGGGATTGGGGTTCAACACGGAGATCGAGCGCGCCGTCGCCGCCAGCGTGCTGGAGTTGGCGACGCTCCCGGTGCGCGCCGAGATCGCGCGGCAGCGGTTCACGGCCGACCAGTACAACGCGGCGGAGCAGGTCCTGCGGCTCGGGGGCGAGGCGCGCCGGCAATTCTACCGGACCGTGGCGGCCAACCAGGCGACCGCCTTCCTCGAACAGGCGCTGGCCGGCGCGGAATCCGCCTCGACGCTGGCCAAGCAGCTGGGCGAGACGGGCGCGCTGAACAAGCTGGAGCAGGCGCGCGAGCACGCCTTCTACAGCGAGTTGGGCGCGCAGCTCGCCAAGGCGCGGGTGCAGCAACGCGCCGAACGGGAGCGGCTCACCCGACTGCTCGGTCTCTGGGGGCGGGACATCGATTTCCGCCTGCCTAACGGCCTGCCGCCCCTGCCTGGGAGGCTCGTCGACGGGCACGCCATCGAGGCCGAGGCGATGAGCAAGCGGGCCGACGTGCAGGCCGCCCGCTTCGAGCTGCAATCGCTCGTGGGGCAGTTCGGGCTGAACCAGGCCAGCGGCTTCGTCAGCGTCTTCGATGCGGGCTTCGCGAACCGGTTCTCGCGGTCGAGGACCGCGGGGGCGAGGGCGGTGCCCCGAAGGTCGACAAGGCCAGCCTGAACGGGTTCTCGGCGGATCTCGTCATCCCGATCTACGACTTCGGGGCCACCGCTGTCCGGGGGGCGCAGGAAAGCTACATCGCCAGCGCCAACCGCCTGGCGGAGCGCGCGGTCAACGCCCGCTCCGAGGTGCGCGAGGCGTACCAGCGCTATCGCGGCCAGTACGACATCACCCGGCATTACCAGACGAGCGTCCTGCCCCTGCGGCGGACGATCCAGGACCAGGCGCTGCTCCAGTACAGCGGCATGCTGCTGGACGTCACGACGCTGATCGTCGACGCCCGGGCCAGGATCCTCAGCAACATCCAGGCGATCGAGGCGCAGCGCGACTTCTGGATCGCGGCGACCGACCTCAAGGCGGCGACTGTCGGCGGCGGTTTCTCGGGGGGCAACTTCGGCGGCGAGGCCGCCGGGGGCACCCCGGGGACGAGCCTCGCCGTCGCGACGCCCGGCGGCTGAGATCCGGACCCCGGACCGCCCATGACATTCGGAGGGAAACCATGACAGACATTTCGCGCAGGGGGATCCTGGGTGCGGGCGGCCTCGTGCTCGCCGGCACCTCCATGATCAGCGGGCGCGTCCAGGCCGCCGGGCTTCCGGAAGCCCCGATCATGGACAAGGCGACCATGCAGCCCCCGCTCTATCCGACGAGCGGGCCGGACTACCAGCCGGTGGTGACGCTCAACGGCTGGACGCTGCCGTGGCGCATGCGCGGCGACTGGAAGGAGTTCCACCTCATCGCCGAGCCGGTCGTGCGCGAGATGGCGCCCGGCATGGACGCGCGGCTCTGGGGCTACAACGGCCAGTCGCCGGGACCGACCATCGAGGCGGTCGAGGGCGACAAGGTCCGCATCTTCGTCACCAACCGCCTGCCGGAGGCGACCGCCGTGCACTGGCACGGGCAGACGCTGCCCAACGGCATGGACGGGGTCGCCGGCCTGACCCAACCCGGCATCCCGCCGGGCAAGACGTTCGTCTACGAGTTCATCCTCCGGCGCTCCGGCACCTTCATGTACCACCCGCACTCGGACGAGATGGTCCAGATGGCGATGGGCATGATGGGCTTCTTCGTCGTGCATCCGCGCGATCCGGCCGAGCGGCGGGTCGACCGCGACTTCGTCTGGCTGCTGAACGCCTACGACATCGAGGCCGGGTCCTATGTGCCCAAGGTCAACACGATGCTCAACATGAACATGTGGTGCTTCAACAGCCGGGTGTGGCCGGGCATCGATCCGATGGTCGCGCGCCAGGGCGACAAGGTCCGGATGCGCTTCGGCAACCTGACCATGACCAACCACCCGATCCACGTCCACGGCGTCGACTTCAAGGTCACCGGCACGGACGGCGGCTGGATCAACGAAAACTATCAGTTGCCGGAGGTGTCGGTCGACGTCGCGGTCGGGCAGATGCGGGCCATCGAGTTCAACGCCGACAACCCGGGCGACTGGGCGATCCACTGCCACAAGTCGCACCACACCATGAACGCCATGGGCCACAACGTGCGGACCTACATCGGCGTGAACCTGAAGAGCACGGCCAAGCAGATCCAGAAGATCGCCCCAGGTTACATGCCGATGGGTTCGACGGGCGGTGGCATGATGTCCGAGATGGAGATGCCGCTGCCCGAGAACACGCTGCCCATGATGACCGGCGCGGGCCCGTTCGGGTCGGTCGAGATGGGCGGGATGTTCACGGTCCTGAAGGTCCGTCCGGGACTGGCGGCCGGCGATTACCGCGACCCCGGTTGGTACAGGCATCCGGAAGGCACCCTCGCATACGAGTGGACCGGCGAGCCGATGCCGGAGCCGGCCCGCGCCCCGGACACCCCGAAGGCCCGGCGCGCCCGGCAGACCGACCTGCGGGTCGTCGATCCGCGGACGCGCCGCACGGCCTCGAACGCGGGCGGCCACGAGCACTAGGCGGACGCCCACAACGCGCCAGACGGCCTGCCGGAATCGCCACGAGCGAGGCAGGCGAACCCGTTCGGAACGGGAGCGATCCCGTCCGAAGTCCGCCGCGCCGGTCGCCGATCCCCTCAACGGCGCCGGCGTGGCGGTTCAATCGACCTGAGGAGAAGAAACCATGAGAAGCAAGTTCCCGCTCGCCGTCCTTTCGGCGGCCTTCCTGGCGGTCGCGGCGCCTGCATGGGCGCAGTCCGTGAAGGGGACGGTGACGAAGGTAGACCCGGCCGCGGGCAAGGTCACGCTCGACCACGCGGCGATCCCGAAGCTCGACATGGATGCGATGACGATGGCGTACCCCGTCAAGGATCCCGCGATGCTCAAGGATCTGAAGGCCGGCGACAAGGTCGATTTCGACGTCGCGGAGGCCGGCGGCGCGTACACCGTCACGAAGATCCAGAAGACGAAGTAGCGCCCTGGAGGGAAGCCCCGTGCGGCTTCCGCCCGGTCCCGCGCGAGGGCTTCGGAGCCCTGAGATGGAGCAACCATGCGACGCCTGATCCTGTCCACCGCGCTCGCGGCCGCGCTCGTCGCCCCGATCCCGCAGCACGCCGGCGCGCAGCCCGCCAAGGGCGCGCCCGCAGCCCTGGAGCGGGCGCGCGAAACGATGTCGAACCGTTTCCGGGACACGAAGCTGACCGGCGACCCGGACCGGGACTTCGCGGAGCTGCTGATCGCCAGCTACGAGGAGACGTTGTTCCTGGCCAAGACGCAGCTCGACTACGGCGGTGACCGGCAGCTGCGCGAGCTCGCGCAGAAGATCCAGGACGAGCAGCAGGCCAAGATCGACGCCCTGAAGCAGTGGCAGGTCCGCAGCCGCGAGGCCGGCTACCGGCCGCAGCCGAACCAGACGCCGTCGGGCGAGGGACCGTTGGACCGTCGAGCGAAGGGCGACCCGGCCCAGGGTCAGCCGGAAACGCCCCCCGCGGAGAAGGCGGCCCCGCAGCCGGCTCCGCAGGCGACGCCGTCGAACGCCCCGCTCGTCGCCGGAACCGTCAAGAAGGTCGGCGACGCCGCGGGCAAGGTGACCCTCGACCACGAGACCATCCCGAACATCGGGATGGACGCGATGACGATGGCCTACAAGGTCCAGGACCCGGCCATGCTCAAGGGCCTGAGGCCCGGCGAGCGGGTGCGGTTCTCGGCCGACCGCGTGAACGGTTCGATCGCCGTCACCCGCATCCAGAAAGCCAAGTAGTGGGATACGGCCGGAACGTCCCACGCCCGGCGGCACCTCGCGCCCTGGGCGTCCTCCTCGGCCTCGCCGCCGTTGCCGGCGCCGGGGCGGCCGCGGCGGAGGGCACCGCGGGACCATCCGCGACGGCCACGGCCCCCGGGAACGCCAAGGCCCGCGGTCGCACCGCCTATGGCGAACTCCTCATGCGGGAGGCGACGGCACGCGGGGTCCCGCCCGCGCTCGCCGAGGCGGTCGCGTTCGTCGAGAGCGGCTACGACGCCGGGGCGGTCGGAACGGTCGGCGAACTCGGGTTGATGCAGGTCCGGCCGGCCACGGCGGCGATGCTCGGTCATCGCGGGCCGGCCGCGGAACTTCTCGACCCTGCCACGAACATCCGCTTCGGCGTCGCCTACCTCGCACGGGCCTGGAGCCTCGCGGGCGGCGATGTCTGCCGTGCCCTGGCCAAGTATCGTGCCGGCCACGGCGAGGAGCGCATGACGCCGCACTCCGTCGATCACTGCCGGCGCGCCCACGACCGGCTGGCCGCCATGGGGTCGCCGCTCGCGGCGGTCGCGGCGACGGCCGGTCCCGGCATCCCGCGGACATCCGCATCGAAAACCCGCGCGGCGCCGACGGCCGTCATGTTCCTCGCGAACCGGTTCTGGGCCGCGCACGTCGCGCGCGTCCGGGCCGTCGAGATCCGGACCGCCCGGATCATGGAGGGCGGCTGATGCGGCCCGAATGGGCGGCGCTCCCGCCGCTCCCCTGGGTGCGCCGGAAGGCGCCGGTCACCCGTGCGCGTCGACGCATGGCCGCCCTGGTGCGCCGGCGGCGAATGGAGGGAGGCTCGGCATGACGTTCAAGCCTTACCCGCACGCGCGCGGCGACGGCTCCCTCGGCGATGGCTTGGCGATGCTGCGCGCCAGGGTGGCCCGGCGCATCGCCCTGGGCCCCTACTCCAGGCGGGTCTCGATAGGTTTTGGGCGGAACCTGTCGGTCGCCATCGAACCGCCGGTCGCCAAAATCCCGGTGCGATTGCGCGACTTCCGGCCGGACGACCTCGCGGCCCTCTTCCCCTCCGGCGGCGACGAGGCGGCGAAACGCGAACGCGATGACGTCGAGTGGCGATTGCGTGCCGCCGCGCACGGCGTCCTGCCGAGCCGCTGCTACGTGCTCGAAGAGGTCAGGTCGGGCCGCCCGTGCCACGTCCAGTGGCTCACCGACCCGGGTTACGGCGACGCGGTCCGTCGGTCCGGGGCCCTGCCGGTTCTGGCAGCCGACGAGGCCATGCTGGAGAACGCCTTCACGCCGAAGGGCTTCCGCGGCCTGGGCGCCATGGCCGCCGCCGTGTACCTGATCGCCGAACGCGCCCGGTCACTGGGCAAGGGACACTTGGTGGCCTTCGTCGACGCCGACAACGCCGCCTCCCTCAAGGCGGTCGAACGGGCGGGCTTCAGACCCTGTTCGATCCGCACGAGACGCCAGTTCGCCTTCGGGACGTTCCGAACCGTCCGATTCGAACCGCGGGCGGGGGCCGTGGGTCGCGGCGCGCGCGCCACGCCGCGGGACGAGGGCTACGGCGCTCACCCAGGGGACGGCATCCAGTCGGAGGTGGACGCACGAGAGGCGGAGCCGCCGGATGCCGACTGAGCCCATCAATCACGCCGGGCCGCGAAGCGCGCCCTCCCCTCCCGGACATTCGGACCGATCCGCCCCGTGACGGCAATCGAAGCCATCCACGCCCTCGCCCACAGGCTCACGGGCCTCGACTACCCACACGGCCACTGGTGGATCGTCGCCGATGCCCTCCTCGTCTTCGTCGTGGCGCCTGTGTGGACCGCGTGGCTCGTCGGCCGCGCCGCGCTGCGCCGCCGTCGGCGGACGGCGGATGCTGTCGCCGCGGCGGGAGCCACCGATGCCCTGCGGGACGCCCCGTCCCGTGGCCGTCGGCATCGCGGCTTCGCGCTCCGGCCGGGACGGCGCCTGGAGGCATACGTCCTGGGTGCCACGGCGGGCATCCAGGTCCGCTTGGTCTTCCTGTCTCTCGCCACGCTGCCGGCCGCCTGGCTGACCCTTGAGATACCCAAGCACATCGTCAACCACACGCTCGGCGACGCGCGGGGCGACGGGCATCCCGGCATGACGTTCCTGGGACTCCCCCTCGGCCGCACGGAACTCCTGTTCGCGCTGTGCGCCGGCTACCTCGCCGTCCTCACCGTGAACGGCCTCCTGAAGTACGCGGCGAACCGGGTCCGCGGACGCGTCAACGAGCGGGTCGTGCGACGCCTGCGCCTGGCCGTCCTGCGGCGCGTGCGGACGGAGCGCTCGGTCGAACGCCGCACGACGCTCTCCGCCGTGGCGGTCCAGGAAGTCGAGCCCATCGGCTACTTCGGCGGCAGCCTCGTCGCGGTCCCCATCGTGCAGGGGGGCGTGCTGGTCACGAGCGTCGCCTTCCTCCTGCTCCAGGACGTCGCCCTTGCCTTCGCCGCGCTGATCATGCTGCCGGTGCAGCTTACGGTCCTGCCGCGCCTCCAAAGGCGTCTGAACGCGAAGGTCCGGCAGCGCGTCCTCGCCACGCGGACGCTGGGCGCCCTCGTCACCACGCCCGAGGTCGCCGGGCGTCCGGGCCTCGCCCCTTCCGCGGCGGAGCGCGATGCATCCGCCTCGTCGTTGCGGCGCCACATGGCGCACGTCGAGGAGCTTGAGCGGCTCCGCGTCGCCATCAACGACATGAAGGGCGGCATCAAGAGCCTGTACAATTACACGTCCAACCTCACGCCGTTCTTCTTCTTCCTGATCGGCGGCTATCTCGTCGTGCAAGGCCGCCTCACGCTCGGCGCCCTGGTGGCGGCGCTCGCGGCCTACAAGGAGATCGCGCCCGCCCTCAGGGAGCTGTTCGATTTCGCCCAGGATTGGTCGGACGCGGCGGCGCGCTTCGCCGAGGTCACGCGGGCCGTCGACCTTCCGGCTGCCGTTCAGCCAGGCATCACGAGGTCGGTTTCGGCACGGGAGGCGGCCTAGCCGACGGGCGCCCAACCTGTGCCGTTCCCCGACCGCGGCCTCCCCCCGCTCCGCCTCCCGGGGCCCGCACCATACGAGGTCCTGGCGCGGCCGCCCCCGGTAGCGAAGGCGACCGCGGCCCTCGGGGCTCCACCGTCGGTGCTTCCGGCCACGGCGACGTCGCGTGCCCTAAGGCCGTCCGGCGCGGCTCGGCCGGCGGCGATGCGAGCACGCTCCGGATCACACCGGCGTTCGAGCCGAGCGAAGCGGTCGCGGGGCCGGGTCGGTCGCGGCGTCCAGACTCATCCGGGTGCGCCGACGTGCCTCGACGGAACTAGGAGTGGGGCGATGAGGATCGGGGAGGTGGCACGCGCCTGCGGGATCTCGCCCAAGATGATCCGCTACTACGTGCGGACGGGCCTGATCCCGACACCGACCCGGTCGGTGTCGGGCCTTCGGGTTTACGCCGAGGACGAGGTGCGCAGGCTGCGGTTCGTGCACGCGCGGCATCCGTCGATAGTCGCGCCGCCGCTGGCTGCCATGGGGCGCGCGTGCGCCACGTTCACAATCCTACGATTCTGGGCAGGTTTCTGGCTGCTGCGCCGGCAGTGTTTTTGTCCTTAGCGCGCCAGACTGGGACGCTTTGCATCAGGCGACCCGCACGGCGTTCGGATGGGTTTGCGCAAGCCGACCTCGGTTTTGGCGCAGCGCCACTCACCGGGTGGGCGTGATGGAGCTAAACAGTATGGCTGCTCAGCCCTTGCAGCAGCTCGCCGGTTCATTTCGTTCCTGAGCTTCCTGGATCGGCGGGCACGGGACATCGCCGTACGAGCAGAATACACAGCAATCGCCCTTCTTCGGGCGGAGCAGAGTGCCGCAGCCAGGGCATTCGTAGAAGAACTGGCAGGCGTCGGTCGGCATCGTTTCCGAAGCCCGGTGCCCACAATGCGGACAGGTCAGGATCGAGATCAGCTTCATCAGGCTGTCCGCAGCATCTTGATCAGGGCGGGCTCAAAGTAGCTCCCGGCCGCAGCGGCGGCGATGAACAGCGTGGCGAGGCTGAGAAGCACCAGGGGGCGGATGACCGACGCGGAGCTGGGCATGATCCATCCGGCCCGCAAGCAGCCCGTCGCCGCCGCGCGTAGAAGAACCAGCCGGCGATGACCGCCAGGACGCTGACGAGCATCAGCGGCGTGCGAAGAGAGGCGAGCACGCCGAGGACCGTGAAGACCCCAGCACCGATCCCGAGGCCGCCCAAGACTATGGGCAGCACGCAGCACGACGAGGCCGCCAGGGCACCGAGCCCCGTGATGGCGCCGAGCGCAGCGATGCTGCCAACGCTGACCGCGGCCGGTTCGTGGACGGGTCGTTCGGCAGGCGGTGTCTGATCGAGGGTCATGTCTCGTATCCATCGTGATCCTCGGCTACCCTGCATCCTGTAGCCACTACAGGATCAAGGGCGATCTTCATGGGTACGGCTAAGGGGGCGCGAAGCGGGGCCCTGACCATCGGTCAATTGTCGCTGCGGACCGGCGTCAACATCGAGAACATCCGGTACTTCGAGAAGGTCGGCCTACTCCCTTCGCCCCCGCGCACCGAGGGTGGCCATCGGTCCTACGGCGTCGAGCACGAGCGCACCCTGGCCTTCATCCGTCGCGGACGCGAACTTGGCTTCACGCCGAACGAGGTTCGGGCGCTGCTCGAACTGCGTCGGCCTGGTAAGGCAACCTGCCGCGAGGGACAGGGGATCGCGAGGCACCACCTTGACCGGGTGCGTGCGAAGATCGCGGACCTGTCAAGGCTCGAACGTCTCCTGGCCGAAACCATCGAGCAGTGCCCCGGTGGGGCGGCTCCTGGATGCCCGGTGCTCGATATGATCGACCCCGCCGAGTGAGCTTCGGAGCACCCATCCGACGCCTGCATCCTCGGTAGACCCAGAGGCCCCCACCGTCGGTCCGCTCCGGCCGCGAACCAGAGCGGTTACAGGAAGCGGTCCTGGCATTCGGTTGCTTCAAACCTCGAATGTTCGGAAGTCCCAATCACGGCTGAGCCCGGCCCTCCCGAAATATCATGTCGTCTTCCTGATCGAATGTCGGCGACGATGCGCTCCGGGGCCGGGCTCCCTGCTTCGCTTCCGGCCTTGTGGGACGCCGGCTCCGGGTAGCGCGGTGGCCCTCATCCTCGCAGCAGGCATGGTCCGAGAGGACCTCGATGACACGGCACTCGCCGACCCGGCCTTGGCCGCACGCGTCGGTCATGCGGGCGAGCTCGCCCTTCAGGGCCATGAGCCGCTCGATGCGGCGCTCGACCTCGGCCATGTGACGCCGGGCGATCTTGTCGACCTCGGCGCAGGAGCGGTCGGGCTGGGCGGCCAGCGCCAGTAACTCACGGATGGCGTCCACCTCGAAGCCGAGCTCGCGCGCGTGGCGGATGAAGGCCAGGCGCTCGATGTCAGCCCGCCCATAGCGGCGGCGGCCGCCTTCCGTCCGCGGCGGCGGCGGCATCAAGTCGGCCGTCTCGTAGTAGCGGATGGTCGTGGCGAGCACGCCGGTACGCCGCGACAGCTCGCCTATCGACAGCTCCATTTTTCCGCTTGCTCCTCTAGTCGCTGGAGGAAGTAGGCAGTCGTCCACGACTTGGAAAGGAGGCGTCATGGCCAAGGAGTGCTGCGGCTCGACCGTTGGCTGTCAGGCATCGAGGGCGGAACGTGCGCATCCGGCGGCGCCGCCGCAGGTCGTCGCGGGGGGCGATTGCGGCACGGGGGATGCCTGCGGCTGCTCTGGGGGCGTGCCCGTCTTCGACGGGGTCGACCCGCGCTACAAGCGCGTGCTGTGGACGGTCATCGCCGTCAACGGCGCCATGTTCCTGACCGAGATGGCCGCCGGGCACCTTGCCGGCTCGCAGGCGCTCCAGGCCGACGCCCTCGACTTCCTGGGCGACACGGTCACCTACGGCCTGAGCCTCGCGGTCATCGGAGCGTCCCTCAGGGCTCGGGCCACGGCGGCGCTCGCCAAGGGGCTGTCCCTCAGCGTGATGGCAGTCTGGGTCTTTGGCTCGACTGCCTACCACGTCCTGGTGCTCGGGGTGCCCAAGGCCGAGGTCATGGGCGTCATCGGGCTGATGGCCCTGGCAGCCAACCTCGGCTCGGTACTGCTGCTGCGCCCCTACAAGGACGGCGACGCCAACGTGCGCTCGGTCTGGCTGTGCTCGCGCAACGACGCCATCGGCAACGTCGTGGTGATGGTGGCTGCGCTCGGTGTCTGGGGTTCCGCGTCGGCCTGGCCCGACCTCGCCGTCGCGGCGGTGATGGCCGGCATCTTCCTGACCTCGTCGGTGCAGATCCTGCGGCAGGCCTGGGCGGAGTATCGCGAAGGCGCCGTCACGACGCGAACCGCGGCGTCCGGATAAGGCGCGCACCGATCCGCGTACAGACCAAGACGGATACAGGGACGACCATGACATCACACGACGCACGCGCAGGACATGATCACGGATCGCATGACCACGACGGCGAGGCGGGTCACGACCATGCCGGGCATTCCCATGGGCCAGGGCACAGCCATGCCCCCGCAAGCTTCGGGACGGCATTCGCCATCGGCATCGCGCTCAACGTCGGCTTCGTGGCCGTCGAGGCGACCTACGGGGTCCTGGCGAACTCGGTGGCCCTGCTCGCCGATGCCGGCCACAACCTCTCGGACGTGCTCGGCCTCATCGTGGCCTGGATCGCGACGGTGCTGGCCGTGCGGGCCCCGAGCGCGCGGTTTACCTATGGGATGAAGGCCTCGTCGATCCTGGCGGCCCTTTTCAACGCCGTGTTCCTGCTGGTCGCCGTCGGCGCCATCGCGTGGGAGGCGATCCAGAGGTTCGGTGAGCCCGTCCCGGTCGCAGGCAAGACCGTGATGGTCGTGGCCGCAATCGGCATCCTGGTGAACGGCATCACCGCGTGGCTGTTCGCCTCCGGGGCCAAGGGCGACATCAACATCCGCGGGGCGTTCCTGCACATGGCGGCCGACGCCGCCGTCTCGGCCGGGGTGGTCATCGCCGGCCTCGTCATCCTCTACACCGGATGGACGTGGCTCGATCCGGTGGTGAGCCTCGCCATCGTGGCCGTCATCGTCTGGAGCACGTGGGGGCTCCTGCGAGACAGTCTTACGCTGTCCCTCGCCGCCGTCCCGCCGGGCATCGACCCGGTCGCCGTACGCCGCCACCTCGAAGGGCTGCCCGGCGTCGCGGCCCTGCACGACCTGCACATCTGGGCGATGAGCACCACGGACACCTGCCTCACGGCGCACCTCCTCATGCCCGGCGGCCGTCCCGACGACGCCTTCCTGATGGCGGCGGCCACCGGCATCAGGGAGCGGTTCGGCATCAGCCACACGACCCTCCAGGTGGAGACGAGCGAGGCCACCGCCTGCGCCCTGGCTCCGGACCACGTGGTCTGAGCGCGGCATGCAAGCCTGGTCCTATACCCTGATCCCCGCCGCGGCCGCCGTCGTCGGCGCGGCGGTGGCGGTCAACCTGCGGCCGGGCCCCGTCCTGGTCAGCGCCATCCAGCACTTCGCCGCGGGCGTCGTCTTCGCGGCGGCCGCGGGCGAGATCCTGCCCGACGTCAAGCATGCCGGATCGCCCTGGGCCATGCTGGTCGGGGGCGCGCTCGGCGTCGCCGCGATGCTCCTCGTCCGTATCCTGGAGAAGCGGGTGAAGGGGCCGGCCGGGCTGATGTCGGTCACCGGCATCGACATCCTGGTGGACGGCCTCGTCCTCGGCATCGCCTTCGCGGCCGGGGCGAAGGCCGGCATCCTGCTCACCGTCGCGCTGACCATCGAGGTGCTGTTCCTGGGACTAACCGTGGCGAACGAACTCGGCGAGGGCGGCGCGTCGAAGGGCAAGGTGGTCGGCCTGACGGCCGCCCTCGTGCTGCTGCTCCCGCTCGGAGCCCTGCTCGGCGGGCCCGTCGGCTCGCTGCCCGCCGCCGTCCAGGCCGGCTTCCTCTCCTTCGGCCTGATCGCCTTGCTGTACCTCGTGACCGAGGAACTCCTCATCGAGGCGCACGAGACCGAGGACCGCCCCTGGGTGACGGCGATGTTCTTCGCGGGCTTCCTGCTGCTGCTCCTGCTCGACGGGATGATCGGCTAGGCTGTATCCGGAATGCTTGCCGCGGGCGAAACCAGGTCCCTCCCGGACGAGGCCCACATCCTGCTCGCCGAGGACGACGACGGCATGCGCGTGCTCGTCGGCCGCATCCTGCGGGAGAGCGGCTTCCGGGTCACGGGCTGCCGCGGCGGCGCCGAGATGTGGTCGCTCCTGCCCGACACGCCGGTTGACCTCGTCCTCCTCGACGTCATGCTGCCGGGCGCGTCCGGGTTCGACCTGCTCAGGGCCCTGCGGGCGAAGGGCACCGTCCCGGTCATCATGCTGAGCGCCCGCAACGAGGAGGCGGACCGGGTGCTCGGCCTGGAACTGGGCGCCGACGACTACGTCGCCAAGCCGTTCGGGCGCCCAGAACTCCTCGCCCGGATCCGGGCGGTGCTCCGCCGGTCGGCGCTCGCGCCGGTGCCGAGCGCGGCGTCGCGGCCGGAATCCTCGCCTTCGCCGGCTGGCGGCTCGACCTGCGCAGCCGCGCCCTGACCGATCCCGAAGGCGCCGCCGTCGACCTGTCGGGCGCCGAGCACGACCTGCTGCTGGTGTTCCTGGAACACCCGGGCCGGGTGCTCGGCCGCGAGCAGATCCTGGAGATGGGCCGCGGGCGCCTCTCCGCGCCGTCGGACCGCAGCGTCGACACCCTGGTCAGCCGGCTGCGGCGCAAGCTCGAACCGCCCGCGGGGACGGCCGCCGTCATCAAGACGGTGCGGGGCACCGGCTACATGCTGGCCGCCAAGGTCGAGCGGGCATGAGGGGCGTCCTCGGCCTCGCCCGCAGCCTGGAGGGGCGCACCGTCGTCGTCCTGCTCCTGGCCGTGCTCCTCGTCCATGGCGGCGCGCTGGCGATCTACCGCCTCTCGGCGGCGGCCGCCGCCGACGAGGCCTTCGCCACCGAGGTCGCCCGCCAACTCGTCATCGCGCGCGAGGCCGTGTCGCGGCGCCCGCCGGAGGAGCGGGCTGACGAGGCCGAGGCCCTCTCGTCGAACCATTTCGAGATCGGCTGGGACGCCCCAGCGCCGGCTCGCCCCCCGGGGCGACCGATCCCGCGCTCCCGGACCTGCGCGACCGCCTCCTCGCCCTCGAACCGGTCCTCGGGGCGGGGCTCGCCCTGAACCTGGAGGCGCCGGACGAGCCGCTCCACCGGCAGGACCTGCGCGGGATCATCCCGCTTCCGGACGGGAGCGCGCTGACCTTCCGGTCCGCGCACGCCCCGAGCCTCGTCCCCGTCGCGCCCTGGGCCTCGCTCGCCACCGCCATGGCCATCCTCGTCGGGGTGGCCGCGGTCGTCCTGATGCATCGGATCGCCGGCCCCTTGCGGGAGCTGACCCGGGCCACCGGACGGATCGGCCACGGCGCCCCCGTCCGGGTTCCCGAGATTGGTCCCGACGAGACCCGAGGGATCGGCCGTGCCCTCAACGCGATGCAGGAGCGCATCCACCGGCTGGTCGGCGAGCGGACGCAGGCGCTCGCCGCCGTGTCCCACGACCTGCGAACGCCCATCACCCGGCTCCGCCTGCGCCTCGACCACGTCGAGGACCCGGCCGGGCGCCGCGCCATGGCCTCCGACCTCGGCGACATGCAGGCGATGGTCGACGCGACGCTGGCCTACCTGGGGGGCGACGCCGACCCGGAGCCGCGGCAGGTCACCAACGTCGCGAGCATTTTGATGGGGGTCGCCGACGCCTCCGCGGATGCCGGCCGGGCGGTCGCATACGGAGGACCCGGCCGGGCCCTGGCGACGGTGCGCCCAGTCGCCTTCCGGCGGGCGCTGGAGAACCTCGTGGACAACGGCGTGCGCTACGGCGCGCGGGTGCGCATCGCCCTGGCGGCCGAAGAGACAGCGCTGGTCTTGCGCATCGGCGACGACGGGCCCGGCATCCCGGCATGCGACGTCGCCTGCGCCTTCGAGCCCTTCACCCGCCTGGAGGGGTCGCGCAACCGAAACACCGGCGGGACCGGACTCGGCCTGACCATCGCGCGGCGGGCCGTGGAAGCGGAGGGAGGCACGCTCATCCTGACCACGAGGCCGGAGGGCGGATTGCGGGCCGAGATCCGCGTGCCCCGGGCTGGGCGCGGCGGCTGACACACTTCGTCACGAACGCGGCGTCCCGGAGACAAACGGCTTGGCTATCTCGGACTTCGAAGCGGCCGACGCGGTCGGCGCCGAACAGGAGACCGACAGATGAAGCGCACGCTCGCCGCCGTCCTCGCCGCCGGGATGCTGGCCGCGGCCACGGGGTCCGCCTTCGCCGTGGACAGCCACGGCAATGCCTCGAACCCCGAGCGCGCCGTCCCGAACACCGGTGGCGTGTCGGGCGGCCCGGCCCATCGCGACGACCCGCGCGTCAGCGAGGCCCGTGAGAAGCGGCCCGACGGCAAGCCGGCGCATTCGGACAACGACGGGCATGCCCACGGGCACAGCCACGACAAGCCCGGCAAGAAGTGAGCTCGCCGGGCAGGCCGCGGGGGCGGGAGGCGCGGACATGCGGATGCTGCCCCTGCTCGTCGTCTTCGCGCTCCTGGCCGCGGTGATCGGCTACGCGCTCGCCGAGCCTGCTCGGCACGTCGTTCACGATGCGCCGACCCCTCGCGCGTCGTGATGCGCCCGCACCGGCGCGAGCCGGTGCGGGCGACCTCTTCTCGACGCCAGGCGGCGACCTCAGTCGCCGAAGTCGTGATGGTGATGGTGCCGCTCGAACCGGCCCGGCCCGTAATCCTCGCGGCGCGGGTGATGGTGCCGGACCACGACGTCGTCATGGTTGCCGTGGCGGTAGACATCGACATGGTCGTGCGGCCGCCGCTCGCCGTAGCCGTAGCCGCGCTCGTAATACTGGGCCGAGGCCGCGGCCGGCGCGAGGAGGATGGCCGCCGCCATCAAGCCTGCTAGGTGCCGTCGCATCGCTGTCTCCTCCGGGGATTCCTATTGCGGCGGTTTGCGCGGCGGCCGTTGAACAGGTTCTGAGACCGTCGTTCAGGAAGCCGTCACCCCAGGTTCGCCGACGTCCTCGAAATGCGAGGGGCCGGGCCGGACGTCGCTGCCCCCGGCCCGGCCCCGTCGCGATGTCAGCCGCTCAGTGGCGGTGCTCTTCCACGACGGTCTTCTCGTGATGGTCGTCATGATGTTCGTGCACGACCGGCCGGTCGCGATGGTTCTCCTCGACGGTGGTGTGCGTATGGTCGACATCGCGGCGGTGGCCGTCGCCGTGAACCCCGACTCCGCCGGGGCCGACGTCCACGTGCTGGGCGAGCGCACCGACCGGCGCGAGGGCCAGGGCGGCCGCGGCGGCGGCGGCGAACATGATCTTCATCCAAGGATCTCCATGTTTCGCGGTCGGCCGGGAATGCGGCCCCCGCGAAACCGTTCCCGGATTTTCCTCGCCCGGTATTCGTCTCGGCCGAGCGAGAAACGGCTTGGCCGCTTTCGCGTCGTGACCGCGGCTGACCTTGCATGGCGGCCACAAAATCTGTTCAGACCGGGTTCAAGAGGCCAGGACGATGCCTTGTCCGATCCGGGATAAATCGCGCATAAGGCCGGAGATGGGTTCAGGACGCGGGCATAGCCGCAGGTGGGCGGCACGGGGATGGTGGGCGTTCGCCGCACGCCTGCTCGCGCTCGCCCTCGCCCTGTCCCTCGTCGCGCCCGCCGCCGGCCTCGCCGCCGACGTCGCGTACCACGATGGCGGCGGCAGGCACGTCACGGAGATCGCGAGCATTGAGGCCGCGCCCGACACCGGCGCGACCGACCCCGGCATGGCCTGCCACCTCCATTGTGGCTGCCACCAGGCGGCACCCGCCGTGGCGGACTTCTCGGAGCCGGTCTTCGGGGTCGCCCGGCTGGCCTATGCGCATTTGAGCCAGACGGTTTCCTCCGTCTCGCCGGACCGCCTGCCGAGGCCCCCCCGCGCCTGAGGTGACGCCGCAGAGGCGCGTCCCGAACCCGGAGCCCGCGCTCCGGGCCACTCCTCACGCCACAGAAGCGGGACTGCCGCGTCCGTCCGAACGGCGCCCGATCCCGGCCGAGCAGGTCTCATGCGCATCCTCATCACCGCGGTCCTCGTGGCCGCCGGCATCGTCGTCGGCGCCGCCGTCCCCGCCATATCCGCGTTCGTCCGCGGCCTCCTGACATCGGCCGGGCTGCCGCCGGCCATCCTCACCTTCGCCGCCGGCCCGCCCCTGGCGGGAAGGCGCCGAAGGATGAGGCCGACCATGCCGAAGGCGACGGCCACGACCACGGCAAGGCCGCCGCGCCGAAGGCCGAGGGAGCCCACGCTCACGGCGAGCACGAGCATTCCGAGGCGGAGGGCGAGGAAGGCCACGTCAAGATGACGGCCGAGCAGGTCGAGGGGCAGGACATCGGCGTCGCCAAGGCCGAGGGCGGGACGCTCTCGCGACACGTCCTGGTGCCCGGCACCATCACGCCCGATACCGACCGGATCGCCCGCGTCCCCGCCCGCGTCGTCGGCACGGTGTCCGAGATGCGCAAGCGCCTGGGCGACGACGTCAGGAAGGGCGAGGTGGTCGCCCTCCTCGACAGCCGGGAAGTCGCCGACGCCAAGAGCGAGTACCTCACCGCGATGGTCCAGTCCGACCTCCAGAAGATCAACTTCGAGCGCCAGCAGAAACTCTTGGCGTCGGCGGCGGCATCCCAGGCGGCGTTCGACAACGCCAAGGCCGTGTTCCAGGAGAACCAGCTGCGCGTCGACCTCGCCCGCCAGAAGCTCTCGGCGCTGGGCCTGAACGCCGCCGAGGTCGCCGCCGCGCAGAAACGCGACGAGGCGACGCCGAACGCCTCGACGCTGCGCCAGTACGAGCTGCGGGCGCCCATCGCCGGCCGCATCGTGGAGCGCAAGGTCGATGTCGGCACGGCGGTGGGCAAGGAGGGCGACCCTGCCGACGTCTACACCGTCGCCGACCTCTCGACCGTCTGGATCGAGCTCGCGGTCCCCACCTCCGACCTCGCCGAGGTCCGGGAGGGCGCGCGGGTCACCGTGAACCGCGGCGGCCGCAGCGAGCAGGGCAAGGTGGTGTTCGTCAGCCCGCTGCTGAACGCCGACACCCGGTCCGCCCGGGTCGTGGTCTCGCTGCCCAACAAGGACATGGCCTGGAGGCCCGGCACCTACGTCACCGCCGAGGTCGAGACCGCGACGGACCAAGTGCCGGTGCGGGTCGCCAAGTCGGCGCTCCAGACCGTCGAGGGCAAGCGCGTCGTCTTCGTGCGCACGGACGAGGGCTTCGAAAAGCGCGAGGTCGAGCTCGGGCGCTCCGACGACGACGGCTTCGAGGTCGTCTCGGGCCTCAAGCCCGGCGAGACCATCGCGGTGGCCAACACCTTCCTCCTCAAGGCCGAGCTCGGGAAGAGCGAAGCCGACCACGACCATTGAGGAAGCCCGACATGATCAGCCGCATCCTCGACTTCTCCGTGCACCAGCGCTGGCTGGTTCTGCTCCTGTCGCTGCTGGCCGCCGGCTTCGGCGGCTACTCGGTCACCAAGCTGCCGATAGACGCGGTGCCCGACATCACCAACAACCAGGTGCAGATCAACACGACGGCGCCGTCGCTCTCGCCCGTCGACATCGAGAAGCAGGTCACCTACCCGGTCGAGACCGCGCTCGCGGGCATCAAGGGGCTCGAATACACCCGCTCGCTCTCGCGCAACGGCTTCTCGCAGGTCACCGCGGTCTTCGCGGAGAAGCTCGACATCTACTTCGCCCGCCAGCAGGTCGCCGAGCGCCTCGCGCAGGTGAGGCGGGACCTGCCGCCCGGCACCGAGCCCAGCATGGGGCCGATCTCGACCGGGCTGGGCGAGATCTACATGTGGTCGATCCATTACGCGAAGCCCGGCGAGCGCACGGTCTCGAAGGCGGGCAAGCCCGGCTGGCAGCCCGATGGCAGCTACCTGACCCCCGAGGGCCAGCGCCTGAAGACCGAGCTGGAGCAGACCGCCTACCTGCGCACCGTCCAGGACTGGATCATCCGCCCCCTAGTCAAGACCGTGTCCGGCGTGGCCGGGGTCGACGGCATCGGCGGCTTCGAGAAGCAGTACCACGTCCAGCCCGACCCGACGCGGCTCGCGTCCCTCGACCTGTCCTTCTCGGACGTCGCCCGGGCGCTGGAGGCCAACAACGCCAACCAGGGCGCCCGCTACCTGGAGGACAACGGCGAGGGCTACGTCGTGCGCGCCGCCGGCCGCCTGGAGAGCATGGACGAGATCGGCGACGTGGTCGTCGCCACCCGGGGCGGCGTGCCGGTGCGGATCAAGGACATCGCCGAGGTCCGCATCGGGCGCGACCTGCGCACGGGCTCGGGCAGCGAGGACGGCCAGGAGGTCGTCGTCGGCACCGCCCTGATGCTGATCGGCGAGAACAGCCGCACGGTGGCTGCCGCGGTCGACGCGCGCATGGAACAGATCCGCAAGAGCCTGCCGCCCGGCGTCGAGGTCCAGACCGTCCTCGACCGGACCCGGCTCGCCGAGGCGACCGTGAAGACGGTGGTGAAGAACCTGTCCGAGGGCGCGGCTCTCGTCATCGTCATCCTGTTCCTGCTGCTCGGCAACATCCGGGCCGCCATCATCACGGCCCTGGTCATCCCGGTCGCCATGCTGATGACCATGACCGGCATGGTCGAGGCGAAGATCTCGGCCAACTTGATGAGCCTCGGCGCCCTCGATTTCGGGCTGATCGTCGACGGGGCGGTGATCATCACCGAGAACGCCCTGCGCCACCTCGCAGAGAAGCAGCAGGAGCTGGGCAGGGGCTCGACACCGAGGAGCGCCTCCAGACGGTCCGCGCCTCAGCCGAGGAGATGATCAAGCCGTCGCTCTACGGGCAGGCGATCATCATCTTGGTCTACGTCCCGCTCCTGACCTTCACGGGGGTCGAGGGCAAGATGTTCGAGCCGATGGCGCTGACCGTGATCATCGCGCTCGTGGCGGCCTTCGTGCTGTCGCTGACCTTCGTGCCGGCGCTCATCGCCATCGTCATCACCGGCAAGGTCACGGAGAAGGACAACCTCATCATCCGGGCGCTCAAGGCCGCTTACCGCCCGGTGCTCGGCGCGGCGGTCCGGGCGCCGTTCGTCTTCGTCGGCGCGGCGCTCCTGCTGCTCGTCGGGGCGGGCATCCTGTTCACCCGCCTCGGGACCGAGTTCATCCCGCAGCTCGACGAGAAGAGCATCGCCCTCAACGCCACCCGAATCCCATCGACCTCCCTCACCCAGTCGCAGGCGATGCAGCTCAAGGTCGAGAAGGTGGTCTCGAAATTCCCGCAGGTGGCCTACGTCTTCTCGAAGACCGGCACCGCCGAGGTCGCCTCCGACCCGATGCCGCCGAACTCCTCAGACACCTTCGTCATCCTGAAACCCCAGGAGGAGTGGCCCGAGCCGAGCCTGTCCAAGGCCGAGTTGCAGGAGCAGATCGAGAAGGCGGTCGGGGCGCTCGCCGGCAACGTCTACGAGTTCTCCCAGCCGATCCAGCTGCGCTTCAACGAGCTGCTCGCCGGCACCCGGGGCGACCTCGCCGTGAAGGTGTTCGGCGACGAGTTCGAGCCGATGCTGAAGGCGGCCAACCAGGTCGCGGCGGTCCTGAAGGGCATCGACGGCGCCGAGGACGTCAAGGTCGAGCAGACGGCGGGCCTGCCGTTCCTGGAGATCAAGATCAACAAGGCCGAGGCGGCGCGCTACGGCCTGAGCACCGGGGCGATCCAGGAGGTCATCGGCGCGGCCATCGGGGGACGGGACGCCGGCGTCGTGTTCGAGGGCGACCGTCGCTTCCCCATCGTCGTGCGCCTGACCGACAAGGTCCGCGAGGACCGGGAGGCCCTGGAGAACATCCCGGTGCCGCTGCCGGCGGGCCCGAACGGCCGGGCGAGCTCGGTCCTGCTCAAGCAGGTGGCGAGCTTTTCGGTCACCGAGGGACCGAACCAGATCTCGCGCGAGAACGGCAAGCGGCGGGTCGTGGTCACGGCCAACGTGCGCGGGCGGGACATCGGCTCGCTCGTCGCGGAGGCGCAGGCGAAGGTTGGAAGCCGAGGTGCAGCTGCCGCCAGTTCCTACCTCACCTGGGGCGGGCAGTTCGAGAACCTCGCCTCGGCCAAGCGGCGGCTGATGGTGGTGGTACCGGTCTGCTTCTTCCTGATCTTCCTGTTGCTGTACTCGGCCCTGGGCTCGCCGCGGGACGCGCTGCTGGTGTTCAGCGCGGTGCCGCTTGCCCTCACCGGGGGCATCTTCGCGCTTTGGCTGCGCGGCATGCCGGTCTCGGTACCGGCGGCGGTCGGGTTCATCGCGCTCTCGGGCGTTGCGGTCCTCAACGGCCTCGTCATGCTGACCTTCATCAAGCAGCTCGTGGCGGAGGGCCGGCCGAAGCGCGAGGCCATCCTGGAGGGCGCCATGACCCGGTTGCGGCCGGTGGCGATGACGGCGCTGGTCGCCTCGCTCGGCTTCGTGCCCATGGCCATCGCCACCGAGACCGGCGCCGAGATCCAGCGGCCGCTCGCCACCGTGGTCATCGGTGGCCTGATCAGCGCCACCCTGCTGACCCTGATCGTGCTGCCGGCCCTGTACGCCCGGTTCGGCAAGGTTGTCGTCCCGAAGGTCGCGGAGCGGCCGCGGGAGCCGGGGCCACGACACCTCAAGGCGGCGGAGTAGACGAGATGCGACGCGTCCCAACCTGGTTGGCGGCTCCTTTCGCCTTCCTCGCGCTGACGGGTGCGGCTCCGGGCGCGGACGGAGGCGTCGGCGAGGCTCCGTTCGGCCTCGCGTGGGGGCCCGTCGCCGACGTGCCGCGCCCGCTCAAGGCCGACCGCGAGGCCAACCTGACCGCGCTGTACTACCCGCGTGGCTGGCGGCCGGCCGTCGGGTCGGCAACGGCCGAGGTCGTGCTGGTGGTCTGCCGCGAGGAGGGTCTGCAGGAGGTCGTCTGGGTGGGGCTCCCCCTGGCGGGCGAGGAACTCGCGCGCGTGCGCCGCGCCATCCACGACGAAGGGGTGCGCCGCTACGGCGAGCCGACACCGGGGCCATCGGCCGATTCCGAGCTCTGGCCCGGCGGTCGGGCTCTCCTGGCCAGCCGCGAGGCTCCGGACGGGCGGCACGAGCTCGTCATGGCGGCGTTCGGTCCCGGCTACGCGGCCTGCTCGGCCGCCCACCTCGCCGCGACCGGACACCCCGCCGGCGCGCACGTGGCCGAGCTCATCGGCTCCTCCGGCCCCTGAGGCGGCCGGTCCGGGACGGCAACGAAAGACTGGGAGCGACATGGGACACGGACACGCGCACGGCGGCGGCCACGGGCATTCGCACGGCGGCGGCATACCCGCGGGCTCGGCGGCGGGCAGGAACAAGGGGCGCCTAGCCTGGGCGCTCGCCCTGACGCTGACCTACATGGCCGCGGAGGTCGTCGGCGGCCTGCTCACCGGCAGCCTCGCGCTGCTGGCCGATGCCGCCCACATGGTCACGGATGCCGGCGGCCTCGCGCTGTCGCTGCTCGCCATCCACTACGCGGCCAAGGCGCCGTCGCCGGGCAAGAGCTTCGGCTACATGCGCTTCGAGATCCTGGCGGCCCTCGCCAACGCCGTCGTGCTGCTCGGGGTGACGGCCTACATCCTGTACGAGGCCTACCGGCGCTTCTTCGAGCCGACCGAGATCCTCGGCTGGCCGATGATGCTGGTCGCGTTCGTCGGCCTCGGGGTGAACCTCGCCAGCATGAGACTCCTCGCGGGCGGATCGTCGGAAAGCCTCAACGTCAAGGGCGCCTACTTCGAGGTCTTCTCCGACATGCTGGGTTCGGTCGGCGTCATCGCCGCGGCCCTCGTGGTGATGGCGACGGGCTGGCGATGGGTCGATCCGCTGGTCGGCGCCGGCATCGGCCTGTTCATCGTGCCGCGCACCTGGCGCCTGTTGAGCGAGGCGCTTCACATCCTGCTGGAGGGAACGCCTCTGGGTGTCGATCTTGCCGCGCTACGAACGGAGATCGAGGCGATGCACGGCGTGCGGCGCGCCTACGACCTTCATGCCTGGACGCTGACCTCCGGCTTCGACGCGATGAGCGGCCACGTGGTCATGGACGACGTCGCCGCCGGACCCGACCTCATCCGCGCGGTCCGGCGTCTGGTGAAGGAGCGACACGGCATCGAGCACGTCACCGTCCAGGTCGAGGACGAGGCGCTTTCGGCCGAGGCCGCGCGCCTGCCCGTGTGACGGCGAGCATCCGGCATGAGCAAGAAATCGGCGCGGCTGCAGAGCGAGTGGGCGCCAAATCCTCGGCGCAAGCGACGGGTCAGGCCATACGTCCGCAAAGCCGCGGATCGAATGATGATAGCGATCTGTATCGGATTGCCTCTGGCCGTATTGTTTCTCCAATACTTCAAGCACCTCATGAAGTGATGCCTGAGTAATGATGCTTGACTATGCAAGGTGTTTTCAATGAATGATCTACAAACGCACCATTTTGCCGTGACGACAACGGCGATGCTTGCGGTTCTGAGAACATCGACCATCGCCATGATGACCCTTCTCATGCAAAAACTTTCAGCACCTGAACGGGAAGAGGTTTTCGCAGAGATCGCGGCGACAATCGGTGAGTTGCCCCCGGATTATTCCCAGGCAGGCCCCGTGGGGACCAAGTTCTACGAAGAGGTGGTGGCCGAGGCGCCGGCGCTCGCGAAGGCATTCGTCCAAGATTTGCGTAGATCTCTTGGTTGAAATCCGATGAGACCATTTATCAGTTATCGAGTGTTGGTGACGGAGAGCAGAGGTCCCGCGGACCTGACGCGCCTGTCGCCTTTTCTGTGCTCGGTGCCCGGCCCGTCACTGAGGCTTAGGCGTCTCCGTATCGAGTGCCAACTGGGCATGGCGGATCTTCCTGGCGACACCGCGCCTGCGCGGGTTGCTCGCCCTGAATTTCGCCGTCGCGGCGGCCGGCGCCATGGTCATCGTCAATACCGTGGTAATCGTCCAGGCCCTGCTCGGACGCCCCCAGCACGACGTCGCCCTTGCCCTTGGACCCTTCGGCGCGGGCTCGATGGCCGCCGCCCTGGTCCTACCGCGGGTCCTGGACCGCCTGTCCGACAGGGGTGTGATGCTGCCGTCCGCCGCCTTCCTCGGAGTCGTCCTCGTCGGGGTCGCTGCCCTGACCTGGTGCGGGGCCATCGGCTGGCCCGTACTGCTCGGGACCTGGCTCGTCCTTGGGATCGGCTACTCCGCCGCCCAGTTCGCGCTCTCGCACGCGTCGTGGCTCCTCACTTACCCGCTGGCGGGCTGCCTCGGCGCTGCCGTCGGGATGCCCGCGACCCTGGCGGCACTCGGCGCCCTGACCGTCGCGGGCGTCGCGGCGGCGGCCATGCTTTGGCCTGCATCCGACCCGGACGTCGTCGCACATGCCCACGCGGACCTCGACCCGTCCCACCCCCACGTGCGGGGGATCGGTCAGGGCCGGCACGAGCATGCTTTCGTCATCGACGACCTGCATCGGCAATGGCCGTCCAGGGCGAATTAGGAACCACACGGCGAGCGTTGGAACGGCGACGCTCAGGGGGGCGTCGGGTGCCGGACATCCCTCATCCGATGGTCTGTCGGGGGCCGTGAGGATTGCGTCGCGGCAGGTCCGCATCGAGGGGAACACGGCATGAGGACGTTGCTCGGATCCTGGCAGCTGTGGGCGCTGCTTTCTGCCGCCTTCGCGGCGTTGACCGCGATCTTCGCCAAGGTCGGCATCGAGAACGTCAATTCCGACTTCGCCACCTTCATCCGCACGGTCGTCATACTCTGCGCCCTCGGCGCCATCCTGGTCGGCACGGTCCAGTGGGTACCGGTCGGGTCGGTCTCGGCCAGGACCTACGTGTTCCTGGTGCTCTCGGGCCTCGCCACGGGCGGCTCATGGATCTGCTACTTCCGCGCCCTCAAGCTCGGCGAGGCCAGCCGCGTGGCCCCGGTCGACAAGCTCAGCGTCGTGCTGGTGGCCGTCTTCGGGGTCGTCTTCCTCGGCGAACGTCTATCTCCACCGAATTGGCTCGGCGTCGCCCTCATCGCCGCCGGGGCCGTGCTCGTCGCCTATCGAGGATGAAGCCGGCGGGAAGGGATGCGTCGCGGCGCAGTCCAGGGCGAGGGCTCGAAACCGGACGGACCGACCGATGCGCGTGCTGTTGATCGAGGACGACCGGATGATCGGCGAAGGGCTGTCGAACGGCCTCTCGGCCGAGGGCTATTCCGTCGATTGGGTCCGCGACGGCGGCGAGGCCGAGACGGCCCTGCTCAACGGCGGCCACGCGCTCGCGCTGCTCGACCTCGGCCTGCCGGGCGGGGACGGACTTCGGGTGCTTCGATCCGCCCGGGCGGCCGGGATCGACACGTCGGTGCTCATCATCACGGCGCGGGACGGCCTCGAAAGCCGCGTCGCAGGCCTCGACCTCGGGGCGGACGATTACCTGGTCAAGCCGTTCGAGATGCGCGAGCTGCTCGCCAGGATGCGGGCCATCCTGCGCCGTCGGGCCGGGCGGGCGAGCGCGCGGCTCGTGGCCGCCGAGACCGAACTCGACACGGAAAGCCACGTCCTGTCCCACGCCGGGACCGTCGCGGTCCTGTCGGCGCGCGAATACGCCCTCATGCACGCCCTGATGGAGCGACCGGGGCGCATCCTCTCTCGTGCGCAGATCGAGGAACGCATCTACGGGTGGGGCGAGGAGGTCGAGAGCAACGCGGTGGACGCCCTGATCCTCACGGTCCGTCGAAAGGTCGGCAAGGGCGTGATCCTGAATGTCCGCGGCGCAGGTTGGATGGTACCCAAGCCATGAGGGCCGCCTCCCTGCGCCGCACGACGCTCGTCTGGATGACCGCCCTGCTCGCCGGAATCGGCTTGGCCGCGATGGTCGCGGCCTATGCCCTCGCGCGGATCGAGGCGGCCGATTTCCTCGACGGGCAGTTGCGGCAAGTCGCCCTCAACGCCGGTCCCGGGCTAACGGACGCGGACGCGCCGCCCGCCGCCGACCAGGACCCGGAGGACCAACTCGCCGTCACCATCTGGAAGGACGGGCAGGTCCTGCGCGACGACCGCGGCGTCGACGTCCGCCACCCCGGCCGCACGGGATATGCGAACGTCGTCATGGGCGGCGAGCTCTGGCGCACATACACGACCGCCAACGGCACAACGACGGTCCGGGTCGCCCAGCGCGACGTCGTGAGGGCGGAGTTCGCACGCAATGCGGCGCTCGGTGCCGTGGCCCCCCTGCTGCTCCTCGTCCCGCTGTCGTGGATCGTCGTCGGCTGGGCGATGAACCGGGCGCTCGGGCGGCTCGACGGCTTGGTGCATGACCTCGCCGGGCGCGGCGCCGCCGCCCAAGGCCCCTTGCCGACGCGCGGCGTGCCGACGGAGGTGGCGCCCCTCGCCGAGGCCATGAACGGGCTCATCCTTCGCCTGCAGGCCGCTCTGGCCGCCCAGAAGCGGTTCGTCGCCGACGCGGCGCACGAACTGCGTACGCCGCTCGCCGCGATGCAGATCCAACTCGACCTCGGCGGGCCTGCCGGTGGCGGGAGCGACGCGCGGCGTACGGCGCTGGCGGACGGCCTCCGGAGGGCGAACCGGCTGGTGGATCAACTGCTCCGTCTCGCCCGGCTCGACGACGGTGCCGAGGCGCGTCCTGCATCCGTCGACCTCGGCCAGCTCCTGCTCGACTGCGTCGCCGACCACGTCGTGCTCGCCGAGCGCAAGGACATCGACCTGGGCGTGCATATCGAGACACCCGCGACGCTTCACGCGTCGGAGGACGAGGTCCGCGTCCTGTTCGCCAACCTCGCCGACAACGCCCTGCGCTACACGCCGTCCGGAGGCCAGGTCGACGTCCGTCTGCTGAACCGGGACGGTGCGTGCGTCGTCACGGTTCGGGACACCGGCTGCGGGCTGCCGCCGGGAAGCGAGGGCCGCCTGTTCGACCGCTTCTTCCGGGCCGCGCCACCGGAAGTCGAAGGCACAGGGCTCGGGCTCGCCATCGCCCGCCGCATCGCGGAGCGCAACGACCTCGGCCTGACGGTCGAAAACCGACGTGACGGGCAGGGGACCCTCGCAACCGTCAGACTGCCGGCCTGAGGCCGAGCCTGCGGCTCCTTTGGACGAAGCTCATTCTGCCCTCATTATGGCTCGCTATCACGGTGCCCGACCATGACGGACGGGAGACGGGGATGAGCGAGATCCAGCGCCAGATCTTGAACAAGGTACCGGAGGTCACCGCGGTCTTCTGGGTCATCAAGATACTGTCCACGACCGTCGGCGAGACCGGCGCGGACTACCTCGCGGTGAACGTCGGCCTGGGTGCCGCCGTCACCGCCACCCTCACGGCCGGCCTCCTCGCGGCCGTCCTCGCCCTGCAGGTGCGCGAGTGGCGCTACTTGCCCTGGACCTATTGGTCGACCGTCGTCCTCGTCAGCGTGGTCGGCACGCAGGTTACCGACATCCTGACCGACAAGCTCGGCGTGAGCCTCTTCGTCAGCACCGGCGTGTTCGCGGCCGCCCTCGCCACCGTGTTCGCCCTTTGGTACGCGACCGAGCGGACGCTCTCGATCCACGCCATCGTGACCCGGCGCCGCGAGGCGTTCTACTGGCTCGCCATCCTCCTGACCTTCGCGCTCGGCACGGCCGCGGGCGACCTCGCTACCGAGGCGCTGGGGCTCGGCTTCAATCTCGGCGTCGTCATCTTCGGCACGATGCTGGCCGCCCTCGCCCTCGCCTGGCGCCTCGGCACGAACCCGGTGACGATCTTCTGGCTCGCCTACATCGTCACGCGCCCCCTCGGCGCATCGCTGGGCGATCTGCTGTCGCAGGCACGGGAATACGGCGGCCTCGGCTTCGGCACGGCCTCCACCAGCCTCGCCTTCTTCGCCGTCATCGTCGCCCTGGTGACGTCCCTGAGCCTCGTCTCCGGACGCCCTGGCGAGCCGGCCGGACAGCGGCGGGCCTGACCGTCCGCCGCCTCCCGCATCCCCATCCTCCAGTCCTTCCAACGCCGCACGACACGGAGCGAATGACCATGCGAAACATCCTCCTCGCCGCCATCGCCGCGACGGTCATCGGCGCCACGGCCGCCCCCCTGGGCCTGCAGGCGATGCAGGACGCCGCCGTCGGAGCGACGCCCAAGGCGATGGCGGCCTCGAAGCTCGGCGACCTCTCCAAGTTCCGGACCATCGTCGCCGACGTAAAGGCGATGACCGACCGGGGCGACCTCGCCGCCGCCAAGACGCGCATCAAGGACCTGGAATTGTCCTGGGACGCGTCCGAGGCCGGCCTGAAGCCGCGAGCCGCCGCCGACTGGCACGTCGTGGACAAGGCCATCGACCGCACCCTCGACGCGTTGCGGGCTTCGAACCCCGATCCGGCCGCCTGCCGTCGCGCGGTCGACGACCTGCTCGCCATCATCGACCAGACCCACACCGCGTGAGCCAGCCCTCGCTTTCCCACGGCAGCCCGATGCAACCGACCGAGCGACCCGGACACGTCGAACCCGCCAAAGTGCCAGAAGCCACCGCCGGGTTCTGGGCCATCAAGATCGTGGCCACGACGTTGGGCGAGGTCGGCGGCAACGCGGTCACGTTGACGCTCGGTCTCGGCTATCTCGCCGGCACGGCGATCTTCGGGGCCGCCCTGGCGGTGCTGCTCGCCGCACAGGTCCGGGCGGACCGCTTCCAGCCGCTCCTGTACTGGGCCGTGGTCACCGCGACGACGCTCGCAGGCACGACCCTCGCCGACTTCTGCGACCGGTCCCTCGGCATCGGCTACGCGGGCGGGTCCCTGGTGTTGCTCGGATTGGTCGTCGCGACCCTGATCCTGTGGAAGCGCACGCTCGGCACGGTCGCCGTGGAGACGGTACGGTCCCCGCGGGCCGAAGGTTTCTATTGGGCCACGGTCATGTTCTCCCAGACGCTCGGCACCGCGTTGGGCGACTGGATGGCCGACAGCAGCGGACTCGGGTACAACGGGAGCGCGCTCCTCATCCTCGTCGCGCTGGTCGTGGTCACGGCCCTCCAACTGCGAACGCGCGTTTCCAGGCCGATGCTGTTCTGGACGGCGTTCGTCCTGACGCGGCCGCTCGGCGCCACCCTCGCCAACTCGCTCGACAAGCCAGTCGCTTCCGGCGGCCTGGGCATCGACGACATCACGATCTCCGGCGTGCTCGCGCTCGTCATGGCCGGGCTCGTCCTCCTCATCCCGCAGCGTGCCGGTCGCCGGGCGGCCTGCGCCGACGCGCCGTGAGGTTTCCCCTCGAAGAAGGAGCAGGTCCGATGGACGACCGTTACGAACGCGCTCTGAGCAAGGTGCCGGAGGTCACGCTGGGCTTTTGGATCATCAAGATCCTGGCCACGACGCTCGGGGAGACCGGCGGCGATACCGTCACCATGACCCTCAATTGGGGCTACCTCGCCGGTACCGCCCTGTTCGCCGTGCTGCTGGTCGCGCTCGTGGTCGCCCAGGTCATGTCGAAGCGGTTCCACCCGGTCCTGTACTGGTCCACGATCGTCGCCTCGACCACCTTCGGTACGACGATGGCGGACTTCGCCGACCGCTCGCTCGGCATCGGGTACACCGGCGGGTCGACCCTGCTCCTCGTTTGCCTCGCGGCCGTGCTCGGGCTCTGGTACGCGACCGAGGGCACCGTGTCGGTGAACACGGTTTCGACCCCCGGGTCGAAGCGTTCTATTGGGGGGCGATCACCTTCTCGCAGACGTTGGGCACCGCGCTCGGCGACTGGCTCGCGGACACCGGCGGCCTCGGCTACGAGGGCGGCGCCCTCGTCTTCGCGGCGGCGCTCGCGGTCGTCGTCGCCCTTTACTACCGGACCTCGGTTTCGCGCGTCACGCTCTTCTGGGCGGCGTTCATCCTGACCCGCCCGCTCGGGGCCACGGTGGGCGATTTCCTCGACAAGCCGGTCGCCGACGGCGGGTTGAACCTGAGCCGGCCGCTCGCCTCCGCCGTGATCGCGGCCTTCATCGTCGCGCTCATCGTCCTCCTCCCGCAAAGGGCCGGTCAGCATCCGACAGAGGGAGCACAGGCGTCGCGCTGACCCGGACGTTCCCGTGCGAGCGCCGAACGGCCACCGTGCCTTGCCCAAAGCTTCCGGATCGCCACGTCCAAGCGTATGATGAGGGGGAACCTATAGTGCCAAAGCATGCCCGCTGCATTACGCGACGACTTCATCGGGCTGGATGAGTACGAACGCCTCTGCGAAGCGGCGGAGGAAGGGGAGCGGCTGGAGTACATCGACGGGCAGGTTGTCCGCATGCTGGTCGGCGGCTCCATCGCCCACCATGCCTTGACCCGGTGCCTCGATAACCTGATTGCCGACCGCCTCCCCGGCGGGCCGTGCGCGTCATTACGTCAGACGATGCGGCTCCAAGCGGGAACGGCACGCGTCTACCCGGATGTCTTCGTCGCCTGCGGGGATACCGTCGAACCGGATCCGGAGACCAACAGCGTCCGTTCGGCGACCGTCATCGTGGAGGTTCTGCCCCCCGCGACCGAACGGTACGACCGCGGCGGGAAATGGCTCGAATACCAGACGCTGCACGACCTCATGCATTTCGTCCATGTCGCGCAGGACCAACGCCGGGTCGGATTCTTCCACCGTCAGGGAGACGGATGGCACTACGAACTCCTACAAGGACCGGACGCCGTCCTTCGGCTAGCGGCCATCGGGGTCGAGTTGAGGCTCGACGATTTCTACTCGTCCATCCCGCTGCTAGCCACGGAGGGCGGCGACCTCGCTACCCAAGCCACGTTTGCCACCGTTCAGGTATCGGGCATTGCGGGGATGAAGGGTCTTCCACGCTCGCCGGACATCTACGCCATGGTTACGGAGATGGACGCCGGCGAGTGTGAGGCGGCCGTAGCTGCCATCGTCGGCTTGGTCGGTACGCCCGCGATGGTGGATTGGAAGTCCGTACTGCCGGAGCGGCTGCAGAACCGGCTGGATGCTGTTCTGAGCGCCAGCACTTACTATTAGGCAGTCCTTTCAGGAGCCGGGCGGCTTAATCATAACCGAAGGGGGGCGGCCCCATGAGGGCTTGGGCGTCCTCCAACGCCCGGTCGACGTTGCGGGGGTGTTTGCCCGCTCTGGCACCCGCCGCGACGACCAACGCCGGATGGAACCCCGTCTTCATTACCCACTCCGAACCTAAGCGGTCCGTACCCCGACGGCTAGGGCGGCCATGGCGCTCAGCAGGTAACCGACCTCAAAGCGTTGGATCTCGGTCACCAAAGGGCACTGACGAAAGCTTGATGTTGACAGCGGAGAGCATCTCTGAATCAATGCTCTCCCAACCTGAAAACCTGCCGATACGCCGGCGAGGTCAGGCTTCTCAGTAAATCGGTCCACATAATTCGCTTCCCGGGACATATTTTACTGAGAAATTACACCGGCTATGCCCTACACGTCGAGATTGGCCACGCTCAGCGCGTTCTCCTGGATGAATTCGCGCCGCGGCTCCACGACGTCGCCCATCAGCTTGACGAACAGGTCGTCGGCATCGGTCACGTCCTTCACCTTGACCTGCAGCAGCGAGCGGATGTCGCGGTCCAGCGTGGTCTCCCAGAGCTGCTGAGCGGTCATCTCGCCGAGGCCCTTGTAGCGCTGGAGCTGCAGGCCCTTGCGGCCGAACGCCATCACGGCCTCGAACAGGGCCACGGGCCCGTGCAGCACGGTCTCGTCGGACTTGCGCATCAGGGTGGCGGGCTCGCCGTAGATCTCCCGGAACGCGTCGGCACGCTCGGACAGGCGGCGGGCCTCCTGCGAGGTGATCAGGCCGGCGTCGAGCGTCGCCACCTGCCGGACGCCGCGAAGCGTCCGGCTGAGGCGATAGCCGCCCTCGAACGATTCGCCCTGCCAGCCGCGCTCGATCTCGTCGGCGATGGCGTCGAGCCGGCGCGCGGTCATGTCGGCCAGCACCTCGGCCTCGCCGGCGCGCGACGCCGCCTCGGCATCGAAGGCGCCGGCCAGGACCGCCTGCTCGACCACGGCGCGGTCGTAGCGCGTGTGGAGGCCCTGGAGGATGTTCCGGAAGGTCCGGGCCTCCTCGACGAGGCTCTTGAGCTGGGCCCCGGCGAACTCCGCTCCCGTGGAGAGGCGCAGAACCGCGCCGTCGGTGCCCTGGTCGATCAGGTAATCCTCGAGGGCGCGCTCGTCCTTCAGGTAGATCGCCCGGCGGCCGCGCTCGGCTTTGTAGAGCGGCGGCTGCGCGATGTAGAGGTGGCCGCGCTCGATCAGCTCCGGCATCTGCCGGAAGAAGAAGGTCAGCAGCAGCGTCCGGATGTGCGAGCCGTCCACGTCGGCATCGGTCATGATGATGATGCGGTGATAGCGCAGCTTCTCCGGGTTGAAGCCCTCGCGGTCAGTGGACGAGCGGCCGATACCGGCGCCGAGCGCGGTGATCAGTGTGCCGATCTCGGCCGAGGACAGCATCCGGTCGGCGCGCACCCGCTCGACGTTCAGGATCTTGCCGCGCAGCGGCAGCACCGCCTGGAAGGCTCGGTCGCGGCCCTGCTTGGCCGAGCCGCCGGCGGAATCGCCCTCCACCAGCAGGATCTCGCACTTGGTCGGGTCACGTTCCTGGCAATCGGCGAGCTTGCCGGGCAGCGAGGCGATGTCGAGCGCGCCCTTGCGGGTCACGGTCTCGCGAGCCTTGCGGGCCGCCTCGCGGGCCGAGGCCGCGAGCACGACCTTGCCCATCACCGAGCGCGCCTGGCTCGGATTCTCCTCGAGCCAGGTCGACAGGCCCTCGTTGAGGACGTTCTCCACCGCCGGCCGAACCTCGGAGGAGACGAGCTTGTCCTTGGTCTGCGACGAGAATTTTGGATCCGGCACCTGCACGGAGATGACCGCGGTGAGGCCCTCGCGGCAATCCTCGCCTGTGAGCGAGACCTTCTCCTTCTTGGCGATGCCCGACGATTCGGCGTAGCCGGTGATCTGCCGGGTCAGGGCCGCGCGGAAGCCGGCCATATGGGTGCCGCCATCCCGCTGCGGAATGTTATTGGTGAAGGGCAGGACCGTCTCGTTGAACGAATCGTTCCACCAGAACGCGACCTCGACGCGGATCCCGTCGCGCTCGGAGCTGACGACGACAGGGCTCGTCATGCCGTCGATCGGCTTCCGGGAGCGGTCGAGATAGCGGACGAAGGCCTCGATACCGCCCTCGTAATACAGCTCCTCACGCTTCTTCTCGGCATGGCGCGCGTCGGTCAGCACGATACGCACGCCGGAATTGAGGAAGGCGAGTTCGCGCAGCCGCTTCTCCAGCGTGCCGTAATCGAACTCGATCATCGTGAAGGTCTCAGTCGACGGCAGGAAGGTGACTTCCGTGCCGCGCCTTCCGTTGCCGGGCCCAACCACTTCGAGGGGTGCCACCGCGTCGCCGTGGCGGAACTCCATCGCGTGCTCCGTATCGTTGCGCCAGATGCGCAGGCGGAGCCACGATGACAGGGCGTTGACCACCGAGACGCCGACGCCGTGTAGGCCGCCGGAGACCTTGTAGGAATTCTGGTCGAACTTACCGCCCGCGTGCAGCTGGGTCATGATGACCTCGGCCGCGGACACGCCCTCCTCCTTGTGGATGTCCACCGGGATGCCGCGCCCGTTGTCGGACACCGTGCAGGAGCCGTCGGCGTTGAGGGTGACGGTCACGAGATCGGCGTGGCCCGCCAGGGCCTCGCCGATGGCGTTGTCCACCACCTCGTAGACCATGTGGTGGAGGCCTGAGCCGTCGTCGGTGTCGCCGATATACATGCCGGGCCGCTTGCGGACGGCGTCGAGGCCCTTCAGCACGCGGATGGATTCCGCGCCGTAATCGGCGGGCTCGGTCTGTGGGGTGTCGGCCATGGATGTCCTCGGGCAGGCGGGCCTTGTCGCGACGGAGGAACTCGCGCCGTCGGGCGCCCATGCCTGCGCTCTCTTTGGTCCGCCTGATATAGGGGTTCCGCGTTGAGATTGCACGATTTTACCGGCTCGAGGCGGGACCGGATCCTCGCTTTTCTGACGCTCCCGGCTTAACGCCGCGTTAGCCCTGGATACCGCCTGCGCTGGCATCATCCAAGCGGGCGACCGCATCTGCCGTCAGGGTCAGGCTCGCGGCCCCGAGAAGCTCGCCGAGCTGCGCCACCGTGGTGGCGCTCGCGATCGGCGCGGTGATGCTTGGCCGGGCGATGATCCAGGCCAGCGCGACCTGGGCCGGGCTCGCACCCTGGGCCGCCGCCACCGAATCGAGCACGTCGAGCAGCGCCAGGCCGCGCGGGTTGAGGTACTTGGCGACGCGGTTCTCGCGGGCACGGCCGGCGGCGTCCTGCGCGGCGCGGTACTTGCCCGTCAGGAAGCCCGCCGCCAGCGAGAAATAGCCGATTACGCCGATCTGCTCCTTGCGGCAGAGCGGCTCGAGCTCGGCCTCGTAGCCGCGCTCGGCAAGGCTGTAATCGGGCTGCAGGCACTCGTAGCGGTGCAGGCCGGACGACGCCGCGACGTCGAGCGCCTCGGCGAGCCGCGCCGCGCTGTAATTCGAGGCGCCGATGACCCGGACCTTCCCGGCCGCGATCAGGCGCTCGTGGGCCCTCAGGGTCTCCTCCAGCGGGACCTCGGCATCGCCGAGATGGGATTGATAGAGGTCGATCCGGTCGGTCCGCAGGCGCCGCAGGGAGGCCTCGCAGGCCCGCTCGATGTGCCGGGCCGACAGGCCCTTGCCGGCCTCGCCCAGGTCCATGCCGACCTTGGTAGCCAGGACGATCCGGTCCCGCGCCCCCGGCCGCACCGAGAGCCAGCGGCCGATCACCGCTTCCGATTCGCCGCCGACATGGCCGGGCACCCAGCGCGAGTAGACGTCGGCGGTGTCGATGAAGTCGAAGCCGCGCTCGACGAAACGGTCGAGGATCGCGAAGGAGGCCGCCTCGTCGGCGGTCCAGCCGAAGACGTTGCCGCCCAGGCAGAATGGCGCGACCGTCAGGTCAGAGCGGCCGATGCGGCGCTTGTCCATGGTCCTTAATCCTGCAGGAACGGGTTCGTGGCCCGCTCCTCGCCGAGCGTGCTGGTCGGTCCATGGCCCGGGATGAAGGCGATGTCGTCGCCCAGTGGCAGGACCTTCTCCTTGATCGCCCGAATCAGCTGCTCGTGGTTGCCGCCGGGCAGGTCCGTGCGGCCGACCGAACCCTTGAATACCACGTCGCCGACCAGGGCGAAGCGCGCGTCCCGGCTCACGAACACGACGCTTCCGGGCGAGTGGCCTGGACAATGGAGGATGTCGAAGCCGAGACCGCCCACCGTGACCGCGTCGCCCTCGCCGAGCCAGCGGTCCGGCGTCACCGCCCGGGCTTCGCCGAGGCCGTAATTCGCTGCCGTCTCGGGCAGGGAATCGAGCAGGAACTTGTCGGCTTGGTGCGGCCCTTCGATCGGCACGCCGAGGCGCTCGCGCAGCTCGTCGGCGCCGGCCGCGTGATCGACATGGCCGTGGGTCAGCAGGATCTTCTCGACCTGCACGCCCTGCTCCCGGATCGCCGCCTCGATCCGGTTCAGATCGCCGCCGGGATCGACCACGGCGCCGACCTTGGTCGCGTCGTCCCAGATCAGGGTGCAGTTCTGCTGGAAGGGCGTGACCGGGATGATCCCGGCGCGGGGCGTTCCTGGCATCGCGAAATCTGTCCTGATGGCGCCCGGCGGGCGCGGTCCCGTCTGTGATAGCGCGATCGCGGCCCTGGGCCCACCCGCAAGCAGGCGCTCAGGCGGCCCGCCGCTTGAGCAGCGCGTCGAGACCTCCGACCCGGAACCAATGATACCCGTAGCCCTCAAGGAACAGGCAGTGGCGACCGTCCTCGCCGACCTCGCTCCGGGCGCCGGTGAGCAGATCGACGAGGATATCGTGTTCGGGATCGTCCTTTCCGGACGCGATGGCGACCTCGACCGGCTCCGGTGCGAGGTTGTGGACGCACAGGATGGCGTTGCCGCGCCATTCGTAGCGGAGCGCCAGCACCGACGGGCGTTCCGTCTCCATCGCGACGACGTCGCCCCAGCCGATCTCCGGCGCCTCCTTGCGCTGCCGGATCATGCTCTGCATCCAGTTGAGCAGCGAGCCTTCCTCGTGGCGCTGATCGGCGACGTTCACGTGGGCATAGCCGTAGGGCCCGTGGTCGATCAGCGGCAGCACGGTGCGCGCGGCCGTGGAGAAGCCAGCCTGGTGCTCACTGGTCCACTGCATCGGCGTGCGGGCGCAGTCCCGCTCCTTGAGCGACAGCTCGTCGCCCATGCCGATCTCGTCGCCGTAGCGCAGGACCGGCGTCCCCGGCAGCGTGAACATCAGCGAGTAGGCGAGCCGGATGCGGCGGGGATCACCGGCCAGCATCGGCGCGAAGCGGCGGCGGATGCCGCGATCGTAGAGCTGCATCCCCTTCTCGGGACCGAACGCGTCGAACACGGCCTGCCGCTGCTTGCCGGTCAGGCGCCCCAGATCGAGCTCGTCGTGGTTCCGCAGGAAGATGCCCCATTGGCACGAGAGCGGGCGCGGCTTCGTCTGCTCGATCGCCTTGACGAGCGGCCGGGCATCATGCGCCGCCAGGGCGTAGAAGGTGGCTTGGTTCACTTGGAAGTTGAACATCATGTGCATGCGGTCGGCGTCGTCGCCGAAATAGTCGAGGTCCTGCTTCGGCAGGATGTTGGCTTCGGCCAGGATGATCGCGTCGCCCTGGCGCCACTGGAGGAACTCGCGCAGGTCGCGCAGCATCTCGAACTGCTCGCGCGGCTTGCCGCCGACATCGGCCCCCTTCTCGGCAATCACGAACGGCACCGCATCCATGCGGAAGCCGGAGACGCCGAGCTGGATCCAGAAGCCCATAATCTTCAGGATCTCGGCCAGGACTTCGGGATTGGCGGTGTTCAGATCCGGCTGGAAGTTGAAGAAGCGGTGGAAGTACCAGGCCTTGGCCTTGGCATCGTAGGTCCAGGTCGTCTTCTGGATGCCGGGGAAGACCATGCCCTCGTCGGCGGTGGCGGGACGCTCCTTCGACCAGACGTACCAGTCGCGGAACGGCGAGTCCGGGTCGGACCGGGCCGACTGGAACCAGGGATGCTGGTCCGACGTGTGGTTGACCACGAGGTCGATGAGGACGCGCAGCCCCCGCTGCTTGGCCGCATGGGTGAAGGCGACGAAATCGCCGAGCGAGCCGTAATCCGGATCGACGCCATAATAGTCGGCGATGTCGTAGCCGCCGTCCTTCTTGGGCGAGGGCTGGAACGGCATCAGCCACACCGCGGTGGCGCCCAGGCTCTGGATGTAATCGAGGCGGCGCTCGAGCCCGGCGAAGTCGCCGATCCCGTCACCGTTGGCGTCCATGAAGGTGCCGACGGACAGGCAGTAGATGACGGCGTTCTTGTACCACAGGTCGGTGATCATGCGGGCCCCCCGGCAACTGCGCGCATGACGAACGTAGGACGCCGCGAAAGCGTTGCCGTTCGCCGCGTCCTTAAAACAGCCGCGTTGTGCACGCCCTGTTCAGGCGCGTGCTCGGAAGGTCCGCGCCCGCCCCGTTGCGCCCCCGAATCCGGCCCGAATGAACGCCATCCTGATCAAGCTGTTCGCGACCGCCCTCACGCTGAGCCAGGTCACGACCCGGCCGGACGCGGTCCGGACTCAGTTCGATCCCGCCACCGACGGGCCCGAGGTGGTGCGCCTGCTGCGCGACGGCTGCGCCCACATGCGCAAGGCCTTCGACATCGAGGACATCAATCTCGACGAGCTGATCACCACCGCGATGGAGGATCCGTCGAGCGTCGCCGGGCCGTCGGCGCCCAAGATCCTTCACGGGCTCGATCTGAACGAGCTCAACACGAGCTACAAGCAGTTCTGCAAGGCTGAGAACCCGCCGAATTCGCCGTTCGACGCGAAAGCGGTCATCGAGTTTTACGACAACGCGACCAAGGACCTGCCGAGCGCTGAGGCCCTGCGCGACAAGGCGCTGCCCGGCATGACCCGGATCCTCGACGGTGCCGGCAAACCCTTCGCCGAGGCTTCGGAGCCGAATGGCCGGCGAATCGTGGTGCCGATCACCACGGTCCCGACACTGGTGCAGAAGGCGTTCATCGCCGCCGAGGACAAGCGGTTCGAGAGCCACCACGGCATCGACGAGCGCGGCGTGATCCGCGCCTTCATCGGCAATCTCGCCTCGCCGGGCCGGCCCGCGGGCGGATCGACCATCACCCAGCAGGTGGTGAAGAACCTGTCGGTGGGCGACGACGTCACCTACGAGCGCAAGATCCGCGAGATGATCGTCGCGTCGCGGCTGGAGCGCATTCTCACCAAGCCGCAGATTCTCGGGCTCTACCTCAACGGCATCTATCTCGGGCGCGGCGCCTATGGCATCGAGATGGCGGCGGAGAGCTATTTCGGGAAGCCGGTCGGACAGCTGACCCTGCCGGAGGCCGCGCTGCTCGCCGGCATGCCCAAGGGGCCGAACTTCTACAGCCCCGATAAGTACCCGGACCGGGCGCGGGAGCGGCGCGCCTACGTGCTGGCCCGGCTCAAGGAGGAAGGCACGATCACGGAAGCCGAGATGAACGCCGCCATCAAGGCCGATCTCGGCCTGAAGCCGATCGAGACGGCGCGCCGCGATTCCGGCTTCTACCTCGCCGACTTCCTCAACCGGGAGGCCCGCACCTTCGCGGGGGTGGATTCCCTGACTTCCGGCTCGATGACGGTCCGCTCGGCGATCAATGCCGGGTTGCAGCGTGCGGTCGAGGAGGCGCTGCAGGACGGGCTCGCGAATTACGAGCGCGCGACGGGGCGGCAGACCTATACGGGCCCCGAACTCAACCTCGCCGACAGCGTCCGGCGCATCCAGGCCGCGACGCCGGCGCCGGAGGGGTCGCCGCAGGCCGCGCCGGGTGTCACCGGCGCGCGGTCGGACGCGGTCAAGCCGGATGCCAAGACCTTGAAGGCCGAGAAGGCCGCCGCCGCGCCGGCGCCGAAGCCGGCATGGCTGCGCGCGCTCGAGAGCGCGCGCCCGGTGCTCTACGACGTCCGCTGGCCGATGGCGGTGGTGCTGGAGACAGGACGCGGCGCGGTCCGGGTCGGGCTCGCCGACGGCCGCATCGCCAGCCTGGATCCGGGCATCGCCCGCGGACGACTGCAGCCCTACGATGTGGTGCGGGTGAAGCTCTCCGGAGGCAAGGGCGGCCTGCGGGCCCAGATCCGCGTGCGGCCCACCGTGCAGGGCGCCGCGCTGGTCCTGGAGAATCAGACCGGCCGGATCCTCGCGATGGCCGGTGGATTCTCGTATCCGCTGAGCCAGCTCAACCGCGTCACCCAGACCGTGCGCCAGCCCGGCTCGACGCTGAAGCCACTTACCTATCTCGCTGCCCTCAACGCCGGTCTGCAGCCCAACACCCTGGTGCTGGACTCACCCGTCACCCTGCCGCCGATCGGCGCGGCCGGCGATTCGTGGTCGCCGAAGAATTACGAGGGCGGCGGATCCGGACCGACGACCCTGCGGCGCGGCCTCGAATTCTCGAAGAACCTCGTCACGGCGCGCCTGCTTCAGGGCGGCATCGCCCCGAAGGCGCCGGCGAGCCTGAAGCGGGTCTGCGACATCGCCCTGGAGGCGCAGATCTACGCCGAGTGCGAGCCCTATTATCCCTTCGTCCTCGGGGCCCAGCCGGTGCGGATGCTCGACCTCGCGGGCTTCTACGCGGCTGTCGCCAACGAGGGCGCGCGGCCGGCGCCGTACGCGCTCGAATCCGTGGAGCGCGACGGCAAGGCGCTCTACACCCACGCGGCCCGCGAGCCCGTCCGCATCGGCTCGGCCGATCGCGTCGCCTTCTACCAGCTCAAGACCATGCTTCAGGGCGTGACCCAGCACGGCACCGCCGCGGCGCTGGCGAAATTCTCGCCGTACGTGGCCGGCAAGACCGGCACCTCGGAGAACGAGAACGACGCCTGGTTCGCCGGCCTGACCAACGAGATCACCGTCGTGGTCTGGGTCGGCTACGACAATGCCGACGGCAGCCGCAAGACGCTCGGCCGCGGCCAGACCGGCGGCCACGTCTCCGTTCCGATCGCCTCGGCGATCCTCCAGGCGGCGTGGGCGAACGGGGTCGCGAAGACGCCGTTGCGGGGGCCCTCCTCCGAGGCCCGGCCGTTCATCGCCGACATGGCCGTCGATCCGCGCAGCGGCGTGCGGGTCGCGGGCGGCGGCTTCCTCGAGCATTTCCGCACCAGCGGAGACGGCAAGATGGCCGACACGCAGTACCGCCTCGTGCCGCGCGAGACGCTCTACGCCATGCGCCCCGATGCCGAGGATGGCGACCTCAACGGCGGCGAGGACGGCGCCAGCGTCACGGGCGACTATTATGGCAACATGACCGGCGAGCGGGCGCGCCCCGATCTGCTCGACCCGTTCGGCGAGCGTCCGGCGGCGCCGCGCAGCCGCCGTGCGCAGGGTGATCTGGACCCCTATGGCCAGGATCCCTACAGGGACAGCTACAAGCCCTGGCCGGGCCAGACCACGCGCACGCCCTTCGGCGATGACGAGGTCCGTCGGCCGCGGCGCCGCGATCCGGACTACCTGTTCGGCGAAGATCCCGGCTACTGACCGCCCTCTCCCAGTGATGAGAACCCCGTTGCGAACGCAGTTTCCTGCCGCCCTCGCCCTCGCCCTCATGGCGGCCGCTCCGGTCTGCGCCCAGACGCCCGCCGCCAGCACGGCGGCGCCGGGATCCGAGCGGATCAAGGAGGTGCCCTCGGTTTCCGCCGTCGATCCGGCGACGATCAAGCCGGGCCAGATCCTGTTCACGGATCATCGCGATAACCCGACCGCGCCGGAGAACGGCCTGATCCCGTATCTCGACTGGCAGAAGGCCCGGCCGGCCGAAGCCGCGGCGCTCGCGCCCTACCCCGGCTACAAGGAGCCCGACTACACCGTCACAGTGAACGGCGTGACCAAGCCGCGGCACGAGACCCTGAAGATCTACGTGGCGGAGGGACGCTTCATTGTTCCGCGTCCCCCGGAGGCGATCGACATCGCGTCCTTTGCCAATCTCGCCTTCGTCCAGAAGATGGATCCGGCGATCAAGCACCGCGCCGTGTCGGTATCCGACGTCACGCCCAACAAGGATCCGGCCGCGGCCTTCGCCAAGCGGCCCGACCGCCCCTGGTGCGAGGGCGCGGGCGCCTGCATCGAGTCTCGCTACGATCTCGAAGGCAAGCTGCCGCTCGGCGTGAAGCTCGCCAACAAGCTCGAGGAAGGCTCGGCCAAGAAGATCGCCGAGTACGTTTCGTTCCAGAGTGAGCTCAGGGTGCTGGGGCCCGATCAGGGCGCGCCGCTGAAGGCGCTCACCAAGGTGGACAGCTCGGTGACCGGCGGGCTGGAGCAGACGATCTTCTGGGTCAACCAGATCCTGCGCTTCGGCAAGTTCCTGGCCGTGTTCCAGCCGATGCCGAACGATCCGACCAAGACGTTGGTCACGACGTACATGGCGCTGGCGATCAAGGGCGACGTCCTCGACCGCAAGGCCGAGTACGCGCGCGTGCCCGTCCTCAAGAACCTGCTCCCCGCGCAGGTGCTGATGGGCAATTCGAGCTTCAACACCGGAAACTCGATCAGCGCCGGCCTGCCGGTCTACGCGCGGAACCGGATCACAACCTTCGCGGACGCCCTCGCCAAACGGTGATGCGCCCGCCGAGCCTCGCTCACATGCCGCGGTTGCCGATCGTCGGCAGAGTCGGCTGCGTGTAGGCGCGGTTCACGTCGCGGCGGGTCTGGGTGCCGTTGGTGTTGCCGGAGGCCCGGTAATTGTCGAGGTTGAAGCTCTCGGCGAGGCCGCTGCGGGAATCCGGACCGTCGGTCGCGCAGGCGCCGAGGCCGCCGATCGTCAGCACGGTGAGGGCGAGAAGGGTGAAGCGCATTCTGGATCCTGACAGGTTCCGGGTCCGGCGATGAATTGGTATCGCCCGGCCGGTGCCGAAGTTGGGGACGTCGCCGCATGGTCAGAGCCCCAAAGGATCCGTCAAGGGCGGCCGCCAACCGTAAATTCGTTCTGCCGCCTCCGATGCGCAGCGGCCACGGAAAATCCACCTTGCCTCCGCTTAACCGCGGATAGGGGCCGGCAATCGTGTTGAGCACGGCCCGCCCCCTCTGGCGAATCCGGGTCCTTTCGGGCGACAACCCTCGGCAATGAGCAACGTCTTGCCCTTCCGACCGCGCCCGCCCGTCACCCGGCTCGCCCGCTGCGAAGTCGTGACCGTCGCCGGTGATCTGCTGACCCTTCTCGAGCAGCTCGAGGATGTCAGCGCCCGCGCCGCCGCGATGGGCCGTCCCGCGCTCGAGGTTGAGCGCACGGTCCAGCATCTCCTCGACGCCGTCAGCGCCGTCGAGCGCGCCCTCGACTGCATCGGCGAAGGCGAGCAATCCGCTCCGGCCTGAACGCGCGTCGGGCGCGCAACGCTGCCGATCTGGCACAATCGATCGCCGAACCGATCTGTCGAATACCCGACTGTCGGCACAACATCTCTTCGAGCCTCAGCACAGCGGCAATATTCCGGAACCCGATCGCGCAGCTTGCGGTTGAGGGTCGGATGCTCGCGTCGGGCGTCGTATCCGGAGGACGCTATGAGGCTTCGCACGAGCAGCATGCTGGCTGTCATCGCCGCCGCCGGGCTTCTCGCCGGGACCGCGATCCGCGCCCAGGCGGCCGAGGTGGGCTTCCTGGAGATGCTGTTCGGCGCACGACCGGCGCCACAACAGGCGCAGCCGGCACCGTCTGCGGCTCCGGCCTATGCGCCCTCCTACAGCCGTCGTTACACGCCGCGGCTCGGAGCCGCCCGGCGGCACTTCCAGACCCGTTACGCGGCGTTGCCGGTGCGAATCCGCGTCAAGGAAGCCGACGTCAGCCCGCGGCAGGTGTCGATCGACATGAAGGGCGGAGCCACGGCGGCTTTGCTGAAGGATGAGACGCTCCGGCCAGGCGACATCGTGGTGCTGAATTCGGGCGCCCGGGTGTTCACGGGCGATCCCGACAAGCGCCACGCGATCCGGGATTTCGAGCCCATCCAGTCCTCACGCTACGTCAGCAAGGGCACCCGGAAGGTTCTGGCCGGCCTGTTCACGCCGGTCGGCGTGACCCCGGCTCAAGCGGCGCGCCGCATGGTCGCTCAGTCGAGCAAGGCCGCGTCACCGGTCGCGACGCCGATTCCAGCCGAGAGAACGGCCATGCGGGTGATCAACCCGTGGCAGAGCGCTCAGTGAACGCCTGGAACGTCGCTCAGAAGAACCGTTCCTTGATCACGATCGTGTCGCCCGGGCGGACCGGGTAGGTCATCGGCACGATGCCGGACGCGAGGTTCCCGCTCGTATCACGGGTCAGCACGGCGTAATCCCTGGCCGCGCGCGGTCCGAAACCCGCCGCGATCGCGACCGCGGTCTCCACCGTCATGCCGTTCACGAACGGGTATTGGCCGGAGGTGGTGACTTCGCCGAGGATGTAGAACGGCCGGTAGCTATCCACCTCCACGGTCACGTGCGGCTCGCGCACGAAGCCGGAGGCCAGCTTGGCCTCGATGGCTTTGGCGGCTTGGCCGGTCGTCTGTCCGCCGACCTGAACGGTGCCGATCAGCGGCATCGCGATCCGCCCCGCGCCGTCGACCGCGTAGATGTTCGACAAATTGTCCTGCCCGAACACGATGACGCGCAGCTTGTCGCCCGCGGCCAGCGTGTAGCGCGCGGCGATCGACCCGGTGCCGGTGGCATCGAGTTCATCGGTACGGAAGGTCGGGCGCAGGCAGCCGCCGAGCGCCAGAGTCGTGCCGAGTGAGAGGAGCAGAGCGCGCCGGTTCATCACCATCGCCGTCATGGATGCGGTTGCGGCGTGGTGTAGGCCGTTAAGGTTAATGAAACTTGATCAAGCGGGCGGACTCGACCGCACTCGGCCGCAGAATCGGTGCCTTAACTCTTGAGCAACCTTAACATCCACTAATAGCGGCGGATGGCTTCGATGGCCGCCCGGCCTGCCTCCGTGTCCAGAGCGTCCGCATGTCCCGTATCCGTCAACGCTCGATCCACGTCGTTCCGGGGACCCAGCCCGGCGCGGAGGAAGGCCTCAGCCTCGCTCAGGTGCCGCGCATCCTGCGCCGCTCGATCGGATGGATCGTCGGACCGACCCTCGTGGTGGCGCTGGGGGCCAGCGTCTTCGTCAACGTGGTGAGCCCGCGCTACACCGGCGAAGCGAAGCTGCTCCTCGAAAGCCGCGATCCGGCCTTCGCCCGCACCACGCAGGAACGCGGCGAGCAGCTGGCACCCATCGACGAGCAGGCGGTGGCGAGCCAGGTCCAGGTGGTCATGTCGCGCGACCTCGCCCGGGAGGCGATCCGCCGGCTGAAGCTGGTCGGCAACCCGGAATTCGATCCGGGCGCGGACAGCATCGGGCCGGTGAAGCGTGTCCTGATGATGCTCGGCGTCGGCGCCAACCCCCTCGACCGTCCGGCCGAAGATCGGGTGCTCGACGCCTATTTCGACCATCTCCTGGTCTACCCGGCCGGCAAGTCCCGCATCCTGACCATCGAGTTCCGGTCGAAGGATGCGAAGCTCGCCGCAGACGGCGCCAACACCATCGCCCAGCTCTACATCGGCTCGCTCGAGGCCGATAAGGTCGATACCGCCCGGTATGCGTCGACGTGGCTCGGCGGCAATATCGACGGGTTGCGCAAGCGCGTGGCCGAGGCGGAGGCGAAGGTCGAGGCATTCCGCGCCAAGAACGGCCTCGTGGGCAGCACCGGCGCGACCGGCCGGCCCCTGACCGCCCAGCAGCTCGGGGAGCTGTCCAGCCAGCTCTCCGCGGCCCGGATCCTCAAGGCCGATCTCGCCGGCAAGGTGAAGGCCATCAAGGACCTGATCAAGGACGGGCGCGCCTTCGAGATCCCGGATGTCGCCAACAACGAGGTGATCCGGCGCATCGTCGAGAACCGCATCTCGGTGCGCGCCCAGCTCGCCCTGGAATCGCGCACGCTGCTGCCGGCCCATCCGCGCATCAAGGAGCTGAACGCGCAGCTCGAGGACCTCGACGCGCAGATCAAGGCGTCCGCCGAGCGCGTCGTGCGCACGATGGACAACGATGCGAAGATCGCGGGTGCCCGGGTCGAGAGCCTCCAGGCGGCCGTCGACGGTCAGCAGGAGGTTGTCGTGCGCGGCAACTCCAACGAGATCCAGCTCCGCGCCCTCGAGCGCGAGGCCAAGGCGCAGCGTGACCAGCTCGAATCCTATCTGTCGCGCTACCGCGAGGCGGCGGCGCGCGACGGCGAGAGCGCCACGCCGGCCGATGCCCGCATCGTGTCGCGGGCGGTGACCCCGGAGCTGCCGTCCTTCCCGAAGAAGCTGCCGATCATCGGATTCGCCACGCTGCTGACCCTGATGCTCGCGGCTGGCGGCGTCCTCGCCCGCGCCCTGCTGGCTGAATCCGCCCGGAACGCGGCCGAGCGCGACGCCGCTTTCGAAGCGGCGGACGATCATGCACGGCGGCAGCCGGTCGTGGAGCGCCCAGACTTCGCGTTCCCGGAGGCGATGCCGCTGGCGCGATGGTCGGGGAAGGCGGACGGCAGCCAGCCTTCCGCCGCGCATCCGAAAGCGCCCGCTCCGAGCGCGGACGAATTTGACCTGGCGCCGCTGGTCGCCCGGATCACGTCCGGTCCGCGGCGCGAGGAAGCGCGCTCCGGGCGCTTGGTGCTGATCATGGAGACTGAGGAGACGCGCGGCGCGCACGGGCTCTCCGATGCTCTGACTCGGGCCTTCGGCGAGGCCGGCAGCCTCGTCGCGGTCGATCTGAACATGCCGGTCGGCGCGGATCCGAAGCTCGGCTTCACCGATCTCGTCGCCGGCCGGCCGCCTTCCTCGACGTGATCCAGGCGCGCCGCGACAGGGGCCTCCATCGCATCGAGGCCGGACAACGCGCCATGTCGGTGCTCTTCGACGAACCGGACGCCCTGGCGCTGACCTTCGAGGCGATGGCGGAGGCCTATGACTGGGTCGTCTGCCAGCTCCACGCCGCTCCGGGCGCCGTCGGTCTGCTGGAGCTCGTGGCCGGCTACATGGACAATGTGGTCATCGCCTCGAACGCCTCAGCGGAGGATCCGGCCCTGGGCGATCTCTACGCCATCGCCGAGGAGGCCGGCGCCGGGCAGATCCTTGTGGCCCAGGATCGTCCCGCGGTGCCGGACGTGGTCGGCGGGGATCCGCGGGCCGAACTGCGCCTCAACGCCGCCTAGGGGCGGCGGAGCGCACGCGTGCCGCGTGAGCCGCCGTCAGGCATGAGGCACTCGGTGCGGACAATGTCGAAGGCGATGCCCTTCCCTAGACATCCACGATCGCGGTTTTCAGGACCGTCGCAGTGACCGCAGACGCCGGACGACCGCGTACAGCCGCGGGTCGCGCTTGATCCGGCGCTTCGTGCGCGTGAGGCTTCGCCGCGCGGCGGCGTAGGTCTTCCCGACGACGGTGACCGGTATCAACGCCTCCATGAGGCTGATCGTCTCGTCGCAGATGCTGGCCTTATAGCGGGCCTCGCCGACGCCGAGATCGAAGCCCTGCCGGCCGCGCGCGGTCTGATCGCGCACCAGGTGCTGCAGAAGCAGGTCGCCCGGGCTGCATCGGGCAATCTCGGGATCGGCATCGAACGCGGTCATCATGCCGCTGAATCGCCGCTCGTTCACGGCGCCCCCGAAGGTCGCGAGCACCCGGCCGCTCTCGGCCAAGCACAGCGCGTGCATTTCGAGCGCCGGATCCGCACCGGACGCCGCTGCCGCGAGAAAGGCCTGGATCGACGGGTCGGCGTAGGGATCGGCGATGCCCATCCCGGCGAACCGGGCCGACTTCTGGGCGTAGAACGCCGCCAGAAAGCGAGCCGCCTCCTCGGCCGTCTCGGCACGTCGATACACGATCGCGCCCTTGGTCTCGGCGAGGCGTTTCTCCTTCGAACGCAACTTCTTGCGAGCGTCGGCGCTGAACACGCGGCGGACGGTACCGTCGGGATCCGGCCCGAGCATCAGCCCGTAGGCGTCGCTCGCCTCTGGCTCGCCCCACAGCGCCAGCGGGTTGGCGACAGCCTCCCACATGCGCGGCTGATGCCGCAGCGCGTAGACATCGATGCCGGCTTGCCGACCGGCCTCGATCAAGGCTCCGACGATCGCGTCGTGCGGGATCGCGGCCGCGTCGCGGGTCGCGAACAGCGGCATGTGGTAATTTGCGTGCGTGTCGCCGATGGTTTGCGCCACGCAGACGCCGTGCCTGCGCTGCAACGTCAGCGGCAGCAGGATCCGCGCCCGGCCGGCCGCGTCGCGCAGGACCACGACGCGCGCCGTGTCGAGGTGCCCGGTTCCGCGGAGATACGCGCTCGTCCAGTCGAACCGTTGGTAAGGGGTCTGGAGGCTCGCCGGATCCGTTTCGAGGCGGCGCCACAGCGCCTCGGCCGATGCCAGATCGGGGATGATCTCGGCGACCAGCGCGCCACTCGTTCGCGCGTCGATCATGCCCGTTCCCGTCGCGTGGACGCCGACCGCCATGGTGTCGATCCCCTGTCGGACCGCGCGCGATCCACTGTCGAACAGGGACCCTGTCCGGGATGCGCTGAACAGGCCGTGACCTCGAGCCGCCGAAGCCCGCTTCAACAGGTGCAAGCCCCCAATAATCGGCCCTTTGGCTAATAAGTCCTTGCGTCATGGACCGTGGCGCGACGGTGATTTCAGGTTTCTTTACTGCAACGCGGCAAGGCTTCGCGGATCCGGGCCGCTCCGCCCGATCGGTTCAGGACCATGCTGTCGTCGCGTACCAAGCATCGAGTCTTCGCGACCGGGTTCCGTACCATCCAGGCCCTCGGGGCGGATCGGTGGCTGTCCCCTGCAGCCCGCGGTCTCGGCGTGATCCTGACGTTCCATCATGTCAGCCCCAACCCCGCGCCGGCCTTCGCGCCCAATCGGCTGCTCGGCATCACACCCGATTTCCTCGACCTGACCCTGCGCGAGCTCGATGCGCGCGGCTTCGACGTGATCGGCCTCGACGCCGTGCCGGAGCGTCTCGCCGAGCCTGATTACGGGCCGCCCTTCGCCGTGCTGACGTTCGGCGACGGTTATCGCGACAATGTCGTGCACGCACGTCCGGTGCTTGCGCGCCACGGCGCCCCGTGGACCCTGTTCGTGACCAGTGCCTTCGCGGACCAGAGCGGCCGCCTGTGGTGGGTCGAGCTGGAGCGCGCCATCGCGCGCCTCGATCACGTGCGCGTCGGCATCGGATCGCGCGCGCTGGACCTTCCGGCCCGAAGCCCGGAGGAGAAGGCGCTCGCCTTCGACGCGGTCTACCGCGATCTGCGCCGGGGCAGTGAGGCCGACCTCCTCGACCGGATCGCCGACCTCTGCAGCCGAGCCGGATTCCAGGCGGGTGGCGTGGCGTCCGAGCTGTGCCTGTCCTGGGCGGAATTGCGCGATCTGGCGCAAGATCCGGCGGTCACAATCGGGGCGCACACGGTCAGCCATCCGATGCTGGCCAAGCACGGGGCTGACACGGCCGTGCGGGAAATCGCCGACGGCCGCGCCAGGATCGAGATGGAGCTGGGACGGTCCGTGCGGCACCTGTCCTTCCCGGTCGGGGATCCGGGCTCGGCCGGCCCGCGGGAATTCGCACTCGCCCGGGACATGGGCTTCGCGACCGCGGTGACAACCCGTCCGGGCCACCTCTTCGCCGCGCATGCCGATCACCTGCACGCCCTGCCGCGTGTCTCGGTGAACGGGTGTCACCAGACGCGGGCGGCGCTGGCGGGTCTGTTGTCGGGTGTGCCGTTCCTGGCCTGGAATCGCGGCCGGCGCCTGAACGTCGCCTGAGGCGAGCCGCTCTCGTTACCGCCGGCGTCGATGCCGGTAGCCCGTGGAGAACGAGGCGTATTGCCGTCCGCGATGCGACCGGTAGCGCCGTCGGCCGGATGTGGTCGGCTCGGCCGCCTCGTCGATCTGCGGGATCGGCTCCGCCATCGCGGCGGCGGGTGTGGCTGCGGCTGTCACGGCCGGTGCCGCGGCGAAATCCGCCGAGGCGTAGCCGCCCGCCACGTTCTTGGCCGCTGGGCCGAACATCGCGAGGCACTGGTTGAAGGCGAGGTCGTTCTTCAGCCTCTCGCACTCACCGATCGATCGGGGCGTCCCCTGTGCCAGGGCCGGCAAGGGGGCGAGCAGCACGACGAGAGCAGCCAGGGGCTTGAGGCGCATGGACGAGCGGTACACGGAGGGGGAGGTCTCGGAGGCGGACCGGAAGACCTGTGGCGCCCGAGTGCGGCAAAATCGAGTTGTCCGGCTCAGCGATCCGGCCGCTCCATCCATCGGATCAGCGGCATCAGCGGGAAAATCCAGGCAATCCCCAGGATCGAGTACAGCACGGCCTGAACAACCGCCGGCGTCTCGGCGATGCGGCTGTCGGCCAGCGTCATCGCCAGGGGCCCGTAGAGGCAGACGAAGACCAGGATCGCGAGGGTGCCGATCAGGGTACGGGTGCGGCGGCGCATGGCAGGTTCCGGAAGATCGCGACCGGCGCGGCGGCGCTGTGCGGCTCGACGGCTACCGTTCCGCGGTTCGGTTGGCAACGCGCCCGCTGCCGCAGGCTGCGGCGCCGCCGACGTTGCTGGCGCGGCGCGCATCCCCTAACCCGGGCGCTGCGGCCGGGGCGTCCCGGTCTCCGCAGAAGGATTTTGGATGGTCATGAGACTCGCGGGCGATCAGCGATCGGGGGCCGTGCGGACCTGGCTCTACATCGTCGCGGCTCTCGTGATCGCCATGGTGGCGGTGGGCGGGGCCACGCGGCTGACCGGGTCGGGCCTGTCGATTACCGAGTGGCGTCCCGTCACGGGCGCCATCCCGCCGCTCTCGGAGGCGGATTGGGCCGCCGAGTTCGCCAAGTACAAGGACACGCCGCAATACAACATCCTCAACCAGGGGATGGGGCTGTCCGCCTTCAAGGTGCTCTACGGCTGGGAGTGGGGCCATCGCCTGCTCGGCCGGCTCATCGGCCTCGTGTTCTTCCTGCCGCTGATCGTGTTCTGGTGGCAGGGTCGGATCAGCCGTCGCCTCGGCCTCGGCCTTCTCGGCCTCGGCGTGCTCGGCGGATTGCAGGGGGCGATCGGCTGGATCATGGTCGCGTCCGGTCTCCAGCCCGGCATGACCGCGGTGGCGCCGCTCAAGCTTGCTCTGCATCTGACGACCGCGAGCCTGATCCTGGCCGGCCTCGTCTGGCTCGCGGCCGGCGAGCGCGGTGACGTCCTGGCGCCGGCCGCGCCGCGCCTCCGCGCCGCCGCCGCGCTGCTGCCGGTCCTGATCCTGCTGCAGATCTTCCTGGGTGGTCTCGTCGCGGGATCGCATGCGGGCCTCGTCTACAACACGTGGCCGACGATGGACGGCGTTCTGGTGCCGCCGATGGACACCCTGTTCGCCATCCGCCCGTGGATCGAGAACTTTGTCGACAATCACGCGCTGGTGCAGTTCGACCATCGGATGACGGCCTATCTCGTCATCGTCGTCGCGTTCCTGCACGCGATCGATGCTCGGCTGGCGGGCCCGGCCGGCGTTGCCCGCCGGTCGACCGGGGTTGCGGTCTTAGTGCTGGCACAGGCCGGGCTCGGGATCGCAACGCTCCTGCTCGCGGTGCCTCTCTGGGCGGCGCTCGCCCATCAGGTTCTAGCGATGGCGATCCTGACGATGGCGACCGTTCATGCCCGCCTTAGCCGGGGGAGCGGGCGGGTTCAGCCGGCCGCGGCCGGGCTGCCGCTCGGGTTCGAAGGCCTGGCCGGGCGCGGGATCTAGGCTTTCGTGCGGCGCAGCAGAGACGTTGCGTCGCACGAGACTTTTACCCAAAGGACAGAAACTCTGGGAAAACTCCATCTCCGCATTCCGCGCATGGAACGATCAAGACTTCTCAAGCCTTAAGCTGCACGCGTTGCAGGAGGCTTCAAGATGTCTCTCGCGGAAGATGGTCGGCCACTCTCCCTGACCTGGCACTACACGCCCCGGGAGATCATGGCAGACGGCGTGATACACGGGCTCGGCGTGGTGCTCGGGCTCGCGGGCGCCGTGGCGCTGGTGGCGACGGCGGTCACGGCGCATCTCGGTCTCGGCGAGCGGGCCGCGGTCGTGGTCTACGCCACGGCGCTCGTGCTGATGCTCGGCGTTTCCGCCCTCTACAACCTGTACCCGGTCAGCCCGCGCAAGTGGCTGCTGCGCCGCGCCGACCACGCCCTGATCTACCTGATGATCGCCGGCACCTATACACCGCTCGTCGCCCTCGTCGGATCGGGACCCCGCGCCTACGCGCTGCTGGCGATGATCTGGGCCGTGGCGCTGGTCGGGATCGTCGTGAAGCTGCTGCTTCCGGGTCGCTTCGACCGCCTCTCGATCGGGCTCTACCTGATGCTCGGCTGGAGCGGCCTGTTCGCCTACGAGTCTGTCATCGCGGCGCTCCAGCCGACGGCTCTGTGGCTCCTGGCGATTGGCGGGGCTCTCTACTCGATCGGCGTGCTGTTCCATGTCTGGCGGACGCTGCCATTCCAGAACGCAATCTGGCACGGCTTCGTGCTGGCTGCGACGGCGTGCCATTACGGAACCATCTGGGCCAGCCTGAACGGGATGTCTGTGACCTGAATTGACATTCGTCCGGTAGAATTCCGGTTACCGTTCCAAGGGAAAGGTCGACGCGATCTGCTTTCCTTTAAGTTCCCATCGACATCCGGTGGAGCATCGTTCCGGGATTGATCTTGCCGGGACCGATATCGTGGACGCCACAACGAACGACGCCCGCAGCGCTCAGCGGTACCGGATCCTGCACGTGTTCCGGGCGCCCGTCGGCGGCTTGTTCCGCCACGTCGTGGATCTCGCCCGCCTCCAGGCTGGATCGGGGCACGCCGTCGGCATCGTGTGCGATTCGACCACCGGCGGCGAGCGCGGCGCGCGTGCCCTTGCGGAGCTGATGCCGAGCCTCGAGCTCGGTCTGATCCGGATCCCGATGCGGCGCAATCCGCACCTGACGGACTGGGCCTGCCTCCGGACGGTCGGTGAGCGGGCCGCACAGGTGGGCGCTGACGTCCTGCACGGGCACGGCGCCAAGGGCGGCGCCTACGCACGGCTCGCCGCGGCCGGATCCACGATCCGCGCCTACACCCCGCATGGCGGCAGCTACAATTACCGGCCGGGCAGCCTGCTGCATCGCCTCTACATGGGCGCCGAGGGCGTGCTCGCCCGGCGCACGGACGCCTTCCTGTTCGAGAGCGAGTACGTCGCCGGCCGGCACAGGGCCTTTGTCGGCGGACCCGAGCGCGTGACGCGAATCGTGCACAACGGCATCTCGGAGGCGGAATTCGCGCCGGTCGAACGGGTCCAGGATCCGTTCGACCTGCTGTATGTCGGCGAGCTGCGGGAGGCCAAGGGCCTGCCCTACCTGCTCAAGGCTCTGGTCCGCTTGCGGGCCGAGGGCCGGGCGCTGCGCCTGCTGCTGGTCGGCTCAGGTCCGGATGCCGAGATCCTGCGCGAGACCGTGGCGCGCCTCGGGCTAGCCGGCGCGGTCTCCTTCGAGCCTCCGCAGGCGATCCGTTCCGTGCTGGCGCGGGGCCGCATCCTCGTGGTCCCGTCGCTCGCGGAGTCGCTGCCCTACGTCGTTCTGGAGGCCGCTGCTGCGGCCCAGCCCCTTGTCGCCACGCGGGTCGGCGGCATTCCGGAGATCTTCGGTTCGGCCGCACACGACCTCGTCCCCGCCCGGGATTCGGAGGCGCTCGCGGCTGGCATCCGAAAGGTGCTGGACGACTCGCCTGAGAGGCTTGCCGCCAAGGTGGGCGGGCTCAGCGCGTCGATCCGGCAGCGCTTCTCGCTGGACCGGATGGGTAGCGAGGTCGTCTCCGGCTACGCGGCGGCATTCCAGGCTCGGGAAGGCCGCCGCAGCGCCGGGCGTCGCGAAATCGCCGGACCACGGACCGCCTGAGCCCGGTGGCGGGAACGTGATGGCCGCCGCCGCACACGCCGCGACAAAGCTGCGGCGGTCGGCTCGCCCTTAAGTCTTCCGACAACGCTCCGTGCCAAGCTGCAGTTGATGCACCCGCAGACTGGCGCAGGGGGGAGCCAATCGATGAGCGCGTTCGACATCCGGGATCTTCTCGAAGCGACCGGGCCCTTCGAAGCCCAGCCGGCCGCGATTCGCGCGGAGGCGGTGCCGCTCGCCGAGACCTCAGCGCCGGAAGCGGCGGCGATCTCACCCGTGGTGGTCGCCGGGATCGTTCGGACGCTCGAATGCGCGCTGATCTTCGGCCTCGGCTCGCTGCTGCACCTGATGATGCTGCGCGGGCGGGTCCCTTATGGGCTGACCTATGCCGGGGCCATCGGCCTGATCGCCGTGATGACGGTTGCGCTGATCCAGGCCGCGGGCGGCTACCGGATCGCCGCCTTCCGGGCCTTCTTCAAGACCGCGATCCGGCTGATCGCCGCCTGGTCGATGACCTTCCTGATGGTTGCCGCCGGTCTGGTCCTCGCCAAGGTGGCCGACCACTACTCGCGGCTGTGGCTTGGGACCTTCTTCGCCACCGGCCTCGGCGCGCTTCTGGTCGGCCGCTTCGTCCTGTTCCAGATCATCGAGGCACAGACCCGCGCCGGCCGTTTCGACCGGCGCACCGCGATCGTGGGCGGCGGCAAGCCGGCCGAGGATCTGATCGCCGCCCTGGAGACGCAGAGCGACAGCGGCATCCGCATCGTCGGGGTGTTCGACGACCGCAACACCGACCGCTCGTCGGACGTGGTGGCCGGCCATCCGAAGCTCGGCAACGTGGACGACCTCGTGGCCTACGCGCGGCATGCCCGCCTGGACCTGATCGTCTTCACCATCCCGATCACGGCCGAAGCGCGCATCCTCCAGATGCTCGCCAAGCTCTGGGTTCTGCCGATCGACATCCGCCTGTCGGCGCACGCCGCCAAGCTGCGCCTGCGCCCGCGCAGCTACTCGTATCTCGGCTCGGTGCCGGTGCTCGACGTCTTCGACCGGCCGATCGCCGGTTGGGATGTCGTGGTGAAGGCGCTGTTCGATCGCGGCGTCGGCCTGCTGATGCTGCTCGCCCTGTCGCCGGTCATGCTGGCCGTTGCGCTTGCCGTCCGCCTCACCTCGCGCGGTCCGATCCTGTTCCGGCAGAAGCGTCACGGCTTCAACAACGAGCTGATCGAAGTCTACAAGTTCCGCTCGATGTACGTCGATCAATGCGATGCCGGCGCGGCCAAGATGGTCACCAAGGGTGATCCGCGCGTGACGCCAGTCGGCCGCTTCATCCGCAAGACCTCGCTCGACGAGCTGCCGCAGCTGTTCAACGTGCTGAAGGGCGATCTCTCCCTGGTGGGCCCCCGGCCTCACGCCCTGCAGGCGAAGGCGGCCAACACCCTGTACGACCAAGTCGCCGACGGCTATTTCGCCCGCCACAAGGTCAAGCCCGGCATCACCGGGTGGGCGCAGATCAATGGCTGGCGCGGCGAGACCGACACGTCCGAGAAGCTGCAACGGCGCGTCGAGCACGACCTCTATTACATCGAGAACTGGTCGGTCCTGCTGGACCTCCAGATCCTGCTGACGACGCCGTTCGCGCTTCTGAAGACCGAGAACGCGTACTGAGCAGAGTGGCGGCCGGCGTCCCTGAGGCACCGGCCGCCCCGCGCCGCCTACGGCAGCGCGCCGGCCTTCTCCTTGGCCTTCATGATCGTGTCGCGGCAGCCCTGGGCGTCGCCGGACTTGTCCTGCTGACGGGCCTGGGCGACCAGCTTCTTGGCCTCCTCGACGCCCGAGGCGGTCGGCTTCACGTCGGCGTCCGACTTGGTGAGGGCCGGCGGCTTGTCGAGGGCCTTCGGAGAATTCGAAGAGGTCGGGCCGCCGGGCGGCGTCGCGCCCGTCACGGAGGCTGCACCGGCACTGTCGAGCCGCCGCTGCAAGGTGTCGACCTCGTCGGAGCACGGGGTCGCCAGGGCCGGCGTGGCTGCGGCGAGGGCCAGGGCTGCGAGGGCGAATCTGATCATCATTGAGGCGTTTCTCCACTGCACCTGAGCGCGACCGGCTCCGGTTGCCCGCGACGACGCGGGCCGCCATGTCCGGTTGCGACTACCCTGGAGACGCCGGGCGCATCGGGCCGTTCCTGAGACAGGAGGCCGCACCGCGCCGTCGGAAACGGAAGCGGGCGCCCTCGCGCGGCCTGGAAGCCGCCGGGAGCGCCCGCATCGAGCCGTGCCGTCCGTCAGTACTTGCGGATGATCGGCTCCGGCGACATCGGCACCGGGTCGGCGCCGAACGCGTAGCGGATGCCGGCGTAGATTGAGAACGGCTGTGCCAGTGTCGTGGTCCGCGGATCGCTGATCCGCAGGTTCCCGGCCACCGGGCCCGGCTCCGCGAAGGTGCCGAACGTCGCGTAGCGGTTGTTGGTCAGGTTGGTGATCAGCCCGAAGACCTCGAGGTTCTTCGTCACCTGATACTTCGTCTGCAGGTTCAACGTGTAGTAGGCCGGAAGCTTGCGGTTCAGGTTCGACTCGTCGCCGCGGAAGTAGGACGAGGAGAAGGCCTGGAGATAGAGGCCGAGCTGCCAGTCGGGTGTGATGAAGTAGTCGAAGCCGGCCTTGATCTGGTGCGCCGGCACCAGGGGCACGATGTTGCCCTTGCGCACTTGGATGGCGCCGTCATCCGCGAGCGGGTTGTTGGGCGACGACAGGGTGCCGTTGAACTGGAAGGTGGCGTCGACCAGCGCGTAGTTGGCGTAGACCCGCAGGTAATCGGCCGTGTACTCGCTGCCGACCTCGATCCCCTGCCGCTGCGTCGAGGGCACGTTGACGAAATAGGCGCGCGCCGTGTTGCCGGGCGTGGCGAGCGACAGGATGTCGTTGCTGAGATCCGTGCGGAACGCACCGATCTTGTAGGTGATGACGCCGCCGTCATAGGTGTTCGGCAGCTGGCCCCGGAAGCCGACCTCGTAGGTCCGCGCCGTCACCTGCTTCAGCGGCGGATCGGCAACCAGCGAGTTCGGCAGGAGGCACGGCCGGTCCGGGTTGGCGCAAGCCAGTTCCAGCGGGGTCGGCGCGCGGTTCGACTCCGAGTAGCTGCCGTAGAGGTTCAGCGCGTCGAAGAAGCGGTAGGTCAGGCCGGCGACCGGGTTGATCTTGTTGTAGTAATGCGTGCCGGTCACGTCCGGCGAAAAGCCGGTGAGATCCTCGCTCTGGATGCGCGCGAAGTTGAGGCGCGCCCCGGCCGTCAGCGACAGCCGGTCGGTCACGTCGAGCGTATCGAGGGTATAGAGCCCCATATAGAGGTTCGAGCCGTTGACCGAGCTCGGCGCGATGCCGAGGGCACCGGCGGTCCGCAATTGCGGCGTGCCGAGCCCCGGGATGTTGCCGTAATAGGGATTGTTCGGGTTGGTGGTGATCGACAGGTCGGGGTTGATGACCCCGAGGGTGCTGGACGACTTGAACGAGTAGTTCGCCGTGTCGATGCTGCCGCCGATCACGAAGGTGTTGGGCAGGCCGAACACCTGGTCGCGGTTCGACGCCTGCAGCGAGCCGCCGAAGCCCGTGGCCTGGGTTTGGGTCGTGTCCAGGGTGCCGTAGGGGATGTTGGCCCGGAACGGGATGCGCTGGTTCTGCTGGCCCAGGATCAGGAACTGGTTGCGGAACGCGAGCTGTGACTGGCCGGCCGACGGGCTGAACCCGTCATCCTCGAAGCAGAGATTGCCGCGGAAGCTGGAGCGCGTGCTGCAATTCTCGAAGTTGCCGTCGTTGCCATCCACGTAGGTCTGGCTGAAGCGGCGGAAATAGGCGTTTCCGGCGAGGTCCCAGGTCGGTGAGATGTCGACGCGGCCGGTGAGTTGCAGCGAGCCGACCTCGGTGGTGGTGGTCTGCGGGAAGGTGAAGATCGCCCGCGGGTCGCGATGGGTGAAGTCCACCGGCGTCGCGGCGGCGGCGCCGTAGAAGCTGCGCGCGGCCAAGCCGATCAGGTGGAACTCCGAATCCTGGGAGCGGTAGCCGAGATCGGCGTAGAGACGGCCGATCGTGCTCGGGCTCTCGTAGCGCCAGCCGCGATCGTTCAGCCCATCGCCGGTGAAGTACACGCTCCAGTTGTCGGCGACCTTGCCATATTGCAGATAGCCGGCGGTGCGGGCATCGGAGCCGCCCCAGGCGGCGATCTCGGTACCCTGCCAGGTGAAGCCATTCTTCATCTGGATGTTGACCGCGCCGCCCAGCGCGTTGAGGCCGAAGACCGGGTTGCCGGTGACCACGTCGATCCGCTGGATCGCCTGCTGCGGGATCAGGTCGAAATTGACGACGTCGCCGAAGGCCTCGTTGATGCGCACGCCGTTCTGGTAGACGGCCAGCCCCTGCGGCACGCCCTGCACCGGCGAGGCCGTGAAGCCGCGATAGGTCACGTCCACGCGGTTGTTGTTGCCCTGCGAGTCGGAGATGTTGATGCCGGGCGTGCGCCGGGCCAGCGTCGTGACGAGATTGTTGTTGGCCTGATCGATGGCGAGGTCGCTCGCCGTGACCGATTCCACCGTGCTCGGGATCTTGTAGAGGGGCTGCTCGCTGCCGCGCAGGCGGGTCAGGCCGGTCGGCGGCACGGACCCGAGCGGCGGCACCGGGCCGGGACCGTTGAAGGTCTGCGCCTGGCTCGAGCTGCCGCCGCCGGAGCCGACCGGCGTCGTGGACACCACGCTGATCTCACCCAGTGTCACCGATTGCTGAGCCTGAACGGCCCCCGAAAGGACCGTTCCAGCGACAACCGATGCAGACGCGACCAAGCTGCTCCGCAACGCGCGAAGTGACATTCCCAACCCCCGTGGCCCAAGACCCATGCTCGTTCTTGACGAGCTTGTGATCCCTCATGCCGAGAGGCGGGGAAGTGCACAATTGTGCTGGAACCGCGATCGCGCTGTTTTCGCCGCATTTCACGCGCTGGGATGTGGATGCCGACCCGACGTGATCAAACCGCAACAGTTTCTTGAACGCGATCAAGCACTTAGGGAGATTTCGGCAAACATCCCGGGATGATGTGGCAAGAGTTTCGCGCGACGGGAGAAGGGCTTACAGCCGTGCCTGGATCATCCGCGCGATCTCGCCGAGCCGTTGCTCAAGGAGCTGCGGAACCTCGCAGACATAGGTGAGCGACTGGCTGCGCTCCTGAAAGATGCGCCGGTCCCAGGCGAACTTCGTCTCCAGCTCCGATTGATCCTTCGGGAGCTCCGTCGCGTCGGAGGCGCTCGGCGCGTCCTTGACCTGGCTGATCTTGTCGGCCTCGTCGCGGATCCGCTCCGCCATCCGGCGCTGGCCCTGGGCGTAGCGGGCGATGCCGCCGACGACCTTGTCGCGCTCGCCGTTGATCACCTCGAACACGCCCGCGTAGACCCGGGTCAGGGCCTTGTCCTTGGCGTCCTTGTCGGTGCCGAACTTGCCGGCGAACTCATCGAGGAGCGGTCCGACCTGCGGAAGATCGGTGCGCCGCGAGGCGATCTTCTGGGCGAGCACCGCCGCATCGTTGTCGCTGCCCCAATCGCCGGCCGCGGCGATGTCCGGGCCCGTCCAGAACTGGCCGGGGCTCAGGGTGGCGACCTTGCGCTGGACACAGGGCCAGTCCGGATCTTGGCGCGGCTGCGCCAGCGCCGGTCCGGCGAGGAGGCTCAGCCCGAGCGCGCTGCCCAGGATGCGGGAGACAAGACGGTTCATCGGAACGGGCTCCATCAGGGGGTCTCGCCGGCCGGGCCGCCGCGCCGGGCCATGATGCCGCGGCCGGGATCGTAGGCGACGACGGCGGCGCCGAAGAAGGCGAGCGTCACGCCGACCACGACGGCGCAGGCGACCGGCTCGAACTGGACGTAGAGGGCGTAGCGGACGAGCTGCACCGCGTGGCTGAACGGGTTCAGCTCGCAGATCCAGTACAGCGTCTCCGAGGATTCCCGGATCCGCCACAGGGGGTAGAGGGCCGAGGAGGCAAAGAACATCGGGAAGATCACGAAGTTCATCACGCTGGCGAAGTTCTCGAGCTGGCGCACCAGAGAGGACAGGAACAGCCCGATCGCCCCGAGCATCAGGCCCGAGGCCAGGAACGCCGGCAGCGCCGTCAGGTAGCCGAGCGGCGGGATGTCGGTCTCCCAGAAGTAGGCCACCGCCAGGAAGGCATAGGCCTGCACGATCGACACGGCCACGCCCGCGATCAGCTTGGCGAGCAGCAGCAGCCAGCGCGGATAGGGCGAGGTCAGCAGCACCTTCATCGACCCCACCTCGCGGTCGTAGACCATCGAGAGCGACGATTGCATGCCGTTGAAGAGCTGGATCATCACCGCCAGCCCGGGCACCACGTAGACCTCGTAGAGCACGTAGGTCTGGTACGGCGGCTCGATGGAGACGCCCAGCGTGTTGCGGAAGCCCGCCGCGAAGATGAACAGCCAGACGAGCGGGCGGACCAGTGCCGAGAAGAACCGCTCCTTCTGATTGAAGAAACGCAGCAATTCCCGGCGGACGATGCCGCCGAGGCAGATCAGGTACCCGACCGCATCGAGCCGCCCGATCCGCTGCTGGGCACCGCGTGCCGTGACGGCGGCAGGGGCGGACGAGACCTGTATCGGTGCGCTCATGCCGCGGCCCTCCCCGGCTCGGCCACGAGGCGGCGGAAGGCATCGGCCAGGGACTCGCCCGGGCTGCCGATATCCCCGGCCCAGCCGCGGGCGATGATCCGGCCCCGGTGCAGCACGACGGCGTCGTCCTCGGGCGCGATCTCCTCGAAGATATGGGTCGCCCAGAGGACTGACAGCCCCTCCTCCCGCACCAGCGCGCGCACGATCGCCACGATGTCGGCGCGAGATTCGAGGTCCAGCCCGACGGTCGGCTCATCGAGGAGCAGCAGATCCGGGCGATGGATCAGCGAGCGGGCGATCTCGATGCGCCGCGACTGGCCGCCCGACAGGGTGCGGACCTTGTCGTGCCGCCGGTCCGCGAGGCCGACCCGGTCGAGCAACGCCCCGACGCGCGCCTTCCCGGCGCCGCGGGCGATGCCGTGAAGGCTCGCGTGGTACAGCAGGTTCTGCTCGACGGTGAGGTCGGTGTCGAGGGTGCGCGCCTGGAACACGACGCCGAGCCGGGCGAGCGCGCGCGAGGGCTCCCGGTCCAGGGCATGGCCGAAGATCGCGACTTGGCCGGTCTGGTTGTTGTAGAGCCGGGTGATCACCGAGAACAACGTCGTCTTGCCGGCACCGTTCGGGCCGAGCAGGGCGGCGAAGCGCCCGCGCTCCACCGTAATCGAGACGTCGTCGAGCGCCGCCCGCGCTCCGAACCGGTGGCCGACATGGTCGACTTGGAGGGCGGCCGCTTCCGACGCGCTCATCGCCCCAGCACCTTTCGGGCATCGGCGACCGCGTCGAGGCACTCGTCGAACTCGCCCTCCTTCTGCTCCCGCTCGGCGACCCGCAGGGCCTTCTTGAGCTTCGGCACTGCCGCCTCGGGCGGGTTCAGGGCGAGCGCGTCGCGGATCATCGTGATGCCCTCGGCGCAGGACGAGGCGTCGTCGGCCGCGAGGGCCGGACCGGCGGCGAGCAGGCAGGCGGCGAGCAGGAGGATGCGCATCATTTCACCGTCAGCGTGCCGGTCATGCCCTTGGCCTCCAGGCCGTGCACCGACCAGGTGTAGGTGCCGGGCTTGATCGCGACGAACTCGATGGCGATCTCGCCGGGATCGTCCGAATTCCAGGTGGTCGGGCGGGCCGCCGCCGTGGATCTCCTTGTGCTCGATCACGATCTGGTTGAACCAGATGTATCGGAAGAACTCCGGTGCGTAGAATTTGTATTCCTGACGGCCCTTGGCGACGATGCGCAGCCGGTAAGCCTTGCCGGATTCCAGCGTGATGTCCTTGTTCTCGGCGACGAAGTCGTTGCCCTGATCGTCGCCCAGGACAAGGTCGGGCAGGTTCTCCCGCTTCTTGGTGAGGTCCATGGCCAGCGCCGGACCGGCCGCGAGCAGCCCCGCCAGGGCGAGGGCTGCCGTTCGAAACATCCGCGTCATGTCGCTTCCTACCCTCGGGCGCCCCCGCAGAGCGCCTCGTTCGCTTCGGATCCCGAATCCGCGCCGGATCAGTTCGGCGAGATCGCCACGCCCCATGGCAGCAGGCCGACCGGGATGCTCTTGACCACCTTCTCGGCGGCGACGTCGATCACCGAGACGTCGTTGGACGTCCCGTTCGTGGTGAAGAGCTGCTTCTGGTCCGGCGTGAAGGCGAGCTGCCAGACGCGCTGGCCGACCGGCAGGTACTTCTCGACCTCGTAGGTCTTGGCGTCGATGACCGCGACCCGGTTGGCCGGGCCGAGCGCCACGAAGGCTTTCGTCCCGTCCTTGGTGATCCGGATGCCGACGGGCTGGATCGCCTCGTCGTTCACGCTCGGGATCTTGAAGCTGATCTTCTTGATCACCCGGCGCTGGGCCACGTCGATCACGCTCACCGTGCCGCCGACCTCCGCCGACACCCACAGGAACTTGCCGTCGGCGGTGAACTCGGCGAAGCGCGGCCGGGCATCGACCAGCACATTGTCGATGACCTGGAAGGTCTTGGTGTCAATGAAATGGGCCATGTTGGTCGTTTCGGAGGTGTTGACCAGGATCTTGCCGTCCGGCGACAGGCCCATCCCCTCCGGCTCGACGCCGACCGGCACCTCGGCCAGGACCTTGTTCTTCTCGATGTCGATGATCGTGACCTGGCTGTCATCCTCATTGGCGACGTAGAGCGGGTTGCCGGACGCATCGAGGATGAACTGCTCCGGATCCGGGCCCGAGCGCAGGGAGCGCACCACCTTGCCGGAACTCGTATCGAGCACGTCGATGCGGTCGTCGTCGCTCGCGCAGACGAACAGCTCCTTGCCGTCCTTCGACACGGTCACGCCCCGCGGGCGCCGGCCGACCTTCCAGGTCGCCGTCACCGCCATCGTGTTTGTGTCGATGACGCTGACCGAGTTGCCCTTCTCGTTGGTGACGTAGGCGGTGAAGGCGGCGGCCGGCCCGCACAGGGCGAGCCACGCTCCGAGGGCGCACACACTCAGGCCTGCCTCGACGCGGCGGTTCATACCATTCCCTTCCCTTGCGACTTCCCGGCGTCCTCGAAGGACGTTCTCGGAGGACAATTGTAGTGCGATTTCCGCGCGTTGCGAGAGCGCCGGCCGCTCACCAACGCCGCAGGCGGAGGCCTCACTTGAACTTGCAGGTGGTTTCCGGAAGATCCACCCCGAGCGTGTCGAGCGGGGTGCGCTGATGCAGGAAGCCCTGCTCGGGAGCCACCGAGACCAGCGCCTTCGGCTGCACCACGATGATCGCCTGCCGGAGCTGGTGGTCCCAGGGCCGGAAGCTGAGCGGCACGCCCTTGTAGGCGGGCAGCGTGAAGGCGGGATCGGCGAGATACGGCCCGATCACGGCCGGATCGTTGGTCTTCTTGCCCGTCACGGCCTCGCCGACGGTCCGCACCGCGGCCCAGACCTGATAGTCCAGCGGGCGCATCAGGCGTCCGGCAAGCCGCCGGAACCGGTTCTGCGCCTGGGCGGCCCCCCAGGTCTCCAGCACGGGCGACCAAGTCGTGGGCGTCAGCGCCTGCGTGCCGCCGACCGGCCGCGGATCGACGGTGCGGTAGGGCACGTAATCGCCCCAGTCGCCCTCCTCGTCGGCCACGATCGCCAGGTCGTAGTCGAGCCCCCGGGTGAAGACCATCGCCTCGGCCCGGGTCGGGGTATCGCCCCGCGCCTTAGCCAGCGGCCCGAAGGTCCAGGGCTTCTCGGCCGTGATCTTGAGCGCGAACTTCCGGGCCGAGTTGCGGACCGCGTCGGCATAGGCCTTGTCGGCGTCGGTCGGGCCGACGATCAGGAAAATCTTCCGCCAGCGCATCACCGTCATGTATTGCGCCAGCGCGTCGGTCAGCATCGCCCGCGATGGGAGGATGTGGAACACGTTGGCCCGGCAGTCGGCCCCGCGGAGGCGATCGTCCGGGGCCCCGGCGTTCAGCACCACGGCGCCGGTCTCCTTGACGGCATCCGCCACCGCCAGCACCGCGTCGGCCGGCAGAGCCAGGACGAGGTAGCGCGCGCCCTTGGCGACCAGCTCCTTGGCCGCCGCGACGGGATCCGGCTTGTCGTCGGTCAGCGCGATCTCGTCGAGCGCGTAGGTCTGCTTGGTGAAGCGGCCGGTCGTGTTGTTGTCGGCGATGCCCATCTTGGCGCCCGCCAAGCCCTCGTCCTCCGGCGCCGCCTCGGCGTCGTAGGAGGACGGGGCGGGCTGTGGCCGATAGATCAGGCCGATATGGGTGTCGATCGGTTCTGGGGCGGGTTGCTGGGCCTGCGCCGATAGCGGCAGCAGCGCCAGCGCAGCCAGCCCGGCGCGCAGCCAGACCGGGAGCGTCTGGCGCAGGACAACCGTGTCGGGTGCAGGATCTTGCATATGCGCGGCCTCTAACAGCTTCCGCTCCGACCGCTCAACCGCGGCCTGTCGTCCCGACGTTCACGTTCCCGTCGTGGAATACGCAGGCTGCGAAGTACATTGCCAAATTGTCCCTTCGCCCGACCTATGCCGGCAGCGATGTCGCCGGAAGGGCGGCCGGACTGTCGAGAGGAAGCCCCGCCGATGCGCCACATGTCTCTCCGTGCAGCGACCGCATGCGGTTTTGTCGCCCTCGGGGCTACCCTGCCCGGTGCGGCTCTGGCGGCCGAGAAAGCTGCGGTGTTCCCCGTCGAGCTGTTCGATCCCGGTGCGTCCTACGGCGCCCGTGCACGGCCGGCCGACACCAAGAAGCTCACGCTGGTCACCGACGAGCTGCGCAAGGCTCTCCACGATCAAGCCGGGCTGGACATCGTCGATACGACGCCGAAGGCCGACACCGTGGCCAAGGATGGTCCGCTCTACAAGTGCAACGGTTGCGCGGCGGACATCGGCAAGAGCCTGGGTGCGGACCTCGTCGTGACGGGTTATGTGGAGAAGGGGTCCGGTCAGATCTTCAACCTGAACGTCACCATCGCCGAGGCCGAGACCGGCAAGGTGGTGCGCGGCGGGCAGGTGACGATCCGGGCCGACACCGACGATACCTGGGCCCACGCCATGCGGTGGGTGGTGAAGAACCGCCTGCTCGCCGAGCCGCTGCCCGGAAAGTCATGAGGCCTTCCGTCGAGTCCCGAGTCATCCGTGTCCGCGTCCCCTGCCCAAGCCACTCCCCTGCCCCGTCTTCTCGTCAGTGTCCGTGATCCGGCCGAGGCCGAGGCTGCGCGGCTGGCCGGGGTCGACCTCGTCCGACGCCAAGGATCCCGAGCGCGGGGCGCTCGGCGCGCTCGACACCCGGACCGTGCGGGAGATCGTCGCCCGGGTGTCCGGCGGTGCCGTGACCAGCGCGGTCGCCGAGCCGACGCCGCGCGACGTGGCCGCCATGGCGGCGTCGGGGGTGGACTGGGTCAAGACCGGCATCGGCCCGGCACCACGCGGGGATGGCGCCGCCCTGGCGGCTCTCGCCGCGGCGGCGCCCGGACGGCTGATCGCCGTGCTGTTCGCCGAGGACGGCCCGGCCGCCGCCCTCGTCCCGCACCTCGCCGAAGCCGGATTCGCGGGCGCGATGATCGACACGGCCGGCAAGCGGGGCGCGCGTCTTCCCGATCTCGCGGCGCCGGCGGATCTTGCGGCCTTCACCGCGGCCTGCCGCGACAACGGGCTGATGAGCGGCCTCGCGGGCTCGCTGCGGGTCATCGATATCCCGAGCCTCAGCGCGTACGCACCGGATTATCTGGGTTTCCGCGGAGGCCTGTGCCGCGACTTCGATCGCCGCAACGGCATCGATCCCCTGCGGGTCGCCGAGGCGCTGCGCGCCCTGCGGCCGAGCCGGCGGGACGCCGCGTGACCGCCGTCGTCAAGGTCGGCGGCAGCCTCGAGGCGGACCCCCATCGCCGCCGCGCGCTGCTGACCGCGCTCGCAGACGGCGTGCTCGGGCGCTGCATCGTCGTGCCGGGCGGCGGCACCTTCGCGGGCGCCGTGCGGGCCGCGCAGGCGCGCGAGGGTTTCAGCGACGCTGAAGCCCATCGCCGCGCACTCGACGCCATGAGCGATGCGGCCGGCATCTTCCGCGGAATCGAGCCGCGCCTGGTGCAGAGCCTGGAGCCCTGGACCGAGGCTGCGCCGGCCCGGGCACGGGTGTGGAACCCGCGCCGTCTGCGCGCGGGTCATCCGGACATACCCGAGACCTGGGACGTCACCTCCGACAGCCTCGCGCTCTGGCTCGCCGTACAGGTTAGGGCCGAACGCTGCGTGCTGGTGAAGTCCGTCGATGCGCCCGGCGGTCACGATGCCGCCGCCCTTGCGCGCGTCGGCCTGGTGGATGTTGCCTTCCCGGACTTCGCCGCGCGCTTCGGCGGACCGATCGAGATCTGGGGGCCGGCCGAGAAGGTGACGGTCGCCCTGAAGGATGCCGCGTGAGCGTGCCCGAGCATATCGTGTTCGTCACCGGCCGCCTCGCGCGGGCGCGGCTGGAGAAGGTCGCGGCCGGCCTGCCGGACCGGTTCCGGTGGAGCATAGCCGATGCCGGCGTGAAGGTCGCCGCGCTGATGACCGAGGAGATCATCCGCCGCCGTGTCACGCTGCCCGAGGGCGCGACCCGGGTGATCCTGCCGGGCCGGTGCCGCGCCAATCCCGAGCACCTCGCCGCACATTTCGGCGTCCCGGTCGAGCGCGGCCCCGACGAGGTCGTGGACCTGCCCGCGTGGCTCGGCCTGTCGGCCCGGAAGGTGGACCTCTCCCGGCACGATCTGCGGATCTTCTCGGAGATCGCCGACGCCTCGAAGATGAGCGTCGACGCGATCCTGACCAAGGGCCTCGACCTCGCCCGGCGAGGCGCCGATGTCATCGATCTGGGCGGGCTGCCCGACACGCTGTTTCCCCACCTCGAGGACGCCGTGAAGGCCATGAAAGACGCCGGCCTCACGGTCAGTGTCGATTCCTTCTCCCGCGAGGAGCTCGCCCGGGGCGCCGGCGCCGGGGCCGACTACCTGCTGAGCCTCAACGAGGAGACCCTCGATCTCGCCTTCGAGACCGACGCGGTGCCGATTCTCGTGCCGCTGCGGCCCGACGACCTGCCGTCCCTCGACCGGGCGATCGAGCGGATGCTGAAGGCCGGGCGGCCGTTCCTGGCAGATCCGATCCTGGAGCCGATCCATCACGGCTTCGTGGATCGATCGCCCGCTATCGCGAGACCCGCGCCCGCTGGCCGGAGATCGAGATGATGATGGGCACCGGCAATCTCACCGAGTTGACCGAGGCCGACTCGCTGGGCGTGACCGCCCTCCTCGTCGGCATGTGCTCGGAGCTTTCGATCCGCAACGTTCTGATCGTGCAGGTCTCCAACCACACCCGCCGCACCGTCGAGGAGCACGACGCCGCCCGCCGGGTCATGTACGCCGCCAAGGCCGATTCCGCGCTGCCCAAAGGGTATGGTCGCGCGCTGCTCGCCCTTCACGACAAGCGTCCCTTCGTGCAGACCGCCGAGGAGGTCGCCCAGGCGGCCGCCGAGGTGCGCGATCCCAATTACCGGATCGCGGTCGCCGAGGACGGGATCCACGTCTACAACCGCGACATCCACAGGGTCGGCACCGACGCGATGGCCTTTTTCCCCGACCTCGATGTCGCCAGCGACGGGGCGCATGCCTTCTATCTCGGCGCGGAGCTCGCCAAGGCCGAGACCGCCTGGCGGCTCGGAAAGCGCTACGTGCAGGACGAGCCCCTCGATTGGGGCTGCGCGGCCGACGCCGAGGTGGAGGATGCCACCGCCTTCAAGAAGGCCGGTCACACGCGCCATTCCGGGCCGGACGCGCCGCCGCCCGGCACGCGGGACGCCCGCCTTGTGAAGCCCGAGGCTGACGCGCGCGCGCCCGAGATCATCCCCGAAGAGGGCGCGCGCGCGGAAGCGTCGCCCGAGCAACCGCAGGACCCGAAGGCCAAGCTGGTCTGCGGACGGCTCGTGCCGGTCGACAGGGCGTGAGCCGATGCCGCTGATCCTCGAGACGATCGTCACGACCCTGTCGCCGGCGGGCGAGCTGCACCTCGTGCCGTTCGGGCTGATCGGCGAGGACGCGGGCTACGTGCTGGCGCCGTTCCGGCCGTCGCCGACCATCGTCAACCTGGAGGCCAGTCCGTACTTCGCGGCGTCGAGCCCCCGCGACATCCGCGTCATCGCGGGCGCGGTGACGGGCCGGCGCGAGTGGCCGACGGAGGCGTGCACGGCGATCCCGGGGCGGCGCCTCGCCGACAGTTTCGGACATGCCGAGTTCGAGGTGGCAGCGGTCGAGCCGCACGCGACGCGCCCGCGCTTTCGCGGGCGGCTGGTCCACAGCGCCGCGCACGCGCCGTTCATCGGCTACAACCGGGCGCAGGCCGCGGTCCTGGAAGCCGCCATTCTTTCAACCCGGCTGCACATGCTCGAGCCGGACAAGGTGTTGACGGAGATGGCCTACCTCGCCATCGCCATCGGCAAGACCGCGGGACCCCGCGAGCGCGAGGCCTGGGGCTGGATCGAGGACAAGGTCGCGGCGGCGCTCGGCCCCGAGGCGCGCGTTCTCGATCGTGACGACCGCTGACGGCGGGAGGAGAAGGACAAGATGAAGAAAATCACCCTGGCCCTGGCGGCCACCGCGGCCCTCGTGGCCGCGACGGCTCAGGCGCACGGCCCGACTCGGCGCAAGATCACGGAGTCGATCGAGATCAACGCGCCGGCCGATAAGGTCTGGGCCGTGGTCGGCGACGTGAAGAACGCCGACTGGGTTCAGAACGTCACCAAGACCGAGTTCACCGGCGATCCGGCGGGCAAGTTCAAGCGCGTGCTGACGCTCAAGAACGGCGATCAGATCCAGGAGACCAGCAACAAGCTGAAGCCTGACGACAAGCTGTTCTCGTACTACATCGACAAGGTCGACGTGAAGGACCTGCCGGCCAACGATTACTCGGCGACGATTACGGTCGAGCCCGCGGGCGACGCCAAGTCGAAGGTCGAGTGGAAGGCAGCCTTCTACCGGGGCTACATGAACAATGACCCGCCGCCCGAGCTGAACGACGAGGCGTCCGAGAAGGGCGTCGGCGACTGGATCAAGGCCAGCCTCGCGAACCTGAAGGCCAAGGTCGAGAAGGGCTCGTGACGTCGTACCGGGGTCGCGCGGCGCTCGCCGCCGGCCTCACCCTCCTCGCGTCGGCTGCCTCGGCCGAGCCGGCGCGGGAGGCGATCGTCACGGCTCAGCTGGGCGGCGCGGTCGAGATCATCGACCTTGCCGCCGGCACGGTCCTGCGGCGCGTGCCCGTCGACGGGGCGCCCGCCGGAATCGCGCTGTCGGCCGACCGCAAGCGCGCCTACGTCACGCGGCCCGAGGGGCATGGGATCGCGATCATCGACCTCGACGCCGGGCGAGTCCTGTCGGAGGTTGCGCTGCCCGGCGGTCCGCTCGGCATCGCGACCGACCCGCGCGGCGGCACGGTCTACGTGGCCGACTGGTACGGCCACCGCCTGTTCGTGCTGACCGAGCGTGACGGCACGCTGAGCCCGGATGGCGAGATCGGCGTCGGAGCCTCACCCTCCGGCATCGCCGTGAGCCCCGACGGGGCGACCCTCTACGTGGCGAACCGCGAAGCTGACACGGTCTCGGTGGTGGATGCCAAAGCTCGCCGCGAGACGACGGTCATTCCGGTGGGGCAGCACCCGTTCGGCATTACCCTGGATGCCGCCGCGGGCCGGGCCTACACGGCCAACGTGACCGGGGACGACGTCTCCGTCATCGATCTCGCTGCGGGACGCGAGATCGGCCGCGTGCAGACGGGTCGAAGGCCCTACGTGATCGCGCTGGCGCAGGGTCGCGGCTTCGTCACCGATCAATATGCCGGCAGCGTCACCGCCTTCGACCTCGCGACGCTTAAGCCTATCGCCGACATCGACGTCGGTGACCACCCGGAGGGCATCGCCGCCGATGAGGACGGGCGCCTCTACGTTGCGAATTGGGGTGACAACACGCTGAGCGTCCTCGACGCGCGGACGCTGAAGGTGATCAAGACGATCCCCACCGGGAACGGCCCGCGCTCCTTCGGTACCTTTCTGCGCTGACACGGGCCCGGGTGCGGGATCTCTCCTGAGGGACCCGCCCGACCGCTCCGGAGCCGCTTCTGCCCGGGAACCGTCAGACGGTCCGGCGGACAGGCGCCCGACGGTACGCCACCCACGCCAGCAACAGTGCTGCGCCGATCTGGAGAAAGCCGCTCTCGCCCAGGTCGGACGGCGTGAGATGGATCTGGATCAGAACCCGGGTCAGCGCGTTCAGCGCGAGCAAAGTCAGGCAGAAGGCCGCCGCGGCGAGCAGGCTGGCAACGAACTCGGGCATGGCTGGGCTTCCCGTGTCGAACGGGAGCAGATTAGCAAGCCTCGCGCCAAGGCCAAGCTGCCTGAACGGCCAAGTCAGTAATCGCCAGATCAGCGCTTGCGCGTGGTGGCCGGCGGAGAACCGGCCTGGACGGCCGGCGCCGGGCGAGGCGTCTCCACCGCGAGCCGCTTCACCGGCCAGCCGTCGCTCCACCGCTCCATGTCGGCGAGCCGCGGATTGTTCTTGAGCGCCGAGGCGTCCGAGCCCGCGAATGCGGCTGCGGCCGCGAGGTCGAACGTCTTCCAGAACCCGAGGTAATCCAGGGCGTCGACGCGCGCGAGGTTGACCTGCGAGACCAGGGTCTGCTGCTCGCCCGACAGCGCCATGTCGGCGGACCAACGGAACGGCGGCGGCTTCGGCGCATCCTTCGCCGCGTCCTTGGGTTCGGGGCCGGGCTTGATCGCACCGCCGTCATAGGCCGTATCGAGGCCGGCCGGCGCCGCGAGGGTTGCGGTCAGTGCCGGGAAGCCGTGGTCGTCCGAGAGCGCCCGCACGAAGAGCTTCCGATCCAGAGGCACGGCGCTGGCCTCGCGCAGCAGGCGCTTCGCGGCGAGGTCGGCGGCCCGCGTGTCCTTGTCGCCGACCATGGTCACGATGAGCGTCGCGGGATCGATCGCCGACAACTCGCCGAGCGCGATACCGCGCGATTTCGGCCCGCTGGCGATCCCTCCGGGCGTCACGGCGAAAATCAGCTTCGGTGTGGGCAGCCCGTGCGTCTTGGCATCGGCGGCGAGATCCATCGCGAGCGGAGCGCCGGCCAGATGGCCGATCATCGCAACGCGGCCGAGATCCGGCTTGGCCTCGCCGTCCGCGGACAGATCGGCCAGTGCCGCCTTCACGAGGGTTTCGGCGATGCCCGGCGCGTCGGCCGGGCGCGTCCGGTTCACCTCCTGGAAGCGCGGAAACAGCACGAGCCAACCCTGGCGCGCCAGATGGTCGATCCAGGCGCCGTAGCTCTGCGGATTCACCACACCCCAACCGTGCAGGAAGATCGCCACGGGCCTGCCGGCCTCCGGAGCAGCGCCGGCAGCGTAGAAAGCGAAGCTGCTGGCGGTCCCGCGCCCGAGCAGGCGCTTGGTGATCGTCATCTTGCGGTCGCCGACACCGCCCGGCCCCTCGGCAGGCTGCGGCGGCGGCGCGGCAGCCTGCGCGGAGACGAGGCCGGCAAGGGTCATGATCGCGGCCGCAGCGAGCGGTCCGCGGATGAGCGTGAGACGCATGAAGGGCTCGGCAGAGAGACGCGATGCGTCAGCAGGTCAGGGAGCGCTGAATAGCAGATTTTGTCGTCTTGGCGACTCGCCGCGGCAGTCTCCGCGCGCGGCACACAGCTTCAAGGCCAGCACAGCGCGCCGGGAGCGCAACGCTCAGACGGAAGCGCCCCGTCCCGTGTCCGCCCGGTCGAGCCGGCGCACCAGCGCGGTCAGCTCTGCCGGAAGGTCATCGTCCGCCTCGCCGAAGACGCCGCGAAGCTCGTGGCGCACCGTATCCAGCACGGCGGATTCGGCCGTGTTCCATGAGCCGGATCGGCGGAGCGTATCGGCATAGTTGGCGGCGACAATCTGCATGGCCAAGGTCGGGTTCAACTGTATTGCGGGACCCCGGGCGCCATCCGCTCCGGGAGTGGCGTACAACCCGATCCGCGCGTCAGGTTTCCAATCCAGGGCTGATAATTTTTCCGCCCGGTCCGATCACCGCCGGGCCCTTGCCCTCCGACGGGCGTCCCGCGGCTTGCTCCACCCAGGCCAGGATGTCCTCGGCGCGCCAGGGTTTCGGGATGAACGTCGCCGAGACTCGCAGATCGCTCGGCTGGTCGCCGGCATCGCCCGAGGTCAGGAGCACCCGTACCCGCGGCCAAGTCACGCCGATGATCCGCGCCAGTTCGAAACCGCCGATGGGCCCGGGCGTCCGCACGTCCGAGAAGACGACGCTGACTTCGTCAGCCCGGTCGTTGAGGATGGCGAGGGCGCGGTCGGCGGTCTCGGCCTCGATGACCGTGAAGCCGGTGTCTTCCAGCAACGTGGCCGCAAGGAAGCGCTCGTCGGGTTGGTCCTCCACGACGAGGATGACGGGCTTCTGGCCGGGCTGCACCGAATCGCTCATAGGCCAGGACACTCTACAGGGGCTGAACGGCGGCCGCGGCGATCGGTTCACGGACCGATCGCCGCGGTAGGCCGGACCCGCGCGGGCACAGATCCTCCCTGGATCCTTGCATAATCGGAAAGTTGTGGCCGTGTCTTGAGTAACACAGCCGATCAGGAACGTCCCGGACAGAAGCAAAACCGGCTGAATCAGCCGACGCCGTTCGCCTTCAGGAAGGCGAGCGCCCGTTTCCACCCGTCCTCGGCGGCTTCCCGGCGATAGCTTGGCCGGTAATCGGCATGGAAGCCGTGCGGCGCGTCCGGGTAAATCATCAGTTCGACGATCTTCCCCGCTGCTTTTGCGCGGTCGCGCGCTGCCTCGACGGAGGCAACCGGAATGCCCGTGTCGGCGCCGCCGTAGAGGCCGAGCAGCGGCGCGTGGATCTCCGCAGCGACGTCGCCAGCCGTGCGGGGCTGGATGTCCGTGCGATCGCCGCCGACAGGGCCATACCAAGCGACCGCCGCCTTCAGATCGCGGCGATGCGCCGCGTAGAGCCACACGTCCCGGCCACCGCGACACCAGCCCATGACGCCGAGCCGGCTCGGATCGCCTTTCGCGGCCGATCCGGCCCAGGCCACGGTGGCATCGAGGTCGCCGATCCACTGTGCGTCGGGTGTTTTCGAGATGACATCCCGGATGATCAGCTTGGCATCGGTCATCGCCGAGAGATCGCCCTGCCGCGCGTACAGCTCCGGGGCGACCGCACAGTAGCCGGCCTTGGCCAAGCGACGACAGATGTCCTTGATGTAGTCGTGGACGCCGAAGATCTCCTCGATCACCAGCACGATCGGGAAGGGTCCCGCGCCGTCCGGCACCGCCCGGTAGGCCGGCATCGGCCCGTCGGCGGCCGGAATCTTCACCTCGCCGGCCTCGATGCCGCTGCTGTCCGTGTGGATCACCTGCGCCTCGACCCGGCTCGTCGCCAGGGTCAGGCCACTGATCAGACTGGTCATCACGAAGCCGCGCCGCGAGAAGGGGGGCGTGATCAGTCCGTCGAGCCCCGCTTGATCCTGATCCGCCATGATGATCTCTCCCGCGCTGCGTCGCGGAGGGCTATCCGGGCCTGGTATGCGCGGTCAAATCACCGGCCGGATCGTCGGGACGTCACGCCCCCGCAGCAACGAGCGTCCGTGCCGGGCGGGCGAAGGCCCGTCCCGCATCCACGACCTCGCGCGGCTGCAGCATGTCGGCCAGCGTCACGAACGTGTCGGCGGCCGGCGCCACCACGGCGCGGATGCCGTAGCCCAGCGCGAACGAGCGGATCAGCTCCGCGTCGCGGGCGATGCCGAAGCGCTCGAGCGCGGCTAGGAACGCCTCGCGGAACAGGCTCGGCCGGCACCAGCGCTTCTCGGCCATCTGCAGCGGCCAGTCCCAGAGCCCCTCCGCCCGCCGCGCAGCCAGCACATCGCGGGCGATGAAGTAGCCGGTGTCACGATGCTCGATCCCGTCCGGCTGAACGGACCAGTCGTCATTGCCGAACAGCTCGGCCACGGCCACGTCGCTCATCGGGTCCTCCGCCCTGTCCGGCGTCCCGGCGCACCGGAACATTGCCGGAACACTGGCGCGGATCACGGCGGCGGTCAAGCGATTGTTCCCGATGCGTTCGCGGGTGTCTGAGGCGGCCTCAACGTGCCTTGAACAGCGGATGCTCGATGCGGTCGCCCGGCTGGATGCCGAGCTTCGCCGCCGTCCCGGCGTTGAGCTCCAGCACGGCGGAAACGGGGCTTCCCGACGGGATGATCGCGGTCGACAGCGGCTCGGTATCGGCGGCGATCCGGCTGATCGTCCCGTCCGGACGGATGAACACCATATCGAGCGGAAGATAGGTGTTCTTCATCCACATCGTGACGGGCTCTTCGCGCTCGAAGTCGAACAGCATCCCGTGATCGGCCGCCATGTGCCGCCGGAACATGAGGCCGCGGGAGCGCCCGGCATCGTCGCGCATCACCTCGACGTTGAATCGCTTCGGCCCCGCCTTGGTGACGATGGTCAGCGGCTCGCCCGCGGTGGCAGCAGCCCGGGCCGGTGCCTGCGCAAGGACGGCGGGAACGGGGGCGGCCATGACCATCAGGCATGCGACGGCGGCGGCCGACACGAAACGGGTCGAGAACATCACAGGCTCGGGCCTTTCAGGGGGACAGGCGCGCCGGTCGGGCTCGCCACGCAGCCATAGACCAGGATACGGGCCGTGGGAAACCGCGTGCGGAAATGCTCAGGTGCGACAGCGACATAGATGCCGTGCCGCGCCCGGCCGTTCAGTGCGAGGCTGGGAGGGCGCCGTCGATCAACCGGATCTCGGCGGCCATGACGCCCTTCGAGCCGTCCCCGTAGCGCACCAGGACCGCCTCGCCCGGCTTCAGCTCCGCGATCCCGTAGCGGCGCAGAGTCTCCATGTGCACGAAGATGTCCGGCGTCCCGTCACCCCGGGTTAGGAAGCCGAAGCCGCGCAGCCGGTTGAACCATTTCACCACGGCGGTCTCGAGCCCGCTCGTCGGGGTCACGGTCACGTGCGTGCGCGGCAGCGGCATCTCGGAGGGATGGACCGCCGTCGCCTGATCCAGCGAGATTACCCGGAACGCCTGCCAGCCCCGCGGACGCTCCACCGCTTCCACGACGATGCGCGCACCTTCGCTGGCCGCCTGGAAGCCGTCCCGCCGCAGGCAGGTCACGTGCAGCAGGACGTCCGGCGACCCGTCATCCGGTACGATGAAGCCGAAGCCCTTCGACACGTCGAACCATTTGATGCGGCCCGCCACCTCGGCGAAATCCAGGGCTTCGTCTTCGCGCTGGGCAGTCTCGCCGGTCCGCGGGCTCGCCGCCCGATCGGGGTCCTCCGGCCCGAAGCCGCGTTCGTCAGACATGGCCGAGCAACCTACACCGAATCACGCCGTGCGCTCTCCCGGCAAGATTAACGAAGTCCTGATTCCCGGGAAGCCCATTTCACCGGCAGCCGAGCCCCAGCGAGATGCAATCTTGGCGCTGGGAGGCGAGCCGGCAACAGTCGATTGGTCGCAGTCGGCGGCGAAAGCAGCGTTTAAGCGCCGGGTCCGGCGTGCAGAATTTGCGCGCCGAGGGTCGGACGCGCCGCCCGCCGGGCGAAACTCGGCCGGTGTCACGTTTGCGAGAGCGCCACGACCCGGCGTTGGCTGACGGCGCAGCGCGCGGCGAGCCGGTTGGCATGTCCGGCACCGGCGTGGTTTGGGTTCGGCATGATGGCCATCGACCTCACTCGCGACCGTGCCGCCGCAACGCCGGATGCGGCCGTTCAGCCGCGGCGCTTCCCGATGATCGACGCGGCGCGCGCGGCCGCCCTCGCCGCGATGGCGAGCTATCACACGCTCTGGGATCTCGGGTTCCTGCGGCTGACGGCCGAGAACTACGCGCTGACCCCGGCGGGGCGGATCGCGGCCGAGATGATCGCCGGCAGCTTCCTCGTCCTCGTCGGCATCGGGCTGGTCTTGATGAACGGCCGGGGCGTGCGGCCGAGACCGACACTCCTGCGCCTCGCGCGGATCGGCGGCGCTGCCCTTCTCGTCACCCTCGGAACATGGATCGTGTTCCCGGACGCGTTCGTGTTCTTCGGCGTCCTGCACTGCATCACCGTGGCGAGCCTGCTGGGCCTCCCGTTCCTGTTCGCGCCGGTCGCCGTGACTGTGTTGACAGCCGCCGCGTTCATCGCCGCGCCGCACGTCGTGCACGCGCCGATCCTCGACGCGCCGGCCCTCTACTTCCTCGGCCTCGGATCGGGGACGCCCCGGACCAACGATTACGTTCCGCTCTTTCCCTGGTTCGGGCTCGTGCTGGCGGGGATCGCGGTCGGCAGGATCGGCCTGCCCCGTTTCGCGCGCTCGGCATTGGGCGCCTGGGCACCCCGTTCGGCGATCGGCCGGGCCGCGACCTGGGCCGGACGCCACAGCCTGGCGATCTACCTGATCCACCAGCCCGTGCTGCTGGCGCTCCTCACCGGAATCGTGACGCTCACGGGCGCCAACCCGCGGGCGGGCCTGCGGGCCTTCCGGGCGGATTACGTGACGATCTGCACGCGGACGGGTGGCGAGCGGCCCCTGTGCCGCATCGCGGCGCGCTGCACCTCCGAAGCGCTCCTCCGCGAGGATCTCTTCCGCGAGGATGGACGGCCGTTCAGCGGGCCGGAGCGCCTGCGCGCGCAGGCCCTCTCACAGCAATGCTACGCGACCCTTGAGCAGGCGGCCCGGACGGAGCGCTGATGCGCTCCGCCACCTGCGGGCGGCTTTCCGAAGATCCGCTCAGTCCTTGGCGCGCTCGACGTAGGACCCATCGGCCGTCATGACGACGACGCGGGTGCCGGCGGCGATGTGGGGTGGCACGGTCGTCCGCACGCCGTTCGAGAGCGTCGCGGGCTTGTAGGAGGACGAGGCCGTCTGACCCTTCAGGACCGGCTCGGTCTCGGCAACCTCCAGCGTCACGCGCTGGGGCAGCTCGATGGTCAGCGGCACGCCATTGTGGACCGAGAGCATGACGGCCATGCCCTCCTGAAGGTAAGGAGCGGCATCCCCGACCACGTCTTCCGGCACGGCGATCTGCTCGTAATTCTCGGGGTTCATGAAGTGGAACCCCTCGCCGTCGCTGTACAGGAAGGTGTGCTCGCGATCCTCCACGAAGGCGCGCTCGACCTGCTCGGTCGTCCGGTAGCGCTCCGAAACCTTCACGCCGTCGGTAATGCGGCGCATGTCCAGCTGGGTCACAGGCGTGCCCTTGCCGGGGTGGATGTTCTCGGCGAACAGGATCACGTAGAGCTTGCCGTCCTTCTCGGCGACGTTGCCCTTACGGAGCGTTGAGGCGATAACCTTCACGGAATAGCGTCCTGCATTGACAAGGGGGACCGCACGCGCCAAGCGCGGGCGCTGCATCTCGGACCCCGCCACTATCGCATCTCCGTTCCGGTTGCCAGCGGGCCGGCAGGAACGGTTGTCCGAGTGTACTCTCTTCCAGATCGCGACGCTCCGTTCTGAAGCCGAGGGTGGAACAGGGCCAGAGGATGCGTGTGCTCCGGAACGAGCTGCCTGTGCGAAGCCGTGCCCGCCGATGCCAGGTGGCGTCGCGTCGGTGTGATCGGCTGGGCCGGCCGTGACGGCACAGGGCACCGTTTGGTGGTCCCCGGAGCGTCACGTCGATCGCAGGCCGGCGCTTCTCATGCGCAACCGGGTTCTGTCGGCGTTCCGTGCCTGGTTCAGCGCGCGGGATTTCGTCGAGGCTGACGCGGCCTGCCTCCAGGTCTCGCCGGGCAACGAGGCGCATCTGTCGGCCTTCGCCACCGAGGCCATCGGGGCGAGCGGGGCACGAACGCCCCTGTTTCTTCACACGTCGCCGGAATTCGCCTGCAAGAAGCTGCTGGCGGCCGGGGAGACGAGGCTGTTCAGTGTCGCGCGCGTGTTCCGCAACCGCGAGCGGGGGCCGCTGCATCATCCCGAATTCACGATGCTGGAATGGTACCGCGTCGGCGCGCCCTACAGCGTGCTGATGGAGGATTGCGCCGACCTGCTGACACTTGCGGCCGAGACCGCCGGGATGCGCCGGTTCACCTATCGTGGCCGGGAGACTGACCCGTTCGCCGAACCGGAGCGGCTGACGCTGGCTGAGGCCTTCGACCGCTTCGCCGGCATAGACCTGCTCGCCACCGTCGCGCGGAGCGGCGAGACGGACCGCGATGGACTCGCCGCCGCCGTGTCGGGCGCGGACCTGCGGGTCGCTTCGGACGATACCTGGGCCGATCTGGTCTCCCGCGTGCTGGTCGCGCGGATCGAGCCGCATCTGGGCGTCGGGCGGCCGACCCTTTTGTGCGAATACCCGGTGAGCGAGGCGGCCCTCGCCCGGCCGGCCCCGCACGATCCCCGTGTCGCCGAGCGCTTCGAGCTCTACGCCTGCGGGGTCGAACTCGCCAACGCCTTCGGTGAACTCACCGATCCAGTCGAACAGCGCCGCCGTTTCGAGGCGGAGATGGCGGAAAAGCTCCGGGTCTACGGTGAGGCGTATCCGATCGACGACGATTTTCTCGCCGCGCTGGCGGTCATGCCGGAAGCCTCCGGCATCGCCCTCGGGTTCGACCGGCTGGCGATGCTGGCCTGCGGCCGCACCCGCGTCGAAGACGTGATCTGGACCCCGGTCGCGGAGACGGCGCCGTGAACCGTGTTCTCCGGAGCGCCGAAGATCTGGCGGAAGCAGGCCTGATCTCGGCCGCGGAGGCCGACGCGCTGCGGGCGGTGCTCGCGCGCTACGCCGTCTCGGTGACGGCCGACATGGCCGAGCTCATCGACCCCGCTGATCCCGAAGACCCGATCGCCCGCCAGTTCATCCCGGATCCCCGAGAGTGCGCGACGGCGCCGGAGGAGCGCGCCGACCCGATCGGCGACGCGGCCCACGCGCCGGTAACCGGCATCGTGCACCGCTATCCCGACCGCGTGCTGCTGAAGCCGCTGCATGTCTGCCCGGTTTACTGCCGCTTCTGCTTCCGCCGCGAGACGGTGGGGCCGGACGGGCTCGGAACCTTGACCGATGCCGAGCTCGAAGCGGCCTTCGCGTATATCGAGCGGGATCCGCGCATCTGGGAAGTGGTCCTCACCGGCGGTGACCCGTTCGCGCTCTCGAGCCGGCGGCTCGGCATCATCGCGCAACGCCTGTCGCGCATCGATCATGTGCGCGTGATGCGGCTTCACACGCGCGTTCCGGTGGTGAAGCCCGAACTGGTCACCGAGACCCTTGTCCAGGCGCTGCAGCTTTTCGGGGGCGCGGTGTTCGTCGCCCTGCACGCCAATCACCCGCGCGAGTTCACGCCCTCTGCCCGTACCGCCTGTGCCGGCTGGTCGATGCCGGTATCCCGATGGTCAGCCAATCCGTGCTGCTGCGTGGCATCAACGACGACGCGGCGACGCTCGAGGCCCTGATGCGGACCTTCGTGGAGAACCGAATCAAGCCCTATTACCTGCATCACGGCGACCTCGCCCCCGGCACCGGACACATGCGCACCGGGTTGGCGGAAGGTCAGGACCTGATGCGCACCCTGCGCGGGCGCCTCTCGGGCCTCGCCCAACCGACCTACGTGCTCGACATCCCGGGCGGCCACGGCAAGGTGCCGGTCGGGCCGAACTACCTGCGCGAGACCGGCGCGGGCGCCCGGGTGACGGACCCGAACGGCTGTGACCACGCCTATCCACCGAAGGCGTAAGGGAGATTGTTTGACGATGCGCAGGCTTTGGGGACGCCTCACCTCGGTAAACGTGCAGAAGGCGGTCTGGGGACTGGATGAGGCCGGGCTGGATTACGAGCGCGTGGAGGCCGGCGGTGCTCACGGCGTCGTCGACGATCCCGCGTACCGCGCGATGAACCCGAACGGGCTCGTCCCGACCCTGGAGGAGGATGGCTTCGCTCTCTGGGAATCGAACGCGATCCTGCGCTACCTCGCGACCATCGCCCCTGCCCTCGCGCTACCGGCGGATCCGCAGATGCGCGCCCATGTGGAGCAATGGGTCGATTGGCAGGCCACGAGCTTTACGCCCGCGATGCGCGACGCGTTCTGGCAGCTTTTCCGGACCGCCGAGCCCGATCGCGCCGTGATCGCGGCTTCGCTGAAGAAGAGCGAGGCGATGGCCGCGATCCTCGACGCCCATCTGGCCGATCGGACCTACGTGGTCGGCGAGCAATTCGGCATCGCCGACATCGCCCTCGGCTGTGCGGCACATCGCTGGTTGAACCTGCCCGCCGAACGGGTCGAGCGTCCGGCCCTGCGCCGCTGGTACGCGCGCATTGCGGCCCGGCCGGCCGCTGGCCGGGCTCTCGGCGAACCCATCGGCTGAGGTCGCGAGCGGGCTTGCCGAAGGGCCCGTGAGATCCACCTTGGCGGAGCGCCGCCGGAACGGGGCTGCACCCCACGGAGTCCCTGATGGCCATCGACCCGACCCTGCGCGACGCGCTGTCCGCCGTGACGCCGGCGAGTCTCGCCCGTGCCCTGACCCGAGCCGGCGTGAAGGCTCATAGCGTCCAGGGGCTGACCGGACCGGGTGGGAGCGCGATCGGCACAGCCTACACGTTGCGGATGATCCCGGCCCGCGATGATGCCGTGGGTGATCTTGCGGCGGCGATCGACACGATCCCCGAAGGCGCGATCGTGGTGATCGATGCGGCCCAGTCCGGCTTGGCCCTGCCGTTCGGGTCCATCCTGGCGGCGCGTCTCGCGCACCGTGGCGTCGCGGGCTTGGTGACCGACGGCGCCCTTCCGGCCGAGGTTGGGCTGCCAGTCTGGTCCGTGCCTGAGGCCGCGATCGGAACGCTCGCGCTGGTCGGCACGCAGCAGCCGGTCTCCTGCGGAGGCGCCGCGATCCATCCGGGCGACATCGTGGTCTGCGCCGACGGCGGCATCGTCGCGGTACCCGCCGCGCTCGCCGAACGGGTCGCCCTGGAGGCTGTGGAACAGCAGCGCCTCGATCTGTGGATCCAGCGCGAGGTCGAGAAAGGCGAGAGCCTCGCCACCCTGTTGCCGCCGGACGAAGCGGCGCTGGCCCGGTTCGAGGCCGAGACGAAGCCGGCGTGAACGCCGTGTTCTTCCCGCTCTCGAAGGTGGTCTACTTCGTGATCACCCCTTCGAACTTCTTCATCTTCGCCGTTCTGGCCGGCCTGCTGCTCCTGGCGGTCACGCGCCTGCGCCGCACCGGCTTCGGCCTCACCATCATCGGGGGCCTCGGCCTCGCGCTGGGTGGTTTGTCGCCGCTGTCGGAGGCGGTCCTGCTTCCCCTGGAACAGCGCTTCCCGGCCTACCCGCCGGACGGTCCTGCCCCGGCCGGTATCATCGTGCTGGGCGGCGGCATCGAGGCCGGCCTGTCCGAAGCGCGCGATCAGATCGTCGTCAACGACGCGGCCGAGCGGCCGATCTACCTTGCCGACCTGGCGCGCCGCTTCCCGACCGCGCGGCTCGTGTTCTCGGGCGGCAGCGGGTTCATCCGCGGCGGCATTGCGGAAGCCGACATCCTCAGCCGTCAGGCCGATGTCATCGGCGTCCCGCGCACGCGCCTGATCCTGGAGAACCGCTCCCGCAACACCCAGGAGAACGCGGCCTTCTCCGCATCCCTCGTCCAGCCGAAGCCGGGGGAGCGTTGGCTGCTCGTCACCTCGGCCTGGCACATGCCCCGCGCTGTCGGCTGTTTTCGGCAGGCCGGCTTCACGGTGGATGCGTTCCCGGTCGACTACCGGACGCGCGGCTGGAGCGACCTGACGCGCTTCAACGGTTTCGCCTCGGATGGATTGTTTCAGCTCGACCTCGCCGTGAAGGAGTGGATCGGGCTCGTGGTGTATCGGTGGTCCGGCTACACGCCGGACTGGCTGCCCGGCCCCGAAGATCCGGCCGGCAGCGCGAGCCGATAGATTCCGCGGAAATCGTCCGGATCCACGGGCTTGCCCTTCCGCAGGATCGCGATCCGGCCGGCATGGGCGAGGCGCACGGCGACCCGACGCACCGGCTGCATCAGCGGGCCCCAGCCGTCGGGATGCGGTCCGCCCAGAGCTCGGGCGACTTCCGACGGACAGACGGTCTTGTCCGCGCCACGCGCGGTCACCAGGTCGAGCATCGTCGTCTCGATGACCGCGTCATCGGGTTTGGTATCGGTCATGTCCGTGCCTGCTCCGCCGAAGCTCCGAGCGGTCCCTCGTGCGGACCTTCCCCGACTTCAAGCAACGTTTTGCGGATCTCCGAGGCGAACTGACGGCGCCACATGATGACCACGACCGCGGATGTCGAGACGACGAGCACGTAGGGGCTCACGAACCAGCCGAGATAGGCAAGCGCGAAGAAGAAGGCCCGCTGGCCCCGCGCGAAATGCCGGCCCGCGCTGACATTCATCGCGGCGAGGCGACGAACCGCCCGGAGCATCTCGGCTTCGCTCGCACCGGAGCCCTTCGACGGCACGGTGCCCAGCAGGATCGCCGCGTAATTGAACAGCCTGTAGGCCCAGGCGAACTTGAAGAAGGCGTAGACGAAGACCAGCGCCAAACCCGCGACCTTCAACTCCCAGGTCAGCCGGTTCGCCACGGTCCCGAACGGGAGGGTCGCGAAGAGGTTCAGCACATCGTCGCCGGAGCGCGACAGGGTCAGCACCGATCCGAGGGCGATCAGGGAGGTCGATGCGAAGAAGGCGGTGCCGTTCTGCAGCGAGGCGTTGATCTGGGTGTCGGCGACGCGATTTTCGCGGCTGATAACCTGCCGCGCCCAGTTCGAGCGATGGCCGTTCATGATCTGGCTCAGGGACAGCATGCGCCCGCGCAGCCGTCCCACGGAGAGCCCGTACGCCATCCAGGCCACGATGAAGTAGACGAGCGCCCCGAGGTCCAGGGGCGAGAAGGCGGCACTGCCGGCGGACAGGTCGGGCATGATCTCCGGATCGCGGGCTCGGCGATGAGCCGCGATGCCATACCAGCCTGCATGCCGATGCAGAACCCACCCGGTGCGGTCGTCGGGTCCGCCGAGACCGCGAAGTCAGCCGCGCAGGATCTCGAAGCCGCTCAGCGTCGGGATATCATCGCAGTTCCGAACCGCGACGTCGGTCACGCGGGCGCCGGGCGGCCCTGACCAGCACAGCGTCTCCATCTGTGCCACGGCCTCGCTCGGCCCGCTGAACATTGCCTCGACCGCACCGTCGTCGCGATTGCGCACGGTGCCGACGAGATTGCGCGCGCGGGCCTCGGACTGTGTCCAGGCCCGGTACGACACGCCCTGCACGCGGCCTGTGATGACGACGGCGATCGTCCGTGTCTCGCTCATCTGAGCCTGTGCCTACCGAACGGGGCCCGCGCGGCATGCGCACGGGCCCGTGTGATCCTACTCGGCCGCGATGGGGCGACGGAGCCCGGCATCGACCACCGTCCGGGTCGCCCCGGTCCGGACGTGGGTGGAGTAGAGCATCAGGCCGGTGAAGGCGATGCCGCCGACGATGTTTCCGATGAGCGTCGGGATCTCGTTCCAGAGCAGGTAATCCATGACCGTCAGGTGGCCGCCCATGAGGATCGCCGACGGGAACAGGAACATGTTCACCACCGAGTGCTCGAAGGTCATGAAGAAGAACACCGTGATCGGCATCCACATCGCGATCACCTTGCCGGGCACGGAGGTGGACAGCATCGCGCCGATGACGCCGGTCGACACCATCCAGTTGCACAGCATGGCGCGGACGAAGAGCGTCAGCATGCCGGAGGCGCCGTACTTCTCGTAGCCCAGCGTCCGGGCCTCGCCGATCCCGGCGATCAGCTTGCCGACGGCGTTCGGCTCGGTGGCGAAGCCGAAGGTGAACACGATCGACATCATCACGGCCGTGGTCAGCGCGCCCGCGAAGTTGCCGAAGAAGACGAGGACCCAATTGCGCGCGACCCCCGCCACCGTGACGCCGGGGCGCTTGTCGATCAGGGCGAGCGGCGTGAGCACGCAGACGCCGGTGAACAGGTCGTAGCCCAGCAGGTAGAGCATCGAGAAGCCGACCGGGAACAGCAGGGCCGCAACCAGCGGCTGTCCGGTGGTCTGGTTGATCGTGACCGCGAAGGCCGCGGCGAGCGCCAGGATCGCGCCGGCCATGTAGGCCCGGATGAACGTGTCCTTGGTAGCCATGAAGACCTTCGCCTCACCGGCATCGACGGCCTTCTTCACGAAATCGGCGGGCGCCAGATACGACATGCACAACTCTCCCTCGCAGGCGGCCGGCAATCGTCGTTGACCGACGGGCGCGCTGCGCAATCACGAATGGCCGGCAGGGTGCGGGACTGCCCGTCGCCCCCCGGCTCGGTCGTGCCCAAGCATGTTGCGTACCACTTGGCCGCCGATCAGGCCGGCAGCCCGCGCGACCAACTGCTGAGTTCCCGGACGTAGGCGGGCGGCAGCTGCGCCGCGCGTGCCGCCGCGACGACGGCTTCCAGGTAGCCCGGCCGCGGGCGGCCCGGTGCAGCGGAGCCTCCGAGATAGATCAGCGCGCGCTTCACGCCGCCCGTGGTGCGGACCGGGAGGCTGGCCTTCGTGTACAGGCCGCCCGACACGCCCTCATATCGATCGAGGGCCGGGATGTCGCCGACGGCCAAGTCCCAGAGCACGCCCCGGACGATGCGGCCGGGCGCGCGCACCACCGAGGCGTAGCCTTCGCGCATGATGATGAAACGATAGCCTGGAAGATGGCCGCCGCCGACCAGCCGCGAAACCGGGCACCGCGGCGCCATCGCGGCGGCATCCATGTTGGCGCCGTAGGCGAAGTAGAGGGGCACGCAGCCGCGATTCGCCTGCCGGCCGACCGGCTCACCGTCCGGCTTTACGCTCGTCGCGCCGCACCGACCACTCGTTCGCGCGCATGGCGACGTAGGCGAGCGCCAGCGTAATGGCCGGGATTACGAATGTCACAAAGATCTCACCCGAACTCATGGCCTGATGCTCCGCAGCACGCGCCGACCGATTAAATGTAAGCCGATCGCCGCACAAAGCCAGATCGTCGCGAAGAACGCGGTTGCCGGCCGCAGCACAGGCGCATTCGCGATCCCGAAGCTCATTGCGGTGATCGGCGTCACGAAACCGATCACCGCAAATGCCACTGCGACGTTGTTCAGCGCCGTCGCCAGCAGCTTGGTCTGCTCGTTGTGAACTGCGCTCACGCCGAACGCCCGACGGCCTCAGGCGAATTCGAGAATCACCGCGTCCACCGCGAGGCTGTCGCCCTCCTTGGCGTGAATCTTACTGACCGTGGCATCGCGCTCGGCGCGGAGGACGTTCTCCATCTTCATCGCCTCGACGACCGCGATCGGCTCGCCGTTCTTCACCTCTTGGCCCTCGGTGACCAGGATCTGCTTCACCGGCCCGGCATCGGGCAGAGCACCTGCTTGCCCGAGCCCGCCTGCTCCTTGACCGGCATCAGGGCGGCGAGCTCGGCTTCGCGACGGGTGTAGACCCGCGCCTCGGCGGCCGCGCCGGCGTGCTGCAGGAACACACCGTTGAGCAGGCTTCGCACTTGGATCGCCACTCGCTCCGATCCGATCGTGCCGATCCAGACCGGCTGACCCGGACGCCACGTGCTCGCGACCGTGTGGGCGGTGCCGTCCGGCTGAGTGACCAGCAGGTCCTCGCCCTCCGGCTCTACGGTGATCGGATAGGATTCACCGGCCAGGATCACGACGCGGTCGTGCTCGAAGGCGAAGAGGCCCGGCGCACGCATCTGCCCGGAAATCCCGCGCTTGCGCTGGTTGAGCTTGTGGTCGATCGCGGCCGCCGCCGCCATCATGCGGAGAGCCACAGGTCCGGCCGGCTCGGGCGGCGCGAAGCCATTCGGAAACTCCTCGGCGATGAAGCCCGTGGAGAGGCGTCCCTCCTGCCAGCGCGGATGCGCCATCAGGGCCGACAGGAACGGGATGTTGTGGCGGATCCCGTCGATGGCGAAAGCATCCAGCGCCTCGCCCTGCGCGGCGATCGCCTCGGCGCGGGTCGGCGCCCAGGTGACGAGCTTGGCGATCATCGGGTCGTAGTGGATCGCGATCTCGCCGCCCTCCTCCACGCCGGTATCGTTGCGCACGATCGCCTTGCCCTGCTGCCCCTCCTCCGGCGGCCGGTAGGTGGTCAGCCGACCGATCGAGGGCAGGAAGTTGCGGGTCGGGTCCTCGGCATAGACGCGGCTCTCCACCGCCCAGCCGTTGAGCTTCACGTCGTCCTGGGTGATCGGCAGCTTCTCGCCGGCCGCGACGCGGATCATCAGTTCGGCGAGGTCGAGGCCGGTGATCATCTCGGTCACCGGGTGTTCCACCTGCAGGCGGGTGTTCATCTCCAGGAAGTAGAACGACTTGTCCTGGCCGGCGACAAACTCGACCGTGCCGGCCGAATCGTAGTTCACCGCCTTCGCCAGCGCGACGGCCTGCTCGCCCATCTTCCGGCGGGTCTTCTTGTCGAGGAGCGGCGACGGCGCTTCCTCGATCACCTTCTGGTTACGCCGCTGAATCGAGCACTCGCGCTCGCCGAGATACACGACGTTGCCGTGCTTATCGCCGATCAGCTGGATCTCGATGTGCCGCGGATCGGTGATGAATTTCTCGATGAAGACGCGGTCATCGCCGAAAGAGGACGCCGCCTCCGACTTGGCGCGGGCGAAGCCCTCCGCCACCTCGTCGCCCGAGAAGGCGATCGCATGCCCTTGCCGCCGCCGCCCGCGGAGGCCTTGATCATCACCGGGTAGCCGATCTCGTCGGCGATCTTCTTGGCGTGCTCAGGCGACTCGATCACGCCGAGGAAGCCCGGCACGGTCGAGACTTCGGCGGCCGCAGCCGCCTTCTTCGATTCGATTTTGTCGCCCATGGCGGCGATGGCGCCCGGATTCGGGCCGATGAAGACGATGCCGGCGGCCTCGAGCGCCTTCGGGAACGCCTCGCGCTCCGACAGGAAGCCGTAGCCGGGGTGAACGGCCTGCGCGCCGGTCTGCTTGCAGGCAGCGACGATCTTGTCGATGACGAGATAGGATTCGGACGCTGCGGCGGGGCCGATATGGACCGCCTCGTCAGCCATCGCGACGTGGACGGCGTCGCGGTCGGCATCGGAGTAGACCGCTACGGTCCTGATGCCCATTCTCCGGGCGGTCTTGATGACCCGGCAGGCGATCTCGCCCCGGTTGGCAATCAGGATCTTGTCGAACATCGCTGGCGCACTGCTTTCGAGATCGCCGGATTGCACACCGGCTTGACTGTCCCGATAGATCAGTTGCGCCGCGGACGGAAGCTGCGCCTTTGTCGGAGACTCAGGCCGCGAGGGCGAAGGTCATCCGGGGAGCCTGGACCGCGTCGCGGATCCAGCGGTTGGCCTCGAGGGCGAAGGCCATCAGCGATTCGGCGCTGCCCTGCGCCTCACGGACGACTTCCATGGCGATCCGGGCGCCGACCGGGCTCGGGCCGTCGCGGCCGCTGAGCGAGGACGCGAGCCAGGTGGCGACGTCGCGGTCGATGTAGCCCGTCGGGCGGGTGCCCCAAACGGCGAAGTCGGCGACGGAGGCGACGAGGAAGTCGGCGAAGGCGTCGGAGCCGATCACCGCCCGCTCCAGGGCGATCAGCAGGTCGGCATCCTCCCGGCTCATCAGGCCGTCCGGGAGAACCTCGCGCTTCAGGACCAGCAGGTCCTCGTCGCTGATCGTGCCGGCCGAGACCGCATGGTTGCAGAACTGTTGAACGGAAATCATGGTCATGGTCGCCTGCTCCTCCGACCTTTGCTGCGGTCGGTGCTTGTCCCTGTGTGTCTTCAACTTACGGGACGGCTTCCCTGCCAGAAGTTAATGGCCAGATCTGAACGGAAGTTCAGGTAAACACCCCACGAGCAAGCAGGCTTATTGGGAGGTTGACCGGTTGCGTTACCGGACGATGACCGTCGCCCCGACCGGGACGCGGTTGTAGAGGTCGACCACGTCGATGTTGCGCATGCGGATGCAGCCCGAGGAGACCGCCTGCCCGATCTTCTCGGGCTCGTTGGTGCCGTGGATCCGGTACAGCGTGTCCTTGCCGTGATCCGAGAGGTAAAGGGCGCGGGCGCCGAGAGGATTCATCGGGCCGCCCTGCATGCCGTGGACGTGCGGCCAGCGCTTGATCATCTCGGCCGGCGGGTTCCAGGCTGGCCACTCCGCTTTGCGGTCGATCCGGGCCGTACCGGTCCAGCCATAGGCCTCGTCGCCCACGGAGACGCCGTAGCGGATCGCCTTCCCGTCCGGCAGGACGAGGTAGAGCTGACGCTCCTTCGTCTCGACCACGATCGTGCCGGGCGGCTCGTGGGTCGGATCGCTCACCTGATAGCGGGCGAAGTGCGGGTCGAATTCGGCGTTCGGGACGAGCGCCATGAATTCCGCGTCGCGCGCCGAGAGCGCCGGATCGGGCACGCCCTTGAAGTTGCAGCCCGTCAGCAGCAGCGCGCAGGCAAGAACCGGTATGATGCGCATGCGCCCGCTCTCCGGGTTCGGTCCGCGAGCCCGGGCGTGCGAAAGGCCCGGCCTCGCCGTTGAGAAGATTCGGTGAACCATAGGGGTGGCGGGCACCCCGCCGTAGTCCGCGCGTTGCGCCCATGGCACATTGCCGGCTCCTGTTGCAGGCGCGCGACAGGAATGGATCCGGGAGCGACCGTCGTGACCACTCTGTACGTGAGCCATCCCGCCAGCTTCGACCACGAGGTTCCGGAGGGGCACCCGGAGCGGCCGGCGCGGATGCGCGCGGTCGAGCGCGCGCTAGAAGACGAGCGCTTCGCCGGTTTGGTGCGCGCCTCGGCACCGCGGGCGGAGCTCGAGACCGCCGCGCTCGCTCATCCGCGCGAATACGTCGATGCCCTCGCCGCGGCGATCCCGGAGAGCGGGATGGTCGGGATCGACTCCGACACGATCCTGTCTCCGGGCAGCCTGGAGGCGACCCTGCGGGCGATCGGCGGGGCCAACCACGCTCTCGACGCCGTCATCGCGGGCGAGTGCCGGAACGCCTTCGTGGCCATGCGGCCACCGGGCCACCATGCCGAGCGGACCCGGTCGATGGGGTTCTGCCTGTTCAACCACGCCGCGGTCGCGGCCCGCTACGCGCAGGAGAAGCACGGGGCGGAGCGCGTGGGTCTCGTGGACTGGGACGTCCACCACGGCAACGGCAGCCAGGACATCTTCTGGGACGATCCGACGGTGCTCTACTGCTCGACACACCAGATGCCGCTGTTCCCGGGCACGGGCTCTGCCTCCGAGCGGGGCGAGAAGAACACCATCGTCAACGTGCCGCTGCGTCCGAACGACGATGGCGAGGTGTTTCGCGAAGCCTTCGAGACCGGCATCCTGTCACGTCTGGAGGCCTTCCGGCCCGACGTAATCGTGATCTCCGCAGGCTTCGATGCCCACCGCCTGGATCCGCTGGCGAACCTGCGGCTCGAGGCCGAGGATTTCGGCTGGGCGACCCGCCGGCTGATGGATCTGGCCGAGCGTTGCGCGCAGGGCCGGATCGTCTCGGTGCTGGAAGGCGGCTACAGTCTCGAAGGGCTAGCCAAGTCGGTGGCCGCACATGTCGACGCGCTGATGGGTCGGTAGACTTCGTTCCCGGATGGAGCATCGCTGGCGCATGCGCGAGAGCATTGTCCCATCCAGCCCCCTCATCCTGAGCCCGCTAGCGCGGTCACCCCAGGATGAGAGGGTCGGTTGGGAGGCCCGATGCACGGGGGAGCTGTCGTGTCCCATGTGACCTGTCAACGCAAATCGGCTTAGCGTCTGCTCATGGCTGGGTTCTTAATCATGAAGGCCGTCATCCGCGCGACGTCTACAGCTCTGATTGATGATTTCTCGGACGTCGGGCGGTGACGAAAGCCGGTTTCCTAGCCTACGCCCTGGCGCTGGGCTTCGCTGCCGCGATCCCGGGCCTCGGCGTTGTGGCGCTCGTCGCCCGGGCGCTGGCTTCGGGCTTTCGGGCCGGCATGGCTTTCGGCGCGGGACTGATTCTGGGCGACCTGACCTTTCTGGCGGCCGCGGTGTTCGGGCTGACCCGCGTGGCCGAGGCGCTCGGCGACGTGTTCGTCGTGGTCCGGATCGGCGCCGGCCTGTACCTCGGCTACCTGGCGGTCCAGCTCTGGCGCAGCGCGGCGCGCGCGCGGCCCGTGGCGGCCCGAAAGGCCGACCGCCCCCTGGCAAGCTTCCTGGCCGGGCTCACCGTGACGCTTGCCAACCCCAAGACGATCTTCTTCTACCTCGCGGTGCTGCCGACGCTCCTGGACCTGCGGACCGTCACGCGGGGCGACTTCGCGACGCTCGTCGCCGTCACGACCCTTGTCCTGGTTGCGGTGATGACGCCGTACGCGGCCCTTGCGTCGCGGGCGCGGCATGCCCTGCAGAGTTCGGCGTTCCATCGGCGGCTGAACCGCGGCGCCGCCGCGATCATGGCCGGCGCCGCGATCTGGACCGTCGCGCGCCGCGCCTGACCGAGCGGGTTATCCTTCCAGCGGCTCGTCGCCCAGGTGCTCGATGCCGAAGCCCGACAGGCCGACATAGGCCCGCGACGAGGTGGCCAGATTGCGGAACGACACCACGCCGAGGTCGCGCAGGATCTGGGCGCCCAGCCCGATCTCGCGCCACTGACGGGCGCGCTGCGCCTCGGTGCCCTCCTCGGTGACGCTCTTCATCGGCACGCCGGCCGTACCGTCCCGGAGATAGACCAGCACCCCGCGTCCGGCCGCCGCGAACCGCGAGAGTACGGCATCGATCTGCTTGCCGCCGCCGATCACGTCGGCGACGACGTTGGAGCGATGCAGGCGCACGAGCACGTCCCGGCCGTCGCCGATGTCGCCGACCACGAAGGCGAATTGCTGGATCGCCTCGAAAGGCGTCGAGAACACGTAGGCCGTGACGTCGCCGTGCTTCGTCTGGACGGGGAAGTGCCCGACCCGCTCCACCAGCCGGTCGCGCGCCTGCCGGTAGGCGATCAGGTCGGCCACCGAGACCCGCTTCAGATTGTGCGTCTCGGCGAACGCGTCGATCTGCGGCCCCTTCATGACGGTGCCGTCGTCGTTGGCGAGTTCGCAGATCACGCCCACCGGCGGTAGCTCCGCGAGGCGGCAGAGATCCACCGCAGCCTCGGTATGGCCCGAGCGCATGAGCACCCCGCCATCCCGGGCGATCAGCGGGAAGACGTGGCCCGGTCGGACGAAATCGCCCGCGCCCATGTTGCCGTTGGCGAGCGCCCGGACCGTGTTGCAGCGCTGCTCCGCGGAGATGCCGGTGGTCAGGCCGTGCTTGACGTCCACCGTCACCGTGAAGGCGGTGCCCAAGGGGGCGTCGTTGGACGCCACCATCGGGTCGAGATGGAGGCGCCGCGCCTCGCTCACGGTCAGCGGCGCGCAGACGATGCCGCAGGTGTTGCGGATGATGAACGCCATCTTCTCCGGCGTGCAGAGCGAGGCGGCAACGACGAGGTCGCCCTCGTTCTCGCGGTCGTCGTCGTCGGTGACGACGACGATCTCACCCTTGGCGAAGGCCGCGATGGCCTCGGTGACGGTGCAGTGGGGCACGGGCATTCTCGAGATGTTGGAGCCGGGGCCGGGATCAGGGCTGCTGCCCGACCTGCCCGCGATGGCGCAGATAGTGATCGGCCAGCACGCAGGCCATCATGGCCTCCGCCACCGGCACGGCGCGGATGCCGACGCAGGGGTCGTGGCGGCCCTTGGTGACGAGGTCCACCTCGGTGCCGTCGCGGGTCACCGAGCGCCGCGGGGTGAGAATCGAGGAGGTCGGCTTCACCGCGAAGCGCACCACGACCGGCTCGCCATTCGAGATCCCGCCCAGGATGCCGCCCGCATGGTTGGCGAGGAATCGCGGACGACCGCCATTGCCGGCGCGCATCTCGTCGGCGTTGTCCTCGCCGCGGAGCGCCGCTGCCGCGAAGCCGTCGCCGATCTCGACGCCCTTGACGGCGTTGATCGACATCATGGCGGCGGCCAGATCCGCGTCGAGCTTGCCGTAAACCGGTGCGCCGAGACCCGGCGGGACGCCCTCGGCCACGACCTCGATCACGGCGCCCACCGAGGAGCCGTCCTTGCGGATCTCGTCGAGATAGGTCCCGTAGAACGAAGCGGTCTCGGCGTCGGGGCAGAAGAACGGATTGTTGCCGGTCTCGGCCCAGTCCCAGCGCGCGCGGTCGATGGCGTGCGGGCCCATCTGGACGAGCGCCGCCCGGATCGTGACGCCCGGGATCACCTTGCGCGCCACGGCGCCGGCGGCAACGCGCGCCGCGGTCTCGCGGGCGGATGATCGCCCGCCGCCGCGATAGTCGCGGATGCCGTACTTGGCGTCGTAGGTGTAGTCGGCGTGGCCGGGGCGGTAGCTGTCGCGGATCTCCGAATAATCCTTCGAGCGCTGATCCGTGTTCTCGATCATCAGCGCGATCGGCGTGCCGGTGGTCAACTGCCGCCCGCCGGTCCGGTCGTCGGCGAAGACGCCGGACAGGATCCGGACCTGATCGGGCTCCCGGCGCTGCGTGGTGAAGCGCGACTGGCCGGGCTTGCGCCGGTCGAGTTCCGCCTGGATCTCCTCGGCTTCGAGGGGCAGGCCCGGCGGGCAGCCGTCGGCGACGCAGCCGAGCGCGACTCCGTGGCTCTCGCCGAAGGTCGTGACGCGGAACAGGTGGCCGAAGCTGTTGTGGGACATGGCGCCGCTGCCTTAGCGCGGGAGCGCCGGGGGCACAAACGCCGCCGGTGCAGAGCGGAACGGCGGACGCGAGCGGGCCGCGTGACCGCGCCGTCCTTCCGAGCGGAGCGAAGCAGATCCGGGCCGCGGGACAGGGATCGGCGTGGCGCTGCTGGATGGCTTCGCCGCGCTCGCAAGGACGGCCTGAGGAGCGATCTGCGGCGTCAGGCGCCCGGACCCGAACCGGGCAGATCGAGCCCACCCCGCGCCTTCAAGGCGCGATACGCCGTAACCGCTGCCGCGAGATCCCGGCGCAGCCGGCGCTCGTCGCCGAGATCGGCCAATTCGTAGCTGAGCCCGAGGATGTGCGCAGCCTCGTAGCCCTCCGGCAGCTCGCCGACGCTGCCCAGGGAGATCGTGGCATTCGGCAGGGTCCGGACGAAATCCGAGAGGCGCGCCCGCAAAGCATCGCCGCTCGCGCGGAGATAGGCTTCGGCGCCCGGCCCATGCTGGCGGATCGCCGCGACGGTCCCCTGAGCCAGAGACAGGTGAACCGCCTGGCGGTGCGCCGGAAACAAGTAGACGAGATAGTAGCCGCGGGTCGCGCTGGTGGTGATGGCCGGATCGAAGATCGCCACCCACGGAACGGCCGCCCATCTGCTGCCGCGTCCCGGGCTGCCCTTGACCAGGAACGGGCCGTCGATCGGTTCGAGGGCGCCGCGTAGCTCGTCGGGTACGCCCTTGCGGATGATCGCGGCCAGAGGATGCCCGGCCGGCGGGTCCGGGCGGGCGAGCGGGTATTCCTCGGCGACCCGCCGCAGCGCGTATCCGAGGCTCACGGGCGGGCCAGAACCCCGCCGGTCATGTCGTCCCGCACCCCGGTGGTCGATGGAAAGGTAATCGGCAGGCCCTGAAGCGAGCGCACCGCCAGGTAGGCGAAGGCCTGGGCCTCCAGATAGGCCGAGGACCAGCCGATGGCGTCCGCCGTCGTGATCTCGGCCCGCAGGTGGTAGTTCAGCAGCCGCACCAGCTCGCCGTTGCGCGCGCCGCCGCCGGCCACGATCCAGCGGGTCGGGATCTCGGGGGCGTGGTCGAGGGCCCGCGCCACGGCCCGGGCCGTGAAGGCCGTGAGCGTCGCGGCGCCGTCCTCAGTGGAGAGCTGCCCGGCGAGCTTGTGCGAGAACCAGTTCCGGTCGAGCGATTTCGGCGGCTTCCGGAAGAAGAACGGGTGGGTCAGAAGCCAGGCGAGCAGCTGCTCGTCGGGCCGTCCGCGGGCGGCGGTGCGGCCGCCATCGTCGAGATTTTTGCCCTCGCGCTCCTGCATCCACTCGTCGATCAGGGCGTTGCCGGGGCCCGTATCGAAGGCGATGACGCCGCCTTTCGAATCGATCAGGGTGGCGTTGGCGACGCCGCCGATGTTGAGGATGCCGAAGGGCCCGTCGAAGCCCGAAGCCTCGGCCAGGGCCTTGTGGAACACCGGCACCAGCGGCGCCCCCTGCCCGCCCGCCTCGATGTCGGCCCGGCGGAGGTCGGAGACCACCGGGATGCCGAGCCGGGTCGCGAGGGCCTGACCGTCGCCGATCTGGATCGAGATGCGCTGATCCGGCCGGTGGATCACCGTCTGGCCGTGAAAGCCGATGACGTCGATCTCGGACGCGCGCAGCCCGTGCTCCTCCAGAAAGCGCTCGACCGCCTCAGCGTGGGCCTGCGTGACGAACGCCTCCGCCTCGGGCAGACGGCCCGGCCGGTCCCCGGGATGAAGGACCGATTCGGCGTCCTTCGTGGCCGCACGCAGCAGCGCCTTCTCGTCGTCCGAATAGCCGCGGTAGCCGGTCGGCCCCAGCGGCTCCAGGAAGTTGTTGTGGCCCTTGACCACGTGGACCCGCTCGCCGTCGGTCTCGATCAAGGCGATGTCCACGCCGTCCAGCGAGGTGCCGCTCATCAGCCCGATCGCGCGCATCATCGCCATGCCGCCCTGCCCCGTGCCTTTCGGCCAACGCCCTGCTAAGAGCGCGCCGTATCCTGAACCCAGCGCGAGCTAGCACGCCGAGCCTCGGCCTGTCGCGCGACGCCCGCGACCCGAGATGACATCCATGACCGCCGAGAGCTTCGCGCCGAAATCCGACTTCCTGCGGATCCTGACCGAGCGCGGCTATATCCACCAGACCTCGGACCTCGCCGGCATCGACGCCGCGGCTCTGGAGGGCCGGCTGACCACCTATGTCGGCTACGACTGCACGGCGCCCTCGCTGCATGTCGGGCACCTGTTGTCGATCATGATGCTGCACTGGCTGCAGGCCACCGGGGGCAAGCCGATCGCCCTGATGGGCGGCGGCACGACCCGGGTCGGCGACCCGTCGGGGCGCGACGAGACCCGCAAGATCCTGACTGTCGAGCAGATCGACGCCAACAAGGCCGAGATCCGCAAGACCTTCGACCAGTTCCTGCGCTTCGGCGCGGGCACCGGCGACGCCGTGATGGTCGACAACGCCGAGTGGCTGACGAAGCTCAACTACATCGAGATGCTGCGCGACGTCGGCCGGCACTTCTCGGTGAACCGCATGCTGTCGATGGACAGCGTGCGCCTGCGGCTGGAGCGCGACCAGGAACTCTCGTTCCTGGAGTTCAACTACATGATCCTCCAGTCCTACGACTTCGTGGAGCTGAACCGCCGCTACGGCTGCGTGATGCAGATGGGCGGATCGGATCAGTGGGGCAACATCGTCAACGGCATCGATCTCGGCCGCCGCATGGGCACGCCGCAGCTCTACGCCCTGACTTGCCCGCTGCTCACCACCGCGTCGGGCGCCAAGATGGGCAAGACCGCGGCCGGCGCCGTCTGGCTGAACCCGGACATGCTGAAGCCCTACGATTATTGGCAGTTCTGGCGGAACACCGAGGATGGCGACGTCGCCCGCTTCCTCAAACTGTTCACGCTGCTGCCGATGACGGAGATCGCCCGTCTGGCGGCGCTGGCCGGCTCCGAGATCAACGCCGCCAAGACGGTGCTGGCGACCGAGGCCACGGCCTTGATGCACGGCCGCGAGGCCGCGGAGGCCGCCGCCGAGACCGCGCGCAAGACGTTCGTGGAAGGCACGCTGGCCACGGATCTCCCGAGCGTCACCGTGCCTGCCGCGACCCTGGAGGCCGGTCTCGGTGTCCTCACCGCCTTCGGCCCGGACGTCGCCAAGCTGGTCCCCTCGACCAGCGAGGCCCGGCGCCAGATCAAGGGCGGCGGCCTGCGGGTCAACGACGTGCCGGTCACCGACGAGAAAGCCCTGCTCGGACGGGGGGATCTCAACGGCGACGGGGTGATCAAGCTGTCGTTCGGCAAGAAGCGCCACGTGCTGCTGCGGGCGGAATGAGCTGGCGCTAAGCGACGCCGCCTGTCCCGCAGCCGAGCGGGTCAGCGCGGCGGGCTTCCCACTGATGGGCGACGAGCCGCCGATCCCTCGGCGGCTCCGGATTACGGGTCCAGGCCTTCCTCGGCCCGCCGCGCGGCGCGCAGCTTCTCGACACGAGCCACCGAGAAGACGGACGCCTCGTAGAGGAGCAGCATCGGGATCGCCAGCGACAGCTGCGAGATCACGTCCGGCGGCGTCAGCACGGCGGCGGCCACGAAGACCAGGACGATGGCGTAGCGCCGCTTTTCACGCAGGAACGCGGAGTCGATGATGCCGATCTGGCCGAGCAGGGTCAGGATGACCGGCAGCTGGAACGCGATCCCGAACGCGAAGATCAGCGTCATGATCAGCGAGAGGTACTCGTCGACCTTCGGTAGCAGCTTGATCGTCGGCTCCCCGGCCACGCCCACCTGCTGGAGCGACACCGAGAACTTGATCAGCAGCGGCATCGCCAGGAAGAACACCACCAGCGCGCCGAGGATGAAGAAGATCGGCGTGGCCACGAGGTAGGGCAGGAACGCCTTGCGCTCGTTCCGGTAGAGGCCGGGCGCCACGAACGCGTAGATCTGGGTCGCGATCACCGGGAAAGCCAGGAAGGCCGCGCCGAAGACGCTGAGCTTGATGTTGGTGAAGACCTGCTCGAGGAAGTGCGTCGCGATCAGCTCGGCGTTCTGGGCGCCGACGATCGACACATATGGATAGACGAGGATGTTGTAGATATCGCGCGAGAAAAAGAAGCAGGCGAAGAACATCAACACGAACGCGATCAACGACTTGATCAATCGTGACCGCAATTCGATTAGATGCTCGAGCAGAGGCGCCCGCGACGCCTCGATTTCGGCCTCGTCCGCCTCGCTGATCATCGGGCAGCCGTGCCGTTCTTCGAGTCCGCGGACTCGTGATGGGATGCAGGTGGCTCGGGCGCGCCGAACGGATCGTCCACCGAGCCTGGAATTGGAAGCGGGATATCGGCCGCCGCCTGCGGTGCGAGATCCTGCGAGGACCCGGCGGCCGGATGCGGGGTGACCGGCGGCTCGGGCACCGGGGCCGGTGCAACGGCGTCCTGCTCAGCCTTGAGCTGTGCGGTCGCGTCGGCGAGCGAGCGGGTCTCCGCCGCGGGCGCCTCCGGGCCCAGCTTCTCGGGCCCAACCTTGGCGCGGCCCTCGACCGCGCCCTTCAGCTCGTCCCGGATCGTTTGCACAGGGTTGAAGGTCGAGCTTGCCGTCCGGACGGTGTTGCGGATGCCGTCGACCTCCCGCCGGACGTCGTCGAGTTCGGCCTCGCGGATCGCCTCGTTGAACTGCATCTGGAACTCGCCGGCCATGCGGCGCAGCTTCGACGTGACCTGCCCGACGGTGCGGAGCGCCTTCGGCAGATCCTTCGGCCCGATGACGATGAGGGCGACGCCGCCGATCAGCATCACCTCGCCCCAGCTCATGTCCAGCATGTCGCCGACGGTCCTGCTGCCCTGAGATCCGCACCTGCGTCCGGATCCCGTCAGGCTCTACACGAGCGCGCGCGCCCTGACAGTCCCCGAGACCATCTTGCCGTCAGACCGGCTTGCGTTCGCCGCCGGGCAGGTGGCTCGCCGGGATCGCGGTCCCGGGGCTGGTTTCGGCGGTGTGCGGGATCGTCCGGACCGGTTCGCTCGGCGGTGCCACGTTCTGGGTCGCCGGAGGCGTCTCGTCCTCGGCCATGCCCTTCTTGAACGCCTTGATGCCCTTGGCGACGTCGCCCATCAGGTCGGAGACCTTACCGCGGCCGAAGAGCAGCATCACGATGACCGCGACGATGACCCAGTGCCAGATACTCATGCTGCCCATGGCAACCTCCTGCGTGCGCCCCCAGCTGCGAGAGCGTGACGCCACGTCCGGTTGAGGATTTCCGGGCGAACCTAGGGATCGCGCTGCCCGAACACAAGCAGAGGCGATGTCACGGCCGGTGGAATGCCGCAGCGGCGGCTGTGGATCAGGCCGCGGCCAGTGCGGCGGCGAACTGCGCGCGCGCTTCGGGAACATCAAGGCCGTCGCCCGCAGGGTCGAGGCGGGCCAGGGCCGCTCCGGCCCGCTCGGCCGCCCGGCCCGACAGCAGCGGCGCCGCCTCGGCAACGGCGCGCATCTCATCCATGACGCCGTTGCAATGCAGACCGACGTCGATCCCCGCATCAAAGGCGGCTTGCGTGCGGTCGCGGAACGTTCCCGTGAGCGCGTGCATCGACAGGTCGTCGGTCATCAGCAGACCGTCGAACCCGATCGCGCCCCGGATCACCGCGCGGATGACCTCCCGCGATTGCGTCGCGGGACGCTCGGGATCGATGGCGGTGAAGACCACGTGCGCGCTCATGGCCATCGGCATGTCGGCCAGCGCCCGGAAGGGTCGGAAATCCTGCGCGGCGAGGGAGTCCAGGCTCGCGTCGGCGATCGGAAGGTCGTGGTGGCTGTCGCAGGCCGCGCGGCCATGGCCCGGCATATGTTTCACAACCGGAAGCACGCCGCCGGCCATCAGGCCTTCGGCGACCGCGCGACCGATCTCGGCGACGGCGTCGGGGTCGGTGCCGTACGCCCGGTCGCCGATGATGTCGTGCGAGCCGTGCGCGGGAACATCGAGCACGGGCGCGCAATCGACATTGATGCCGACCTCGGCAAGATCGTGCGCCATTAGCCGGGCGCCGAGCCGGGCGATCGTCGCGGCGCTGCCGTTGAGGCGTCCGTATCGGCCGCCCGCCGGATAGGCCGGCCAGTGCGGCGGCCCCATCCGCTGAACCCGGCCGCCCTCCTGGTCGATCAGGATGGGCGCCGTGTCTGAGCCGATGCAGCCGCGGAGCGCGTCCGTCAGGGCGCGGACTTCCTCGGGCGCTCCGATGTTGCGCTTGAACAGGATGAAGCCCCAGGGCCGCACGTCGCGGAAGAAAGCGGCCTCCTCGGCGGAGAGCGACTTGCCGGCGCAGCCGAGGATCAGGGCACGGGAGGTCATCGGGACGTCTCGGAGACTTCTTGGTGGCTGCGCGTCAGACGAGTCGCGCACTCTAGGCGGTCCGGATCGGTGCCGGCAGAGTCGGGCGGCATCAGGGAGTCCGCAAGACCAAACCGCGGCTCAGAACGTCGGATCGGCACCGTGGCAGCCCGGTGTTGCCGCCGGGGATCTGCGCCCGGTCCGGTCCGTCGCGCGCTTCGCCCGGTCAATCCCGCCGGATCGACTGAAAGAGGATCAGGCGGGTGACACCGAGGCCTGGGATCGGCCGCCCGTCAGTTCTTGGCGACGAAGCACTGACCGCCCTGGCCCTGAAGGGCGCTGCAGAGGCTGGCCGCCTCGGCCTTGTCCAGCGGCCCGACGCGGACGCGGTAGATGGTCTTGCCGTTGACCTCCGCCTGCCGGATCAGCTCGGGCTTGCCGGCGAGCTGGGTGTACTTGGCCTGCATCTGCCGGAACGCCGCCTTCGCATCGGCGGCGGAATTGCGCACGCCGAGCTGCACAGAGAAGCCGCTGACGGGGCCGTTGCTGATGGCGGCGTCGTCGGACTGGGTCGTGCTGGCGGTCGTGTCCGGGGCGGCCGGAGCCACGGCGGCGACTCGCTGGGCGGCCTTCGGCGGCGGCTTCACGGCGACGGGCTTCGGCGTCTGCGCATCGACGGGCGCGGGAGCCGGCGCCGCCTCGACCGGCGCGGGGATGGCCGGCGGCAGGCTGGCCGCGGCTTGCCGGACCGGCTTCGCCTTGGGCGGAGCGGGTTCGTCGCCGGGCAGCACCATGGTGGGGATCGGGGCCGGACCCGCGTCGGCCTGAGCCGCTTCGCGGGCCGGTTGTGCGGGCGGGGCTTCCGGCTTGACCGCGACGGTCCGGACCCGACGCGGCTCACCGAACGCCTCGAAGGGGCCGTTGCCCGGCGTCGTGCCGCCCTGGCTGTTGCCGGCGGGAGATGGACCCTGAGCGGCCCGCGCGGCCTCGCCGACGTCCAGCGGCTGCTCTTCGCGGTTCACGATCTTGATCTGGCCGTCCTTCTTGCCCTTGGGATCGTAGATCTGGCGGTTCTGATCGGGGATCTCGACACCGTCGGCGACCTTCGGAGCCACCTTGAGCGGCGTCGTGTCGGCCTGAACGACGGGGACGCCGCCGTGCCCGGAGCTGCTCAGACCCTTGTAGGTGAGCGCACCCGTGACCGCGACTGCGACGACGGCAATTCCGGCGCCGACCGAAACCAGACGACGGCGGGGATTCACGCGGCGCAGCGCCCGGCCATCTTCGTAGGCGCCGTCGATCCCGTCCTGCGGCTCCTGGCCGCCCTGCGCGTAGGGGCCGGCCTCCTGGTGCGTGTCTTGGTCGACCGAGGCGAGGTACTGGTCGAACGCGTCGGCCGGCGTCGCCTTGGGGGTCTCGGGCGTGAAGCTGGGCTCGACCCGGCCGTTCCAGCCGGGTTGCAGCTGGGCATTGGGCTCCGTCAGCATCTCTTCGCGGGCGGCGAGGAGCGCGCGGAACGGGTCGTCCTGGCCGACGATGCGTGCGAGCTCGGCCAACGGATCCGCCTTGCCCGCGGCCTGCGGCGCGCGGGTGCCGTCCTGACGCAGATCGCGCGCGAGGGCGTCGAGATCGACCTGAGCGCGCGAAGCGTTCGTCATGGCAGCATCCTCACATCAGCGCCGGTGACCGGCCCGATGCTCCCGGGCCTATCGCATCTCGTCCGGCGCGGTCACACCGAGAACCGCAAGGCCTGTGGCTAGCGTGCTCCTGAGAGCTTCGGCGAGCGCCAGCCGGGCCCAGGTCGACTTTCGGTCGGTTGCATTAACAAACCGTAATTGCGGCAAGTCTTTGCCCTTGTTCCAGAAACTATGAAGCGCGGAGGCAAGTTCATAGAGGTGGAACGCGATTCTGTGCGGCTCGTGCGCCACGGCGGCGGATTCGAGGACCCGCGGGTACTGGGCGATCAGGCGCATCATCTCGATCTCGCCGGAATCGGTCAGGAGACCGAGATCCGCATCCTGCACCAGGGCGCCGGCCGAGAGATCCGCGTCGGGAAACGCCTCGCGGGCCTGCCGCTGGACCGATCGGGCGCGGGCATGGGCGTACTGAACGTAGAAGACCGGGTTGTCCTTGGACTGCTCGACCACCTTGGCGAGATCGAAATCCAGGGTCGCGTCGTTCTTCCGGTAGAGCATCATGAAACGGATCGCGTCGCGGCCGACCTCGTCGATGACGTCGCGCAGGGTCACGAATTCGCCAGCGCGCTTCGACATCTTCACGGGCTCGCCTGCGCGTAACAGCCGCACCAGCTGGCACAGCTTGACGTCGAGCGTCGCCTTGCCGTCGCTGACCGCCCTCACGGCCGCCTGCATGCGCTTCACGTAGCCGCCGTGGTCGGCGCCGAGGACGTCGATCAGCTCGGTGGCCCCCGCGAGGTACTTCGCCCGGTGATAGGCGATGTCGGAGGCGAAATAGGTGTAGGAGCCGTCAGACTTCAGGAGCGGCCGGTCGCTGTCGTCGCCGAATTCCCGGGTGCGGAACAGCGTCTGCTCGCGATCCTCCCAATCCTCCGGCAGCTGCCCCTTGGGCGGCGGAAGACGGCCCTCGTAGACGAGGCCTTTCTCGCGAAGCTCCTGCAGCAGCGCCTTCACGGCGCCGCTCTGCTGCAGTGTCCGCTCGGAGAAGAACACGTCGTGCCGGATCCCGATCGCCTCGAGATCGGCCCGGATCATGTCCATCATCATGCCGAGCGCGATCTCGCGCACCACAGGCAGCCATTCCGCCTCCGGCTGGTCCAGCAGGGCGCGGCCGTGACGCTCCGCGAGCTTGGCACCCACCGGCTTGAGGTAGTCGCCGGGATAGAGCCCCTCGGCGATGGCGAAGGGCTCGCCGAGCGCCTCGCGGTAGCGCTGGAAGGCCGAGCGGGCGAGCACGTCGACCTGGGCGCCGGCATCGTTGATGTAATATTCCCGCGTCACCTGCCGGCCGGCCGCGACCAGAAGGTTGCAGAGCGCATCGCCGAAGACCGCCCCGCGGCCGTGGCCGACATGCATCGGCCCGGTCGGGTTGGCCGACACGTACTCGACATTGATCGGGCCGCCGGACAGCTGCGCGCGGCCGAACCTTTCGGGCTCCGTCAGCGCGCTGCGCAGGACCGCCTGGAAGATCTCGGGTACGAGGCGCAGGTTGATGAAGCCGGGACCGGCGACGCTGACCTCGGCGATCCGCGGATCGGCCCGCAGTTCCGCCGCCAGCGCTTCGCCGAGGACCTTGGGATTCGTCCGGGCCTCCTTGGCGAGCACCAGGGCCGCGTTGGTCGCGAGGTCGCCGTGCGACGGATCGCGGGGCGGCTCGGCGACCACGCGGCCGAGGTCGAGGCCGTCCGGCAGTTGGCCGGCGCGCGTCAGCGCTTCCACGGCCTCGCGCACGCGCGCCTCGAACAGGGCGAAGATGTTCATCGGTCTCGGTCTCGCTCGCGCGGGGATCTCGTCGGCTGGCCTACCCGGCCTGCGCCCGCCCGGGTGCTCTAGCAAGGGGGCGGAGGGGTGTCACGGCATCGGGCAGCCGCGTCCGATGCGCGAACCGAAGGCCTCCTGAACCGAGCGGCGCTCGGGGGCACGTTATCCCGTGCGATGAATACTCATCCCTATGGGCGTGCCTTGTCTTGACGGAAATCAGACGGTGTCCTGACCGGTGATCGTAAGATCCTCGATCACGGAGAGACTGATGAAGACCTTGATGATCGCGGGAGCGGCGCTCGGCGCCGTGATCCTGGCTGCTCCGAGCGCAGAGGCCCGCGGCTTCCGGTACGGCGGCTTCTACGGTGGCGGCTTCCACGGCGGCGGCTACGGCTATCGCGGATTCGCGGGGCGCGGATTCTACGGCCGCGGCTACGGGTACGGTTACGGCCGCGGCCTCGGCTACGGATTGGCCGGCGCCGGCATCGGGCTGGGTCTCGGCCTCGCCGCGGGCAGCCTTTACGGTGCCTACGGCTATGGCGGGTATGGCGGCTACGGTTATGGCTACGGCTATCCGGCCGCCTATGGCGGCTACAGCTACAGCTATCCGGCCGGCTATTACGGCGGTTATGGTTACGGGTACGGCTGCGGCTGCTGACCGCGATGACCCTCGCCCGGCCTCACGGCTCGGCGAGGGGCAATCCCCGACTCGGCAATTCCCAGTGCAGGTCCGGCGTCGAAGCGTACAGCTTACGGTGGGCCAGCACCGCGTAGGTGTCTGTCATGCCGGCGATGTAGTCCGCGACCCTGCGCGCGATGCGCGCCTCGCCGGCGCCGTCGAGGCCGGTGCTCCACTCCTCGGGCATGCGCGACGGATCCGCCGTGAAGGCGGTGAACAGGTCGCGGACGATGGCGTCGGCCTTCGTGCGCACCGCCACGACGCCCGGATGCCGGTACATCCGCCCCCACAGGAAGCGCATGATGTCGGCGTCGGCTGCCGCGATCTCCGGCGAGAACGCGATGACCGGGGCGTCGGCCCGGCGGATATCCTCGATGCTGCGCGGGTCCAAAGCCGCGATGCGGCGGCCGCCTTCGCGGATCACGTCCTCGACGAAGCGCGTGATCACGCGCCGCGCCAATTCGTGGATCTTCCGCGAGGGTTCGAGACCCGGATGAAGCCGGTCGATCTCGTCGAGGAGATCAGCCAGGAACGGGACCGCGCGTAGGTCCGGTATTTCGAATAGGCCGGCACGCAGCCCGTCATCGAGGTCGTGGGCCGCGTAGGCGATATCGTCGGCAAGCGAAGCGGCCTGCGCCTCCGGGCCGGCCTGGCTCCACAGGTCGAGGGGATTCAGCGCGTCGTATTCGAGGATGGCGGCCGGGATACCGCGCTCGGCGTAACGCGGGGTCGGCCGACCGTCGGCGCTGAGCAGCGGCCCGTTGTGCTTGACCAGGCCTTCGAGGGTCTCCCAGGCGAGGTTGAGCCCGTCGAAACCGGCGTAGCGCCGCTCCAGGCGCGTGACGATCCGCAAGGCCTGGGCGTTGTGATCGAACCCCCCGTGGGCAGCCATGCAGGCGTCGAGGGCATCCTCGCCGGTATGGCCGAAGCAGGTGTGGCCGAGGTCGTGGCTCAGCGCCAGCGCCTCCGCGAGGTCCTCGTCGAGGCCCAGGGCCCGGGCGAGTGCACGGCCGATCTGGCTAACCTCGAGAGTGTGGGTCAGCCGCGTGCGATAATGATCGCCCTCGTGATGCACGAAGACCTGTGTCTTGTGCTTGAGGCGGCGGAAGGCCGTCGAGTGGATGATCCGGTCCCGGTCGCGCTGGAAATCGCTGCGCGTGGGCGAGCCGGCTTCGGGGATGAGCCGGCCGCGGGTCCGGGCCGGATCCGTGGCGTAGGGCGCGCGCCAGCGCTCACCGTTCGGTCGCACGATGCCCGCTCGCCTTCGCCCGCAACCTGGTCATGACCCCTCCCCGTCCGGCGCGTTGCAGCGCGGGCCCGTGGCTCATATCTTGTGGGTCGAGGCGTCCGCGGCAACACGCGCGCGACGCCGTCCACCGAACGAATGCGTGGCCAGAGACCGATGGCTGATATCACCCTGACCGCCCGCGCGGCCAAGCGCATCAACGAGATCATGGGCTCCGAGCCATCCGGCTCGTCGTTGCGGATCAGCGTTAACGGCGGCGGTTGCTCGGGCTTCTCCTACGCCTTCGATATCGCCCGGAATCGCGAGGCTCAGGACATCGCGATCGAGCGCGACGGCGCCACAGTGATCGTCGATCCGGTCTCGCTGGAATACATGAGCGGCTCGACCATCGATTTCGTGAACGATCTGATCGGCCAGTCCTTCAAGATCGAAAACCCGCTGGCGACCGCCTCCTGCGGCTGCGGCACGTCCTTCTCGCTCTAGGCGGCTCGCCGGCTGGCCGTTGCGCTCTTACGACACCCGGCCCGGCTCGGACGCGTGACCTGGGCCGCGCGATTGCCAGGTCCGGCAAAACGCGGCACCCCTACGGGATCCTGCAAAAGCTCCGGTCCCGAGACGGTCATGATCCATCCGAAGGCCTGCTTCCGCCTCCGGTCGGCCTTGGCGGCGGCCGGTGCGATGGCCCTGCTCGGCCTCGGCGTTCCCTTGGCGCCCGTCGCCGCACAGGAGGGCGCCGCCGCCGTTCAGGACATCACCGTCACCGACGTGGTGCTGCCGCTCGGCGGGACGCTGCTCAAGGCGCCGAAGCTGACGGCGAGTGGCACGCGCCTCTCCAAGGAGGACCTTGCCGGGATCCTCCGGCCGGACTCGTCCGTGCCCTGGGAAACGCGGCTCGCCCAGCTCGATGCCGGGAGCCTCACGGTTCCGGTTCTGACGTCGGAGAATGTCGGGCCCGGCGAAAACCGCCAGGTCGTCACGTACCGCGACGTCGTCGCGCGCGATGTCCGGGGCGGCCGCGTCGGCGAGCTGATCGCCGCAGGTGCAACGATCAGCGTCGTCGCGGGGGCGAATCGCAGTTCCGGCACCTACGGCCAGGTGCGGGCCACGGATCTCGATCTCGCGGCGCTCAATCGACTCTACACCCTCCCGGGCGACGGGAAGGGACCGGTCCAGCGGGTTTACGGCACCGTACAGGTCTCCGACGTGACCTACTCGGACGCACGCGGGACCACCGTGAAGATCGCGCGCCTGAGCGGGCGTGATCTCGGCGGTCGTCAGGTGCCCGACGGTTGGAACGGGGCCTTCGAGATCGTGGCCGCGGGCCTCCAGGGGGCACATGACCGGCGTGCCTTCGCCGGTGCGGCCGCCGACCTGATCGAGGCGACCGCCCTGGGAAGCCTGGAGATGCAGGGCCTGAGCGTCAGCGATTCCGACCCGCGGGGGCCGGTGCTGTTCGAGATCGGCCGTGTCGGCTACGCATCCGCGGGATCGGATGCCGGGACAGTTCTGCAGGATCTCGCGTTTTCACGCGGAAGTCTCCGCGCGCATATCGGCCGCCTCGCCCTCGCCGGAACCTCGCTGGCACCCACGGTGGCGGCGCTGCGCGGGATCGCCGTCGAACCCGGGGCAGAAGCCGGCCTGTCGGATGTCGAGATGCGCCGTCTGGCGCCGACGCTCGGCAACCTGACCCTGAACGAGCTGTCGATCGATCTTCCGTCCGAGGTTGCGCCAGACCCGGCGCCCCCACGCGACGCCCGGGCCCCCGCGCGCGGCGCCGGTCCCGACGCGAACCGGCCGGGCGTCGGCAAGGCGGCAGATCCCAAGGTTGCGGACCTGAAGGCGGTCGATCCTCTCGCCGTGACGGTGTCGCCCCGCCCCGCGCGCCAGATCGGCCTGCGCAATGCGGTCCTGGCCTTCGGGCCGCCCAGCGACGGCGTGCCAAGCACCAGCCGCCTCAGCCTGAGCGGCCTGAGCCTGCCGGCGGATCTGCTCGCCGGCGCGCCGATCCTCGGCATGCTGCCTATCTACGGCTACCGGGATCTCGACCTCGACGTCGTGGCCGATGCGAGCCTGGACGAGAAGGCGCGCGATCTGTCGCTGCGCGAGATCACGGTCACCGGGCGCGACATCGGGACGGTCCGGTTGTCGGGGACGCTGGGTGGCATCGGGCCGGAGCTGTTCTCCGGATCCCTGCCGGCGGCGACGATGCTGATGTTCTCCGGGAGCGCCAAGACCCTCGACCTGACGGTGGAGAATGCCGGCCTGTTCGAGCGCTTCCTCACAGCGCAGTCGAAGGACATGAGCCTCAAGCCGGATGAGCTGCGCAAGGAATACGTCACCGCCAGCCTGCTCGGCGTGCCGATCATCCTCGGCAACAGCGCCGCCGCGAAAGGGATCGGCGCCGCCATGGGCCAGTTCGTGATGAAGCCCGGCAAGCTGGTCGTGCACGCCAAGGCCAAGGAGCCGGCGGGGATCGGCTTCATCGATCTCGGCGCCGCGCGCTCGCCGGCCGCGGTGCTTGACCGGCTGGAAGTCGAGGCGAAGGCGAACTGAGCGCCGGCCGAGAGGGACGCCGCGCACCACCGGCGCACTGGGCGGCCGCGCCGTCCGGTCTAGACAGCGATGATGTCCGGGTGCCGAGCCGCGAGCGTCGCCCGCGTGGCTTCGGCCCAGGCGCGGTCGCGGGCGCGTCGCGGACGGTCGAGGGGCACATCGCCGATCAGGCTCGCCGGACGCCGCGACACGAGCAGAAGACGATCCGCGATGCCAATGGCCTCGGCGACGTTGTGGGTCACCATCAGGACGCTCATGCCGGCTTTGTCCACCGTGTCCACCACCAGCCCGCGCAGCTCGGCGGCGGCGGCATCGTCCAGGGAGACGAACGGCTCGTCGAGCACGAGGATCCGCGGTCCGGCGGCGAGGGCCCGGGCGAGCGCGACCCGGCGCTGCATCCCGAGAGAGAGCGCCTTGGGATAGCTCCCGCGCCAAGCCGTCAGCCCGAGCTGCGCGAACAGCCCGTCGAGGTTCTGGTCACGGCGTGCCCGGGGCAGCCCGAGGCGGACATTGTGCTCGATGCTTCGCCAAGGCAGCAGCCGGGGCTCCTGGAAGACGATCCCGGCCTTGTCCGCCCCTGAGACGCGCCCCTCGAAATCCGAGTCGAGGCCAAGCAGGATCCGCAGGGTCGTGGTCTTTCCCGCGCCCGAGGGACCGATCAGGCAGACGATCTCGCCGGCGCCGACGCCGAACGCGAGGCCGCGGACGGCCTCGACCGGCTCGGCGCGAGGGGGCCGGTACCATTTCGAGTCGATCGCGACCTGGAGGACGGGCTCAGCGCCAGCGGCGGACATAGGTTTCGAGCCGCTGCAGCAGGAGGACATCGATGCCGATCATCACGGCCATGAAGACGAGGCTGTAGCCGATGATCGCGGCCACGTCGGTGCTCTGGACGAAGTAGTAGTTGATCGCGAACCCGACCCCGTCCGGGCGTCCGAGCAGCTCGACCACCAGCACGATCTTCCAGGCGAGCGAGAGGCCCGAGCGCGCTGCGGTGACCATGTAGGGCTGCAGCTGCGGGATCAGCACGTCGCGGATCCAGGTACGGCGGTCGAGGCGGTAGGCCCGCGCCATCTCGTCGAGGCCTGGATCGAGGTTCCGAGCGCCCTCGCGCACGATCACCGCCACGTTCGGGAGCTTGTTGAGCACCACCGCGAGGATTGCCGCCGTCTCGGTCAGCCCGACCCAGACATAGGCCAGCACCGTGATGACCAGGGCCGGTGTGTTGAGGAGGACGAGGAGCGGCGTGTCGAGGGTCAGGTCGGCGGCCTTCGACCGCCCGAGGGCGACGCCCAGCGCGACCCCGAGCGCCATCGCCACCGTGAACGAGATCGCGACCCGGAGCAGCGTCACACCGACATTGTGGACGAGGTCGCCGCGCTCGGCTTCTTGCACGATGAAGCGCAGCACCGTGAGGGGGGCCGGCAGCAGACGCGACCCGGCCTCCGGCGCCGCGGCCTGCCACGCGGCGACGAGCACGATGAGGGACGCGATGCGGGTCAGTGCGCCCATGCGGTCCCGGCGTTCCGGAAGAAAGTCACGGCAGCCGGGCGGAGGGGTGCCTCAGCCATTCCGGCCGGAATCGTAGTAGAGGTCAGGCGGGAGCCCGTTGCCCTTGCCGACCAGGCGGGTGCCGCCGAGCCGCGCCATCACGGCGTAGAGCTTCTCGGCATCGGCGCGCTCCTCGGCCACCGGCCTGCGCGGGATGCCGGTTAGGAAATCGCGCTTCAGGGCCTCGAAGGTGGCGTCGTCCTCGGCAGCCATCAGCGGGCGCACGATCTGCCACGTGCTCGGATCCTGCGCCAGCATGTCCTTGGCAGCCCGCGACGCCCGGGAGAAGCCGGCCACCGCGTCGGGCTTCTCCTTGACGGTCGTGTCCTGGAACAGGTAGCCGATCAGCGCGACATCGCCCGACACGCCCAGGGCGTGCATGACGTCCTCGGCCCCGACGAGCCGGCGGTACTTCTTGGCCTCCAGCCGCGCGCAGTAAGTCCAGTAGGTCAGCGCCGCGTCGAGCGCGCCCTGCTCCAGCTTCAGGGTGATCAGCGGCGGCGCGCCGTAGGCGATCTCGGCGGCGTGCTCGAGGTCGATGCCGGCAGCGTCCTTGGCCTGGGCTTTCAAGAGCAGCCAGTTCTTGTCGAGGGGGCCGCCGGCCACGCCGAGACGCTTGCCGTCGAGGTCCTTCAAGGACCTGATCGCGCTGTCGGACGGCACCATCACGGCGCCTTCCGAGGTCGAATACGGAATGAAACGGACCGCCTGCCCGTCGTTGCCGAGGCGGGCTGCCCAGAGCAGGTCGCCGATGATCGTGTCGACCTGGCCGCCGATGAAGCTGATCCGCGCAGCATCGTTCCCGGCAAGCTTGACCGCGTCGAGCTGGAAGCCGTTCGCGGTATCGAGGCCGCGCGCCTTGATGACGGCCGCCTCCCAGGTCGAGGTGCCGAAGGGCAGGCTTCCCAGGCGGATGACCGGCGCGTCGGCGCGTGCCGCCCGCAGGCCGAGGCCGCCGAGCAGGCTTCCGGCGAGCATCGCGCGCCGTGACAGCATCACGCCTTCTCCCATCGTATTGCGCAGTTTTCAGCAGCCGCAGACTGAGGTGCCGAGTGGTCCGGGCGCCATTGGAAAATGGTCATAGGGCCCGCATGGGCCTGCGTCCACCGCGCACGATGCGCTTGCGCGTGCTCGGCCGCGGCGGCACCTTCACCGGGTTCATGCAAACCGGGAGGATTGGGCCATGACCGAGCGACGCGAAGGCGCTCTCGACGAGGCGACCGTGGAGGCGCGGCTGAAAGCCGAGTTGCCGGCGTGGCGGCTGGAGGATGGGTGGATCCGCCGCACCTACAAGACGGCGGGCTGGAAGAGCACGCTGATGGTCATCAACACGGTGGGCCATCTCGCCGAGGCCGCGTGGCACCATCCCGACATCACGGCCTCCTACGCCTGGGTCGAGGTTCGGCTCATGAACCACGCCGCGAAGGGCATCACCGACAAGGATTTCGCCCTCGCGCGGAAGATCGAGGAGGTGGTCGCGTGGCAGCCGGGCCAGGAAGGCCAGGGCCTCGAAGGCACGCCGACCGATGCCCGCTTCGCCTACATCAAGTACGACAAGTAGCGGCGGGCCGACCGTCACTGCGGGTCCTTCACCCGGCGGCACTCGGTCTTGAGGTAGGCGCTCTTGCCGATCTCGTCGCGCCGCTCGGTGCGGGCGATGATCTCCTGCCACCCGGTGGCGCAGCCGAGCTCGTTGGCGACCCGGACCTTGCGCACTTCCAGCGCCTGGTCGTCGGTGCAGACATCCTGGGCGAGGCCGTTGGCGCAGACCAGGACGACGGCGATGAAGGCGTTCATGCAGGTGGAGTTCCCCGTTACGGCTCCACCCTACGCGCCGGCCGGCGCGAAAGTTGCGCCCGTCGTCATGTTCCAGCATGTCGCGATGAATAGCGCGGGTGATCCAGCTTCGTGCGGGCGGACGGACGGCAGCTCGCCGACCACTTGGCGATCCGGACGGGCGTGGTGCGATAGGAGCTCGGATGCTGGCTCCGGCTTCGCCGTCTTTGCGAGCGGAGCAAAGCAATCCAGACAGCGCGACAACGGCCGATGTCGCGCTGTCCTGGGTCACTTCGCTGTGCTCGTGATGGCGGAGAGCGCCATCCTCCAACAAGACCGTCACGGTCGGCCCGCCTGAGGGGGCGAAAAGGCGGGCCGACCGTTTCTCGCAGCGCCAACACAGGGCGCCGCGATCTCTTACCGCCGGTGCTCAGGCGGCGTGCGTTGCCGTGCCGCCGGCAGAGGGTCGGATGCGGTAGCAGCCGACATACAGGGCGGGCAGGAACAGAAGCGTCAGGAACGTCGCTGCCAGGATGCCGCCGATCATCGCGAAGGCCATCGGGCCCCAGAACACCTCGCGGGCGATCGGAATCAGGCCCAGGCTCGCCGCCGCGGCCGTCAGCAGGATCGGCCGCATGCGGTGGTGGGTCGCCTCGAACACGGCGTCCCACGGGGCCATCCCCTCGGCCCGGAACTCCTCGATCTGGCTCACCAGGATCACCGCGTTGCGGATGATGATGCCGATCAGCGCCAGGATGCCCAGGATGGCGACGAAGCCCATAGGCTTGTCGAACAGCAGGAGCGCCGGAACCACGCCGATCAGGCCGAGGGGCGCGACCGTGAACACGAGCAGCATCCGCCCGAAGCTCTGGAGCTGCATCATCAGCAGCAGAGCCATGGCGAGCAGCATGACCGGGACGACGGCCGCGATCGGGCCCTGGCCCTTCGCAGACTCCTCGACGGCGCCGCCGGTCTGGAGCGTGTAACCCTCCGGCAGCGTCTTGATGAAGGCGTCGATTCCGGGTTGCAGGGCGGCCACGATGGTGGCGGGCTGCGTGGCATCGTGAATCGTCGCGCGCACCGTCACGGTCGGCAGCCGGTCCCGACGCCAGACGATCGGCTGCTCGAGGTCGTAGCCGATCCGCGCGAAGGCGAGGAGCGGCACCACGGTTCCGTTGGCGAGACCAACCTGCAGCGACTGGAGGGTGTCCAGCGAGGACCGCTCCGCCGCCCGGGCCCGGCCGACGACGTTCACCAGATAGATCGAATCGCGCACCTGGGTGATCGCCTGACCGCCCTCGATTCCGTTGAGGATGCCGGCCACGTCCTGGCTGGTCACGCCGAGCTGGCGAGCCTTGTCCTGCAGGATCTCGACCCGCAGCACCTTGCCGGGCTCGTTCCAGTCGAAGGTCGGGACGTCGAGTCGCTTGTCGGAGGCCACCACGTTCGCGAGGTCGAGGGCGAGGTGGCGCGCGGTCTCCATATTGGGCCCGCTGAGACGGTACTGGACCGGCCGGCCGACGGGCGGCCCGAGGCTCAGCGGCTGCACCAGCACGTCGGTGCCGACGAAGTCGCGCTGGGCGACGTCCTGAAGCCGCGCCATGACCCGGTCGCGCAGCTCCAGGGATTTCGTGACGATCACGATCTGCCCGTAGAACGCGTTCGCGAGCTGCTGGTCGAGGGGCAGGTAGAAGCGCACGGCGCCCTGCCCGACATAGGACGACCAGCTCGTCACGTCCGGATCGTCCTTCAGCTTCGCCTCGAACCGATCCATCTGCGCCTTGGTCTCGGCGATCGTGGCGTTCTGCGGCAGCGTCAGGTCGACCAGCAGCTCGGACCGGTCCGAGGACGGGAAGAATTGCTGCTGCACGTGTCCCATCCCGACGATCGCGCTGATCATCAGCGCGAGGGACAGGACCACCGTGGTCCAGCGCCACCGCATGGCGACGCGGAGCGCGGCCAGGAACAGGCGGGTGAAGAGGCCCCGCTTCTCGGTATGATGCTTCATGGTCTTCGGCAGGAGCGTGACGCCGATCAGCGGGGCGAACAGCACCGCCACGACCCACGACACCAGCAGAGCGGCGGCGATGACCACGAACAGCGAGTAGGTGTACTCGCCCGCGCCCGAACCGTTGAACCCGATGGGCAGGAAGCCCGCCACCGTGACAAGCGTCCCGGTCAGCATCGGGAACGCCGTTGAGGTGTAGGCGAAGGTCGCGGCCTTCCGCAGCGTGTCGCCGCGCTCCAGGCGGGCGACCATCATCTCCACGGTGATCATGGCGTCGTCGACCAGGAGGCCGAGGGCGATGATCAGGGCGCCGAGCGAGATGCGCTGCAGCGTCACGTCCATGATCTGCATGACCACGAACACGATCGCCAGAACCAGCGGGATCGACACGGACACCACCAGTCCGGCGCGGACGCCGAGGCTCACGAAACTGACGGCGAGCACGATGATCACCGCCTCGACCAGGGCCTCGGTGAAGCCGCCGACCGCGTGCTCCACCTGCTTGGGCTGGTCCGACACGAGATGGACCCCGACGCCCACCGGCAGCTTGGCCTCGATCAGCCGCATGCGCTCCTTCAGGGCCTCGCCGAAATGCAGCAAGTTGGCGCCCGGCCGCATCGCGATGGCGAGGCCGATGGCGGGCTTGCCCTCGAACCGGAACATCGGTGCCGGCGGGTCCTCGTAGCCGCGGCTGATCTCGGCGATGTCCGCGAGCCGGAAGAAGCGGTCATTCACTCGGAGGTTGAAGTCCTGGAGCGCCGCCTCCGAGGCGAACGAGCCGCTGACCCGCAGCGAGACCCGTTCCGGACCCGCCTGGACCACACCGGAGGCCGAGACCGCGTTCTGCGCCTGCAGCGCCTTGATCAGAGCCTGGAAGTCGATGCCGTAGCCGGCGAGCTTGCGGGTCGAGAAGTCGAGGAAGATCGTCTCGGCCTGGGTTCCGATCAGCTGGGTCTTGCCGATATCAGGGACCCGCAGCACCTCGGTGCGGACGCCCTCCACGTAGTCGCGCAGCTGCCGATAGGTCAGCCCGTCGGCCGTGAACGCGTAGATGTTGCCGTAGACGTCGCCGAACTCGTCGTTGAAGAACGGGCCCTGCACGCCGTCCGGAAACTGGCCCTTGATGTCGCCGAGGCGCTTGCGCACCTGGTAGAAGGCCGGCTGGATCTCGCCCTTCTTCAGCGTGTCGCGGAACTGCACGAAGACCGTGGACGACCCGGGGGTCGTGTAGCTGCGGACGTAGTCGAGCCCGTTGAGCTGCTGCAGCTCCTTCTCGACCCGGTCGGTGACCTGATCGATCGTATCCTTGATGGTCGCACCCGGCCACGTCGTCTGCACGACCATGGTCTTGATCGTGAACGGCGGATCCTCCTCGCGGCCCAGGCGCGAATAGGCCATCACGCCGGCGACCAGCGAGACGAGCATCAGGAACCAGACGAACGAGCGGTGCCCGAGCGCCCAGTCGGAAAGGTTGAAGTCCTTCACGCAGAAACCCCGTGCGGCCGGCTCAAACGGCGCCGTCGGTCAGGCGCACGGCCTGGCCTTCCTTCAGCGCGTGGACGCCGGCGACGACGACCCGGTCGCCGGGCTGCAACCCGGCGGTGATGGCGATTCGGCCCGTCTCCCCCCGGCCGGGCTGCGGCGCCACCGTCACGTCTCGGCGTGCCACCGACTTGGCGTCGGCGGACACCACCCAGACGGAGCGGCGTCCATCCTGATCGAGCAGGGCCGATGCGGGCAGCAGGAAGCGTCGCTCGACCTTGCTGGTGAGCGCCACGTTGATGGTCGCACCGAGCCGGAACGCGGGGTTCGGTTTCTCGAGCGAGATGCGGATGCGGCGCGAGCGCGTCCCGGCCTCCGCGAGCGGTGCGATCTCGCGTACCCGACCGCGGGCGGTCAGGTCTGGCGCGCTCTGGAGCGCCACCGTGAAGATGCAGTCCGCCGGCAACGCGCCGACATAGGCTTCCGGAATGTCGACCACCGCCTCGCGAACGTCGGGCCGAGCCACCGTCACGACGCCCTGTCCGGCGCTCAGAACCTGACCGACTTCGGCCAGGCGCTGCGTGACCACGCCGTCGAATTCAGCCTTCAGCTCGGTGTAGCCCATCTGATCGCGGGCCTTCTGAAGGCTTGCCTGCGCCTGCTCGACGCGCGCCCGGGCGGTCTCGCGTTTTGCCACAGCCTGGTCGAGGGTGGCCTGCGCGACGCTGTTGCCGGTCATCAGGCGGCGCGTCCGCGCCTCGGCGGCATCGGCGTTCTCGGCCTGCGCCCGCGCGTCGGCGAGATCGGCCTCGGCGCGCGTCAGGTCGAAGCGTGAGACGATGATGTCGAGGGCGGCCAGCCGCTGCCCTTTCTTGACGATGTCGCCGACTGTCACGTCGCGCGCCACCATCCGGCCGGGAATCTGGAAGCCGAGCTGCGCCTGGTAACGGGGTTCGATCGTTCCCGCGAAGGGGCCGAAGGTGATGGTATCGCTCGGTTCGGCGACCTGCGTCAGCACGGGGCGTACGGGCGCCGCCTCGGCGGCGGAATCCCGCGTCTTGTCCTCGTGACCGTTGCACCCGCCGAGCACCGCGGACAGGAGCGTGACGGTGAGGAGCGCATGCGGCCTCATGGACGAGCTCCGACCTCGGCGGCCGCGACCGTCTGGCCGGGCCGCAGGAATTGGATGCCGGCCACCACCACGCGCTCGCCCGGCTCGACGCCGCGCTTCAGCGCGATGATGTCCGGCCCGAAACGATCGATCTCGACGGCGCGCACCGACACGGTCCGCTGGGCCGGATCGTAGATCCACACGGAGGGGCGTCCGTCGTAGCGGTAGAGGGCGGACCAGGGCAGAACCACAGCCTCGTGCGGCGCGAACCGTCCCCGCCCGACCACGACAGCCCCAAGGCCCATCGCGCCCGGCGTCGACTGGAGACCGATCTTTACGCGGACCGTCCCGCTCGACGCATCGACCGTGGGCGAAATCTCGCGCACGGTCCCGGCCGCCGTGACGTTCGGATCGGATTGCAGCGCGACGGCCACGGTCTCGCTGGCAGGCGGCTGGGCGGTGAGTGACTCGTACACGTTGAAGACCGCATCCCGCGGCCCGTCCTGCGCGAGCACCAGCACGGTTTGACCGGACTGCACCACCTGCCCGACCTCAAAGCTGCGGCTGGTCACGATGCCGGCGACACCGGCGCGCAGCTCCGTGTAGGAGAACTGCTCCTGCGCGGTGCCGAGTGCGGCCTTGGCGGAATCCACCGCGGCCTGCGTGGTCCTCAGTTCCTGCTCGGCGTTGTCGTAGGCGGTCCGCGTCGTGAAGCCGCCGGCCAGAAGCTGCTTCTGCCGCTCGAACGACATCCTGGCCTGCGTCAGCAGCGCCTCCGACGAGGTGACGGCCGCTTTGGCATTGTCGAGATTCGCCCGCTGGGTCAGCGGCTCGAGCACAGCGAGGACTTGGTCGGCCGCGACGTGGTCACCGATCTCCACCCGTCGCTCGGCGACCTTCCCGTTAGTCCGGAATGAGACGTTGACCTGCGCCTGGGCCTGGATGTCGCCCGTCAGCACCACGTCGAGGGCCATCGGCGTGCGCTGGGCCTCGACGACCCGCACCCTCGCGAGCGACGGATCGACCGTCGCGACAGGCTCTGCCTGGGCGAAGTTCATGCCGACCGGCGCGATCAATGCGAGCAGGAAGCCGGTTGGACAGAGAGCGGCGAAACGGATCATGCGGTCGACCTTCTCGGCCGGGCTCGTGCAGAGTGCGTGGCGTGGTCCTACTCGATCAGTTACATACCGTCCAGTCGGTTTTTAATGCAGGTGAGTGATGGAAGCGAAGCGCAGGCGGCTGGCGGAGCGGCCCGAGATCATCCTCGAAGCCGCCGCTGCAGTCCTCCGCAAAAGCGGAGCCCGGGGCTGACCATCGACGCGGTCGCGGTCGAGGCCGGTCTGAGCAAGGGCGGCGTGCTGCATCACTACGCCTCGAAGGACGCGTTGATCTCGGCCCTCGTGGCCCGAAAGCTGTCGGACCTGCGCGAGGAGATCGCCGCCTGTGAGGCCGAGATCCCGCCCGGCCCGGCGCGACTGTCGCAGGCCATGGTCGCGCATGTCCGCGGGCATTATTGCGACGACGACGAATCGTCCCGCGCGCTGCTGCTGGCTTCGATCGAGTCGCCCGAGGCGCTTGCTGATTACCGGGCTTTCGTGGCGGATCAGCTGGGCCGTCTGGAGCGGATCGAGGGCGCCTGTCCAGGCGACGGCGCGGTCCTGTTCTTCGCAATCCTGGGGCTGTTCATGGGGCGGGCGCTGGGATTCCACGCGCTCGGGGACGACGCGCTGCAGCCGATGCTCGATGCGCTGGAGCGCATGGCCAAGCGCCCGGAGCGCTGAGGCCGCCGGTCAGGCTTGGAATACCAGTACGGCGCGGGTGCCGGGCGATCCGGGAACATAGGACAGCGCCGAGCGCAGGTTCGTCGCCATGGCGCGCACGATGCGCGAGCCGAGTCCGGTACCCTGGATCTCGCCCTCCCCGTCCAGCCGATGCCGTCATCTTCCACGGCGAGGGAGACGGTGTCGGCAGCGTCCCGGTCGACCGCGACCCGGATCTCCCCCGAGCTGCCCGGTGGGTAGGCGTACTTGTAAGCGTTGGTCACGAGTTCTGTCACGACGACGCCGACCGAGACCGCCTTGTCGGTCGAGAGCCGCACCGGCGCCGCCCGCAGACGGATCGCATGATCGCGCCCGCTCGCCCGCATTGCCGCCTGCAATTCCTCGACGAGACTCGCCAGATAGGCGTCCAGCTCAACCGACTCCACGTCCTCCGATGTGTAGAGGCGGCGGTGAATCCCAGCGATGGCCGAGATCCGCGCCTGCATCTCGTCGAGGGCGGCCTTGGCAGCCGGGTCGGTCACGGCATTGCGCTGCATGTGCGCGAGTGCCGCCACCAGCGCCAGGGAATTCGCTACCCGATGGTTGACCTCGCGCAGCAGCAACTCGGCCCTGTCCCGGGCCTCGCGCATCTCGGCTTCCGCGCGCTCCTTGTCCCGCCGCAAGGCTTCCTGTCGCAAGGCCGTCGCGACGGCCTCGCCGAGGAGTTCGCGGAACTGGCCCTGGATGTCCTTCCAGACGTAGTCGACGGCACCCGCCTTGAGTGCGGCCACCGCGACGCGACTGTCCTCGGAGCCGGTCACGTAGATGACCGGCGGGCCTGCGGCAGGCTGCGGATCTCCGGCAGGAGGTCGAGCCCGGTCTGGCCCGGCATGTAATGGTCCAGCGCCACGGCGTCGACCCCGCCCTGGGCGAGGCGCGCGAGGCCCTCGGCTCCGCTCGCGCAGAGCTCCACCGCGTAGCCGCGCGCCTCCAGCGAGCGCTTGACCAAGCGGCCGAGGCCAGGATCGTCGTCGATGTAGAGGATGCGCGCCGCCGCGGCGGTGCGATCCGCGCCGGTCGTCTCCGCGCTCATGGGTTCGCGGGGACCTCCATGACCGAGAAGAACAGGCCCAGCTGCCGGATTGCGTTGGCGAATCCGTCGTAGTTCACCGGCTTGGTGATGTAGACGTTCGCCCCCAGGTCGTAGCAGCGTTGGATCTCCTGGCTGTCGTCGGTGGTGGTGAGCACCACCACGGGTGAGCGTCGCGTATGCGGGTTCGCCTTGACCTTCTCCAGGATGTCGAGCCCGGTCATGTCCGGCAGGTTGAGGTCGAGCAGGATCAGAAGGTGACGCCGGGCACTCGCCAGTCCGGACCCGTCCGGCCCGAACAGGTACTCGAGGGCGGACGTGCCGTTCTGAAACGGCACGATCTCGTTGTTCACGCCCGCCCGCCGGATATTCCGCTCGATCAGGCGCGCGTGACCCTCGTCGTCTTCGATCATCACGATGCTGACGGGATGCACGGCTCGCTCCACGCTCATTCGGCGGCGAGGGGCGCCGGCTCACGGTCTTCGAAAACCGCTGTAGACGCACCGTGCGGCAAGGTCACGTTGAACGTCGTGCCCTCCCCGAGTTTCGAGGTGATGTCGATGCGGCCGCCGAACGACCGGATCAGCGCCTTGACGTGAGCGAGGCCGATCCCCTCCCCGGGACGGTCCTGGGCGCCCGACCGCCGGAACAGTTCGAAGACACGCCCGTGGTCGCGCTCGGCGATGCCCCGACCATTGTCGGTCACCGAGAAGCAGACGCCGCGTGCGCCGGCGGGCCGGGCGGTGACGGTCACCCGTCCCGGGCGGGCCGGGTCGAGGTACTTGATCGCGTTGTCGAGGAGATTGCCGAAGATCTGCTCCACCGCGAGCCGGTCGGCGACGATCGAGGGCAGATCGTCCGCGATCGTCACGGTCGCGCCGGCCGCTTCCACTTGATGCCGCTGCGCGTCCACGACACTCCGAAGCAGGGCGGTCATGTCGAGCGGTTCCGGCATGAACTGGCGCCGGCCCTCCCGCGACAGCTTCAGGATCGCGGCGATGAGCCCTTCCATCCGGTTCACGGCAGCCTTGATGAAGCCCAGCGCCTCGCCGAAATCCGCGTCGATCCGCTCAGCCTGCGGGTGGCCGCCGAGGGCAGCCCGGATCTCGACCCGCGTCGCCTCCAACTCGCTGGTGAAGCCCATCACGTTGACGAGCGGCGACCGCAAATCGTGGCTGACGATGTAGGCGTAGCGCTGGATTTCCTCGTTCGATTCCCGCAGGTCGGCTTCGGCTTGGCGCTGCTCGGTGATGTCGGTGTGAACGCCGACCCATTCCCGAACCTCGCCCCGGTCGTCGAGCACCGGGACAGCGCGGATCGCGAAATGCCGCCACGTGCCATCGTGGCAGCGAACCCGATGCTCGTGAACGAAGGTGCGCCGCGCGCGGACCGTCTCGTTCCAGCGATCGACGGATTCCTGCCGGTCGTCGGGATGGACCGCGTCGGCCCATCCGAAACCCTGGTACGCCCCACGGGCCTGACCCGTGATCGCGCTCCAGCCCGGCTGGTCACCGAGCATCCGGCCCGTGGCATCGTTGGTCCAGAGCACGCCGCGGACGGCCTGGACGGCGGCGCGGAAGCGCGCCTCGCTCGCCAGCAACTCGCGCTGAACGCGCTGCTGGTCGATGGACGAGGCCAGCATCGCCAGGAACAGGATGAGGAAGGTCGCGCCCGCCACGTAGAGGGCCAGATTCTCCTGCCGCTGGGGAACCAGCCCGGCATGGGCCGCGTGGGCGCCGGCCTCCGACGCTGTGATCGTGGCCGCCGCCATGCCGGTGTAATGCATGCCGGCCACGGCGAGGCCCATGATGCTGGCGGCGGCAAGCTTCTGCCAGACTCCGTGCTGGCGGAACGCGAGCCACAGCGCAGCCGTCGCGGCGGTGACGGCGATTGCCACCGAGAGGGCCACCACCGCTGCGCTGTAGGCGAGACGTCCTGGGATCTGGAGCGCCGCCATGCCGGTGTAGTGCATGGCGGCGACGCCGAGCCCCATCAGCGGGCCGGCGATGAGCAGACCCGCGAGCCCCTCCCCCTGGTAGGCCACCCACAGGAACGCCCCGCCGGTGAACGCGACGGCGATGAGCAGGGAGAGAAGCGTCAGGCCGATATCGTAGGCGGCCGGCAGGCCCATCTCGAAGGCCAGCATCCCGACGAAGTGCATCGACCAGATGCCGCCGCCCATGGCCAGGGCCGCCCCCGCGATCCAGGGCCACTGCGCGCCCGGAACCGGTCCCCGGATGCGGGCACCCAGATCCAGGGCGGTGTAGGAGGCGAAGATCGAGATGCCGATCGACAGAGCGACGAGCGCCGGATTGTAGCCGGTGTGGACCATGTGGATTCATCGGCACTCGAAGACCGCGCTTCACGATGTATCCTGTGTCGCGGGGCCGCGCTATCGTCTTTGGGAGACAGCCAAATCTTCTGAATAGTGAGCGGGCATGGCAGCCGTTTTCCGATCGCCCTCGCCGCGGGCGGACAAGACGGCAGCACGGGACCGGCGAGAGCAAAACCCAGCTTGATCGCAGCGCCATAGACCTGCTGTGGGTCTGCCGGTGGCCCTTTTCGCAGGGCGGGACGATTGAACCGACGGAACGCGTTTTCGTTCGTGCGCCTTGATCCCGTCGGAAGCGGACGCGGGGCTGCACGAAGAAAAAATACAGGTTTGTCGCGCCGTGCCGGTCTCTTCGATCGCGCCGGCGCGTTGTAGGCTTCGTTGATCGCTCATCGCGAATGCAGGTTCATGAACGAACACGCCGCGACACCGCTGCCCGACCCGCTGCGCATCTCCCTCGCGCGCGCTCTGTACGATTTTGATCGGAGCGAAAGCGCCGAACGCCCGTCCTGGGACGATGATGCGCTCGACGCGGCGCATCCGGGCTTGCGTGCACGCTATCTGCAGCGGGCTGAAGCCCTGGCCGCCGGTCCCCTGGCGGATCTGCTCACCACGGCTGCCGGCAGATCGGCCAACGAGGAGGAGTTGCGGGTGCTCCGCCGCCAGCGGATGGCCCCGGATCGTGAGCGGGAACTGCTGGAGGCCAATAACCGGATGCTGCTCCGTGCCGAGATGGCGGAGGCGGCCAGGGCTGCGTCAGAGGAGGCGCTCGCCCTGGCACGACGCGAACGCGACGTGGCACGGGAGGCGGAAGCGTTCTGGCAGCGCTTCGCGTTCGACGCGGACGACCTCGCCACCCGCCGGCTTATCGAGCAGACCGACGCGCGGGCCGCGGCCGAGCGGGCGGCGATCCATGAGCGGTGCCGCAGGGAGCGCGCCGAGAGCGCGTTGCGTCTTTTTGCGGACCGAGCCGAGGTGATGCCCAAGGAGGGCTGGGCGTCGGAACTCGTCAAGGCGAACCGCGACATCCCGCTCTGGTGGTTCCACGCGGCCCGCGTCGCGCTAGACCCGCCCGAATCGCAGAACGATCCGCAGGCGGATCCCGCCTGACGCGGCTCAGGCCGCCGCCGGCTGCTTGGCCGAGGCGGGCGGGTTCCGGAACAGAGCGGTGCAGCCGGATCCGCGGTGCATGCTCAGGATCGAGGCGCGATCGATCTCCGGGTGTGTCTTCAACACGTTCTGCACGCAGGCGAGAACACGCTCGTATTGTGCCGCGTCGAAGTTCGGCTCGAGCGGACTCACCGCGATGTATGTCTCGACCACCAGCACACGTTCGGCCCGGTCATGACCGACATCCACGGCAATCCAGGAGGACTTGATCAGGCTGGTGCTGGCGAGCATGGGCGTCCCTCGTTCAGCGTTGCATCGTTCTGCTCGCCGCGCAGGCGGGCAATTTTGGCGAAATCATGGACCGGCCCCGCACGAAAGCCAAGGGCCTTTCATCCGCATCGGCCCGCAGGCGGGGCGACGCGGAGACGTGTGTTGAGCCATCCCGATTGTCAGCTTACGGTCGGCCGGGATCGCGGACGCGCTACGCCCACAATGGGTACTCGCCTCCACACAATGGCATGTGGTATACAAATCGCCGGACTCGTCACCCTGGGTCCGAATGACGGTATCGCGATACGACGAAACCGCGTGGTGGGAGGGAGTGCAGATATGATCCGTCGAAGGATGGAAAGCGCCGGACCCGGCGTTGCGCGCCCCACGTCGCGAACTCGCATGGGAATCGCACCGGCTACTCAAGCGGCTTGAGCCGCCTCCCCACATCCCGAAGACCGCCTCCAACTCCGAGACCGATCATGACCAAGGCCCTCGAAGGCGTCCGCATCCTGGACTTCACGCACGTTCAATCCGGCCCGACCTGCACGCAGCTTCTGGCCTGGTTCGGCGCCGACGTCATCAAGGTCGAGCGGCCGGGCGTCGGCGACGCCACGCGCCAGCAGCTTCAGGATATTCCGGATGTGGACAGCCTCTATTTCACGATGCTGAACCACAACAAGCGTTCGATCACGCTGGATTCGAAGAACCCGAAGGGCAAGGAGGTGCTCTGGCGCCTCATCAAGGAATGCGACGTCCTGGTCGAGAACTTCGCGCCCGGCGCACTCGCCCGCATGGGCCTGACCTGGGAGAAGATCCACGAGGCGAACCCGCGTATGATCCTGGCGTCGGTGAAGGGCTTCGGGCCCGGCCGCTATGAGGATTGCAAGGTCTACGAGAACGTCGCGCAATGCGCCGGCGGCTCGGCCTCCACAACCGGCTTCCGCGATGGCATCCCGATGGTGACCGGCGCCCAGATCGGCGATTCCGGCACCGGCCTGCACCTCGCGCTCGGGATCGTCACCGCCCTCTATCACCGGACGCAGAGCGGCCTCGGCCAGAAGGTCGACTGCGCCATGCAGGACGGCGTGCTCAACCTGTGCCGCGTGAAGCTGCGCGACCAGCAGCGCCTCGCGCACGGCCCGCTCCGGGAATACAGCCAGTTCGGCGAGGGCATTCCGTTCGGCGAGGCGACCCCGCGCGCGGGCAACGATTCCGGCGGTGGCCAGCCGGGCCGCATCCTGCGCTGCAAGGGCTGGGAGCAGGATCCGAACGCCTACATCTACGTCATCACCCAGGCGGCGGTCTGGGAGCCGATCTGCGACATCATCGGTGAGCCCGACTGGAAGACCGACCCGAACTACGCCACCCCGAAGGGCCGTCTGCCGCATCTCAACGAGATCTTCACGCGGATCGAGGCGTGGACAATGAAGATGTCCAAGTTCGAGGCGATGGACACCCTCAACAAGTACGACATCCCGTGCGGACCGATCCTGTCGATGAAGGAGATCGCCGAGGATGAGGCCCTGCGGAAGACGGGCACGATCGTCGAGGTCGATCACCCGACTCGCGGCAAGTACCTGACGGTCGGCAACCCCATCAAGCTGTCGGCGAGCCCGAGCGAAGTGGTGCGCTCGCCGCTGCTGGGTGAGCACACCGACGAGATCCTGCGCAGCGTGCTCGGCTATACGGAGGCCGAGGTCGGCGAGATCGCCAATTCGGGCGCGATCGGCGCGATCCAGAAGATCGCCGCCGAGTAAGCGTCGCCCGACCCCTGGTCGGTATCCGGAACGAAATAGCCCGGGACGGTGACGAACCGTCCCGGGCGTATTGATTCAGCGATCACGTGAGCGGGTGCGGGCAAGCGATGGCTGGATCTGCGCCCTAGAATATCCGTTCCGGACCGCGAGGGATCCGGATCAAGCCCAGGATATCGCATGCGCATCGCCTTCATCGGTCAGCAGGATTTCGGAAAAGCCGTCCTCGAGGCGTTCCTGAAGCGGGGCGATGACGTGGCGGGCGTGTTCTGCGCGCCGGAGAAGCCCGGCGCGAAGCCGGACGTGCTGAAGACGGCAGCGCAGGAGAAGGGGCTCCAGGTCTTCCAGTTCCCGAGCCTGAAGAGCCCGGAGGCGGAGGCGGCCATGCGCGGCCTGAACGCCGATATCGGCATCATGGCCTACGTGCTGCAGTTCGCTCCGCAGAGCTTCGTCAACATCCCGACGCACGGCACGATCCAGTACCACCCGAGCCTGCTGCCGCGTTACCGCGGCCCGTCCTCGATCAACTGGCCGATCGCCCGCGGCGAATTGCAGACCGGCCTCACGATCTTTCGTCCCACCGACGGCCTCGATGAAGGACCGGTGATCCTACAGAAGACCTGCCCGATCGGCGCCGACGCGACCCTGGGCGACGTCTACTTCGAGAACCTGTTCCCGATGGGGGTCGACGCCATGCTCGAGGCGGCCGATCTGGTCGTCGCCGGGCAGCACATCGAGGTTGACCAGGACGAAGATGCGGCGAGCTACGAGGGGTGGTTCCGCGCTGCCGAGGCCGAGATCCGCTGGGGCGCTCATGCCGAGCAGATCTACAACCTGATCCGTGCCGCGAACCCGGCGCCCGGCGCCTGGACGACCCTCGACGGCAAGAAGCTTCAGATCTTCGATTCCTGCCTGCACCCGACCCGCCGCCTCTCCGACGTGAAGGGCAAGCCCGGCGAGGTCATCGGCATCGGCGAGAACGGATTCAGCGTCTGCGCGCAGGGCGGCCGGATCGAAGTCCGCAAGGTCAAGCCGGAGGGCGGCAAAAAGGTGTCGGCCGCCGAGTACGCCAAGGAGATTGGGCTCGCCGCGGGGCAGGTGCTGGGCCGATAGGACGGGCCGGCTGGGCGCGCCTTCCGCCGGACGTCAGGCCCGCGCGGGCGCGTTCAACCCGTAGCCGCGGAAGCGCTTTACCGTCGCGTGGATCTCGTGGTCCGACAGGATCACCGGTGCGCCGACCTGGAGCGCGACAGCGTATTGGTGGCACAGGGTCTCCAGCTCGACGGCGAGCCAGAGCGCTTTCTCCAGGCTCGCGCCGGCCGCGATCATGCCGTGGTTCGCCAGAAGGCAGACGTTGCGGTCGACCAGAGCCGCGAGGGCGAGCTCGGACAGTTCCGCCGTGCCGTAGGCCGCGTAGGGCGCGCAGCGGACGGTGGGCCCGCCGAAGGCCGCGATCATGTAGTGCACCGCCGGAATGTCCCGGCCGCACATCGCGAAGGCCGTGCAGTAGACGGGGTGGGCGTGGACCACCGCGCCGATCTCCGGCCGATGGGCCAGGATGTCCCGGTGGAAGCGCCACTCCGAGGATGGTTTCTGGTCCGGCGGGTGCGTGCCGTCTAATCCCATCGGGACGATATCTTCGGGACGCATGCGGGCGGTCGGTAAGCCCGACGGCGTGATGAGCAGGCCGTCACGGAAGCGGACCGAGACGTTCCCCGACGTCCCGCGGTTCAGCCCCTGCACGTCGAGGTCGCGCGCCGCCGCGACGACGCTGTCCCGCGCGATGCGCTCGTCGGTATCCATGCCCGGTCTCCGGTTTCCCCGATCCCGGGTATGCACGAAGCCCGGCGCCGTAAAGACGGCGCCGGGCTGTTTCGGGTGCTGCGGGTGGCGGCTACTGAGCCAGGACTGGCGCGAGGCCGGCCTCGGGCTTCTTGGTGTAGGCCGCGCGCATCGGCTTCAGGACGAAGAGCGCGAGCAGGGCCGCCAGAATGTTCAGCCCCGCCGCGACCAGGAACACCGTGTGCCAACTGCCGGTCATGGTCGTCAGCACGCTGGTGTAGGGCACGATCAGAGCCGCGGTTCCCTTGGCGGTGTAGAGCAGACCGGCATTGGTCGCCGCGTATTTCGACCCGAAGGTGTCGCCGCAGGTCGCCGGGAACAGCGAGTAGATCTCACCCCAGGCGAAGAACACGAGGCCGGTCAGCAGCACGAAGGCGATCGGGTTCTGGCCGAACTGGCTCAGCGCGTAGATGCCGAGGCCCTCGATCGCGAACGACAGGAACATCGTGTTCTCGCGGCCGATATGATCGGACACCCAGCCGAAGAACGGCCGCGTGACGCCGTTGAGCACCCGGTCCAGCGTCGCCGCGAAGGTCAGCGCCGGCAGCGTGATGCCGAGGAGCGAGACCGGGACGTCGGCGATCTTGAAGTCCTTGGCGATCGGGCCGAGCTGTGCGGTCGCCATGAGACCGCCGGCGGCCATCATGACGAACATGGCGTACATGACCCAGAAGATCGGCGTCCGGACCATCTCGGCGGGCTTGTAGTCCCGCTTCGACTGGCTGACCCGCGCAACCTCCGGGACCTGTCCCTTGGCCGGCGCGATCAGGAACAGGGCGATCAGCATCACGATGACGCCCTGGCCGATGCCGAAGTAGAAGAACGCGGCCTCGTAACCCTGTGACTTGATCATCGCCTGGATCGGCACGACGGTGAGCGCAGAGCCCGCGCCGAAGCCCATTGCGGTGATACCGGCGGCGAGACCGCGGCGGTCCGGGAACCACTTCAGGGAGTTGCCCACGCAGGTGCCATAGACGGCGCCGGCGCCGGTGCCGCCGATCGCGGCCGCGATGTAGAGCACCGTGAGCGATTCTGCGTAGGAGTTGATCACCCAGGCGATGCCGCAGAGCAGGCCGCCGAACAGGGTGACGATCCGCGGGCCGTACTTATCGGCGAACCAGCCCTCGATCGGAACCAGCCAGGTCTCGGTGACAACGAAAAGGGTGAAGGCGACCTGGATCGCGGCGCGATCCCAGCCGTGCCGCTCCTGCATCGGGTTCACGAAGAAGGTCCAGCCGTACTGCATGTTGGCAATCATGCACATGCAGACGACGCCGAAGGCGAGTTGCAGCCATCGGCCGCGCCCCACCGGTTTGTGGATCTCGGACATACGCTTCCCTCCTAGGCAGTATTCTTTATGCCTTATGCGCTGTACGGTTTTATGCCCTGCCTCAGCGCGTCATGGCAGAACAAACCGTCCGTCGTTCTTGGAAAATTCTTGGCCCGCAGGCAAATTTGTTCGCATTGCCTCCAGCACACGTCATCGACGATAGCATTCGGAGCCGTGTGGTCGACGGTATGCCAGAAAGATGGTGCTGATATCATCCCTGACTGTCAATCGAACATGCAGAAAAATACCGGATTGAGGCGATGGATTAAGTTCGGCATCCCGAACGTGCCGTTTAACGGCGGTCCAGCCGTACGCATCCGGACTGCTGCGCGATCAAGGATGGCGGCTCTCGTCACAGGTCTGTGGGACCAAGCCGCAATTGACTAGGATCTGGCTAAGGTTTGAGTTAGGTCCGATGAGAGCGCACGACAGAGAATGCGTGCGGGAAATCATATCTGTGAGTTGACTGGACGAGGGATGTCGAACTCCGAACCGTTGAGCGTGAAGCCGATCGTCGCCAGCTCCAGTCTCCGGACCTTGGCCTATGAGGCGCTGAAGAGTGCCATCACCAACATGGACATCTACGGGCGTCCGGACGAGGTGCGGCTCGATGAGCGGAAGCTGTCGCAGGATCTCGGCGTCAGCCGGACTCCGGTGCGCGAGGCGCTGACGGTCCTCGAACAGGAGGGCTTCGTCCGCTCGGAGGCACGGCGCGGCGTCTTCGTCATCAAAAAGAACAAGCGCGAGATCGTCAGCATGATCCACGCGTGGACGGCGTTGGAGAGCATGGCGGCGCGTCTCGCCTGTACGCGGGCGACCGACGCGCAGCTCCGCTCGCTGCGGGAATCCTTCCCGGAATTCTACGAAGGGCAGCCGGCCGAGCACATCGACGAATACTCGGATGCCAACATCCGTTTCCACCAGCGCATCATTGCCCTGGGCCATTGCGACGCCATCGCGGATCTCACCAGTAATCTTCTGATGCATGTCCGCGGCATCCGCAGCACGGCATTGCGGCAGGGTGACCGGGCGGAGCGGTCGATCCGGGAACACGTCGCCATCATCGCCGCGCTCGAAGCCCGGGATGCCGATCTCGCCGAGCGTCTCGTGCGCGAGCACGGCCTCGGCTTGGCGCATCACGTCGACACCTACGGCGATTACCTCGACTAGGATCGGGTCGCCGCGACCCGTCGCGCGGCACAAACTCTCCGGCGCGTCGCAGACCTCAGCTCTGATGCGACGGCTGAATCCCGACGCGATATGCCGGCTCGAGGCAATCGAATCAGTTCGGTAAATCGGATCAGCCGGCGGTCGGGAAAGTGCTTCTCGCCGGTGTCGAAGCCGTTGGTGATGGCAGTGCTGTGCCATGCCCGTAGGTTTGCCTCCGACGTGCCTCCGGCGGCGTGGTCAGTCCCTTCGACACTGTGACTCCGATACCGTCGCCGACTGCACTGCAATATTCGCTTGTGCGCGATCGAGCGGTATCTTTGATCGGTTGGGCCGATCCGAGCGCATGCGTGGGGCACATTGCTCGAGAAAACGGCCAGCAATCTGACCTGCATGCATGGTGAGCATGCGCGGTATTCGATATCTGGCATACCAGACAAGGGCCGGGCATGGCACTTATCGCATCGCAGCATATGACGCGATGACGTCGTTTCGGAGAGTGCTATGACCGTCAGCTTCCTCGTTCTGTTCGCCGCGTTCGCGGCTTGCCTGCCCTGCTGGCCGTAAAGTACGCGGACTTCCTGAGCTCGGCTCCCGATGCTGATCGTTCGGCCGTCGGCCCCGCGCGCGAAGTCTGCAAGGCGAAGCTCGCCTGAGACGCATTTAAACCGACGCCGTCGCGCTGCTGACTGCGTAGGGTTAACGCTTTCCTCAAAGCTTCCCGCTAAGGTCAACACATCGTTGACCATGCGGGCGAGGGAGCGACCGTGTTGGCCGTCGGCCCCCTACCGCGATTCTCTGTGACCCCGTTCGTCCTGCTGATCTCGGATCGGCCGACCGAGCGAGTGGGGCTGGAGCGGGCGATCGCCTTGGTGATGGATTGCTGGGCCATATCGCCCGGCGCCGCCGTCCCGCACGAGCGGCCTCACCTGATCATTCTGGATCTGCCTCCCGCGCAAGTCGCGCGGATCGAGCCCGCCCTCAGCTATCCCGGGCCGCGAATACCGCGCCTGATGCTCGTCCGCGGGGAGCCGGCGCCCGCAGCTCCGCAGATCCGCCAGCTGCCCGCGGTCGCAGCCCGTCAGGTCGTTCTGGCGAACGCGTTCGCGATGATCGAGGAGGCGACGCGCTCGGCGCAGGTGCGGGAGCGACGGCTCGCCGAGCACGTCTCGCAGGCGACCGCACTCGTGGCCGAACTGTTCGACAGCGCTGCCCTCGGCGCGCGGTTCCAGCGGGCCGACATCGACCGCGGTACTGAATTGGTGCTGGCGGCCGTCTCGGAAGTGGGCATCGCGGCTTGGCTTGCCGAAGTCTGGCGCCACGATATCGGCGTCTACCAGCACACCCTCGGTGTCGCTGGTCACGCCGCGACGTTCGGCGCGCAGATCGGGCTCGGACGCGCAGATCTCGCGCGGCTGGTGAGTTCGGCACTCCTGCATGATATCGGCAAGTCGCGCATTCCCATCGAGATCCTGAACAAGCCGGGCCCGCTCAATCCTGAAGAGCTTCGCTTGATGCAGCGACATCCCGATATCGGCGCCGATCTGCTGCTGGCGCAGGGCGGCTTCGAGGATGCGGTGATCGACGTGGTCCGCCATCATCACGAGCGGCTTGACGGCAAGGGCTATCCGGATCGGCTGTCCGGCCCCGCGATATCGGACCTCGTCCGCATCGTGACGATCTGCGACGTGTACTCGGCGCTGACGGAACGGCGGACCTACCGGCAGCCTGCCAGCGCCGCGGAGGCCTTGGCCATCATGACGGACAGCAGCGGCCACCTCGATACCGCGCTGCTGCGCGCCTTCGCGCCCGCGATGCTGGGAAGCGCCGCCCTGGCCGCGTAAGGACCTGCCGGCGTGGCACGGCGGCCACGATCGCGCGCCGGAAATTCCCGTCTCGTCCGCCGCCGCGCTTTCGCCGCAACCGGGCCGGAGTGAGGCGCGCAGACCTCTCCAACGCGCCAGTCCAACCGTGACGAAACTGAATCCCGCCCTCGCCCTGACCCTGCTGTTGACGCTGACGGGCTGCGGCGGCCTCTCGTTCGCGCCCGAGCCGACTGTCGAGAACGCGACCCAGCCGGCGATCCTCGGCGAGGTGTCGGCTGCGGCGGCCATCTCGGCCTATCGCCTCCAGCACGGGCTGAGCCCCGTGGTGGTGGATCCCGCACTGGTGAAGGCTGCGGCGTTCCAGGCCGGCAACAATGCGCGCCATGGGCAGCTCAGCCACGAGATCGGTGGCAGCTTCACCTCACGCATGGCATCGGCAGGCTTGGCGAAGTCTTGGGCCGCCGAGAACCTGAGCGCCGGATCCGAGACCCTCGACCAGGTGCTCGCCCGGTGGAAGGCCAGCCCCGAGCACAACAAGAACATGCTGCTCCCACAGATCCGGCGGATCGGAATCGCACGGGTCGACGCGCCGGGCACCCGCTACAAGCGGTTCTGGGCCCTCGTGATGGCAGGCGCCTGACGCGCTACGGATCGGCCGGCGCGAGATCGACGATCCGGAGCTGCGCCCGCTCGGCGCCGCGCCAGCGATCGCACGACAGGGTTCCCGCCACGTGCATCTCGCGGCCGATCCCGTTCAGCAGCGCGAGGCCGAGCGGTCGCTCGGCGGCCCGGAAGCAGATCGCCCCGACGGCCTGCCCATCGCGGCTGCGCAGGCGTGCCCGGACGTGGCTTGATCCCACGACCCCGGCATCGACCAGCCGATGCCGTCCGAGCGCGAAGACGGGCTCCGGCGCACCCTGGCCGAACGGTCCTGCACGCTGAATCAACCGGACAGTCTCCGCGGTCGCACCCCCTGCACTGAGGCCGCCATCGATCAGCAGGGCATCGGCCGCGCGCGCGACGGCAACGCTCGCCCCGAGCAGCGTTGTCAGATGCGCCTCGAAGCGCGGAATATCGTCGGCGCGCACCGTCACGCCGGCCGCCATGGCATGGCCGCCGCCCTTGCTGGCGAGCCCCGCCTCCACGCAGGCCCGAACCGCGAGGCCGAGATCGGCCCCGGGGATCGAACGGCCTGAACCCGTGGCGCTGCCATCCGGGCGAATCGCGAACGCGAAGGCCGGTCGGTTGAAGCGCTCCTTCAGCCGCGACGCGATCAGCCCGACGACGCCCGGGTGCCACTCGGCACTCGCCGTGACCAGAACGGCGCGTGCCGGATCAAGGCTTAGCGCGCGCTCCATTTCGGCCTCTGCCTCCATGACGGCCTGCGCCTCGATGGCTTGCCGCTCGCGGTTCAGCCGGTCGAGTTCGGCGGCGATCCGTGCGGCCTCGACCGGGTCGGCCGTGGTCAGAAGCCGGGCGCCGAGCCCCGAATTGCCGATGCGGCCGCCGGCATTGATCCTCGGCCCCAGCACGAAGCCGAGATGCCAGGATTCCGGCGGTTCGATCAACGAGGCCGCGTCGAGGAGCGCGGCCAACCCCGTCCGGCTGCGATGACGCATCACCGTCAGACCTTGTGTCACGAAGGCGCGGTTGAGGCCGGTGAGCGGCACCACGTCGGCAACGGTGGCCAGCGCCACGAGGTCGAGGGCATCGGTAAGGACGGGCTCGGGCCGGGTCGGCCCGAAAAACCCCTCCTGCCGCAGGGCGCGGTTGAGGGCGACGAGCGTCAGAAAGACGATCCCGGCGGCGCACAGGTGGCCGAGACCGGAGAGGTCGTCGAGTCGATTCGGGTTCACGACCGCACGCGCCGGCGGCAGGACCTCCGAGGCGGCGTGGTGATCGAGGACGATGACGTCGAGCCCCGACTTCTCGGCTTCCTCCAGCGGTCCGTGTCCGCTCGTTCCGCAATCGACGCAGACGAGCAGGGTCGCGCCCTCCGCTGCCAAAGCGGTGATCGCCGCCACGTTGGGCCCGTAACCCTCGGTGATCCGGTCCGGGATGTGGATGGGTGCTTTCAGGCCGAGGCCGCGCAGATAGCCCGCCAGCAGAGCGGCGCTGGCAGCTCCGTCAACGTCGTAGTCGCCGAAGATCGCCACGGTCTCGTTCCGCCGCACGGCGCGGACGAGCCGACGCACCGCCGCATCCATGTCGAGCAGCGTGTCGGGATCCGGCATCAGGTCCCGGAGCCGCGGTGCGAGGTGACGAGCGGATTCCTCCGGTATCACGCCGCGGCTGGCGAGGACGCGGGCCAGCAGCTCGGGCAGCCCGTGGGCCTGCACCATCTTGGCGATGTGGTTCTGGATGGCCGCGCCGCCGCAGCGCTCCTGCCACCGCCGTCCGGTCACGGAGGCGGCCACACCCAGGAAGGCAGGCTGTTCGGCGAGGAGCGGGGCGCAGGACACGGGCGTCATCCTACACCGCGTCGGTCGCGGACGCGCGGGCGTCGCCGCAACAGCGCAGCCAAACCAAGCGGGGGCCGAAACGACAAAGGGCGGGCATCTCTGCCCGCCCCTGCCGCACACCCGAGGGTTGAACGATCAGAAGGATTTCAGGATGCTGTCGGCGACCTTCTTGGCGTCGCCGAACAGCATCATGGTGTTGTCGCGGAAGAACACCTCGTTCTCGACACCCGCGTAGCCCGAGCCCATACCGCGCTTGATGAACAGCACGGTCTTGGCCTTCTCCACGTCCAGGATCGGCATGCCGTAGATCGGCGACGCCTTGTCGGTCTTGGCGGCCGGATTGGTGACGTCGTTGGCGCCGATCACGAAGGCGACGTCCGCCTGCGGGAACTCACCGTTGATGTCCTCGAGCTCGAACACCTCGTCGTAGGGCACGTTCGCCTCGGCGAGCAGCACGTTCATGTGACCCGGCATGCGGCCCGCCACCGGGTGGATGGCGTACTTCACGTCGACGCCCTCCTTCTTCAGCATGTCGGCCATCTCGCGGAGCGAGTGCTGCGCCTGGGCGACCGCCATGCCGTAGCCCGGGACGATGATGACGCGCTCGGCGTTCTTCATGATGTAGGCCGCGTCATCGGCCGAGCCCTGCTTGACCGGGCGCGTCTCGACCTGACCGGATCCGGCCACGGCGGTATCGCCGCCGAACCCGCCCAGGATGACCGAGATGAACGACCGGTTCATCGCGTGGCACATGATGTAGGACAGGATCGCGCCCGACGAGCCGACCAGCGAGCCGGTGATGATCAGCGCGAGATTGCCGAGGGTGAAGCCGATGCCGGCCGCGGCCCAGCCCGAGTAGGAGTTGAGCATCGACACGACCACCGGCATGTCGGCGCCGCCGATCGGGATGATGATCAGGCCGCCGAGCACCAGCGAGGCGATGACGATCAGCCAGAAGATCGCCTTCGACTCGGTGCCGATGAACAGGGCGAGCAGCAGCACGAGACCGGCGGCCAGCAACCCGTTGATGAGGTGGCGCTGGGGCAGCATGATCGGCTTGCCGGACATGCGCCCGTCGAGCTTGGCGAACGCGATCACCGAGCCGGTGAAGGTGATCGCGCCGATGGCGACGCCGAGCCCCATCTCGAACAGCGACTGCTTGTGGAAGTGGCCGTTCTCGATGATGCCGAAGGCCTGCGGGGCATAGAGCGCACCGGCTGCCACGAACACCGCCGCGAGACCGACGAGCGAGTGGAAGGCCGCGACGAGCTGCGGCATCGCGGTCATCGGCACGCGCTTGGCGATCACCGCGCCGGCGCCGCCGCCGATGCCGAGGCCGAGGAGCACCAGGATCCAGGCACCGATCCCGGCCGGCGGGTGGCCGACCAGCGTGGTCAGGATGGCCAGCCCCATACCGACCATGCCGTACAGGTTGCCCTGCCGGGAGGTGGTGGGGTGCGAGAGCCCCCGCAGCGCCATGATGAACAGGACGCCGGCGACGATATAGAGAAGGGAGGAGACGTTCTCAGACACCGGCTCAGCCCTTCTTCTTGTACATGCCGAGCATGCGCTGCGTGACGAGGAAGCCCCCGAAGATGTTCACGCTGGCGAGCACGATGCCGATGAAGCCGAAGAACCGGGCCAGCCCGGTGCCCTTCTCGATGAGCGGAACGCCGACCGCGAGGATCGCGCCGACGATGATCACCGAGGAGATCGCGTTGGTGACCGACATCAGCGGCGTGTGGAGCGCCGGTGTCACCGACCAGACCACGTAATACCCGACGAAGATCGCCAGCACGAAGATCGCCAGCCGGAAGACCGTGGGATCGACGGCGCCGCCGGTGGCGGCGCTGAGCCCGTGGCCCATGCCGTCGGCGATGACCTGGGCCTGATCGGCCGCGTTGCGGGCGACCGCGGCAGCGGCCCGTGCGGCATCGGCCAGCACACGGGCCTGATCGGCTGCCTGATCGGGAGGGACGATGACGGTTGCCATTCTGCTACTCCTCTCGACCGGTCTTCACTGCGCGCCGGAGGCCTTGTTGGCCTCCGACTTTGCGAGCCCCACGGACGCGGCCTCCGAGGCCGGTCCATCGGTCTTGGGCTGGAAGGATGCGTGGACGACGGAGCCGTCTCGGGTGAGGTTCGTGGCCTTCACCAGCTCGTCGTCCCAGTTGATGGCGAGCGCCTTCGACTCCTTGTCGATCAGGGTCTCGGCGAACGCGTAGAGGTTGCGCGCGTAGAGGCTCGACGCCGTTGCAGCGAGACGGCCGGGGACGTTGACGTGGCCGACGATCTTCACGCCGCGATCCGTGGTGACGACCTCGCCGGCCTTGGCTCCGGCGACATTGCCGCCGCGCTCGACCGCGAGATCCACCAGGACCGAGCCCGGCTTCATGGACGCGACCATCTCCTCGGAGACCAGCTTCGGCGCCGGCCGACCCGGGATCAGCGCGGTGGTGATCACGATGTCCTGCTTGGCGATGTGGCCCTTGACCAGCTCCGCCTGCTTCTTCTGGTACTCGGCCGACATCTCCTTGGCGTAGCCGCCGGCAGTCTCAGCCTGCTTGAACTCGTCGTCCTCGACGGCGACGAACTTGGCGCCGAGCGACTCGACCTGCTCCTTGGTGGCGGGGCGCACGTCGGTGGCGGTCACGACGGCGCCGAGGCGTCGCGCCGTGGCGATGGCCTGCAGCCCGGCGACGCCGACACCCATCACGAAGACGCGGGCGGCCGGCACGGTGCCGGCGGCGGTCATCATCATCGGCATGGCCCGGCCGTACTCGGCGGCACCGTCGACCACCGCGCGGTAACCCGCGAGGTTCGCCTGCGAGGAGAGAACGTCCATGACCTGCGCGCGGGTGATCCGCGGCATCAGCTCCATGGCGAAGCCCGCGACGCCGGCATCGGCCATCGCCTTGAGGGCGGCCTCGTTGCCGTAGGGATCCATGATCGCGATCACGGTCGCGCCGCGCTTGAGCTGCGGCAGCTCCTCGCCACTCGGGCGCCGCACCTTCAGGACGAGATCGGCGTCGCGCGCCGCGTCGGCCGCGCTTCCCGCGACCTCAGCGCCCACCGCCTCGTACTCGGAGTCTAGAATGCCGGCCTTCTGGCCCGCTCCCGACTGCACCACGACGTCGGCTCCGAGAGACTTGAACTTCTTGACGGTCTCGGGGACCGCGGCCACGCGCGGTTCCGCGGAGTCCGTCTCGGACAGCACAGCAATGCGCATGCGAGGATTCCCCTGGATAAGCTCGGCCCTTCGAATGCGCGAACCCTCGCGGCTTTTCGAGATGCGGACCTGCGGCGCAATGGTGGAACTTGGCCGAATGTAACTTGTGGTCAAGCTAATCAACGACCACGCGTCGGCCGCCCGCTCAGAGATCCCATGAGCGGGCTGAATGTTGGAGGGCGGACGGTCCGGAGACCGCCCCAGCAGCCTCAGGCGAAGAAGAGGTAGAGCAGCAGCAGGATGGCGACGACCAGCGGTCCACGCCAGCCCACGGCCGGGGCCAGGGCGCCGACCGCGCCCGCCGCACCCGAGACAATCACGCCGACGATCGCCAGAAGCCACGCTTCGCGAATCCCGCCGACGGCCAGCGCCAGCACCCAGCAGATCACGACGCCGGTGCCGATCTCGACGAAGCGGACGAAGCCGCGATAGGTCTGCTCGTGCGTCCGCGCGTCCATCGCCGGGCTGTAGGTGTGCCCGGCCACCGTGTCACTCTCAGCCATCGTGCGCTCGTTTCCCTAAGACGCGACTTCTTGCGGTCACGGTGGGATGTAGCTCAAGCGTTTACCTGCCGCAATCGGACGCACGCAAGTTGATCGCTCTCTCGAGGGGTCTACGCCGGGTATCAGGCCGGGTTCGGAAGCCCCGCCTCGGCCAGCGCCTGGCCCTGGCGTTCGGCCAGCGTGTCCAGCGAGAAGTGCTCGATCTCGGCCTCGAACAACCGGTGGTAGTTAAGCTCCGACCGTAGGTGGAGAAACACCGCGCCGAGGCCGACCGCTGCGCGATCCATGAACACGAATTCCTGGGGGACTGTCACCGGGCCGCGCTCCTTCAGGGCCTGATGCACCTCGAAGGCCTGACGCCGGCCGTACTCGCCGGGCTTCACGCCGTCCGCGACGGTCCGGGTCCGGTCTTCCAGAAGGGGGCCGTAGATGAAGCGCGCCCAGATGTTCAGGATCTCGATCTTCTCCCGGTCGAGGTTCTTGAAGCCCCAGACCTCGTAGGCGTGGACGATTCGCGCCTCGTCGCCGGTCAGAAGGCCGCGGTAGAGATCTACGACGCCGCCGACGAAGCGGGGATGGAAGATGCGCACACAGCCGTAATCCAGGAGATTGATTCCGGCGGCCTCACCGCCCTCCGAGAAGACCGTGTAGTTCCCCAGATGCGGATCGCCGTGGATCACCGCGGCGCGGCTGAACGGGTGCCACCACGCCTTGAACATTGCCTGCGCGATGCGGTTGCGGATCTCGACCGGTTCCTCCGCAAAGCCGAGGATCTTGTCGCCGTCGAGCCAGCCGAGCGTCAGGAGGCGCTTGGTCGACAGGTCCGGGTAGATCTTCGGCACGCGCACCGCCGCGATGTCCTTGAGGACCGCGCCGTAGAGGGCGGCATGCTTCGCCTCGCGCTCGTAGTCGAGTTCCTCTCGGACGCGCGCACCGATCTCCTTGGCGATCTCGCGGGTGTCCAGCCAGGAATTCATCCGCCGATGCAGCGCGAAGGCGAGTTCCAGCTGCTTGAGGTCGGCCTCCACGGCCGATTGCATATCCGGGTACTGAAGCTTGCAGGCGAGTCGCTCGCCATCCTTGGTGGTGGCGCGGTGGACTTGGCCGAGCGAGGCCGCGGCCGCCGGCTTCAGGTCGAAGCTGCCGAACCGCGCCTGCCAGCCGGCGCCGAGCTCGGACTGCATGCGGCGGCGGACGAAGGCAGCGCCCATGGGCGGCGCGTCGGCCTGGAGCTTCTGCAATTCGGCCGCGTATTCGGGCGGCAGAAGGTCCGGCACGGTGGCCAGCAATTGGGCCACCTTCATGATCGGCCCCTTCAGGCCGCCGAGCGCCTGGGCCAGGGCTGCGGCGTTGGTCGTGCCCTCCTTGCCGAACAGCCGGGACATCGCCATCCGGGCGGCGACGCCCCCGACATTGGCGCCCACGCTGGCGTAGCGCCCGGCGCGGGCGGAGAAGCGGTTGGCTTCGCGATCGGTCTCGGCCATCTCTCGGTCTGCTTGTCTGCGGCTGACCGGGAGATATGCCGCGGGCGCTCGGACGCCAGGGGCGTGGGTCCCTGCGCCGCGGGGACCCGCGATGACCGGCCTCGCGCGAGGCCGGCCGATCGGTCGTCAGCCCTGCCCTTCCATCCCTTCCAGCTCCGCGATCATCCCCTCGATCATCCCGAGGCCGATCTGCCAGAACCCCGGATCCTTCGCGTCCAGGCCGAAGGGCGCCAGCAACTCGCCGTAGGGCTTCGAGCCACCCGCCGAGAGCAGCGCGAAGTAACGCTCGACGAAGCCCTCCTCCGCCTGCGCATAGACCCCATAGAGCGAGTTCACGAGGCAGTCGCCGAACGCGTAGGCGTAGACGTAGAACGGCGAGTGGATGAAGTGCGGGATGTAGGCCCAGAACGGCTCGTAGCCGGCATCCAGCGTGATCGCCGGGCCGAGCGACTCGGCCTGCACCGACAGCCACAGGGCGTTGATCTGATCGGTGGTCAGCTCACCCTTGGCGCGGGCGAGATGGACCTTCCGTTCGAACGAGTAGAACGCGATCTGGCGCACCACCGTGTTGATCATGTCCTCGACCTTGGCGGCGAGCATCGCCCGGCGCTGGGTCGTGTCGGTGGTGGCCCCGAGCAGCTTGCGGAACGTCAGCATCTCGCCGAACACGCTCGCGGTCTCGGCCAGCGTCAGGGGCGTCGGCGCCATCAGGGCGCCGTTCGGGCCGGCCAGCACCTGATGGACACCGTGGCCGAGTTCGTGGGCCAGGGTCATCACGTCCCGTGGCTTGCCCTGATAATTCACGAGCACGTAGGGGTGGACGGACGGCACCGTCGGGTGCGCGAAGGCCCCCGGCGCCTTGCCGGGCCGGGTCGGCGCATCGATCCAGCTCTCGTCGAAGAAGCGCCGGGCGATGCCCGCCATCTTGGGCGAGAACGCGTCGTAGGCCGACAACACCGTGTCGCGCGCCTCGGACCACGGAATCGTGCGTTGCTCGACCTTCGGCAGCGGCGCGTTGCGGTCCCAATAGGGCAGCGTCTCCTGCCCGAACCACTTCGCCTTCAGCTTGTAATAGCGGTGCGACAGGCGCGGATAGGCCGCCCGCACGGCATCGACCAGGGCCTCCACCACCTCGGGCTCGACCCGGTTGGCGAGGTGACGCGCGTCGGCGACGTCCTTGAAGCCGCGCCAGCGGTCGGAGATCTCCTTGTCCTTTGCCAGCGTGTTGGTGATCAGCGTGAAGACGCGCAGATGGCCGCGCAACACGTCGCTGACCGCGCCGGCGGCCTCCTTGCGGACGGCACCGTCGGAATCCTGGAGCTTGTTGAGCGTGGGCTCCAGCGGCATCTCCTCGCCCTGCACGGTGAAGCGCAGGGAGGCGATCGTCTCGTTGAACAGCCGGTCCCAGGCCGCGTTCGACGTGACCGACTTTTCGAGGAACAGCTTCTCTGTCCGGTCGCCGAGCTGGTGCGGCTTCTCCCGGCGGAGATCCTCGATCCAGGGCGCGTAGCGGGCGAGCGGACCGTCGGCCATCGCGGCATTCACCGCCGCGTCGCCGACCCGGTTCAGCTCCAGGGCGAAGAACAGCAGGTCGGACGAGGCGTTCGTCAGCCGCTCGCGCGTGTCGCCGTAGAACTTCGCCCGCGCCTCGTCGGTGGTGTCGCTGGAATAGACCAGCCCGGCGAAGGACATCAGCTTGCCGAGAAGATCCTCGATCCCCTCGTAGGCGCGGACCGCCTCGGCGAGGCGTGCCGACGCGTCGGCGCCGGAGGCGATCTCCGCGATGCGTCCGGCATAGGTCTCGGAGAAGCGCCGGCACTCTTCCTCGGCACGGCTCATGTCCGCGGCGAATTCCGGGTCGCCGAGGCCGGCATAGAGATCCGAGAGATCCCATTCCGGGAGATGGCCGAGGTCGGCAGCCTTCGCGGCGGCGCGCGCGGCGCTCACGCCTTCCGGCAGTCGGACGTTCACCGGCGATGCGGTGTGGCTCGGCATCATGTCGCGCGTTCCTCTGAAAAGGGGCTCGGCCCCGTACCCTGATATCGAGTGTGCCGCCACGCGTTCAACGCGGCCGGTTGGCGTGGCCCGGTACGGCGCCTGACGATCCGGTGGAAACGTCGTTAAGCGCCACTTTACGTCTCTCGGTCACCTTACGGCTCGAAACGAAACAGTCGCCGAATCGGAGCCTGCGGCCGGGACAAGTCCTGTGCCGCGTCATTCGATCCGCGCCGTTCAGGAGCCGCCATGTCCACAACCGTGCTCATCGTGGACGACGATCCGGTCCAGCGGCGTCTCGCCGAGGCGGCGGTGCGCCGCTTCGGCTTCGAGGCGCGGGTCGCCGAGACGGGCGCGGAAGCTCTCACGCTGCTGAAATCCGAGGGCGCGGACGTGGTGCTCCTCGACCTGGTCATGCCGGAACTCGACGGACTCGGCGTGCTGGCGGAGATGCGCAAGAACGGGCTCGCCACGCCGGTCATCGTTCAGACGTCCAACGGCTCGATCGACACGGTGGTCACCGCCATGCGGGCCGGCGCCGTCGACTTTGTCGTCAAGCCGGCCGGCGCCGAGCGGCTGCAGGTCTCGATCAAGAACGCCCTGCGGGTCGACACCCTGGAGGAGGAGGTGCGCCGCATGCGCCGTCGCGCCTCCGGCGCGCTCACCTTCAAGGACCTGACCTCCAAGAGCCCCGACATGGAGCGGGTCATCCGCCTCGCCGAGCGGGCCGCGAAATCCAACATTCCGGTGCTCATCGAGGGCGAGTCCGGCGTCGGCAAGGAAGTGCTCGCCCGGGCGATCCAGGGGTCCGGCGACCGGCGCGGCAAGCCGTTCGTGACCGTCAATTGCGGGGCTATCCCCGAGAACCTCGTGGAATCGACCCTTTTCGGCCACGAGAAGGGTGCGTTCACGGGCGCCACCGAGAAGCATGCCGGCAAGTTCGCCGAGGCTTCGGGCGGCACCCTCTTCCTCGACGAGATCGGCGAGCTTCCGCTCGATGCCCAGGTGAAGCTGTTGCGCGCCCTACAGGAGGGCGAGGTCGACCCGGTCGGCGGCAAGCGCTCGGTGCGGGTCGATATCCGCCTCGTCTCGGCCACCAACCGTTCGCTGCTCGACCTCGTGAAGCAGGGGAAGTTCCGCGAGGACCTGTATTACCGCCTCAACGTCTTCCCGATGACCCTGCCGCCGCTGCGGGCGCGCCGCGAGGACATTCCCGATCTCGTCCGCTCGTTCTGCGCGCGCTTCGCCGCCGAGGAGGGGAAGCGGGTCCGGGCGATCAGCCCGGAGGCCATGGCACTGCTCACCCGCTATCCCTGGCCCGGCAACGTCCGCCAACTGGAGAACGCCCTGTTCCGCGCCGTGGTCCTCGCCGACGGGGACGAGTTGACGGTCGCCGAGTTCCCGCAGATCGCCGCGCAGGTTGAGGGCTTCGACGTGCGCATTCCGGCGGCCCCCACTCAGGCGCAGATGCCGGCCTACGTTCCTGAGCCGGTCCGCGAGATCGTGCGCGTCGAGGTTCGCGATCCGCACGCCATGTCCCTCGTCGCCGAGGAGACCGGCGAGATGAAGCCGATGGACGTGCTCGAGGCGGAGATCATCCGCTACGCCCTGCAATTCTACCGTCAGCGGATGTCGGAGGTGTCGCGCCGCCTCGGCATCGGTCGGTCCACGCTCTATCGCAAGCTGAAGGACCTCGGCCTCGAGGACGGGGAGAAGACCGAGGACGCCGCTTGAGCGGGCGGTACGTGCGCTAGCGCACCACCCGTATTGGGCGGCCCTGCCGCTCCGAGAGCTGGACGCTGCTGACCGCTCTCGGACGATAACAAGTCAGATCAAAAGCTGTGCAGACTTGAAGTCGCGACGGCAGCCGCTGGACCAAACTTCTATTCACGAAGACTGCGGTTGCCCAATGCCACGCTTACGCGGATAATCACAATCTGAGCGTGCGGCCCTGCCGCCGCACCCCGGGAGATCACGATGCGCGTCCCGCGCTCCAGCCTCATGGCGCTGGCCGCCCTCTTGACCGGCACGTTGGCTTCGGCCGGCGCCTTCGGTGCTGAAACGGCCGCGCTCGACAAGGCGCTCGCCGATACGCCGCCGTCGTCGTCGCCCGCGCAATCCGCGCCGTCGGATCCCGTCACGACGGCGCTTCCCGATTACAAGCCGGACGCGCCCGCCGCCGAGCCCGCGCCAGCTCCGACGGTTGCGGCGCCGGTCGCGCCCGCTGACCCCCTCGGTGCCGCAATCCTAGCCCGCTTCGGTGACAACGCGCCCCTGCTCCTGCGCCTCACGGCCAAGGATCGCGACGCGATCCGGTCGTTCTACGAGGCGCGCGCCTACAAGCCGCTCTGGATCGCCGACGGTGCCTGGACCGAGGCCGCGAAGGCGGTCGCGGCACGGCTCGCGGCCGCCGGCGAGGACGGGCTCGACGCGCATGCCTACACGGTTCCCAACCTCGCCGAGAAGCCGGACGAGAAGGCCGTGGCGGATGCCGAGCTGCGCTTGTCCGCTGCGGCCGTCCTCTACGCCCGCGACGCGCGTGGCGGCCGGATCAATCTCGCGTCGATCTCGCGGCTGATCACTCCGAAGCTCGATCTGCCCGCCGGGAACGAGGTGCTGGCGAAGCTGGCCGATGCCGGCGCGAAGACCGGCGATACGCTTCAAAGCTACAACCCGGCCACCCCGGGCTTTCTGGCCCTGAAGACGCGGCTCGCCTCTCTGCGCGGGCCGGCGCCCGCGGCGGTGAGGCCGCTGCGGCTGCCGTCCGGCCCGGCCCTTCGCGTCGGGATGCGCGATCCGCGCGTTCCGCTTCTGCGCGCGCATTTCGGGCTCGAGACCCGGCCTGCCGGCACGTTCGACCGCGGCCCCGGCGAGCCGGAGGATTATGATTCCGTCGTCGCCGAAGCGGTCGCCAAGTTCCAGCGCGGCCGCGGGCTGCCCGGAAACGGCGTCCTGAACGTCCAGACCGTTCTGGCTCTGGCCGATGCCGGCCGGTCGGCGCGCCCGACGGGCGGCGAGGCCGAGCTGATCGTCAACATGGAGCGCTGGCGCTGGCTGCCGGGCGATCTCGGGTCCGACTACATCCTGGTCAACATTCCCGAATATCGGCTGCGCGCCTATCGCGGCGGCACCCTGCGCGACGAGGCGCGCGTCATCGTCGGTAAGCCGGAATCGCGCACGCCGCTGTTCTCGGGGCTGATGGAATACGCCGTCGTCAACCCGTCCTGGTACGTGCCGCCGTCCATCCTGAAGACGATGGCGCCGAAGCTCGCCGGCTACGGCGGCAAGACCTGGGGCGGCTACGAGGTCGTCCGCCATGGCGGCCACATCTCGCTGCGCCAGCCGCCGGGCGAGCGCAACGCGCTCGGCTTCATCAAGTTCATGTTCCCGAACCAGCACGCGGTCTATCTGCACGATACGCCGAACCGCTCGCTGTTCTCGGCCTCCAAGCGCGACTTCAGCCACGGATGCGTGCGCGTGGACGATCCGTTCCGCCTCGCGGACGTGGTCCTGCCGGATTGGTCCGAGGAGCGGCTGAAGAAGCTGATCGGCAAGGGCGAGCGCACGCTCCGGCTGCCGGAGAAGCTGCCGGTGCACCTCGCCTACTTCACCGCCTATGTCGACGATGGCGGCACCTACCGCACCCTGCCCGACCTCTACGGATACGACGCGCCGATGCGTGCAGCCCTCGGGCTGCCAGGTGGCGGGAATCCGGCGATGGCCCGGCTGCCGGACGAGGCGCCGCGGCGCAAGGCCGAGCGTACGGCGACATCTGCGCCGGCGCGCACCGTTCAGCGCCGGGTGACGCACCGTCACGTCGCCGACGAGTGGCCGGACAACCGCTACGAAGAGGTGACCGTACCCCGCCGTGCGTCGCGCCGCGCCGCGCGGGCCGACAGCGCTCCGGAATTCGGCGAGCCCGGACTCTGGACGCCGGCCCCGCAGCAGCCGGCCCCGCGGAGCTGGTGGTAGCCGAAGGTCTTCGGCAGTCCGCAACTTTCGCGTGCGCGGCCGCACAGCCGGGCACGATTTCGCCACGGTCGAGCCTTAGCCGTTTCAGCCGGGAACCCGGCCTGACACCCGCCGGGCACACGCGCCGGCAGAGGATCAGGACTATCGTGCCGAGTCTCCCGCGCCCTCTCCGCACCTTCGCCCTGGCCCTGACGGGCGTCGCGCTGGGCCTGATCGCCGGCACGGCCGAGACCGAGGACGCGGTGGCGAACGGCGACACGCGCGCGCTCACGATCTACCACACGCACACGCAGGAGAGCGCGACCATCACGTTCAAGCGGGACGGCCGCTACGACCGCGCGGCGCTCGAGCAGCTGAACTGGCTCCTGCGCGACTGGCGCGTCAACGAGCCCACCAAGATGGATCCGCGCCTGTTCGACACGGTCTGGGAGGCCTACCGGCAGGTCGGTGCCAGCCAGCCGATCCACGTCGTCTCCGCCTACCGTTCGCCCGGCACCAACGCGATGTTGCGCCGCCGCTCCAAGATGGTGGCCGAGTACAGCCAGCACATGCTTGGCAAGGCCATGGACTTCTTCCTGCCGGACGTCTCCATCGATCGCATCCGCGAGGTCGGCCTCCAGATGCAGCGCGGCGGCGTCGGCTGGTACCCGCATGCCGGTACCCCGTTCGTGCACCTCGATGTCGGCTCCGTGCGCATGTGGCCGCGCATGACGCACGATCAGCTCGCCCGCCTGTTCCCCGACGGCAAGACCGTGCTGCTGCCGAGCGACAACCGGCCCTTCCCGCGCTACGAGGAGGCGAAGGCCGAGATCCTTGCCCGAGGCGGTACCGTGGCCGGCCTCACCACCCAGATGGCGAGCGGCGAGGAAGAGGACGGGCCGGGCCTGTTCGGCTTCCTGGCGAGCCTGTTCGGTGGCGGCCGCTCCGCTCCGGAGCCCGCGCCGGCGCCTGCGCCGCCTGCCGTCGCGGCGAAGGCCCGCCGGGCACCCGTCGTGGCCGTCGCGAGCGCCGACCCGCAGGACCCGGTCGGCACGCGGACTGCCCTCGCCTACGCGGCGCCCGCGGCCGACGATTCCCTGCGCGGCTCGCTGGTGCCGCGCGAGCAGGCTAAGGCGCCTGACGGCAAGCCCGCCGACGTCAAGTCGCTGCTGACCGGGGCTCAGCCAGCCGCCGCGGCCGAGGAGGCGGTGCTGTCGGTGGTGGCGCCGCTGCCGCCGCGCCGGCCCTCGGATATTGCCGCCGTCGTGGCGGCCATCACGATGCCGCTCCCACCGCCGCGGCCGGTCCAGTTCGCCGCGCTGAATAGCGGTATGGCCAACCTCCCGACACCGCTCGAAAGCCGGGCCTCGATGCCGGCGCCGGCCCGGGCCCGCGCCCTGGTTGCTCCGGATGCCGACGCCAAGATTCAGCTGCGTGCCCTGTTCGACGCGGTGTCGGCCGGTGCCGTGGCGTCGCCGGCGAGCCGCAACGCGCCGGTCCGCGTCGCGGCCACCCGTGTCCGCGATACGGCACCCGATGCCGTGGTCGCGGCAGCGCCGGATCGCGTCGCGACGCGGTTCAGCGCGCGTAGCCCCGGCGATGACCTGACCGCGGCCCGGTTCACGGGATCGGCGGCCCGCGCCGTTTCAGGGTCGCGCTGAATCCGGCACACCGACCGGCCGATCCGGATTCGATTGCTCGTTCAAGCATCGCGTGAACGCGGCTGACGGTTCGATCCCGATCGAGTCAGGCTGCCGGAAAGACCGATCGGCGCCGTTCCCGGACGAACTCAGCGCAGCGGCTTCGAGAGATTGACCGCCAGGGCCGCCACGAGCGTCGCCGCGTAGCTGTCATCCTGGGTTCCGGCGATCCGCTCGGCCTCGCCGCCGCTGTTGGCTGCGACCGACATCATCAGCATCACGGCCGTCGTCAGGCCGCCCAGGCCCGCGACCAGCGCCAGGTAGGCGCGCACCGCGGCGCTTGGGGCCGCCACCACCGCGTGGGTCTCGCCGACGCACATCGGGCTGGAATCAGGATGGATCATGGCCGATGATTCCGACGGGTGACGCAGGCCCCGGGGCGGATCGACTAGGAACACGCGCAACCCGTCGGCTCAAGCAGTCAACGTGCCGTTCTGGAGCGGGTTCGTACGGACGAAAACATTTTCAACCGGTATTTGACCGGTTGGTTGACGAGCCCGATGAGGGCGCCCGCAGGCGCCCTCGGCAGACGATCAGCCTTCCTTGCCCGAGACCTTGCCGAGAGCGGCCTGGGCGGCCGCGAGCACTGGCGATCGGCACGCGGTAGGGCGAGCAGGAGACGTAATCGAGCCCGACTTCCTGGCAGAATCCCACCGAGGCCGGATCGCCGCCGTGCTCGCCGCAGATGCCGAGCTTGATATCAGGACGGGTCTTGCGGCCCCGCTCGACGCCGATACGCACCAACTCGCCCACACCCTCCTGGTCAATGGTGATGAACGGGTCGGCCGGTAGGATGCCTTTCTGGGTGTAGGGGCCCAGGAAGGTCGCCGCATCGTCGCGGGAAATGCCCAGGGCCGTCTGCGTCAAGTCGTTCGTGCCGAAGGAGAAGAACTCGGCCGTCTCGGCGATCTCGCCGGCCTTGAGGGCAGCCCGCGGCAGCTCGATCATGGTGCCGACCTGATAGTCGAGGGTGGCACCCTTCTCCTCGGCGACCGCCTTCGCCATGGCGTCGATGCGCGCCTTCACGATGTCGAACTCGGCCCGGGTGAAGACCAGCGGCACCATCACCTCGGGCGTGACCGGGCTGCCGGTGTCCGCGGCAGCCTGGACGGCGGCCTCGAAGATCGCCCGGGCCTGCATCTCGGCGATCTCCGGGAAGGCGATCGCCAGACGGCAGCCGCGGAAGCCCAGCATCGGGTTGTGCTCGGACAGCTCCCGCGTCCGGTGGCGGATCTTCTCCTCCGAGACGCCGGTCGCCTTCACGACCTCGGCGACCTCGGCGTCGGTGTGCGGCAGGAACTCGTGCAGCGGCGGATCGAGCAGGCGGATCGTGACCGGCAGGCCGGACATGATCGTGAACAGCTCCAGGAAGTCCTGACGCTGGTAGGGCAGGATCTTGGCGAGCGCCGCGCGGCGGCCCTCGGCGTCGTCCGCCAGGATCATCTCCCGCACCGCGATGATGCGGTCACCCTCGAAGAACATGTGCTCGGTGCGGCAGAGACCGATCCCCTCCGCGCCGAAATTGCGCGCGGTCCGCGCATCGGTCGGCGTGTCGGCGTTCGCCCGCACCTTCATGCCGCGAATCGCGTCGGCCCATTCCATCAGCGTGGCGAAGTCGCCCGACAGCTCGGGCTCCAGCATCTTCACCTCGCCCTGGATCACCTGCCCGGTCGAGCCGTCGATGGTGATCTTGTCGCCGGCCCTCAGCGTGATGCCGCCGACCGTCAGCGTCTGCGCCTTGTAGTCGATCCGGATCGACCCGACGCCCGAGACGCAGGGCTTGCCCATGCCGCGGGCGACGACGGCCGCGTGGCTGGTCATGCCGCCGCGGGTGGTGAGGATGCCCTCGGCGGCGTGCATGCCGTGGATGTCTTCGGGCGAGGTCTCGATGCGCACCAGGATGCACTTGCGCTCGGCCTTGCGGTGCGCCTCCGCGTCTTCCGAGTTGAAGACGATCTCGCCGGTCGCCGCGCCGGGCGAGGCCGGCAGGCCCGAGGCGATGACCTTGCGGTCCGCCTTCGGGTCGATCGTGGGGTGCAGGAGCTGGTCGAGGGCGCCGGGCTCGACCCGGCCGATCGCCTCGTCACGGGAGATCAGCCCCTCGCCCGCCAGATCCACGGCGATGCGCAGGGCGGCCTTCGCCGTGCGCTTGCCGTTGCGGGTCTGGAGCATCCAGAGCTTCCCCTTCTCGATGGTGAACTCCATGTCCTGCATGTCGCGGTAATGCGATTCCAGGATCCCGTAGATCCGGGTCAGCTCCGCGAAGCTTTCGGGCATGGCCTTCTCCATGGAAGGCTTGTCGCTCTCGGCCTCGATGCGGGCCTTCTCGGTGATATTCTGCGGCGTGCGGATGCCCGCCACCACGTCCTCGCCCTGGGCGTTGATCAGGAACTCGCCGTACAGCGCCTTCTCACCGGTCGACGGATTGCGGGTGAAGGCGACGCCGGTAGCGGACGTGTCGCCCATGTTGCCGAACACCATGGCCTGCACGTTCACGGCCGTGCCCCAGCTCTCCGGGATGTTGTTCAGCTCTCGATACTTCTTGGCCCGGGGAATCATCCAGGAATTGAACACGGCGCCGATCGCGCCCCAAAGCTGGTCGTCGGCGCCCTGCGGGAAGTCCGAGCCGTGCTCGTCGCGCACGATCTTCTTGTAGGTCTGGATCAGAACCTTCCAGTCCTCGGCGCCGAGTTCAGTGTCGAGCTCGAAGCCCTTGCTCTCCTTGTAGTGCTCCAGCGCCTCCTCGAAGGCGTGGTGCTCCACGTTCAGCACCACGTTCGAGTACATGGTGATGAAGCGGCGGTAGGAATCGTAGGCGAAGCGCTCGTCATCGGCCTCCTTGGCCAGCGCCAGCACCGTCTCGTCGTTGAGGCCGAGGTTCAGGACCGTGTCCATCATGCCCGGCATGGAGGCCCGGGCGCCGGAGCGGACCGAGACGAGGAGCGGGTTCGTTGCATCGCCGAATTTGCGGCCGGTGAGCGTGCCGACCTGCGCAAGCGCGGCCGCGACCTGGTCCTTCAGCTCCGGCGGGTAGGACTTGCCGTGGTCGTAGAAGTAGGTGCAGACCTCGGTGGTGATGGTGAAGCCGGGCGGGACCGGGAGACCGAGGTTCGACATCTCGGCTAGATTGGCGCCCTTGCCGCCGAGCAGGTCGCGCATCTGCGACTTGCCCTCCGCCTTGCCGTCGCCGAAGGCATAGACCCACTTCGCGCTGTCGGTCGCCATGTCGAACCCGTCCGTATCTGGTGCCCGGCGACGGCCGAGCTGATGGGCGGGGTTGGACCATCCCGCAACGCAACGCAAGATGAACGCGCGATGGCAGTGTGCGTGGGTCGCTGACGGGGCCGGCGGTCTGTCAGGTCCGCCCCGTCGCGCTGCGGGCGCCGCTCAGTGCAGGATCCCCAGACCGATCACGCCGACCACGATCAGGTAGATCGCCACGATGTAGTTGAGCAGCCGCGGCATCACCAGGATCAGGATCCCGGCCAGGATCGCGATCAGCGGCTGCAGGTTGGAGATGGTGATCGTCACGGGCGTCTCTCCTGGCCGAGCTTGGCCGTCGGTATCGACGCCTCTACGTGTTGCAGGTTCCCTGTAGCTTGCGTGAAGCGGCCGGGTGGCCGGCCGCTCCAGAGCCGATCAGGGCTTCGGCGTCGGCTTGTCGGTGCCGGGGATCGGGTCCTTGGCCTCGCCGGTCGGCAGGCTCACCGAGATCGTCGGGTGAGACAGCTCCGGATAGGGCTCGATCACGTTGGCGCCGTTCAGCGGCTTGTTGGCGCCGTTGTGGCAGGTGGCGCAGTTGATCTTCGGCGCGTCACCGAGAACGCCGAGGCGGTTCCGCGGGAAGGTCGAGGTCAGCGGCGTCATGTAATCCTGGTTCAGGTCGCGCACCATGCGGATGCCGTACCAGGCATGGACCCGGTTGGGCGTGCTGGTGTCCCATTGCGCAACCGACCGGGTGTTGTGGCAGAAGGTACAGTTCACGCCCAACGATTGCGACATGCTGATCATGATCGCGAAGGTCTTCTCGGCGTCCTGGATCGGCTTGCCCTTGGTCTCCGGCAGCGCCGTGGTGGCGTTGACCCGGACGGCGTCCTCCGACGTCTCCTTGTGCTGGTAGAAGGCCTGATAGACGTCGTAGGGCAGCGAGGTGTTGCCGACCTCCGGCGAGGCCAGGTTCTGGCTGTTGTTGCGCGGTCTGAAGCGTCCCGCGCCCTGGACCGGATGATCGAACCAGATGTTGGCCGGCACCGGGTTGCCCCGGTGGCAGGTGTAGCAGGTCACGCCGGCCTGATGGACGTGGTTCTCCTTCCAAGATGAGTTGATGTACTGCGTCATCTGCAGCATGCGCCGGGCGACGCGCTTCTGGTAGAGCTCGTCAGAGGCCATGTTCTCGGTGCTGTGGCAGTACGTGCAGCCCTGCTGCGGCGCGACCCACTCGGTGATCGACACCATCAGACGGTTGAACTGCTCGGCCGAGAGATCGCCGAGCACCTGCACGTTCTCGTAGACGGCCGAGGCCTTCTCGCCCCCGGCATCCGCTGGATCGGCCGGCGCCGGTGCCCGGTTGGCTTCCGACAGCGCCTCGTTGCCGGCCCGGGTCCGGATCAGGTCCATGCCGGTGCCGCGGAAGCCGGTCTGCTTGACCGCCATGGGCGGATGGGTCCAGCCCGCGCCGCCGAACATCGCGATGGTGAGGAAGAGCGCCAGCGCCCCGCCGACAACCGCCAGAATCGTCTTCATGACGGCCTCCTCACGGCCTCGGGCCGGGTGCGAGATGGGCGGGATCCACGATCGGGCCGTAGACCTGCGGGTACGAGGGCGCGACGTGGTGCTTGACCGCCCAGAGGTACCAATTGTCCACCACGGTGCCGGTGAGCAGGATGCCGATCCCGCCGGTCAGCGTGGTCAGGACCGCGAACCACCAGGCCCAACGATGGACCGATTCCATCGTGGCGTTGAAGCCCATGGTCCAGCGCCAGAACAGGGCGGCGCGCTCGGTGGCCGTGCCGCGATCGACAATCTGGTCGATCTCGCGCTCGGCGCCGTAGCGCGAGCAGGCCAGGATCGTGCCCCCGTGCATCGCGAACAGCAGCGTCGATCCGTAGAGAAACGTGATCGAGAGCATGTGGAACGGGTTGTAGAAGAGGTTTCCATAGCGGAGCGAGAACGCCGCGGTCCAATCGAGGTGCGGGAAGATCCCGAACGGCACGGCCTCAGACCACGAGCCCATCAGCAGCGGACGGATGAAGCCGAGGACGAGGTAGAGCCAGATCGCCGACGCAAAGGCCCACGGCACGTGGAGGCCGAGGCCCAGCGCCTTGGCACGCTTGTAGAGGTGGACCCACCAGAGCAGGATCGACGCGGTCAGGAAGAAGCCGGCGATCAGCCACCAGCCGCCCTCGTTGAGCGGCGGCAGGACCTTCAAGCCGTATTTCGGCAGGGGCGGCTCAAGGGCGAGCCACGGCAATTGCCGGACGAACTGTATCGGGTCCCAGTTCACCGACGCCCACATGTTGAGCCCGATGATTTCGAAGGCGATGACACCGCAGGTGATCGACAGGGCCGCGATGTAGCCGATGTAGATCGGACCGACCTGACTGTTGCCGATGAGCCCGAACAGGTAGCTGTTGAACGGCCTGCCCACGCGGTCGTCGGCCGCGACGGGAACGCCGTGCTCCGGCACGAGCGGGCGCACCTGAACCTGCGTGAAGATGTTCTGGTAATAGGCCATGGCCTGCCCTCCCCCGGAGTGCCGCGCGCTCTGCGGCGGCTCGCATCACCCGTGTCGTCTCGCCAAGTGTCGTCCGGTCATCGCCAGACCGGCAGGTTGAGCCACCAGCCCCACCATTGCGGCCAGCCCTGCGTCCAGAACGGCCCGCTGATCACGATGCAGACGGCGCTCCAGAACCCCGCGGAAAGGGCCAGGAACAGCCCGAGGCGGTGGATGCCGAGGGTGCCGATCGAGTAGCCGATCGTGTCGCGGAAGAACGTGTCCTCGTGCTCGGGCGTCTTCACTATCTCGCCCTTCTTCGGGTTGGTCGCCGAGAGGATCAGGCCGCCGTGCATCGCCAGCGCCAGCGTGGTGGTGAAGAAGAACGTCACGGCCAGCATGTGCGCCGGGTTGTAGTGAAAGTGTAGATACTGGTATCCGGTGTTCGATACCCAATCGAGATGGCTGAGGATGCCGTAGGGAAAGCCGTAGCCCCAGGCGCCCATCAGGAACGGGCGGATCACCACGAGGGTGAAATACGCGAAGATCGCCATCCCGAAGGCAACCGGCACGTGGTAGCCGATGCCGAGCTTCCGGCAGATCTCGACCTCGCGCAGAGCCCAGGACACGAACGAGCCGAGCGCGCAGAAGGTGATGATCTGCCAGAGGCCGCCATCCTTCAGCGGTGCGAGCTTCAGGCCGTAGCTGATGTCGGGCGGCGCGATGTTGATCTGCCAGATGTTCCAGGTCGGCCCGATCGCCGCGCCGTAGATGACGAGCGCGGTGCCGAGCACCGTGAAGAACATTCCGACCACGCCGAAGAAGCCGACGAAGAACGGCCCGACCCAGAAGTCGAACAGGTCGCCGCCGAGCAAGGTGCCGCCGCGGACCCTGTATTTGCGCTCGAAGCTCAGCATCGCCATGGCGGCTGCTCCTCAGTCAGGCCGGAGAAGAGGAAGGACGGGGTGACCGCGGCCCTCGCGCGCCGCGGTCCGGACCGGCGGTCAGGCCGGCATCTGCGGCAGCGCGAGCGTGATGGTGTTCTCGGCGGCCTTGTTGTTGCGCGGACCGTCCAGCCAGTTGAACCGGTCGGTCGAGAGCAGGATGAAGTGGATCAGCAGCGCCAGGATGAAGAGGAAGGTGAACAGTGCCACCAGCGTGCGCCGCGGATCGAACAGCAACCAAACCTTGTGCATCCGATCCTCCTCAGCCGATCATCGTGACGAGGGCATGGGCCGCGTCGCGAACGCCCTCGAGGGAGGCGTAGCCCTGCGGTCCAGGGAGCCACGGACGCCACAGCCAGACGAGGATGTGGGCGACCACGGCAATCGCCGTGAAGATGAGGAAGCTCGTCAGGAAGATCGCGTGGAACTCCTTGGCTTCCGGTTCCGTCAGCCCGGACAGGCTGCTCGGTCTTTCTGTCGTGATGGGGCCACTCGCCATCGTTCAGACCTCCGTGTGTTGGCCGCACCTCTGGCGAGGCGCGACGGGTTCAGCCGTGATGCCTGGCGGCGGTCACGGCCCGACTTCCCCCGCGTCACCGGACGGAAGTGTCTCGCTCAAGGGCGCATCAGCCCATGAAGGCGAAGGGAATCGCCTGAACCGCCATTGCGCGGGCCTCGCCGAACACCGAGCGGTGCGCCGGCGCGAGGCCCGGCCGGGCCATCTCGCGGGCGGGCCTGAAGCGGTTCAGCGTCGCCGCGGCGAGGAAGAACGGGTAGGTCGCCGTCAGGATCAGCCGGAACTGAATCGCTTCCTGGTGCTGGCGGCCGGTCGGGACCATCGTTCGCATCGTCAGGTCTCCTCTGGGTGAAACGTAAGGGGCGCTCATGCGGGGATCCCCGCGGCGAGATCGGCTCGGGCCCGCGCCACATGGGCGGGCGCAACGGCGGCGGATTCGGTGTCGCGGGCGGCGCGCTCGGCGGCGTCGCGCAGGCGCTTGGCTGCCGAGATGCGGGCCAGCACCGGCTGCGCCTCAACCAGAGCGTCGAGGGCCTGTCGCGCCGCCTCGTCCCAGGGCAGCTCGGCGTGGCGCCGCGCCGGGGTCGCCTCGACCTTGTCCATGTCGCGGGCGAGCGGCAGGATGTGGAAGAGGGTGTCGAACAGGGCGTTGCAGACCTCCTGGACCAGGTAGGTCGCGCCGGCGTAGCCCATGAACGGCGTGCCGGTGTGCCGCCGGATGATCGCGCCGGGGAACGAGGCCGGGACGTAGGTCGCCCGAGCGCCGCTTTCCGCGAGGTACATCCGCTCGTTGAACGAGCCGAACAGGACCAGCGGCGGCTTGGCGGCGATGGCGGCGCGGACGGCGGCATTGTCGGGCTTCAGCCCGGCCGAACGGCCGAAGGCGAAGTGGCAGGGCAGGCCCATCTCGTCTTCGAGGAAGTGGCGCACGCCGCGGGCATAGGTTTCGGTCGCGACGATGCCGAAGCTGGCAGTGCCGAAGAAATCCTGCGTCACCGACCGCCACAGGTCCCAGACCGGCTTGATCGTGGTGTGGCGCTCGCGCTCGATGAACGGCTCCGGGTCGAGGCCCAGAATCTCGCCGAGCGAGCGCAGGAACTTGGTGGTCGAGAGGATGCCGATCGGCGCCTGCAGGTAGGGCCGCTCCAGATCCTCACAAAGCAGGCGGCCAAATTCCCGGTAGAGGCAGATATTGGCGTCTGCGTTGACGAGCTTGGGCACGTCGGCGAGGTGCGCGCCGAGCGGGAAGGTGAGGTTCACCTCTGCGCCGATCCCCTCGACCAGCCGCCGGATCTCGGCAAGGTCGGAGGGCATGTTGAAGGTGCCGTAGGCTGGGCCAATCAGGTTGACCCGCGGCTTCTCGCAGGGCTTCTTCTCCGGCCGGGCCGGGATTCCCTTGGCGAACTTCTTCGCCCCGTATTCCTGCCAGAGCCAGCGCATGGCACGGTCGGCGGCCTGCCACTGGTCCTCGTCGATGGTGCGCGGCAGGAAGCGCTGAAGCCCGGTGCCCTCGGGCGTCACGCCGCCGCCGATCATCTCGGCGATGGAGCCGGTCACCACCACGCTCGGCTGACCTGGATCGAGGGTGGCGTGGGCGCGCTTCATGGCACCCTCGGTGCCGTGGCGGCCGAGCTCCTCCTCGGCGAGGCCGGTCACGACGATCGGCAATTCGTGCGGCGGCAGCGCGTCGGTGTAGTGCAGCACCGAGGTGACCGGCAGATTCTCGCAGCCGACGGGACCGTCGATGACGACCTGCAGGCCCTTGATCGCCGTGAAGACGTAGACCGCGCCCCAGTAGCCGCCGGCCCTGTCGTGATCGAGGATCAGCATCAGGCCATCTCCCCGATCGGCTTCTTGGGGCCCTCGATCTTCGGTCCCTGGCGCTTCTGCGGCACGTCCTGCCAGACGCCCGCGGCGTGGCCGGTGCCGACGCCCTCGAAGAAGTCGCGCATGGCGTCGAACCGCGCCCGGTTGCCCAGGGCAGCGTTGATCACCGTGGCGAGGGAGCCGGCGCCGGCCGCACCCATCAGCGGGCGCGCCGAGATCAGGTTCGTGAAATAGAGGGCCGGCGTGCCGCGCTCCTTCGCCCGCTGCACCACCGGCGTCGTACCGATGGCGAGATCGGGCTTCAGCGATTCGAGGGCGTAGAGATCGTCCTCGAGAGAGGCCCGGTAATGCACCTGCGTGCCACGGGCCTCCAGCCAGTCGCGATCGGCCTCCGACCAGGGCGTGCGTGGGCAGGCGGTGCCGACATACGGAACCTCGGCGCCGCTCTCGGCGAGGAGGCGGGCCACGAGCAATTCCGAGCCTTCGTACCCGGACAACGTGATCCGGCCCTTGATCGGCATCGCGCCGAGCGCCCCGCGTATGCCGGGCAGGATCCGGTTCTTGGCCGCCTCGACGGTGGCGCGGGCAACCCCGCAGGCTTCGCCGATCCGGTCCAGCCAGTCGGCGGTGCCATCGACGCCGACCGGAGCGGAGCCGACGACCGGGCGGCCCGCCGCCTCAAATTCGCGGATCGAGGCCGTGTAGAACGGATGGATTGCCGCCACCGCGGCGCAGTCGAGGGCCGCGTAGAGCTCGCGCCATTCGCGGGTTGGCACGACCGGCCCGGCCGTGAGGCCGAGCGGCTCCAGGAGCGATCCGATCACCACCGGGTCGGCGGGAAACACCTCGCCGAGGAGCGCCACACTCGGGCGCTCGGAGCGGCCGCCGCGAGGTGCTGCCACCGGGCCCTGCTCGGCCTCCGCGCGGGCGACCTTCAGCATGGCGCCGGCCAGCACGTCCTTGGCCTCGGCATGGGTCGGCACGCCGAAGCCCGGCACGTCGATCCCGATCACCCGGACGCCGTCGATCTCCTTCGGCAGCAGGCGCAGCGGCACGCCCGAGGCGGTCGGGACGCAAAGGTTGATGACGACGACGGCGTCGTAATCGTCCGGCTTCGCGGTGGCGTGGACTGCCTCGCGGATATCCTCGAACAGCTTGCCGGTGACGAGCGTCTCCGAGTTGAACGGCACGTAGCCGACGCTCCGCTTCGCCCCGTAGAAATGGGACGTGAAGGTCAGGCCGTAGACGCAGCACGCAGAGCCGGAGAGGATCGTGGCGGTGCGGCGCATGCGCAGGCCGACGCGTAGCGAGCCAAAGGCCGGGCACATGCTCTGCGGCTGGTCGTGCGGGCCCTGCGGATAGTCCTCGCGCAGCTGCGCCAGCGTCTCCGACATCCCCGCGACTTCCGCGGCCGCCACCATTGAGTCCTTGCCGGCATGGCAGCCGAGGCCGTCGCCTTTCGTGGCGGCGAGGTCGACGTTGGCCGGCGCCTTCCGGGCCCGCAGATCGGCGATGTCGAGGGAGACGGCCATGCGCGTCAGACCTCGTCGTAGACGACTTCGAGGGACGGCTTGGCCACGTTGGCGACGCCGCACATGTCCTCGTGGGTCGCCGGGACCAGCACCACGTCGCGGCCGGTGGTCTCGCTGGAGAACAGGCCGAGCAACCCGTCCTGGGACAGCGGCGTCGGGCGGTGCGGCGCGGCCTCGGCGACGTTGGCGGCGAGTTCGGAGAACAGGTCGCCCCAGCGCCCGTCCGGCTTGCCGATGATCTCGTAATTCGCGCTCTTGCGGCGGATGTCCTCGTCGGCCGGGATCGAGGCGAGGACCGGGATGCCGGCGGCCTCCGCGAAGGCCTGCGCCTCGCCGGTGCCGTCATCCTTGTTGATCACCAGACCGCCGACGCCGACATTGCCGCCGAGCTTGCGGAAATACTCCACCGCCGAGCAGACGTTGTTGGCGACGTAGAGCGATTGCAGGTCGTTCGAGCCGACGACGATGACCTTCTGGCACATGTCCCGGGCGATCGGCAGGCCGAAGCCGCCGCAGACCACATCGCCGAGGAAGTCGAGCAGGACGAAGTCGAAGCCCCACTCGTGGAAGCCGAGCTTCTCCAGCAGCTCGAAGCCGTGGATGATGCCGCGCCCGCCGCAGCCGCGCCCGACCTCGGGGCCGCCGAGTTCCATCGCGTAGACGCCGTCGCGCTTGAAGCAGACGTCGCCGATCGCGACCGCCTCACCAGCAAGCTTCTTCTTAGTCGAGGTCTCGATAATGGTCGGGCAGGCCTTGCCGCCGAACAGCAGCGAGGTGGTGTCGCTCTTCGGATCGCAGCCGATCAGCAGGACCTTCTTGCCCTGCTGGGCCATCATGTAGCTGAGATTCGCCAGCGTGAACGATTTGCCGATGCCGCCCTTGCCGTAGATCGCGATGATCTGAGTCTCTTTCTTCGCTGGTGCGGTAGCGACCGCATCGGGCTCGATCGCGGCCTCGGCGCGCAGCTGGGTCGCTTGGGACAGGGCGGCCTTGTTGAGCTGAACGTTCACGCGGCGTCCCTCCAGTCGAGGATCATCTTCAGGCAGGCGGGATCGGCGAAGGCGGTGCGGTAGGCACCCTCGGCCTCCGCCGCCGGCGCGCGATGGGTGATCAGCCCGTCGAGCGAGAGCTGGCCGCCGTCGATCAGCATCGTCACGGCGGCGAGATCCTCGGGCCGAAACTCTGCGGAGATCCTGATCCGCGCCTCGCGCATGAAGGCGGGCGGGAAGGCGAAGCTGAGGGGCGCCTCGTAGAACCCGGCGAGCACGATCTCGCCTCCGGGAGCGAGACGGGCGATCAAGGAATCGAGACCGTCGGCGTTGCCGCTGACGTCGGTGATGACCGCGTAGTCGCGTCGCGGATCGTCCGCCGGCGCCAGGACCGTGTAGCCGAGCGCCCCGGTTCTGCGCGCCGGATTCGTCTCCCAGATGGTCGGCTCGGCGCCCGCCGCCAGCGACAGGCGGGCCAGCAGCCGGCCGAGCACACCGTGGCCGACGATCAGAGGCGTCGAACCGGGCCGGATCCCGCCGAGAGCGCGGTATGCGGTCGCTGCCAGGGCGAGCAGGCAGGCCCGGTCGCCGAGGGCGGCGTCCACCGGAACGAGCCGTCCAGCCGGTGCGACGAGATGCGAGGCGGCGCCGCCGAACAGGCCCCGGACGGAGCCGAAGCAGCGTGCGCCCGGTACGTAGACCGTCTGGCCGACCCGCACCGATCCGCCCGCATCGGCCTCGATGACCGTGCCCACGGATTCGTAGCCGGGAACCAGGGGATATCCCATGCCGGGAAACGGCGGCATCCGGCCCGACCAGAGAAGCCGCTCGGTGCCGGTGCTGATCCCGCTCCATGTGACCGCAACGACCGCGTCGGTCTCAGCCGGCGGTGTCAGTGCGACGTGCTTGACCGCGAGATGCTCCGGACTTTCGAGAATGACGGCCAAAGCATCCATGGCTGGGATCTTCCGCCCGACGTTGCGCGACTCTCGCCGATGCGAAGCCGCTGAGTGTCATCCTAGATAGACATATGTAAGCGTCAAGACATACCTACAGATCAGCGCCCGATTTTTGGGCGATCAGCACGCGGGTGAGCAGCGGGCGCCGGGTTTTGGGCTCGCGGACAGCGGTAAATCCCGCTTCGCGCAACATGGCGCGAAGCTCCTCGACGCGACGGGGCCGTCCCGAACCCATGGCAAGCAGGTAGAAGCCGAAATACGCGTCGCCGACGGGTTCGGCGCCCGGGGTGCCGGCCATGGGCTCCGCAAGGATCAGCACCCCTCCGGGCGCCAGAGCGGCATGCGCCGCCGCGAGCAGAGCCTGGGCAGGGGCGTCGTCGTGATCGTGGACGATCCGGACCAGCGAGATCGCATCCGCTCCGATGGGCAATCCGCCGTGAAAATCGCCGCCGCAACACGTTATCCGCTCGCCGAGACCGAGGCGCGCGAGGCGCCTCTGAGCGCGGTCGGCCACGGCGGGAAGGTCGAAGAGCGTCAGCCTTTTCGTGGCGTGCCGGCGGGCACATGCCTGGAGGAACGCGCCCTCGCCGCCGCCGACATCCATCAGGTGTTCGACCCGCGACAGGTCGCAGACGTCGAGCACGTCCTCGGCGATCATGGCTTGGGAGGCGCCCATGAGGCCGCTGTAGGGCGCGACGCTCTGTGCATCGCCCGCGCCGCCGTGGGCGTAGGGCCAGTAGCCGGAGAGCCGGGTCGGCGGCGCCTGTCCGCGCAGCAGCGCGACCGGATCCGCGAGATCGGCGTAGAGGAGCGCGTGGTGCTCGATCATGGCGGCGACGCCCGGATTTCCGACGAGCGCGGCGCCGAGATCCGCGAGCGCGAACCGGTCATCCGACACCGCGCGCACCAGCCCGAGTGATTCGGCGCCGCGCAGCAGGCGGCGCGCAGCGTCCGGTGACAGGTCGAGGCGGAGGGCCAGCGCCGCGACCGAGAGCGGCCCTTCGGTGAGGATCCCGAACAGATCGAGCCGGATGCAGGCCGTGAGCACCTGCGCGTAGACGAAGCCGGCGCAGAGATCGAACAGGGCCCGGGTGTTCCGCCGGGCAATCCGACGGGTCAGAGGAAATCCCGCCGCCCACCGCTGGAAGCGAGGGCTCGCCACGAGACGGTTGCGCCACGCCAGACACCGGTCTCCGAGGGTAGTCGGGGGCCGCGCCAAGGCCTGAGCGCCGGGGAGCGGGCCGGCGCTCAGGCCACCACCGCCCGCAGGCTCGCCGGCAAGAAAAGCCGCGCCTGCGCCTCGATCTCGGCGGTGAGTGCGGCCGCGCCGGGACAGGCCGGAATCGCCGCCACGGCGTCACGGGTCAGCCGCGACAGGCGATCAAGCGCCCCGCCGGTGCCGAGGAGCGCCGCGGCGTTCGGTCGGCCGAGGGTGGCGTCGCGACCGGCCGGCTTGCCGATCTCCTCCTGGCGGCAGGCGACGTCGCGCAGGTCGTCGGCAACCTGATAGGCCTCGCCGAGGCATTCGCCGAGCCTGCGCCACGGCTCCGGCTCGGCTCCGGCGGCTGCGGCACCCGCCACCGTCGCGGCCGCGAACAGGGCGCCGGTCTTCGCCTGCTGATAGTCGCTGAGGCTGACATGCGCCTCCGACTCCCAGGCCTGCCCCGCCGCGATGCCGGATGGCGAGCCTGCCGCGCGTCCGAGCAGGCCCACGAGCCGTACGAGCCGCCCCGGGTGAGAGCCGGCGGAGCGGGCCACGGTCTCGAAGGCCAGCACGATGAGGGCGTCGCCCGTCAGCACCGCGATGGGTTCGCCGAAGGCGACGTGGATCGAGGGCTTCTGCCGACGCATCGGCGCGTCGTCGAAGCAGGGAAGGTCGTCGTGGACCAGGGAGGCGCAGTGAAGGAGCTCGATTGCCGCTGCGGCCGCCTCGGAGCCGCCTGGATCATCGTCGCCGCAGGCTCGGGCCACCGAGAGGCAGAGGCGTGGGCGGATGCGGTGCCCGCCGGGAAAAACCGCATAGCGGAGGGCTTCCGCGAGGAGCGGCGGCGCACCCGGGGCCTCCGCGTGCGCCACGGCGCGATCCAGGGCGATCTCGATTCGCCGACCCGATTCCATCGCGTTGCCTCCCGTGTTGTATGCGGTTGTCAGCAACAGGTGTCATTTCTTATTGACACTTGCGGCGTCGCAGATCAATCCCGATGAGGGCCGGAAGCGAGGCGACCGTGGCGCAGGAGCGCGTCATCGTAATTGGAGCGGGGATCGGCGGTCTCGCCGCCGCGCTGCGGCTCGCCCATGCCGGGCTCGACATCCTCGTGCTCGAGCGCGGTCCGGCGCCCGGAGGCAAGATGCGCGCGGTTCCGATCGGGACGCGCGCCGTCGAGGCGGGACCGACCGTGCTGACGATGCGCTGGGTTTTCGAGGCCCTGTTCCACGAATGCGGCGCGGACCTTGTCGACAAGATCGCGCTGACGAGGGCCGATCTTCTCGCGCGGCATGCCTGGAGCCGCGACGAGCGACTGGATCTCTTCGCGGACATCGAGGCTTCGGCCGCCGCGATCGCGGCCTTCGCAGGCCCGCGCGAGGCCGAAGGATACCGGCGGTTCTGCGCCCGCTCGGCCGAGGTCTACCGGACGCTGGAGGGCCCGTTCATTCGGGAGGGCCGGACCAGTCCGGCGGGCCTCGCCCAGCGGGTCGGGTTCTCCGGGCTCGGCGACCTCTGGCGGATTCAGCCCTTTGCCACCCTGTGGTCCGCGCTCGGCACGTTCTTCCGCGATCCCCGGTTGCAGCAGCTGTTCGGCCGCTACGCCACCTATTGCGGCGCCTCGCCGTTCACCGCTCCGGCGACCCTGATGCTGGTCGCCCATGTCGAGCAAGCCGGCATCTGGACCGTGGACGGCGGCCTGAGCGCCCTGGCCCGGGCCGTGGCGGATCTCGCCGTGGAGCGGGGCGCCGCATTCCGGTACGGCGCCCATGTCGACCGGATCGTCGTGGAACGGGGCCGGGTCGCGGGCGTGGTCCTGGCCGACGGTGAGCGGATCCCGGCCGACCGGATCGTCTGCAACGCCGACTGCGCGGCCTTGGGCGCCGGGCTTCTCGGAGCCGATGCCGTATCCGCCGGCGAGCGCCTCGCACCGGCCGAGCGCTCGCTCTCGGCCGTGACGCTGTGCGCGACCTCAATCCCGTCGGGCTTCCCCCTCGCCCACCACTCCGTGTTCTTCTCGCGAGACTACCGCGCCGAGTTCGACGCGATCCTGCGCGCGCGCCGGATGCCCGACGACCCGACGGTCTACATCTGCGCTCAGGACCGGACCGATGCCGGGCCGCCGCCGCCCGGGCCCGAACGCCTGCTGATGCTCGTCAACGCCCCGGCGGATGGCCGGGACCGCCCGCTCACGCCCGTGGAGATCCGGACATGCGAGACGAATCTGTTGCGCCGGCTCGAAGCCTGCGGGCTGACGCTGGAAACGACATCCGGTCCGGTCACGACGACGCCGCGGGAGTTCGAGACGCTGTTCCCGGGGACGGGAGGCGCCCTCTACGGGCGGGCGGCCCAGGGCTGGGCGGCGACGTTCAAGCGGGCCGGCGCGCGGACGGGCGTTCCGGGCCTCTACTTGGCGGGGGGTCGATCCATCCCGGCCCGGGCGTTCCGATGGCGGCGCAGTCGGGCCGGCTGGCGGCCACCGCGATCCTGGACGACCTCTCTTCGACGGCGCGGTCGCGCGGGGCGGCTACGCGTGGTGGTATGTCGATGCGGTGAGCGACGACGGCCGGCAGGGCCTGACGATCATCGCGTTCATCGGCAGCGTGTTCTCACCCTACTACGCCTGGAGCGCCGAGAAGGACCCTTTCGCGCATTGCGCGATGAACGTGGTCCTGTACGGCGACCGGAGCCGCTTCGCCATGACCGAGCGCCGCGCCGCCAGCCTCGATCGCGGCCCGGATCACATCGCGATCGGGCCGAGCGCGATGACCTGGGACGGCACGGCGCTGACGGTCCGGATCGACGAGCGCGGCGCGCCGCTGCCCCACAGGCTGCGCGGCTCAATTCGGCTGGAGCCGCGTGGCTTCACGGAAGGACCGTTCCACCTCGACCGGGCTGGCCGCCACCGCTGGTGGCCGATGGCACCGTCGTCCCGCGTCGAAGTCGCCTTCGAGCAGCCGGACCTTCGCTGGTGCGGGAGCGGCTACTTCGACACCAATGACGGCGACGAGCCCCTGGAGGCGGCCTTCTCGCGGTGGACGTGGTGCCGGGCCGAGCTGCCGGACGGCGCCGCCATCCTGTATGACGTCCACCACCGTCAGGGCGGCGGTCAGAACCTGTCGCTGCGCTTCGCCACCGACGGCAGCCGCCGCGAGATCCGCCCGCCCGCACCCGCGGCCCTGCCGGCCACCAAGCTCTGGCGGATGGCGCGGGAGACCCGCAGCGACGACGGTCGCTCGCGAGTGCTCACGACCTTCGAGGACACACCGTTCTACGCGCGCTCGCTGCTGGCCTTGACGCTCGGCGGCGAGCCGGTGCGGGCGATGCACGAGAGCCTGTCGCTGGACCGGTTCCGCAACCCGCTGGTCCGGCTGATGCTGCCGTTCCGGATGCCACGGCCGCTGCCGCGTTAGGCAAACGCGCTCCGAACAGGACTTTCGCTTCCTGCCGCTGTGCTCCGGCAGTCCCGGCGACGCCGCCGGCCGCGCTCGGGCAGATTGCTCAATGCTCTTCCCTGTATCGAAACGGTTCGTTCGCTCAACCCCGTCATTCCGGGTCCGCGCAGCGGAGCCCGGAATCCAGACCCACCGACGCGCCAGAGCTTTGCACGGACAGCGGTTCTGGATTGCCCGCCTCCGGCGTGCCCCTCCGGGTCCGGGCTCGCCTTCGGCACCCCGGAAAGACGGCGTGTCTCACCGCTTGTCGAAAATCCTCGCCGGTGAGTGAGCCGCATTTCGTCACGCGTGTGACCGTCGGCGCGCCAGCCAGCGACCGCGCTGTTTGCCGTGCGGCCCGGCTTGTGCGAGAGGGCGGCGGCTGCGATCCTTGCGCCGTCAAACGGGGCGGTCTCCTTGATGCGAGTGGACGAGGCGTCTCCCGCCCCACGCGTCCTGATCTACAGCCACGACACCTTCGGGCTCGGCCATCTGCGGCGCTCGCGGGCGATCGCCAACGCGATCGTCGCGCGCAACCGGGGGGCGCGAGCGACGATCGTGTCGGGCTCGCCGGTGATCGACCGTTTCGGATTCGCGCCGGGTGTGCGCACGGTCCGGCTGCCGCCGGTGACGAAGTTCCGCGACGGCGGTTACGCGAGCCTCGACGCCGACATCCCCCTCGCTCGGACGGTCGCCCAGCGATCTTCGATCATCGTGCGGGCCTGCGAAGACTTCAGGCCCAACCTCGTCATCGTCGACAAGGAGCCCGCGGGCTTCCACGGCGAATTGATGCCGGTGCTCGAAGCGGCCGCGAGCCGCGGGATTCTGCTCGTCCTCGGCCTCCGCGACGTGCTCGGCGATGCCGACCGCCTCGTTCCCGAGTGGGAGCGCAAGGGTGCGGCCGAGACGATGGCGCGCTTCTACGACGAGATCTGGGTCTACGGCCTCAGCCGCATCCACGAGCCGCTGGCGGCTTTGCCGATGGAGGCCGAGATGGCCGCGCGGATCGGCGAGCGCCTGATCTACACCGGCTATCTCCGCCGGGCGCTGCCCGAGCCGCGTGCCGACCGGGAGGAGCCGGCCATCGCGTCCGGCCCGTTCATCCTCGTGACACCGGGGGGTGGCGGCGACGGCGCGGCGCTCATCGACTGGGTGATCGGCGCCTACGAGATCGATCCCGGGATTCCCCTCCCCGCCCTCATCGCATTCGGGCCGTTCCTCGATGCGGAGACCCGCGAGCGCTTCGGTGCGCGCATCCGCAGGCTCGCCGGGCGGATCTCCGCGATCACCTTCGACAGCGAGATCGAATTTCTGATGCGCAAGGCGTCCGGCGTCGTGGCGATGGGCGGCTACAACACCTTCTGCGAAATCCTGTCCTTCGACCGGCGCGCCATCCTCGTCCCGCGCACCGAACCGCGGCGGGAACAGGCGATCCGCGCGCAGGCGGCTGAGCGGCTGGGGCTTGTCCGGGTTCTGATGGAAGCCGACGGCCGGGCGCCGGAGCGCATGGCTGCGGCCTTGCGCGCCCTTCCGGATCAGTCCGAGCCGTCGCGGGTCTTGGTTCCGGGCCTGCTCGACGGTCTCGACGCGGTCGCCCGCAGGGTTCGTGCCCTGGCGGGCGCCGCTCTGGAGTCCTCCTGCGTGCGGGCGTTCTCGTGAAGCCCGCGCGGGTCGCCGTGGTGCTCAAGGGTTACCCGCGGCTGTCCGAAACCTTCATCGCGCAGGAACTGCTCGCCCTCGAACGGCGCGGCCTGCCCCTGGAGATCTGGTCGCTGCGCCGCCCGACCGATCGGGCGCGGCACCCGATGCACACGCAGATCCAGGCGCCGGTCGCCTACCTTCCCGAATATCTTCGCGACGCACCGCTGCGCGTGCTCGCCGGCTTGGTCGCCGCGCTCCGGCGACCGCGCTTCCCGGCGCTTCTCACGCTGTTCGCCCGCGACTTCCGGCGCGACCCGACCGCCTCGCGGATCCGGCGGCTCGGGCAGGCCCTGGTCCTCGCGCGGGAATTGCCCGCCGACGTGGCGCATCTCCACGTGCATTTCCTTCACACGCCTGCCAGCGTCGCCCGCTATGCCGCGCTTCTGACCGGCCGCGGCTGGAGCTTCTCCGCCCACGCCAAGGACATCTGGACGACCCCGGACTGGGACTTGCGCGAGAAGCTCACCGACGCCGTCTGGGGCGTGACCTGCACCCGCGACGGGCTCGCACGCCTCGATCACCTGGCGCCGGGCCGGACGCTGCTCGCCTACCACGGCCTCGACCTCAGCCGTTTCCCTGCCCCGCCCGCAACGCGGGCACCCCGTGACGGTTCGGATCCCGCGGCGCCGCTCCGGCTCCTCTGCGTCGGCCGGCTCGTCGCCAAGAAGGGGCATGACGACCTGATCGACGCCGTCGCCGCCCTGCCCGCGAGCCTGCACTGGCGCCTCGACCTGATCGGCAACGGCGAGACGCGGCGCGCCCTGGAGGCGCAGGTCGAGGCGCGCGGCCTGTCGGCACGGGTGTCGTTCCGCGGGTCGCTGGCGCAGCCCGACGTGATCGCCGCCATGCGCGAGGCGGACCTGTTCGTGCTGCCGACCAAGCCCGCGCCCGGCGGCGACCGGGACGGGCTGCCGAACGTGCTCATGGAGGCCGCGAGCCAAGCCCTTCCGATCCTCGCGACGGGCTTCGCGGGCACGCCGGAATTCCTCACCGACGGGGTGCACGGCGTGCTGGTCCCGCCCGGCGAGCCCGCAGCCCTGGCAGCGGCCCTCGAACGCCTGGCGGGCGAGCCGGCCCTGCGCCGGCGCTTCGGTGAGGCCGCGCGGGCACGGCTCGTGCAGGACTTCTCGGAGGAAGCCGCGATCGACCTGATCGCGGGCCGGCTTCGTGCCTCCGCGGGGCTCGGAGCCGCCGCCTCGGCGAGCGAACAGGAGTTGTCCGCGTGCGCGTCCTGATCGCAGTGACGCATCTCCTCGGCGCCGGCCATCTCACCCGCGCCGCCGCCCTCGCCCGCGCCTTCGTCGAGGCCGGGCACGACGCGATGCTGGTGTCCGGCGGCTTTCCGGCCCCGATGGTGCGGCTCGACGGCGTGCGCCTCGTACAATTGCCGCCGCTGCGCGTCGCCGGGACGGCTTTCGCGACGCCGCTCGGCCCGGATGGCGAGCCGGCGGATGCGGCGCTGCTGAATTCCCGCCGTGCCCTGATGATCGAGACCCTGGCGTCATTTCGGCCGGACACGGTCATCACCGAGTTGTTCCCGTTCGGCCGACGGGCGCTCGCCGCCGAGTTTCTCGCCCTGGTGGAAGCCGCCCGCGCTCTGAGGCCGCGCCCGCTCGTCCTTGCCTCCGTGCGGGACATCTTGGTCGCCTCGTCCAAGCCGGAGCGGATCGCCGAGGCGCATGACCGCGTGGCGGCGCTTTACGATGCCGTCCTGGTCCACGGCGATCCAGCGCTGGTGCCGCTCGACGCGTCCTGGCCGCTCGACGGCCGGACACGCGCGATGATCCGCTACACCGGGTACGTCGGCGAGGGCAGCCGCCCGGCCCCGGCCGCCGCGCGCGCGGGCGTGCTGGTGGCCGCGGGGTCGGGTCCGGCCGGGCTGCTCCTGCTGCGCGCGGCCGCCGAATCCGCCCGGCGGCGGCCCGACCTCGGCTGGCAGATCCTGGCCGGGCACGGTGTCCCCGAGTCAGATCTACGCGCGATCGGACACGCACTGCCGGAGGGCGTGCTCGGCCGCGCCCGGCCCGATTACCGCAGCCTGCTGGCGGCGGCGGCACTCTCGGTGAGTCAGTGCGGCTACAACACCGCCACGGATCTGCTCGCCACCGGGACGCCGGCTGTGCTGGTCCCGTTCGAGGCCGGGGACGAGACCGAGCAGCGGCTGCGCGCCGAGCGCCTGGCCGCCCACGGCCTCGCCGAGGTCCTGCCGGAGGCGGATCTCACCGCGGACACGCTGCTCCGCGCGGTCGAGGCTCGGAGCGTCGCGCCGGCGCCAGACGCCCATGGCTTCGATCTCGGAGGCGCCCGTCGATCGGTCGAGATCACGGCGGCGCTGCTCGCGAACCTCCAGCGCATGTCGCGGGGGCCCGCGGCGGGCACCGGATCGGATCCGTTGGACCGCGCCTTGAACGAGGCCGCGTCGCGCGGCCGGCAGGTCCAGTTCTTCTGGCGCGACGACGACGCGGTCACCGCGACGCCAGCCCTCGACCGGCTGCTCGCGCTCGCTGCGGCCCACGCCGCGCCGCTCCTGCTCGCCGCCATACCGGCCGGGATCGAGCCCGCCCTCGGCCGCCGGCTCGCCGCGGCTCAGAACGTGAGCGTCGCGGTTCACGGCCTCGCGCATCGCAATCACGCGCCCAGCGGTGAGAAACCCGCAGAGTTCGGCGCGCACCGGCCGCACGCCGAGCTCCTGGCCGATGCCGCGTACGGCCTTCGCCTCGCGCGGGAGCGCGTGCCCGGTCCGGTCCTGCTGCCGGTTTTCGTACCGCCTTGGAACCGGCTCGCACCGACGCTGGCGGCCGCCCTGCCGGATCTCGGCTATCGCGGCCTCTCCGCGGTGCCCGAAGCGCCCGTCCCGGGCCTCCGCCGCATCGACGCGACGCTGGACCCAATCGACTGGCGTGGGTCCCGCTCGTTGCGGGATCCAGAGGCGTTGCTGCGCGATCTGGCCGCCGACATCGCCCGCGAACCCAGCCGGCCGGTCGGCCTGCTGACCCACCATCTCGCTCATGACCCGGCCATCTGGGACTTCGTGGAGGCGCTGCTGGCACGTCTCTTCAAGCATCCCGCAATCCGCGCGCTCGATCCGCGCGAGCTTTTCGACGATGCCGCAATGGACACCAACGGTCCGTCGCCGCATTCTTCAGTCCCACAGATCGCGAGGACTGGTTGAGCCCGCTGCTGTCCATCCGCGACCTTGCCGTCGCCTTTCGAACCGAATCCGAACCGTTCGAGGCCCTGCACGGCCTATCCCTCGATGTCATGCGCGGGCGCACCCTGGCGCTCGTCGGCGAGTCCGGATCGGGAAAATCCGTGACCGCGCAGGCGATTCTGCGGATCCTGCCGCCTTCCGCGTCCATCACCCGTGGCCAGATCCTGTTCCGCGACGGTACCGCGGAGGCTGACATCGCCCGGCTCCCCGCCGAGGGTCCGGCGATGCGGGCGATCCGCGGGCAGCGCATCGCGATGATCTTCCAGGAGCCGATGACCTGCCTGTCGCCGCTGCACACGATCGGCGACCAGATCGGCGAGGCTTTGCGCATCCATACCGGAGTCGACCGGCGGGAGGCCGACGCGCGAACCCAGGAGGCACTGGCCCGGGTCGGCTTCCCGGATCCGCGCCGGGCCCTGAAGACCTATCCGTTCGAGCTGTCCGGCGGCCTGCGCCAGCGCGCCATGATCGCCATGGCGCTAATTCTGAAGCCGGCCCTCCTGGTCGCCGACGAGCCGACCACGGCGCTCGACGTCACCACCCAGGCCCAGATCCTCGCCCTGCTCGCCCGTCTCCAGGAGGAGACCGGGATGGCGATCCTGCTCATCACCCACGATCTCGGCGTCGTCGCCAACATCGCCCACGATGTGGCGGTCCTGTATCGCGGCCGCCTGGTGGAGGCCGGCCCGCGCGACACGGTCATGCGCGCGCCGGGCCACGCGTATCTGCGCGCGCTGCTCCACGCGGTTCCCCGGTTCGACATGGCGCCGGGCGAGCGGCTCACGCCGATCCGTCCGGCCCGGGCCGAGATCCCGCCGGTCCAGGCGCGACCGCCGCTCGCAGGTCCGCTCCTGCAGGTCGAGGGCGTCAGCAAGACCTTCACGCTGCGTGCCGGCCGCCTGTGGCAGAAGCCCCGCCTCGTCCACGCGGTCTCCGACGTCTCGCTGAGCCTCGCGGCGGGCCAGACCCTCGGGCTCGTGGGCGAATCCGGCTCCGGCAAGACCACGGTCTCCAAGATGATCATGCGGGCGCTCCAGCCGGATTCGGGGCGCATCCTGTTCGGCGACGGCACCGGCCCACGGGACGTCCACACCCTGAGCGGCGACGCTCTGTTCGCCTACCGGCGCACGGTGCAGTTCGTCTTCCAAGACCCCTACGCCTCGCTCGACCCGCGCATGACGGTCCGCCAGATCCTGTCCGAGCCAATGGAGATCCACGGCGTCCCCGCCGCCGATCGGCGGGAGCGCTGCCGGGCGCTGATGGCGATGGTCGGCCTCGACGTAGCCGGCCTCGGCCGCTACCCGCACGCCTTTTCGGGCGGCCAGCGCCAGCGCATCGGCATCGCGCGGGCGCTGGCCGCGAAGCCGCGGCTGCTCGTCCTCGGCGAGCCCGTCTCCGCCCTCGACGTCTCGGTGCAGGCGCAGATCCTGAATCTGCTCAAGGACCTTCAGGCAGCACTGGGCCTGTCCTACCTCATCGTCTCCCACAACCTGGCAGTGATCGACTACATGGCGGACACGATCAGCGTGATGTGCCGCGGCCGGATCGTCGAGGAGGCCCCTCGCGCCGCCCTGTTCCGCCGCCCGGTCCATCCCTACACGCGGGCGCTGTTGGCGGCGGTGCCCGATCCGAGCCTCGACCACCCGCTCGATTTTGCCGCGATCACGGGCGAGCAGAACGATCCCTCGCGCTGGGCCGAGCCCTACCGGCTTGGGGCCGAGGAGGCCGGCACCATGCAGGCGATCGAGGCCGGCCACCGCGTCCGCTTCGGTACGGCCCGCGCGGCGGAGGCGGCGTGATGCAGCCGCGGCCGCCCGTCTATCTGGAGCGCCTGCGCCGCAAGGTGCTGTCGCCCCTGTTCGACCGCCTGGGCTACGATCTCGTTCCGGCCGCGCCGGACTGGAGCCACCGCCCGACCTCGCCGCGCGAGGTGACGACGCTGCTGGAATCCGCGGCGGCGATCCTGGAGCGCGACCTCGCGGCCGCCGGGATCCCCGCGGACGGCGACGTTCTGGAGCAGGTGCAGACGTTCTGGGACCTGATCCCGTCCGCCCCGGTCCGCCAGCGCCGTGGCGGCAGCGGCTTCAACGGCGCCCTCCAGCTCTACGTCGCGATGCGGGCGCTGAAGCCGGATTTCGTCATCGAATCCGGCGTCTTCCGCGGGCTCACCACCTGGGTGATCCGGCAGGCCTGCCCGCGCGCCAGGATCTTCTGCCACGACCCGGATCTCTCGGGCCTCCAGTACCGCGACCCGCAGGCCCGCTACAGCACCGCCGACTGGTCCACTGCCGACTGGTCCATGCTCGATCCGGCCGCCACCGTGGCGTTCTTCGGCGACCATGTCGCTCAGGGGCGGCGGGTGGTCGAGGCGCAGGCGCGCGGACTGACGCGCCTCCTGTTCGACGACGACGCCGCCGGGCACCGGATCCACGCCCATGGCGGCCCGGCGCATCCGACGATCGCGATGATCACCGGACCCGAGCGCAGCCCGGAGCCGATCCGCTGGACCCGGAACGGCCGCGCGTTCGAGCAGCCGGCCGACGACGCGCTTGTCCGGCAGGCGGCCGGGCTGATCGTGCGGTCCCACGCCTTCGGCGACCTGCACCGCGCCACCGGCTACTCGCCGGCGCGGCTCACCTCGGTAACGCTGCGGGGTGGCCCGTGAGCCGTCCTGGCGCGCGCAGAGGTGCCCCGCCTCGCGGACGGAGCGCCGGCGGCGTGTCCCGCCGCGCCCTCCTGTCCGGCCTCGGCGCCTCGGTTCTGTGGCCCCGCGCGGGCTGGTCTGATGCGGAGGCACCCGCCCCTCCGACCTCCCCGCTGATTGTCGATCTCACCGCCCATGGGCGGCAGCTCGGCACCGCCGGCGGGACGATCCGGACGCTGATCGCCAAGGCGCGGGACGTCCGCTACCTGTCGGTCTACGGCTACACGCGGCTCGTCGGCTACGATGCCGACCTCAACCTCCGGCCGGACCTGCTGGAGCGGGTCGATGTCGAGGGCGGACGCTTCACCTTCATCCTCCGTAAGGGCCACCGCTGGTCGGACGGGCACCCGTTCACCACGGAGGATTTCCGCTACTATTGGGAGGACGTCGCCAACGAGAAGGCGCTGAGCCCGGAAGGACCGCCGGCCTTCTTCCTGGTCGACGGCAAGCCGCCGCAGGTCGAGTTCCTCGATCCGGTCACCGTCCGCTACAGCTGGGACCGGCCGAATCCGGCCTTCCTCCCAGCGCTCGCCGCGCCGCGCGACCCGCTGATCTACCGCCCGTCCCATTACCTGAAGCCGTACCATACCCGCTACGTCGGCAAGGACGCGGCCGAGGCGAAGGCCAAGGCGCAGAAGCTGCGCAGCTGGGCGGCGCTGCATAACCGCCTCGACGACAATTACGAGCTGAACAACCCGGACTGTCCGACCCTCCAGGGATGGGTGCCGCGCACCCGGTCGCCGGCGACCCGGTTCCGCTTCGAGCGGAACCGCAGCTACCACCGGGTCGACACGGCCGGCACGCAATTGCCCTATGTCGACACCCTCGTGATGGATGTAGCTTCGCAAGGACTGCTGGTCGCCAAGACCAATGCCGGCGAGGCCGACCTGATGTTCCGCGGCCTGGCGATGCCCGACATCCCGAGCCTGAAGGAGGGCGAGAAGGCGCACCAGTACCGGACCAACCTGTGGCCCGTGGCCCGCGGATCGGAGATCGCGCTCTACCCGAACCTCACCACAGCAGACCCGGTCTGGCGCGCCCTCAATCGCGACGTCCGCTACCGCCACGCCCTGTCGCTCGCCATCGACCGGCGGACGCTGAACAACACGCTGCTGTTCGGCATCGGCACGGAGGGGAACGATACGATCGTGCCGGAGAGCCCTTTGTTCTCGCCGGAGCTGCGGACCCTGAACGCCGGCTACGATCCCGCGCAGGCCTCGGCGCTGCTCGATGCAATCGGACTGACCGGCCGCGACGGCTCCGGCACGCGCCTGATGCCGGACGGCCGCGCCCTCGAGCTCGTCGTGGAGAGCGACGGCGAGGCCGAGATGGTGCTCGACGCGCTGCTGCTGATCACGGAGTTCTGGCGCGAGGTCGGCATCCGCCTGATCACCAAGCCCCAGGAGCGCACGAACCTGCGCAGGCGCTCCATCGCCGGCATGACGATCATGGTCGCCGCGCAGGGCCTCGACCTCGCGGTCCCGACCGCGATCATGCCGCCCACGGAGCTGAGCCCGGCCCAGCCGGAGCACTACGCCTGGCCGCTCTGGAGCCTGAACGTCGAGAGTCGTGGCAAGAGCGGGCAGCCCTGCGACGTCCCGGACGTGCAGCGGCTGATCCAACTCGACCGCGCGTGGCGCGAGACCGACGATTCCGGGAAGCAGGCCGACATCTGGCGCGAGATGCTGATGAACCACGCGCGCAACACCTGGGTGATCGGCACGGTGGCGGGCGCGCTTCAGCCGGTGGTCGGCGCCGACCGCCTGATCAACCTGCCGAAACGCGCCCTCTATTCCTGGGAGCCCACCGCGATGATCGGTGTTCAGCGCCTCGACGAGCTGTTCTGGGACAAGGGCGCCGACAAGCGCGCGGAGGTCCGGTGATCGTCCAGATCCTCCGCCGCCTGGTGACGATGGCGCTGACGCTCCTCGTCATCTCGGCGCTCGTCTTCGTCATTATCAAGCTGCCGCCGGGGGATTACCTCACCAACCGGATCATGGAGCTGCGCGCCACCGGGGACGCGGGCTCGGTGGCGAAGGCCGAATTGCTCATCAGCCAGTACGGCCTCGATCGGCCGGTCTGGCAGCAATACCTGATGTGGATCGGCGCCATGCCGGGACCGGCCGGGTTCTCCGGCCTGCTGCAGGGCGATTGGGGCTGGTCGTTCGAGTACGACAAGCCGGTGGCGGAGGTCGTCGGCGATGCGCTCTGGCTGACGCTGCTGATCAACATCACCGCGGTGATTTTCGTGCACGTCGTGGCGATCCCGGCCGCGATCTACTCGGCGACGCACCGGCACACGTTCGGCGACGCGGTCGTGACGCTCCTGGGCTATGTCGGCCTGGCCGTGCCGGGCTTCCTCCTCGCGCTGATCCTGCTGTTCTACACCAACCGATACTTCGGACTTTCGATCGGGGGCCTCTACGATTCGGCCCTCACCAACCAGCCCTGGACCTGGACCAAGGTCCGCTCGCTGCTCGCGCACCTGATCGTGCCGACGCTGGTGATCGGGCTGGGCGGCACCGCGGCGATGATCCGGCGCATGCGCGCCAACCTCCTCGGCGAGTTGGCGAAACCTTACACCGTCACCGCCCGCGCCAAGGGCCTTCCGCCGCTGCGGGCGCTGCTGAAATACCCGTTCCGGATGTCGCTGAACCCGTTCGTGGCCGATATCGGCAACCTGCTGCCGCACCTCGTCTCCGGATCCGTGCTGGTCTCCCTGGTGCTGAGCCTGCCGACCGTGGGGCCGCTGCTCCTCGACGCCCTGCGCAGCCAGGATCAATTCATGGCCGGGTTCATCCTGATGTTCGTCGCCGCGCTGACGCTGGTCGGCATGCTGATCTCGGACGTGACCCTGGTCTGGCTCGATCCCCGCATCCGCATGGGCTTACGATGACCGACGCGGCCCCCGCAGCCGGCCATTTCGTCGATCCCGCGCCGTTCGAGCCGGAGGCACGGGCCGAGAGTTCGATCGGCACCGCATCCGCGTGGCGGCTGATCCTGCGCAAGTTCCTGCGCCACCGCCTGGCGGTTGCGTCGGCGCTGATCCTGCTCGCTCTCTACGCCACAGTGCCGTTCGTGGAGGTGCTGGCGCCCTACGGCCAGGCGCGGCGCAATGGCGACTTCCTCTACGCGCCGCCACAGGGCGTGCACCTCTTTCACGAGGGGCGGTTCGTCGGCCCGTTCGTCTATCCGTATCGGGCCCATCTCGACCTCGACACGTTCCGTCGGGACTACGTCGTCGACACGCGGACGCCTCAGCCCCTGCGCTTCCTGTGCCGGGGGGACGGCTACGACTGGCTCGGCCTCGTACGCACCGATTTCCACCTCGTCTGTCCGCCCGAGACCGGAACCCTGTTCCTGCTCGGCACCGACAAGCTCGGCCGCGACCTGTTCTCGCGCCTGATCTACGGGGCCCGGATCTCCCTCACCATCGGCCTCGTCGGCGTCGCGATCTCGTTCGCCCTCGGCCTGCTGTTCGGCGGGATCGCGGGCTATTTCGGCGGCCTGGTCGATGCCGGTGTGCAGCGGCTGATCGAGGTGGTGCGGTCCCTGCCCGAGCTGCCGCTGTGGCTGGCTCTCTCGGCCGCACTGCCACCGAACTGGAGCCCGCTCCTCGTCTTCTTCGGCATCACGGTGATCCTCGGGCTGCTGGACTGGCCGGGCCTCGCCCGGGCGGTACGCGGCAAGCTGCTCGCGCTGCGCGAGGAGGATTTCGTGCAGGCGGCCGAGCTGATGGGCGCCTCGCCCACCCGCGTGATCGGCCGCCACCTGATCCCGAATTTCATGAGCCACCTGATCGCGTCGGCGACCCTGTCGATCCCGACCATGATCCTCGGCGAGACCGCCCTCTCCTTCCTGGGTCTCGGCCTCCGGCCGCCGGTGACGAGCTGGGGCGTCCTCCTCAACGAGTCGCAGAATCTGGCCGCAGTGCAGCTCTACCCGTGGCTGCTGCTGCCGGTTCTTCCGGTCCTCGTGACGGTGCTGGCCTTCAACTTCCTGGGAGACGGTCTGCGCGACGCCGCCGATCCGTATCACTGAGGCAGGCGGTCGACGGGCTGATTGGACCCGGCTTCGGTCGCAGCAACGCTGTCATTGCGAGCGAAGCGAAGCAAGACAGCGGCGCGACAATCACCGAACGCGCGCTGCCCTGGGTCGCTTCGCTGCGCTCGCGCTGACGCCGCCTCTGCCGCCTACCCCGCCAGGGGAAGCGGCGCGATCCGAGTCGGGGCGGCGACGCTCTTCCGCTCGAGCAGGCCCGGTGGCGGTACCGGCGCGTTGATGGTGCAGACCACGCCGCTCGGCTCGTAGGTCAAGGTCACCTCGCCGGCCAGTTCCCGGGCGAGACTGCGCTCGATCAGACGCGAGCCGAACCCGGTGCGGGTCGGCTTCTTCACGAGCGGCCCGCCGCTCTCCGCCCAACGCAAGAACAGGTGCGCCTCCGCCTCGCGGCGCACCGTCCAGGAGATCTCGACGCAGCCGCCCTCGGTCGAGAGCGCCCCATACTTCACGGCGTTGGTGCCGAGCTCATGCAGCGCCATGGCGATCGAGAGCGCGAGCCGCGGCGGCAGGCGCAGCGCCGGCCCGATCACGCGGAACCGGGATGCGTGGCCATCGCCCGCCTCCAGCGGCCGGATCGCGTCCGCCACCACCGCGGAAAGTTCGGCGCCCTCCCAGCTCTCGCGGGTCAGGACGTCATGCACGCGGGCGAGGGCCAGGAGACGCGCCTCGAACGCGGCCCGGGCGGCGTCGGCCTCGGCGCCTTCGAGACCGCGCAGGGACTGGGCCGCAATCGATTGGACGGTCGCCAGGGTGTTCTTCACCCGGTGATTCAGCTCGTGGATCAGGAGCAGCAGGTGTTCCTCGGCGTTCTTCGCGTCCGAGATGTCGATGTTGCAGCCCGTATAGCCGAGGAAGTTGTGGTCATCATCGAGGCGCGCGACGCCCTCGCATTGAAGCCAGCGCACAACCCCGTCCTTGTCGATGACACGGACCTCGATGCGGAACGGCTGGCGTTCCGCGAAGGCCTCGCCGAAGGCTGTCCGGAAAGTCTGAAGATCGTCCGGATGCACGATCCGATGCCAGCCGTCGTCTGCAAACTCCGCCGCGGGCAGGCCGAAGACGTGCTCGAAATGCAGGTTCGCGAAGCTGACCGCGCCGGTCTCATCGGTCATCCAGATCAGCGCCGGCGCCGAATCGGCCATGTGGCGGAACCGGGCCTCGCTCTCGCTGAGGGCGGTCAGGCCGCGCCGCGTGTCGGCGAGCGCGCGGTCGCGCTCCTCCTCCCGCGTCCGCAACCGCAGCGAGGCATCCGACAGCACCGCGCCGAGCCGCTGGATCTCGTGGACCGGCGAGGGCACGCGCGGAATGGCCTCGCCGCGGGCCAATGCCGGTCCGGAGGCGGCAAGCAGGCGGAGCGGGCGCGACACCCGCGACCAGAGATTGACCGCGAGCAGCGACGAGGTGGCGAGCACCAGCAGGCCGAAGCCCGCGAAAGCCCAGATCCAGCGCCTGACCCGCGCGTCGGCGAGGCTCTGCGGGATACTGGTGGCGACCATCCAGCCGGTCAGCCGCGAGCGCGCCTCGATCACGACCACGGGCTTGTGCTGGCGATCCTGGCCCTCCCACACGCCCGGCGTCGCCGTCTGGACCTGCCGCAGGCTGGCGAGCCGCTGACGACCGACCACGGCGTCGGGATCCGGCAGGCGCGCCAAGACGATGCCGGAGCGGTCGCTGATCCCCGTGGTCCAGCCCGGGACGACCTCGCGCGACAGGATGCCCTGAAGCCGCGCGAGCGGCACCGTGAAGCTCAGGATGTAGGCGACCTCCCCGTCCATCATCACGGGCACGCCGACCGCGTAGGACGCCTCTGCGGGGGTCGGGCCGGGCACGTAGCCGCTCACCATCGCCCGCTGGGTGCCCCGGGAGAGTTCCTGATCGAACGGCAGCGGAACCACTGGCAGCGGCGCGGTGCGCGGGACGCCGGTATTGACCACTTCCTGGCCGTTGGGGCGCCGGAGCAGCACATCCAGGTCGATCGACTCGCGCACGAGGCGGGCCTGCGCGTCGAAGGCGTCGAAGTCGCCCTGGCGGATCCGCGGTGAGGTCGCCAGCGTCTGCAGGACGGACACGAGCCCTGCCGTGTCGCGGTCGAGGGATAGCCCGATCCCGCGCACGTTCTCGCGGGCGTCCTGCTCGAACCGGGCCCGCTCCGCGGAGGCGTAGCGCATCAGAAGGATGCTGGTGAACAGCAGGCCCGGGCCGATCAGGGCGATTACCAGGGCGATCAGGTAGACCTGCGTCGAGAAGCCGTTGCCGGAGAAGCGGTGGAGCCGCCGCGACAGCCAGGATCGGCGCGCGGGGATCACCGCCGGAACGCCGCCGCCCTCGGACTGGTGATCCGGACTCAAGCGGGGCCCGCCCCCGGCCCGCGGTGCCCCGCGGGCTCCTCGCCGTTCCCTCGCCTCATGATCGGTCGATATGGCCGAGATCGCGCTCCGGGTCGAGGTGGTCCCGGACCCGTTGCTTCAGCGCCTTCACATCGGGGAAGCCGCCGTCGCGCACGCGCTCCCACAGCAGTGCGCCGCCGAGCTCGATGCGGAACGCGCCGCCTGCCGCGGGGATCAGGGCGACCTCGCCCAGATCGTCGCGGAAGGTCGAGAGCAGCTCCTGCGCCATCCAGGCCGAGCGCAGCAGCCAGTTGCATTGCGTGCAGTAGGTGATCGCGACGCGCGGCCGGTTCACCGGCGCCTGCATCTCGGTGGTCACGTCGCTGTCGGGCTCCGCGCCCGCTGGCTTCTCGTGCATGGCGGAACAGCGCATTGCGGGCCCCGCCTTGTCAACTGCACGGCATCAGGGCGGCCGCACTTCCGGTGCGGGCTCATACATCGCAGCGTCGGATTTCGGACGGCTGCACCGCTTCAGAGCGCAGGAACGTCGCGCGCCGTGCTTGACGTCCCGGGTCGCCGCGCCCTAGAAGGCCGGCCACCGGGTCGCCGCGCCTTCAAGCGCTGGCCACCATAGGGCGTCCGCTGACGGCGGTGCGCCGGTACGGACGGTTAGCACAGCGGTAGTGCGTTCCCTTCACACGGGAAAGGTCGCAGGTTCGATCCCTGCACCGTCCACCATCCCCCTCCCCCCGAAAATCTGACAATCGCGTCGGTTTGCCACCCGAAACGCGCGTGCTAAGGGCGCACGATCGGCGAACGCATAAGCTTGGACCCGGCCCGTTCCGGGTTGCGAGTCACGAGCAGGGGAAGGGGCGGAAACGACCATGAAGGATATCCTCGACAAGCTCGAAGAGCGGCGGGCACAGGCCCGGCTCGGCGGTGGCGAGAAGCGCGTCGAGGCCCAGCACAAGCGCGGCAAGCTGACGGCGCGGGAACGCATCGAACTCCTCCTCGACCACGGGTCGTTCGAGGAGTTCGACATGTTCGTGCAGCATCGCTCCACCGATTTCGGCATGGAGAAGCAGAAGATCCCCGGCGACGGCGTCGTCACCGGCTGGGGCACGATCAACGGCCGGACCGTCTTCCTGTTCTCGAAGGACTTCACGGTGTTCGGTGGCTCCCTCTCGGAGGCGCACGCCCAGAAGATCGTGAAGGTCCAGGACATGGCGCTGAAGATGCGCGCCCCGATCATCGGCATCTTCGATGCCGGCGGCGCGCGCATCCAGGAGGGCGTGGCGGCGCTCGGCGGCTATGGCGAGGTGTTCCGCCGCAACGTCATGGCCTCGGGCGTGATCCCGCAGATCTCGGTGATCATGGGCCCCTGCGCGGGCGGCGACGTCTACTCGCCCGCCATGACCGACTTCATCTTCATGGTCCGCGACACGAGCTATATGTTCGTCACCGGCCCCGACGTGGTGAAGACCGTGACCAACGAGGTCGTCACCGCCGAGGAACTCGGCGGCGCCAAGGTGCACACGACCAAGTCGTCCATCGCCGACGGCTCCTTCGAGAACGACGTCGAGGCGATCCTCCAGATCCGCCGCCTGCTCGACTTCCTCCCCGCCAACAACATCGACGGCGTTCCGGAACTCGAGAGCTTCGGCGATGTCGATCGCCTCGACGCGTCCCTCGACACGCTGATCCCCGACAACCCGAACAAGCCCTACGACATGGGCGAGGTGATCCGGCGGGTCGTGGACGAGGGCGACTTCTTCGAGATCCAGGCGGCTTACGCGCGCAACATCATCACCGGCTTCGGCCGGATCGAGGGCCGGACCGTCGGCTTCGTGGCCAACCAGCCCCTGGTTCTGGCCGGCGTGCTCGATTCGGATGCGTCGCGGAAGGCCGCCCGCTTCGTGCGCTACTGCGACGCGTTCGGCATCCCGATCGTCACCTTCGTGGACGTGCCGGGCTTCCTGCCGGGCACGGCGCAGGAATATGGCGGCCTGATCAAGCACGGCGCCAAGCTTCTCTTCGCCTATTCGCAGGCGACCGTGCCGCTGGTGACGATCATCACCCGCAAGGCCTTCGGCGGGGCCTACGACGTCATGGCGTCGAAGCATGTCGGCGCCGACGTGAACTACGCGTGGCCGACGGCGCAGATCGCCGTGATGGGCGCCAAGGGCGCGGTGGAGATCATCTTCCGCAGCGAGCTCGGCGACCCGGAGAAGATCGCGGCGCGCACGGGCGAGTACGAGGATCGGTTCCTGTCGCCGTTCGTGGCGGCCGAGCGCGGCTACATCGGCGAGGTGATCATGCCGCACTCGACCCGGCGCCGGATTGCCCGGGCGCTCGGCATGCTCCGGACCAAGGAGATGGAGCAGCCCTGGAAGAAGCACGACAACATCCCGCTCTGAGGCGGGATCGTGTGCCGGCGGCGCTCGCCGCCGGCCTCAGCTCCGGTTGCTGTTCTCGATCACGGCGCAGAGCGTCAGAGGGCCCTTCTCGGGCGAGACCATTGCCGAGCAGGTGACGCGAGCTCCGCCGAGATCGACGTTGCTATGCCGCAGCTTCGTAGCCGTGGCCTGGGCGCGGTGGGCGGCGTCCGTGATCACCGCGGCATCGATGCCCGTGACCGCATGCCCGGCCTGACCGAAGAGATCGTAATAGCTGTCCGGCGGGTTCGCGCCGCGGAATTGCGCGCCGACCGAGGACAGGTCCGCGCCGCCGCAGGCCAGCGTCAGGGTCATGTCAGGCCCGGCAGTGAAGCTCGCGTAGTCGCTGCGACGCTCCGCGGTTTTGGCGGAGGTCTCCGCCGTGACCTTGTCGGCGAGCGCGTCGCAGGATTGTGCGTGAACGGAAACGTGGCTGGTCGCCAGCACCACGAAAGCCAGACAGGGAACAATTGCGCGCATCCGGGCGAGGTAGCGCGGCGCGCCCAGGAAGACGAGCACCGCGGCGTTCGGGCGCGGAGGGTACCGTCCTCGGTCAGGCCCCGGCGATGGCCGGATTCGGCTGGCCGAGTTCGAGCAGGACGATCTCCGGCGGCACGCCGAACCGCATCGGGATGCGGCTCATCCCGAACCCGCCCGACACGATCATGTGCCGGCCGTCTTGGACGACGTGGCCGTACGAATAATCGTGGCCGTAGATTTTCCGGATCGCGGGCGAGCGGCCGAAGATCCGGACCTGCCCGCCATGGGTATGGCCGGCCAGCGTGAGGGAGACGCGGTCAGGGACGTCCATGAAGATGTCGGGCTCGTGCGCCATCAGGATCACCGGCGCCGAATCGGTGACCGCTGCCAGGGTGCGCGGCACGTCCGCGTAGCTGACGGACGTCCAGACGTCCTCGAACGGCTGCTGGTCGGCGAGGCCGGCGATCCAGAACGGGCGTCCATCCTTGGTCAGGCGCAGCGCCTGGTTTTCCATGACGGGGATGCCGCGCGCCTCCAGAAGTCCTTTGACCGCGGGCGGCCCGCGCCGCGCCTTCTGGACGGCCTTGTCGTCCCACCAATCGTGATTGCCCAGGATCGCGTGCGTTCCGAGGGGCGCCTTCAGATCCTCCATCATCCGGGCGAACTGATCGAGCGGCAACTTGCGCCACGCGATCTTGCCTGCCGGGTAATCGCCGAGCAGCAGCACGAGATCGGGTTTGAGCGCGTTGGTCGCGTCGGCGATCTCCGCCACGCGGTCGAACGGCATGAACGGCTCGCAGACGTGGAAATCCGCGAGCACCGCGACCCGCAGGCGCAAGCCCGGATCCCAGTTCGGCAAGGCGGGCGCGTAGGACGTGACGACCAGCCGGTGCATCGGCTCGACGTCGAAGGCGTAGACCCCCGTGGCGGCCGCCGTGCCCGCGCCCGCGCCGAGCCCGGTCAGGAACTGCCGTCGGCTCGGCAGAATCAGCATCGCACCATACCTGTTCGCTCTGGAGGTCGCCGCGATCCGCTAGCTGCGCAGTCCGGCGAAAGCGGGGCGCCGCTGCGCCGGGTCCGGTGGGCCTGACGGCGGCTGGTTCAGCACGGTGAAATGAGGCCGCGGAGCGTGGCCTGTCGCCGAGGTCGGTCTATAAGGCACTGTCCCGTCCCGCGAATAGACCCGGAACCAGATGTTGAATCGTCCCCTGCGCATCGGTACCCGCGGCTCGCCGATGGCCCTTGCCCAGACGGGCATGGTGCGCGACCGGATCGTGGCCGCCAATCCGGGCCTGGAGACCGAACTCGTCGTCGTCACCACGGTGGCCGACAAGATCCTCGACCGGCCGCTCTCCGAGATCGGCGGCAAGGGCCTGTTCACCAAGGAGCTCGAGCAGGCGCTGTTCGCCGACGAGGTGGACGTCGCGGTGCACTCCATGAAGGACGTGGAGACGTGGCTTCCCGACGGACTGACCATCGCCTGCATCCTGGAGCGCGATGACCCGCGCGACGCGTTCCTGTCGCCGCACGCGGACGGGTTGGCGGGCTTGCCGCAAGGCGCGCGGGTGGGGACCTCGTCGCTGCGCCGCGGGGCGCAGGTGCTGATGCACCGGCCGGATCTTCGTGTCGTTCCGCTGCGCGGCAACGCCAACACCCGGATGCGCAAGCTCGAAGCCGGCGAGTGCGATGCGACCCTGCTGGCCCTGGCCGGCCTGCAGCGCCTCGGACTGGAAGGCATGGCGCGCAGCATCCTCCCGGTCGACGAGATGCTGCCGGCGGTGGCGCAGGGCGCTCTGGGGATCGAATGCCGATCCGGCGACAGCGCGATCCACGAGATCCTCGCGCCGATCGCCTGCGCCCGCACGACGACCGCGATCGCGGCGGAAAGGGCGCTTCTGGCGGAGCTGGACGGGTCGTGCCGGACGCCGATCGCCGCCCTGGCGCAGATCGACGGCGAGACGCTGACCCTGGACGGTCTGCTGTTCCTGCCGGACGGCAGCCGTCACTGGGCGGTCACCCGCCAGGGCCCGGTCGCCGAGGCGGAGCGCATCGGCCGCGAGGCCGGCGCCGTGCTCAAGGCCGAGGCCGGCGAGACCTACACCCGCCACCTGCAGTGAAGGGCAGCCCATGCCGGACGTGACCCTGGTCGACGTGTTCACCCATGGCGGACGGGGCGGCAACCCCTGCCCCGTCGTCGCTGAGGCGCGCGGCCTCGACGCCGAATCGATGCGGGACGTCGCGCGGCGCTACGGCCATGAATCGGGCTTCGCGCTGCCGTCGGACGACGGGGCTCACGACCTGCGGTTTCGCTTCTTCGTGCCGAACCACGAGATGGAGATGTGCGCCCACGCGACGATCGGCACGCTCTGGGTTCTGGCTCGGGAGGGGCGGCTGCCGGATTCGACCGTGCGGATCGCCACCGGCAGTGGCGCGGTGACGGGCTTCGTGGCGCCGCGTGGCGACGGGGACTGGACGATCGCGATCACGCAGCCGGCCGGCAGCGTCCGTCCTCTCGCCGGCGAGGCGGAGGACGCGGTCCTGACATCCCTGGGGATCGATCGCGGCACCCTCGCGGACCGGCCGGTCCACAACGCCGTGACGTCCCGCGTGAAGACCCTCGTCCCCATGCGTGATGCCGCCGCGCTCAATGCCCTGGCGCCGGCGTCGGACGCCGTTGAGGCCGCCTGCACGCGGATCGGCTCGACCGGGCTCTACCCCTACGCGGTGCTGGACGGACCGGCGCGACTGTTCGAGGCGCGGCAGTTCCCGCGCGCCTCGGGCTATCCCGAGGACGCGGCCACCGGGATCGCCGCTGCCGCGCTCGCTTTCGGATTGCTGGAGGACGGCCTCGTTGCGCCGGACGATCGGCCGATCCGCATCCTTCAGGGCCGGGCAATGGGCCGGCTGTCGGAGATTCGCGTCCGGCTCGGCTTCGCGGACGGACGCGCGATCGGCTGCCTGCTGGAGGGCGATGTCGCGCTCAACGCGACGCCGTGAGGTCGGATCACTCTGATCGTCCATCGCGGTCGCGTCGGATGCTCCGCCGGACGGCGACGAGCTGCCAGATGCCGATTCCGAACACGACCAGGAAGACGAGGCCGAGATCGAGGGCGGCGAAGAGCCGGTCGCCCATATCGGGGCCTCAGAGCGAGGCGGAGCGGCTGAACGCCTCGCGCTCACGCATGCGCTCGATCAGGTCAAGCACGTGCACGACACGGCCGCCGACATCCCACCACGGCCTGAGCGCTGGGCGCTGGCGGGCGGGCGTCAACGGATGGCGGCCGACCGCCTCGATCAGGAACGCGGCTTCCGGAAGCGCCGGAGCCGACAAGGATGCGGCGACGGCGGGCTCGCGAATCGCGCGGGCGATCAGCACCGCCTTGCGGGCGCCACCGACTCGGGCGCGGCGCGTGACCGAATCGTAGCCGTTCGCCGCAATCCGGCGCCCGATCTCGGCATAGATCAGGCCCGCGGCCCGGATCGCCGGACGGCACTGGGCCGGCAGCACGGCGATGCCGGCTTCGGCCCGCGCATAGAGGCCCTCAGCCTCGGAGAGGAGGCGGGCCACGAGTCCGGACAGTGCGGGGCTCGGTCGCGGGTCGGCTAGGAACGCGTCCGGGTCGAGACCGGCCGCCCCCATCCAGTCGAGCGGAAGGTAGAGCCGACCCATCCGGGCGTCCTCGCCGACATCCCGCGCGATGTTGGTGAGCTGCATCGCGGCCCCGAGATCGCAGGCGCGGGCGAGCGCGTCCGGCTCGCGGGCCCCCATGATCAGCGCCATCATGGCCCCGACCGAACCCGCGACCCGCGCGGCGTAGCCGTGAACCGCGGCCAGATCGGCGTAGCGCCGCCCCTCCGCATCCCACGCGAAGCCCTCGATGAGGGCGCGCGGCAGGGTCTCGGGGATCGCATAGGCGCTGACAATGTCCGAGAACGCCCGATCGGCCGCCGAGTCGGCCGGCTGGCCGGCATAGGCACCGCTGATCCGGCCATCCAGGCGGGTGACCGCGTCGCGCCGGTCGGCCGGGCTCGGCGCCTCGTCAACGAGGTCGTCGGAGAGCCGGCAGAAGGCGTAGAGCCCGTAGGCCGCCTCGCGCACGTCCCAGGGCAGCAGCCGCCCGGCCGCGAAGAAGCTCTTCGAGCCCGTGCGGATCGCGGCCCGGCAGGCGGTCCGGTCGGCCGCGGCGGCGAATTCAGGCGGTAACGCGGGCATCGGGCACCACGCTGTCGAGGATACGGGCGGAAGAGAGCACCCCGGGCAGACCGGCGCCGGGATGCGTGCCGGCGCCGACGAGGTAGAGATTGCGGACCGCGCCCGACCGGTTGTGCGGTCGGAACCGGGCGGACTGTGTGAGCACCGGCTCCAGTCCGAAGCCGGAGCCGCGGTAGCTCAGGAAATCGTCTTGGAAGTCCTTCGGCGTCGTCATCTTCGAGGTCACGATCACGTCGGACAGGCCAGGAAGGACGCTGGTTTCCAGGATACGGGCGATCCGCCGTCGGTACGGTTCGGCCAGCGCGTCCCAATCCTGTCCGCCCGCGAGATTCGGCACCGGTGCGAGCACGTAGAACGCGTCGCACCCAGCGGGCGCGAGGCTTGGGTCGGTCGCCGTAGGCCGATGCAGGTACAGGCTCGCATCGTCCGCCAGCCGCTTCCGGTCGAAGATGTCGGCGAGCAGCCCGCGGTATCGCGGTCCCAGCAGGATCGTGTGGTGATCCACCTCCGGATAGCGGCGGCTCGTGCCGAAATACCAGACGAACAGTCCCATGGAGGAGCGGGCGCGGCGGAACCGACCCGCGCTCCAGCGCTGGGGCTGCGGCAGGAGCTGCGCGTGCGTCACCGCCGAATCCGCGTTGGAGACCACCATATCGGCCGCGATCGTCTCGCCGCTCTGAAGTTCGACGCCCGTCGCTTCGCCGCGCTCCACGCGGATGCGGGCCACATCGACACCGAGGCGCACCCGGCCGCGCTGGCTGCGGATCAGCCGGACCAAACCGTCGGCGAGCTGGCCGGTCCCGCCCATGGCGAAATGGACACCCCAGCGCCGCTCCAGATCGGCGATCAGGCAGTAGATCGCGCTGGCTCGGAACGGGTTGCCGCCGATCAGCAGCGGATGGAAGCTGAAGACCGTGCGCAGCCGCTCGTCGCGGATGTAGCGGGCAACCACGTCGTGAACCGAGCGGTGTCCGGACAGGCGAAGCAGATCCGGGGCGATCCGCAGCATCGCTCCGACCCTGTCGAAAGGCACGTGACCGAGCTGCTCGAAGCCGATCTGGCAGACGGCCCTGCTATGGGCCATGAACCGCTCGTAGCCGGCGACATCGTCCGGCGCGACGCGCGCCACCTCGGCGCGCATCTGCTCCGGGTCGCCGTTATAGGCGAAGGAGGAGCCGTCGGCGAACCGGATCCGGTAGAACGGATCCATCGGCACGAGGGTGACGTCGTCCGACAGTCGGCGCCCGGCGAGGTGCCAGAGTTCCTCGAACAGCTGCGGCGCGGTGACGATGGTTGGTCCGGCATCGAAGGTGAAGCCGTCCTGCCGATGCACCCGTGCGCGGCCGCCGGCCTGCGTGAGACGCTCCAGCACCGTGACTCGATAGCCGCGCGCACCCAATCGAACGGCCGCCGCCAAGCCGCCGAAGCCGGCTCCGATGACCGCGGCATGGGGCCGTCGGTCGATCTCCTGCCTCACCTTCTGGTCAGGTGCGAGTGTCAGCATGAGTTGACACTAGCGCGGCAGTTTCCGGCCATGCAAGCGGGAAAGGTGTCAACCTGCTGCGGTACACGTTCGTCTTGCGCCCCAGTGGCAGGCCGGAGCGGGATCATGCCGGGGCGAACAAAGATCGGCTGCGGCCCTTCCGCCTTCGCTCGAGGCCCGTCGCGCACAGGCAGATCGCCTCACAAAACACGTGTTTGCGCGGAGATATCCGGCCGCAGGACGGCTATAGAGCCTCGGCAGGCCAAGTTTTTGGCAGGGAAGCGGAAGCGTGATGGACGGTCGTGGAGAGACCATCTTCGTTGCGGGCCATCGTGGGATGGTCGGCTCGGCGATCGTGCGCCGGCTGCGGGAACTCGGCCACGCGCGCGTCCTGACCGCCGACCGGCAGGCGCTCGATCTGCTCGACCAGGCGGCGGTCCGGCAGTTCTTCGCCGAGCACCGGATCGATCAGGTCTACCTCGCCGCCGCCAAGGTCGGCGGCATCCACGCCAACAACACCTATCCGGCCGAATTCATTCACGACAACCTGCTGATCCAGATTAACGTCATCCATGCCGCCCACATGAGCGGCGTCGACCGGCTGCTGTTCCTCGGATCGTCGTGCATCTACCCGAAGCTCGCCGAGCAGCCGATGCGCGAGGATGCGCTGCTCACCGGGGTACTGGAGCCGACCAACGAGCCCTACGCGATCGCCAAGATCGCCGGCATCAAGATGTGCGAGAGCTACAACCGCCAGTACGGGCGGCGCTATCGCAGCGTGATGCCGACCAATCTGTACGGGCCGAACGACAACTTCCACCCCGAGAACGCCCATGTCCTGCCGGCGCTGATGCGGCGCCTGCACGAGGCGAAGGCCGAGGGCCGCGCGACGGTCACCGTATGGGGGACCGGCCGGGCGATGCGGGAATTTCTCCATGTCGGCGACATGGCCCGCGCCAGCGTGTTCGTGATGGAGATGGACGACGCACTGTACGCGGCGAATACGCGTCCGGACCTGTCGCACATCAATGTCGGTACGGGGGAGGATTGTACCATCCGCCAGTTGGCCGAGGCGCTGGCGCGGGTGATCGGCTACGAAGGCGATCTTGCGTTCGACGCGACGAAACCCGACGGCACCCCGCGCAAGCTGATGGACGTGTCGCGGCTCACCGCCATGGGCTGGCGTCCGCAGATCGGCCTCGAGGATGGATTGCGCCAGACCTACGGCTGGTTCCTGGAGAACCACGCCAGCCTGCGCGGCTGAGCGGCAGACCTTTCGGCCTCGCCCGCGCCTCGGCGCAGGGCCCGGCCGCCCACGATCATCGCACACACGATCATCCGCTCGGGAAGGAGCCGGATCATGGCCCAGCGGCCGTCTGACGAGACCGAGAATGCGCGCCGCCGCGAATTCCTGAAAAATTTCCGGAACTTCGATGCGAATATCCGCTTTCCGGCGCCTTATACCCACTTCGCCGGGAAGCCGCTCAACGCGGCGGCGGACAAGGGCTGGCGTTACGACGCCCTCGGCTATCGCAACGACATCCATGCGGATGCGCGGCCGGCCTCCGAGACCCTACGGGTGTTCGTCGTCGGTGACAGCACCCTGGTCGACGGGGAATCCTTCGCCGATACCGTGCCCGGCCGGCTCGAGACCGGTCTGAAGCGCGTCCATGGCGAGGGCGCACGCGTCTACAATTTCGGCGCCATCTCGGCCTGCCTGAATCAGATGATCGCCCTGATCACGACACGGCTAATGGACCTTCAGCCGGACGTGATCCTGATCGTCGGCGGCGGCACCGATATGCTGCAGCCCTGGAGCTTCGATCCGCGCGCCGGCTATCCCTACAACCACTTCGCCAACGAGTGCCTCTACGACTACGTCTTCGATCCCAGAAAGCAGGATGGGGAGGCGCAGGATCTCACATTCGACGGCCTGCAGGCGCAGATCTTCCAGCGTCTCGAGAACCTCCGGGCGCTGACGAACTGGCAGTCGGACCTGTGGGAGTGGGAAGTGGTGCGGCAGTTCGAGCTGTCGCTGAAGCGGCTCCAACGGCTCGCTCCGGGCATCGGCGCCCCAATCCGCTTCCTGCTCCAGCCGGCTGTCGTTCGTCGAGCCGAACGCGTCGGCGACGAGGCGCGCGCCGTCTCCGGCGAATTCCTGGCCTATCTCGACCGGCAATACACGCGGTGCGAGAGCGTGCTGTCGCGCCTCGACGCGGCGCCAGTCCCGAAAGCGGCCTTCGGGGCGCGGGATCTGACCCGGATCTTCGAGACCGACAACCGTCCCATCTTCACCGACGTCGTGCATATGACCTTCGACGGCCGGCAGACGATGGCCGAACGGCTCCAGGAGGAGGTCTCCGCTGCGCTCGGCGGCGCGGTGCAGCCGGGCGCCTAGATCATGGCCGAGCCGATCGTCTTCATCGGCGACTCGATCACCGAGCTGTGGGGCTTTCACCGGGCCGGCACCTTCGAGGCTTACGACCTCATCCCGCGCGGCGGATCCGGCCAGACGGCGCGCTGGATCACCATGCGGTTCCGCCGGGACCTGGAGGAGACGGGCGCCAGGGGCGTCCATCTCCTCTGCGGCGTCAACGACATCGGCCGCAACGAGGGCTTCTTCGTCCCCGCCGAGGAGATCGCCCGGACTTTGGCCGGCATGCTCGATGAGGCGCGGGCCCTAGGCGTGAAGGCCTGGATCGGCTCGATCATGCCGGCGGAGCGGATCCCGTGGAATCCGGAGGTGCAGGATGCGCCGGCCATGATCGCGGCGGTCAACACGTGGTTGAGAGACCACGCCCACGAGCACGGCGCAACCTTCATCGATTACCATTCCGTGCTGGCGACGGAGACGGGCGCGCTGCGCCCGGAATACGGCACGGACGGGCTACATCTCAGCCCGGCCGGCTATGCGGCGATCGAGCCGCTGATGCTCGCTTCCCTCGGACGCATCCCGCGGCCGGTCCCGGCCGTCGAGGCTGCCGCGCCGCCGGGGAAGCCCCGCCCGGGGCGCCTCGCCGGCATCGTAGTGGCGGCTGCGGCCGTACTGGCTGCCGTCGCCGCCCTCGTTCTCAGCGTCCGCTGATCAGACCCGGCGCACCGCGCCGTGCGCCGCGCTGGTCGTCAGCATGGCGTAGGCACGCAGGGCCGCGCTGACCTTGCGCTTCCGCGGGCTCGCCGGCTGCCAGCCCGCTGCCTCCTGGGCGACGCGCCGCCGCTCGAGCTCGGCCGGCTCCACCTCCAGACGGATGCTCCGGGCCGGGATGTCGATGGCGATGGGATCGCCGTCGCGCACTAGGCCGATCAGCCCGCCCTCGGCCGCCTCCGGCGAGACGTGGCCGATCGACAGGCCCGAGGAGCCGCCGGAGAACCGCCCGTCGGTGACCAGGGCGCAGGCCTTCCCGAGACCCTTCGATTTCAGGTAGCTCGTCGGGTACAGCATCTCCTGCATGCCGGGGCCGCCGCGCGGACCCTCGTAGCGGATCAGCACCACCTCGCCGGCCTTGACCTTGCCGTTGAGGATGCCGTCGACGGCTGCGTCCTGGCTCTCGAACACCCGGGCCGTTCCGGTGAAGGTCAGGATCGAGGCATCGACGCCCGCGGTCTTCACGATGCAGCCCTGCTCGGCGAGGTTGCCGAACAGAACGGCGAGCCCGCCATCCTGCGAATAGGCGTGCGCCGCGTCGCGGATGACGCCGGCCTCGCGGTCGAGATCGAGCTCGTCGAACCGGGATTCCTGGCTGAACGCCACCTGGGTCGGCACGCCGCCCGGCGCCGCCCGGTAGAAGGTCTGGACCGAGGCGGGCGGCTCACCGCGCACGTCCCAGCGGGCGAGCGCCCCGCCCAGCGTACCGGCCGACACGTTGCCGACGCTGGTGTCGATCAGGCCCGCCCGATCGAGTTCGCCCAAGATACCCATGATCCCGCCGGCGCGGTGCACGTCCTCCATATGGACGTTGGCGACCGCCGGAGCGACCTTGCACAGCACCGGCACCCGCCGCGACAGCCGGTCGATATCGGCCATGGTGAACGGAACCTCGCCCTCATGGGCGGCGGCCAGCAGGTGCAGCACCGTGTTGGTCGAGCCGCCCATGGCGATGTCGAGGGTCATGGCGTTCTCGAACGCCCGGAAGCTCGCCACAGCGCGCGGCAGCACGCTCGCGTCGTCCTGCTCGTAGTGGCGGCGGGCGAGATCGACGATCAGGTGGCCGGCCTCGACGAACAGGCGCTTGCGGTCGGCATGGGTGGCGAGCACCGAGCCGTTCCCGGGAAGGGCCAGCCCGAGCGCCTCGGTGAGGCAGTTCATCGAGTTCGCCGTGAACATGCCCGAGCACGAGCCGCAGGTCGGGCAGGCCGAGCGCTCGATCACCGCGACGTCTTCGTCGGAGATCCGGTCATCGGCCGCCGCGATCATCGCGTCGGCGAGGTCGACCTTCTTGGCGATGCCCGGGAGCTGGACCTTGCCGGCCTCCATCGGGCCGCCGGAGACGAACACGGTCGGGATGTTGAGGCGCAAAGTCGCCATCAGCATGCCGGGGGTGATCTTGTCGCAATTCGAGATGCACACCATCGCGTCGGCGCAGTGCGCGTTGACCATGTACTCGACGGAATCAGCGATCAGCTCGCGGGAGGGGAGCGAGTACAGCATCCCGTCGTGGCCCATCGCGATGCCGTCATCGACCGCGATGGTGTTGAACTCCTTGGCGACGCCGCCCGCGGCCTCGATTTCCCGGGCGACCAGCTGGCCGAGATCCTTGAGATGGACGTGGCCCGGCACGAACTGGGTGAAGGAGTTCACCACCGCGATGATCGGCTTGCCGAAATCGGCATCCTTCATGCCGGTGGCGCGCCACAGGCCGCGGGCGCCGGCCATGTTGCGGCCGTGGGTGGTGGTGCGGGAGCGATAGGCGGGCATCGAGAGCTTCGACTGGTTCAAAGGTGAGGGGCTTCTGCGCCCGCGCTCGCGCCATCGCAAGCGTCGCCGAAGGCCCTGCACCCGTGGCATGCTCCTGGCGGATGGCAGTGCGGAGGGGATTAGACCGATGAGAGAGGTAGAGTTCCTCCGGCGGGCCATCGCGCAGGGCCAGGGCTCGGCCGAGGCCGACCTTGTCCTGAAGGGCGGCCGCTTCCTCGACCTCGTCACCGGCGACCTCGTCGCGTCCGACATCGCGATCTGCGGCGATCGCATCGTCGGGACTTTCGGCGCGTATCGCGGCGCGCGGGAGATCGATGTGGCCGGCAGGATCGTGGTGCCGGGCTTCATCGACACGCATTTCCACGTCGAGTCGTCGCTGATGCCGCCGCAGGAATTCGAGCGCTGCGTCCTGCCGCACGGCGTCACCACGGGCATCTGCGACCCCCACGAGATGGCCAACGTCCTCGGCACCGAGGCCTTCGCGTGGTTCCTCGCCGCGTCGGAGACCCTGGCGATGGACCTGCGGGTGCAGCTCTCCTCCTGCGTTCCGGCCACCGACCATCTGGAGACCTCGGGCGCGCGGATCGACGCGCAGGACCTCCTGGCCTTCGCCGGCCATCCCAAGGTGATCGGGCTCGCCGAGTTCATGAACTTTCCCGGCGTGCTGGCGGGCGATCCCGGGGTGCTGGCCAAGCTCGCGGCCTTCCAGGGCCGACACATCGACGGCCACGCGCCGCTGCTGCGCGGCAAGGGCCTCAACGGCTACATCGCGGCCGGCATCCGCACCGAGCACGAGGCGACCACGCCGGAAGAGGCCCTGGAAAAGCTGTCCAAGGGCCTCACGGTGCTGATTCGCGAAGGCTCGGTCTGCAAGGATCTGCACGCGCTGGCACCGATCCTGACCGAGCAGACGACGCCGTTCCTGGCCTTCTGCACCGACGACCGGAATCCCCTCGACATTGCCGAGGAGGGGCATCTCGACTTCGTCATCCGTACGGCGATCGCCCTCGGCGTCCCGCCGCTGGCCGCCTACCGGGCGGCGTCCTGGTCGGCGGCGCGGGCCTTCGGGCTGCACGACCGCGGCTTGGTGGCGCCCGGGCAGCGCGCCGATCTGGTTGTGCTCGGCGACCTCGCCGGCTGCACCGTCTCGCAGGTGTTCAGCGCCGGGCGCCCGGTGGATGCGGCGCTGTTCGACGCGCGGCCGCCCATCGACCCCATCGGCCGCGGCAGCGTGCGGGCACGGCGCGTCGCGGCGGCGGATTTCGCCGCGCCGGGCTCCGGACCGTCGACGCCAGTGATCGGCGTCGTACCGGGCAAGATCATCACCCTGCGCCACGACCTGACCCTGCCCTATTCCGGCGGCGAGCGGCGGATCGACCTCGATCAGGACGTCATCAAGGTCGCCGTGGTCGAGCGACACGGCCGGACGCCGCCGGCCGCACGCGGCATCGGGGTCGCGTTCGTGAAGGGGTTCGGCCTGAAGCGCGGCGCCATCGCCTCGTCGGTCGGGCACGACAGCCACAACATCACGGTGGTTGGCGCGGACGACGGCGACATGGCCGTGGCGGTCAACCGCCTGGGCGAGATCGAGGGCGGCTTCGTGGTGGTCGAGGGCGGCCGCGTTCTGGCCGAGATCGCCCTGCCGATCGCCGGCCTGATGAGCCTGATGCCGTTCGACGGGATCCGGAGCGCGCTCGTAACCTTGCGGGCCGCCGCGCGAAGCCTCGGCGTGGTCCTGCAGGAGCCGTTCCTGCAGGTGGCATTCCTGCCGCTGCCGGTGATTCCGCACCTGAAGATCACCGACCGCGGGCTCGTGGATGTTGACCGCTTCGCGCTGATCGATCCGTGAATTAGATTGCGCGCAATTTAAATTGGGCCTATGCAGATCCGAGCCGGCGCCTACATGCCGACTCTCGCTCAGAAACCGGAGACCGTCATGTCCGTAGACGTGAAGTACCGCACCACCGCCACCGCAACCGGAGGCCGCGACGGCGCCGCCCGGACGGCCGACGGCAGCTTCGAGGTGAAGCTCTCCACGCCGAAGGAACTCGGCGGCGCGGGCGGCCCCGGTGCAGATCCGGAGCAGCTCTTCGCGTCCGGCTACTCGGCCTGCTTCCTCGGCGCCATGAAGGCCGTCGCCCCGTCGCTGCATCTGAAGGTGCCGGCTGAGACCACCGTGACCGCCGATGTCGGCATCGGCCCGCGCTCCGAGGGCGGCTTCGGCATCACCGCCGACCTGACGATCAGCCTGCCGGGCCTCGACCGCGCCGAGGCGCAGAAGCTCGTCGATGCCGCGCATCAGGTTTGCCCGTACTCCAACGCGACGCGCGGCAACGTCAACGTCGGGCTGAAGCTCGCCTGATCGCTCGTCATCCCGGGACCGCGCCGAGCGGCCCGGGATCCAAACACGCCGAGGCGCGCAGGTCGGCACCGACAGAGGCTCTGGATTCCGGGCTCGCCTGCGGTGCCCCGAAATGACGACGGATCACTGGGTTGCCTGATCCAAAGCCCGGATCCAAGAAGCGGGTCGCAAGGACCCCGAGCAGTCTCCACGATCGCTCCGTCATCCCGGGGCCGCGGAGCGGAGCTCGGGATCTAGATCCGCCGACGCGGGACGGCTTGCACCGACAGCGGGTCTGGTTTCCGGGCTCGCCAGCGGCGCCCCGGTAGGGCGGCAAATTACCAGGCTACCCGCTCGTCGTTCGCGCCCGCATGCAGACGCGGTCGGCCGCATCGAGCGTCACGCCCTCGAAACCTGCCTCTGTCAGCCGGCCGCACACGCGAAAAATCTGGTTCGCTGTCATCGGTGACACGCCGCGATAGCTGAACGTCGGCGGCACGGAGCCCAGCAGCGTCGCGGCGAGGTTCAGGAGCAGGCTCGCCTGCATTGGTCCGTGGACGACCAGATCGGCGTAACCCTCCACCTGCGTCGCGTAGGGCTGATCGTAGTGGAAGCGGTGGCCGTTGAAGGTCATCGCCGAATAGCGGAACAGCAGGGTCGGCGTCGCCGGCACGTCCCAGACCGCCTCGTAGGCGCCGGGATCGTCGCGCTCGGGCGCGGCAGCCGTGCCGGTCTGCGCGTTGGCCGCCTCGCGATAGACGATGTCCTGCCGCTCGCGGATCGCGACGCCGCGTTCCGTCGCGACCGCGTGGTCGACGGTGACAAAGGCCAGTCTGCCGCTGCGTCCCGCCTTGAACGTCACGTCCCGCACGGTCTCGGTGCGCGTGACACGATCGCCGACGCGGAGATCGGCCAGCGTCTCGATCTGCCCGCCCGCCCACATACGCCGCGGCAGCGGCACGGGCGGCAGGAACCCGCCCTTGGCGGCGTGGCCGTCCGGTCCGAGGGAATCGGCGGGTGGGGTTTCCGGGGCGAGGCACCAGTGCAGGGCCGGCGGCGCGATCCCGTCCGCGACCGGGGCGAGATGCGGCGCGAAGGTCGCGCCGAACTCGGCCATCAGGCGCGGGGTGACAAGGTCGGACGCCTCGCGGGTCCGTCCGATCCAGGCGGCAAAATCGGTCATGTCAGTAGGATCGCGGCAGGCCGAGCACGTGCTCGGACAGATAGGCGAGGATCAGGTTCGTGGAGATCGGCGCAACCTGGTAGAGGCGCGTCTCGCGGAACTTGCGCTCGATGTCGTACTCCTCGGCGAAGCCGAAGCCGCCATGGGTCTGGATGCAGGCATTGGCGGCCTCGAACGAGGCGTCGGCGGCGAGCATCTTGGCCATGTTGGCCTCGGCCCCGGGATTGGCGCCGCCCTCGTAGAGGGTCAGCGCCTCGCGGACCATCAGCTCGGCCGCCCGCATGTTGGCGTAGGCCCGGGCGATCGGGAACTGCACGCCCTGGTTGGCGCCGATCGGCCGGCCGAACACCGCGCGCTCCCCGGCATAGGCCTTCGCCTTGTCGATGAACCACTTGGCGTCGCCGATGCACTCGGCGGCGATCAGGATGCGCTCGGCATTCATGCCGGACAGGATGTAGCGGAAGCCCCTGCCCTCCTCGCCGATGAGGTTCTGGGCCGGCACGCGGAGATTATCGAAGAAAACCTCGGTGGTGGCGTGGTTCATCATCGTCCGGATCGGCCGGATGGTGAGGCCGTTGCCCTTCGCCGCGCGCATGTCGGCGAGCAGAACCGACAAGCCGTCCGTGCGCTTCATGCCCTCGGTCCGCGGCGTCGTGCGGGCGAGCAGCAGCATCAGGTCCGAATGCTCGGCGCGGCTGGTCCAGATCTTCTGGCCGTTGACGACGTAGTGGTCGCCCTCCAGGCGCGCAGTGGTCTTCAGGCTGCCGGTATCGGTGCCGGATGTCGGTTCGGTCACGCCGAAAGCCTGGAGCCGCAGTCGCCCGTCCGCGATGGCCGGCAGGTACGCGGCCTTCTGCGCCTCCGAGCCGTGCCGCAGCAGCGTGCCCATCGTGTACATCTGCGCGTGACAGGCGCCGCCGTTGCAGCCCGCCCGCTGCACCTCCTCCAGGATCGCGGCGGCCGCGGAGAGCGGCAAGCCGAAGCCGCCATATTCCTCGGGGATCAGCACCGAGAGGTAGCCGCTCTCGGTGAGCGCGTTCACGAACGCGGTCGGGTAGGCCATCTCCCGGTCGAGCGCCCGCCAGTACGGCCCCGGGAAGCCGGCGCAGAGCTTGGCGACGGCCTCGCGGATCTCGGTATAGGCTTCCATCGGGAGCTCCTCAGGCCGTGCGCCCGCCATCGACGGGAAGATCGACGCCGGTGATGAACGCCGCCTCGTCGGAGGCGAGGAACAAAGCCGCGGCGGCGATGTCGCTCGCCTGCGACAGGCGGCCGAGCGGGATCGTGGCGATGAAGCGGTCGCGGTTCTCGGGCGGTCGAGGACGCCCATGAAATGCTCCAGCAGGCCGGTGGCGCCCATGACCGGGCAGAGGGCGTTCACCCGGATCTTCCAGGGCGCCAGCTCCAGGGCCAGCGACTTCGAGGCGAGGCTCGCGGCGCCCTTGGAGGCGTTGTACCACGTGAGCCCCGGTCGCGGCCGCAGCGCCGCTGTCGAGCTGACGTTGAGGATCGCGCCGCCGCCCGCGTCGCGCATCAGCGGGGCGACTTCCCGGACGTAGTGGAAGATCGACTTCACGTTGACCCGGAAGACCCGATCGAAATCCTCCTCGGTCACCTCCATCAGCGGCTTGTTGCGATGGGTCGTCCCGGCGTTGTTGACGAGGACGTGCGGCACCCCGAAGCGCCGGAGGGTCTCGGCGACGCTGGCGGCGACGTCAGCCGCCAGGCCGACATCCGCGGTGATCGCCAGGGCGCTGTCGCCGATCTCCGCGGCGACCCGTTCGGCCGCAGCGCCGTCGATGTCCACGCACGCCACCCTGGCGCCCTCGGCGGCGAAACGCTGGGCGATGCCCGCCCCGAAGCCGCTGCCGGCGCCCGTCACGAGCGCGATCTTGCCGTCGAGCCTCATGGTCTCCTCCTGAAGGTGCGACGTACCGTCGTGGGGCGGCCCTCAATCCAAGCCGGCGAACTCCGCCCGGATCCGCGCACTGTGTTCGCCGATCGCCGGCACCGGACCAAGGGCGCGAACTCGACCATCGATCAGCACAGGCGGCGCGACGATGCGGGCCGGACCGGCGGGGGTCTCGACCTCCGCGCGGATCAGGGCCGGATGGCTGGCGAGATCCGACAGGGCGTTCACGAAGCCGTAGGCGGTGCCGGCCGCTTTCAGCCGGGCGGCAGCCGCGTCGCGGCTCAGCCGCACCAGGGCGGCGCCGATGCGCAGATCGACGGCGGCTCGGTTGGCCACGCGGGCGTTGTTGGACGCGAACCCCTCCGCCCGAGCGAGATCCGGCTCACCGAGCACGCCCGCGCAGAGAAGCTCGCCCATTCGCGCTCGTTCTGGATCGAGATCAGCACCAGGCGGCCATCCGCGGTCGGAAAGGCGCCGTAGGGGCAGATCGACGGGTGGGCGAGGCCGACCCGCTTGGGCGCTTCCCCGGTGCCTTCGAAGTAGAGCAGCGGCACATTCATCCAGTCGGCGGCGGCACTGAACAGGCTGACCTCGAGGGCGCAGCCCTGCCCGGAGATGCCGCGGGCGATCAGCGCCTCCAGGATTGCGGCATGGGCATCCATCCCGCAGGCCACGTCGCAGACGGAGACGCCGACGCGTCCGGGTCCGGCCGGATGGCCGGTGATCCCGGCGAGCCCGCTCTCGGCCTGGACCAGCAGGTCGTAGGCCTTCATGTCGCTGTAGGCGTTGTCGGCGCCGTAGCCGGAAATGTCGACCGTGATCAGCCGCGGGTGGCGCGCGCGCAGCTCCGCCGCGCCGAAGCCCGCGCGGGCAGCCGCTCCCGGCGCGAGGTTCTGCACAAACACGTCGGTTTGCGCGAGGATCGCGTGCAGGAGGCGGGCATCCGCGGGATCCTTGATGTCGGCGACGAGGCTCTCCTTGCCGCGATTGAGCCAGACGAAGTAGCTCGCCAGCCCGTTGACCGACGCGTCGTAGCCGCGGGCGAAATCACCCTCGGGGCGCTCGATCTTGATAACGCGCGCGCCGGCATCGGCCAGCCGCGAGGTGCAGTAGGGTGCGGCGACCGCCTGCTCCAGAGCGAGCACGGTCAGCCCTCGCAGCGGCAGGTTCTGGCGCATCCGAATCCTTCGACATTGCGCGGCCTCGCAGGACCGGCGCCGGATGAACTGGAACGGCGAATGGCCTCGCCAAGCGGGCCAGGGTGACAGGGCCGCCCGGCCGTCGGCTTCGAAGCGGCTGTCCCGCGGGGCTCAGCGTCTGTGCGGGCGGAGCGAAGCGCTCCAGGTGCGCCACGCTCGCCGACGTCCCGCGGCCCTGGATCGCTTCGCTCCGCTGGCAAAGTCGGCGGTCGCGATCACTCCGCTGCCCGCAGCGCCGGCGGGCCGCGAACCTCCTCCACCGGCTCCGGATCATCGAGCGCTGTGTCAACCGCCTCCGGCTTGTCCCGGAACGACAGCCGGTGCGCCAGCCGATCGAGGTAGAGGTAAATGACCGGCGTGGTGAAGAGCGTGAGCACCTGGCTCACCGCGAGGCCGCCGACCATCGCGTAGCCCAGGGGCTGCCGGATCTCGGATCCGGTCCCGTGCGCGAACATCAGCGGGATGCCGCCGAGCAGGGCCGCCATCGTGGTCATCAGGATCGGGCGGAACCGCAGGAGGGCGGCCTGCCGGATCGCGACCTCGGGGCTGAGCCCCTCGTCGCGCTCGGCCGCGATGGCGAAGTCGACCAGCATGATGCCGTTCTTCTTCACGATGCCGATCAGCAGGATGATGCCGATCAGCGCGATCAGGCTGAAATCGAACCCCGCCCACATCAGCACCGCCAGCGCCCCGACGCCGGCGGACGGCAGGGTCGACAGGATCGTGATCGGGTGGATGAAGCTCTCGTAGAGGATTCCGAGGATCAGGTAGACCACGAACAGGGCCGCCAGGATCAGGAGCGGCACCGTCGACAGCGATTGCTGGAAGGCCTGCGCGGTGCCCTGGAAGCCGCTGACGACCGTCGGCGGCACCTGCAAGTCCCGCATCGCCCGTCCGATCGCCTCCGTCGCCTGACCGAGGGCGGCGTCGGGGGCGAGGTTGAAGCTGATCGTCACCGCGGGGAACTGGCCCTGGTGATTGACGGCCAGCGGCGCCACCGGATCGGTCGTCCAGCGAGCGAATGCCGCCAGCGGCACCTGTCCGCCGCCGTTCGGCGCCTTGATGTAGATCTTGTCGAGGCTCTCGACGCTGCCCTGCAGCACCGGAAGCACTTCCAGCACGACGTGGTAGCTGTTCAGCTGCGTGAAGTACTGCGCGATCTGACGCTGGCCGAACGCGTCGTAGAGCGTGTCGTCGATGAGCTGGGGCGTGATGCCGTAACGCGAGGCCGCGTCACGATCGATCGACAGCGTCAGGGTCGTGCCCCGGGTCTGCTGGTCGGTGGCGACGTCCCGCAATTCCGGCAGGGTCTTCATCTTGTCGAGGATGCGCGGCGCCCAGGCGTTCAGCTCGGCAAGATCCGGATCCTGCAGGGTGTACTCGAACTGCGTCCGCGAGGTGCGGCCGCCGGTGCGCACGTCCTGGGTCGCCTGGATGAAGGTCCGGATGCCCTCCACGCGCTCGAGCTTCGGGCGCAGCCGGCCGATCACCTGGAAAGCGTTGACGTCGCGCTCGTCGCGAGGCTTGAGCGTGATGTACATGCGCCCGGAATTCAGCGCCTGGCCGTTGCCGCCGAGCGACATGCCGACCGTGGCGACTGCGGGATCGGCCTGCACGATCGCGCCGACCTTCTCCTGCAGGGCCTTCATCGCCGAGAAGGAGATGTCCTGGCCCGCCTCGGTGACGCCGATCATGAAGCCGGTGTCCTGCTGCGGGAAGAAGCCCTTCGGGATCGCGACGAACAGGTAGCCGGTCAGCGCCAGCGTGGCGAAGAACACCAGCAGCGTCACGCGGTGGAAGCGCAGGGCGACGTCGAGGGCGCTCTCGTAGACCGCCAGCAGCCAGTCGAACCCGGCCTCGCTCATCCGGTAGAGGCGGCCGTGGCGCTCGGCATTGTGCGGCTTGAGCAGCCGCGAGGCCATCATGGGGGTCAGCGTCAGGGACACGAAGGCCGAGACCGCGATAGTCATTGATAAGACGACGGCGAATTCGCGGAACAGCCGGCCTATGATGCCGCCCATCAGCAGGAGCGGGATCAGCACGGCGATCAGCGACACCGAGATCGAGACGATGGTGAAGCCGATCTCGCCCGCACCCTTGAACGCGGCCTCCATGGGCCGCATCCCCTCCTCGACGTAGCGGCTGATGTTCTCCAGGACGACGATGGCGTCGTCGACCACGAATCCCACCGAGATGGTCAGAGCCATCAGCGAGAGGTTGTCGAGGGTGTAGCCCGCCATCCACATCAGCGCGCAGGCGCCGAGCAGCGCGAGCGGCACCGTCACGCTGGGAATGACGGTCGCCCAGAAGCTGCGCAGGAAGACGAAGATCACCCCGACAACCAGCACGATGGTGAGCATAAGGGTGAACTGAACGTCCTCCACCGAGGCGCGGATCGTCTGGGTGCGGTCGCTCAGGATCCCGATTTTAATGGCGGACGGGAGCGTGGCGGTCAGGCGCGGCAGCTGCGCCTTGATGCTGTCCACCGTGTCGATCACGTTAGCGCCGGGCTGCTTGAACACCACGAGGAACACGCCCCGCTTGCCGTTGGTCCAGCCCGCCTGCTTGGTGTCCTCCGGGCCGGCGACCGCCTGGCCGATGTCGCGGACCCGCAGGGGCGCGCCGTTCTGGTAGGCGACGATCACGTCGTTCCAGTTCTTCGCGACCGTGAGCTGGTCGTTGGCGTAGATCGTGTAGCTGTGACTGCCGCCGTCGATGCTGCCCTTCGGGTTGTTGACCGTCGTCAGGGTCAGCTGCGTGCGCACGTCCTCCATCGACAGGTTCTTGGCGACGAGCTTGGCCGGATCGAGCTGAATCCGGATCGCGGGCTTCTGCTGGCCGCCGATGAATACCTGCGCGACGCCCGAGATCTGGCTGATCCGCTGGGCGAGCTGCACGTCGACCGCGTCGTCCACCTCGATGAGCGGCATGCTGTCCGACGTCGCCGAGAGCAGCAGGATCGGCGAATCCGCCGGGTTCACCTTCCGGTATGTCGGCGGGGTCGGCAGGTTCTTCGGCAACTGGCCGCTTGCGGCGTTGATCGCCGCCTGAATGTCGCTGGCCGCGCCGTCGATGTTGCGGTTGAGATCGAACTGGACCGTGACGGTCGAGATGCCCAGCGAGCTGGTCGAGGTCATCTGCGACACGCCGGGGATCTGCGAGAATTGCCGTTCCAGCGGCTGCGCCACCGAGGACGCCATGGTCTCCGGGCTGCCTCCGGGCAGCTGCGCCGTCACCTGGATCGTCGGGAAATCGACCTGCGGCAGGGGTGCGACGCCCAGCAGCGGATAGGCGACGATCCCGAGAAACAGGATGCCGACCATGATGAGCGTGGTCGCCACCGGGAACCGGATGAACGGTGCGGAGATGCCGCCTTTCATCGCCGGACCTCGCGCCGCCCCGCCATCGCCGTATCGGAAGGCCGTCCCATCAGCGCTGGGCCTCGATCTGGCGGCCGCTCGCCTCGGGTCGTTCCGCCTGCGCGGTGTGCGGCTCGGCGACCAGGCTGCCGTCCTGGACCTTGTACTGCCCGGTGACGATCACCCGGTCCCCAGGCTTCAGATCTCCGCTCAGGACCTGCGTGCGCCCCGAATCCGAGCGGCCGGCCTTGAGCGCGCGCTGATGCGCGCGGTCTGCGTCGTCCACCGCGAAGGCGAACAGCCCGTCCGGGCCGTGCTGGATCGCGTTGTCCGGCACCGTGGTAGCGAGCGCCACGGTGCCGACCCGCATCTTGGTCGAGACCGACAGGCCCGGCCAGAGCGCGTGGTTCTTGTTCTCGTAGACGGCCTTCAGGCGGATCGTGCCGGTCGCCGTGTCCACTTGGTTGTTGAACAGGGCAAGCTTGCCCTCCGCGAGCTTCGTGAGCCCGTCCGAGCTCCAGGCCTCGACCGGCACGTCGCCCTTCCGCAAGGCCGCGGTGATCGCAGGAAGCTGATCCTCAGGTGCGGTGAAGACCACGAAGATCGGCTCGACCTGGGTGATCGTCACGATCGGCGTCTGGCCCGACGCGTTGACGATGTTGCCGATATCGACCTGACGGAAACCCGTGACGCCGTCGATCGGCGCCCGGATCGTGGCGTAGCCGAGCTGCGTCGCGGCGTTGTCGATCGCGGCCTGATCGGAGGCGACCTGCGCGGTGAGCTGGGCGACCAGAGCGGTCTGCGTCTCGGTCTGCTGGCGCGACGCGTAGGCTCCCAGGCCCGTGTACCGGACGAGATCGGCCTTGGCGTTGTTGAGGTTCGCGGTGTCCTGCTCCTTCTTCGCCTTCGCCTGATCGTAGCTGGCCTGATAGGGGCGCGGATCGACCTGCACGAGGACGTCGCCCTTGCGGACGGCACGGCCCTCCCGGAAGGCGACCTGCTGGATCTCACCGTCGACCCGCGTGCGCACCTGGACGGTGTTGTAGGCCTGGACCGTGCCGAGGCCGTTCGAGACCAGGGCGAACGGGCCTTGCTCGACCGTGCCGAGGGTCACGGGAACGGGCAGCGGCGCGGCGGCCTTCGGCTTGGCGACCGGCTCGTTCAGCCGCGTGTAGCCGTAGGCACCCCCGCCCGCAGCGGCCAGCAGCAGGAGCACCAGCACCAGCCCGCGCCCCCGCCGCGGCGCGCGCGCAGTTTGCGTCAGGCCATCCCGGCCGTGGAATGCCGGGCCCGTCTCCGGCCGAGATGCAGCGCGATCGTGCTCGTCCCCGCTCAGCATGCGTGCAGTTCCGCCCCGAGGTCCGACCGATCGACGGGTCGGAATAATTTTGCATTCATTAGCATACAATGCAGGGCGCCGACACCGATGTGATCCACCGATCCGGGCGGCAAATGGTCAACCGCGGGCGTCCAATCGCCGACGTCGGACGGTCGCTGCGGCGAGCCGTGACCGGTCCGCTTGCCGGCGCGCGCGCGTGCCGCCACAGAGGAAGTCAGCCGCCGATCCGCGGCGCGCAGCGCCGATGCGGCGCCGAGCGGCTGATGTTTGAGCGACGCGCTGGAGAGACCAGGATTTCGCATGGCCTCGACACTGGAACTGGAAGGGCTGGACGAGTTGCGTTCGGCCCTGATCGAAGAGCGCCAGATCATCGTGGCCTCGGTGCGCCGATTGCGCGAGGCGCGCAGGCAGAAAGGCACCTTCGTCTTGGGCGACGGCGCGGAGGCGGGCGCACGCCTCGTCGCCGTGCAAGGGCAGATTGATGTGGTGGATGCCATTATCGCCACACTGACGAACGCCCAGTCCTGACCTGCTCGAACCGGGCACCATGCTCAGCTCAGGCGGCGCATCGTGCACGGTGTCGTGAGGACGCGGTGTGGCACAGATCAGTGTCCGAGATGTTTCTGCAGCAGGACGTGCAAACGGCGCCGGCAGATCGGCGCGACCGCTGATAGAAATCGCGCTGTCTCGTGAGATGATTGGCGTCTTGATCGACTGAAAACGCCAATCAGTTCTGGTGAATTGGCTGCATCAGAACAGATCTATTTGCTCGATGTGCCGCTTTGGCTGTTCCGCCAAAGCTGGCTGGCGCTTGCGATGTGGCGGTGACTGCCCAGCTTGCTCCCTGCGCAAGCATTGCTGTCGCGGGTGACGATCAGAGCTGGTTGTTCAGGATTAACCGATCGTCGCCTGGACCACGCGATCGCGGCTCTGTTACCGGGCCGCAACTCAAGGCGCGGGACTTTCAAGATGGACGCCTTCGATCACACCGTCTCGATCGGCGACGGGGAGCATGCCGCCGATCCGCAGCACCGAGCCGACGTCGAGGCCCTGTGGCTCGCCCTCGATGCGGACCGGCGTGCGCAGGACGAGCGCTTGGCGCGCCTTCGAGCCATGCGGCTGATCGGCGGCGAGGACGACGCGGCCTGATCAGTCTTCGCGCGCGCCGAGGTCGGGTGAGCGCGCGGCCAGAGCAAAGCCCACCGCCATCGCCATCGCTTCCGCCTGCGCGATCAGCATCGGATCGCCTGCGTCGCGCGCCGCCTGGAGCAGCGCGATCGCGTGCCGTCCCAGCCGCTGCTCCACCTCATCCGTCTCGGGCCAGCGGTATCCTGTGCTCCGGTCGCGTGGACGTCGGTCAGTCATTGGCGTGCGTTCGGCATCGAAAGGGCCGCGATCGGCCTGAAGGGTGAGGACGCGGCGATCCAGGAATGCGTGTCGGTCACGTCCGCGAACGAGCGCATCACCGCGCTGATCGACCGGTGGATGTCGGCCGCCGCGATGCCGTCCATGTCATGGCTCGCGGATGCATCGGCGAGGAAGGTGACCTCCTGCCCCCGATGGTAGCCGTCGATGGCGGTGGCGAGGCAGGCTGCCTCGCCGGCAAAGCCCGCGACGACGAGCGGCGGGCAGCCGCGCTCCATCACGTCGGCGAAAGCCGGGCTGGCGAAGCAGGAGGGCCGGTCCCGATCGAAGATCATGTCGCAGCCGTGCGGCTCGAACCCCTCGATCCATCGGGCGAAGCGCGTACCGGCCTGAAACAGCGGGGCGCCGATCCAGCGGACATAGGCGACCTGGATCCCGCTCTCGCGCGCGTGGTTGAGGGCGAGGCGGCAATTCTCCAGCGCTGGAGCGATCTCCGGCAAGGCGAGCGGTCGCCCCGCGACCTCATACTCCTGCTGCATGTCGACCAGCACCAGCACGGGCACGCTGCGCGGACGGCGATAGAGCGCCGGGTTCATCGGACGGATCATCGCGCCGCCGCCTTCTGATCGATTGAGGGCCGGGTGACCGCCCGGGTCCGGGAGCGATCGAGAGCGCCGGCCCGATGCCAGCGTCCCTCGGGGCGGATGATCACGTAGGGATCGACGCCGATCCCGATGGCCTGGGGATGCGGTTCGGCCTCCATCAGCATCTCGACATAGTCGAAATCGGAGAAGACCAGCTCCTGGGCACCTTCGAACACGCGGAAGCCGAAGCGGCCCCAGAAACCGACGAGGCGTTTCTGCGCGTGTCCGTAGAGGCGCCGATAGCCCTTCACCCGCGCGAGTTCGATGCCGGCCCGAACGAGCGCGAAGGCCATGCGCGTGTTGCGGTGCTCGGCGCGGACGGCGAGGCGCTCGATCTTGGCGAAATCGGCGAAGAAGCGGATTCGCAGGCAGCCCGCGGGCTCGTCACCGATGTAGCCGATCAGGTGCGTGGCGGAGAGGTCGTTGCCGTCGAACTCCTCCTCGTACGGGCAGGCCTGTTCCGCCATGTACACCGCGGCGCGCAGCGCGATGACGCGGGAGAGATCCTCCATGCTGCGCGCGACCGCGACGCTCGGGCCCGTCCCGCCGGGGCGGTGACTGTCGTAGGGCGGCAGCCGCTCGGCGGGTTTCGACCGGCGGAACATGTAGAGCCCGGGTGCGCGCTGGCCGTTCCAGGCAGCGCCCTTGGTGAAACCCATCCCGGAGAGATAATCGGCACCCTCGGCCGTCGCGGCGCGCGCGTAGAGGTCGACCTCGCCGCACAGGGGCGTGGAGATTCGCTGGAGCATCAGGGCGACGGCCGCGGCAAGCCGCCCGCGGGCATGGATCACCCAGAGGTAGATACCGGCGGGCCGCTCGTGCTGCCGGGCAACGAACCGGGTATCCGGATCGCTCGCGTCGAACGTGCCCGAGAGAAGCGCGGCCATGCCGGCTTCGTTCAGGGGAAGGATTGCCGTGAGGCCCTCCCCCGCGGCGACAGCGCGTCGTAGCGCTCGCGCCGGGCGATCGCGAAGACCGTGTCGGGGTTGGCGGTCATGACGCGGCGGACCACCGAGACGTCCGCGACGCCGGGCAGCGCGACCCGTGTCTCGTCCAGGAGGCGTTCGAGATCCGCCGGCATCGGGGTGAACAGCACGAGATGGCGCGCGAGTCGTGCCGATCTCAAATCGATGATGTCGTGCCGCGTGGCGCGCCCATCATCGAAATCCGGTGCGGTATCGGGCGGGGTCACGTGGACGGTCATCGCGTCGGTTTCCGCAGATGATTGCGAGCGACGACCGGCTTCGCATGGCCGAAGACCTGCGTCTGTGCAAAAAATGAAGTATGGGGGTCTCGCAGATGGAACACGTCCCTGTGCTCGATACCGGTATGCCGGACTGGCAGGACCTACGGCTCTTTCTGGAGCTTGACCGGCGGGGTAGCTTCCGCGCTGCGGCCAACGTCGTGGGCCTTTCCATCAACACCCTGCGCCGCAGGATCGACGATCTGGAGGCGCGGCTCGGCATGACGCTGCTGACCCGTCATGCCGACGGGATCCGGCTGACCGCGGAGGGCGAATCGATCCTGGCGGCGACGCAATCGATGGAGGCCGCCGCCTACTCGGTTCTCAGAGCCCGGGATGCGGTCTCGGCCACGCCGGCCGGTGAAGTGCGCATCGCGGTCACCGAAGGTCTCGGAACCTTCTGGCTCGCTCCGCGGCTCGTCGAGTTCCAGCGGGCGAATCCGAGGCTCGTTGTGGACCTGCGCTGCACGATGGATCCGGCGGACGTCGCGCGGCTCGAAGCCGAGATCGCGGTTCAGCTGGTCCGGCCGGTCAATCCGGACCTGAAGGTCGTCAAGCTCGGGCGGCTTCACGTCATGGCCTTCGCCGCCCGCAGCTATCTCGACATCTACGGTGTTCCGACCAGCATCGAGGACGCGGCGCGACACCGGATCGTGCTTCAGGTGTCGGGGCAAACGGTGAGCATGGCCGAATATGACCGTCATACGCCCGGCATGCCGCAATCGGGCTACGTGACGCTCAAGACGAACGTCAGCAGCGCCCATTACTGGTCGGTGGCCAACGGCGCCGGGATCGGCTGGCTGCCGACCTATGCATCGGCGATCGGTGCCCGGTTGGTCCCGATCGATGGTCTTGTGCAGCTGGGCTTCGATATCTGGCTGACCTACCACCCGGATGCCGAGCGGATCGATCGGGTGCGTCGGGCGATCGATTGGATCCGCGGCAGCTTCGATCCGGTCCGGTATCCCTGGTTTCGCGATTCCTTCATCCACCCGCGGGATCTCCCGGCGGCGATCAAGGGTGGCGCCGCCGCCGAGCTGTTCGGCGGCTTTGCCGGGATGGAACGGTAACGCGCTGTTTCGGCAACCTTGACCGCGCGGCGCGCATGATCCTTGCTCCCGCGGCCGCAACGACGAGGTTTGCCGTGCTGCTGACGCCCCGCGAAAAGGACAAGCTGCTGATCGCCATGGCGGCACAGGTGGCACGGAATCGCTTGGCGCGTGGCGTCAAGCTCAACCACCCGGAGGCCGTGGCGCTGATCACCGACTCCGTGGTCGAGGGCGCGCGGGACGGTCGGACCGTGGCGGAGTTGATGCAGGCGGGTGCCAGCGTGCTCACGGCCGACCAGGTGATGGCGGGGGTCCCCGAGATGATCCACGACATTCAGGTGGAGGCCACCTTCCCGGACGGCACGAAGCTCGTCACTGTCCATCATCCGATCCGCGGGGCGCCGTCTGCCGACGTTCCCGGTGCGGTGACGACCCAGCCCGGCGAGATCGTGTTCAACGCCGGTGCAGAGCGGACCGTAATCGAGGTCGCTAATGTCGGGGACCGGCCGATCCAGGTCGGCTCGCACTACCATTTCTTCGAGGTCAATCCGGGCCTCGTGTTCCCGCGCGAGCAGGCCCGCGGCAAGCGCCTCGACATCGCGCCGGGCACCGCCGTGCGCTTCGAGCCGGGATCCACCCGGGAAGTCGCGCTGGTTCCGCTGTCCGGCGGACGCACCGTCTACGGGTTCCGCGGCGACGTGATGGGCAAGCTCTGATCATGGCCAACACGCCGAAGCCCGCGAGCCTGCCGCGCGCCGCCTACGCCGACATGTTCGGACCCACCGTCGGCGACCGCGTCCGCCTCGCCGACACCAGCCTGGAGATCACGATCGAGCGCGACTTCACCACCTACGGCGAGGAGGTGAAGTTCGGCGGCGGCAAGGTCATCCGCGACGGCATGGGCCAGAGCCGGCGACGAATGCCGGCGGCGCGGTCGACACGGTCATCACCAATGCCGTCGTGCTCGATCATTGGGGCATCGTGAAATGCGATGTCGGAATCGTCCGCGGCCGGATCTTCAGGCTCGGCAAGGCCGGCAACCCGGACGTGCAGCCCGGAGTCGACATCGTGGTCGGGCCGGGCACCGAGGTCATCGCCGGCGAGGGCAAGATCCTGACCGCCGGGGGCTTCGACAGCCACATCCACTTCATCTGCCCGCAGCAGATCGAGGAGGCGCTGTGCTCGGGCGTGACCACGATGCTCGGCGGCGGCACCGGGCCCGCGCACGGAACCTTCGCCACCACCTGCACGCCCGGACCCTGGCACATCGCCCGGATGATCGAGGCGGCCGATTCCTTCCCGATGAACCTCGCCTTCGCCGGCAAGGGCAACGCGTCCCAACCGGACAGCCTCGCCGAGATGGTCCGGGCCGGCGCCTGCGCGCTGAAGCTGCACGAGGATTGGGGCACGACGCCGGCCGCGATCGACACCTGCCTGTCGGTGGCCGATGCCCACGACATCCAGGTCATGATCCACACCGACACGCTCAACGAGTCGGGCTTCGTCGAGGACACTATCGCGGCGTTCAAGGGCCGGACCATTCACGCCTTCCACACCGAGGGCGCCGGCGGCGGGCACGCGCCCGACATCATCAAGGTGGCCGGGCTGCCGAACGTGCTGCCGTCTTCCACGAATCCGACGCGGCCCTACACGCGCAACACGATCGACGAGCATCTCGACATGCTCATGGTCTGCCATCACCTCGACCCGTCGATCCCGGAAGACCTCGCCTTCGCGGAGAGCCGGATCCGGCGCGAGACGATCGCCGCCGAGGACATCCTGCACGATATCGGCGCGCTCTCGATGATGTCGTCCGACAGCCAGGCCATGGGCCGGGTCGGCGAGGTCGTGATCCGCACCTGGCAGACCGCCGACAAGATGAAGCGCCAGCGCGGCGCGCTGCCGGGCGATACCTCCGGCACCGACAACCTGCGGGCCCGCCGCTACGTTGCAAAGTACACGATCAATCCGGCGATCGCGCACGGCATTTCCCGGCATATCGGCTCGGTGGAGCCCGGCAAGCTCGCCGATCTCGTGCTGTGGACGCCGGCCTTCTTCGGCGTGAAGCCGGATCTCGTGCTCAAGGGCGGCAGCATCGCGGCCGCGCCGATGGGCGACCCGACCGCTTCGATCCCGACGCCGCAGCCGGTGCATTACCGGCCCATGTTCGGCGCCTACGGCCGCGTGCCGTTCGCCACGGCCCTCACCTTCGTGTCAAAAGCTGCCGTCGAGGATGGCCTGCGCGAGCGGCTCGGCGTGCAGAAGGAGCTCGTCGCGGTCGAGAACGTCCGCGGCGGCATCTCGAAGAAGAGCATGGTGCTGAACGACGCGACCCCGGTCATCGAGGTCGATCCCGAGACCTACGATGTCCGCGCCGACGGCGAGCTCCTGGTCTGCGAGCCGGCCGAGGTGCTGCCGATGGCGCAGCGCTACTTCCTGTTCTGAGGACGCGCATCCGATGATCCGCGCCACCCGCGTCCTTCGCCGAGACACCCTGACCGGCGGTGAGATCGCCGACCGCGTCGTTCTCGATCACGGCGACCGGCATCGGCGCCGCGTGGCCATGCGGGGCCTCGGCGGCCTCGGCTTCCTCCTCGATCTTCCGGAATCGACCGTCCTGGACGATGGCGACGCCCTCATCCTCGAGGATGGCCGGCTCGTGTGGATCGAGGCGGCACCCGAGCGCCTGCTCGAGATCCGGGCGCCGAGCGACCACGCGCTGAAGCGCCTCATCTGGCACATCGGCAACCGGCACATCCCGGCCGAGATCGGCGCGGATGCCGTCTGGATCGCGTTCGACCACGTCCTCGCCGAGATGGTCCGGGGCCTCGGCGGCAGCGCCGAGGCGGTGGAGCGCCCGTTCCGGCCGGAGGGCGGCGCCTATTCCGGCGGCCACGCACACGGCCACGACCACCCGCAGGGCGGCCATCACCATCACCACCATGCCGGCAACTGAGACCCTCGACGCGCTCCGCCTGATGGCGTGGCTGTCGCCGGGCTATCCGGTCGGTGCCTACGCGTACTCGCACGGCCTGGAATGGGCCGTCGAGGCGGGGGACGTCCGCGATGAGGCGACATTGTTGGCGTGGCTCGGCGACGTGTGCGAGCGCGGTGCCCTGCGCAACGACCTTATCCTCGCGGCCCAGACCCACCGGGCCGCGCAGCGCGGCGCGGTGCAGGCGGTGGTCGACCTCAACGACCTCGCCCTCGCCCTGGCCCCGTCCCGCGAGTTGCATCTCGAGACCAGTCAGCAAGGGCGGAGCTTCCTCGACGCGACGCTCGGCGCATGGCCCGATCCGGAATTGGCAGCCCTGGCGCAACATCTGCCGGGACCGATCGCCTACGCGGTTGCCGTCGGGGCAGCGGCCGGCACCCACGACATGGCGCTCCCGCCGGTGCTTGCCGCCTACGGCCTGGCCTTCGTGCAGAACCTCGTGTCGGCGGCCCTGCGGGCGGCGCCCGTCGGTCAGGCGGCCGGGACCCGGGTCATCGCCGCCCTGACCCCGCGTGTCGTGGCCCTCGCAGATGAGGCCCGGGACGCGGATCTCGACGCCCTTGGCGCCGCCACCTTCCGGCTCGATCTCGGCTCCTTCCGGCACGAGACCCAGTATTCCCGCATCTTTCGATCCTGAGTGCGCAGCATGACCTCGCCGAACGGCCCTCTTCGCGTCGGGATCGGTGGACCCGTCGGGTCCGGCAAGACCGCCCTGATGGAGCAGCTCTGCAAGCGCTTCCGAGACCGCTACGAGATCTGCGCGATCACCAACGACATCTACACGAAGGAGGATGCGCGCATCCTCACCGTGGCCGGCGCCCTGCCGGAGGAGCGCATCCTCGGTGTCGAGACCGGCGGCTGTCCCCACACCGCGATTCGCGAGGACGCCTCGATTAACCTCGCGGCCGTCGCCGAGATGAGCCGGCGCTTCCCGAAGCTCGATCTGGTGCTGATCGAATCCGGCGGCGACAATCTCGCGGCGACCTTCTCGCCGGAACTCGCCGACATCACGCTCTACGTAATCGACGTCGCCGGAGGCGAGAAGATCCCGCGCAAGGGCGGTCCGGGCATCACCCGCTCTGACCTGCTGATCGTCAACAAGACCGATCTGGCGCCGCTGGTCGGCGCGGACCTGTCGGTCATGGAGGCCGATACGCGACGGATGCGCGGCACGCGTCCCTACGTCTTCGCGTCGCTGCGGGGCGGTGCCGGAGCGGACGACGTGGCGCGCTTCGTCGAAGAGGCGGGCGGTCTCGGCCGCTGACGCGGAGAACCGAGACCGCGACGTAGCGCTAGCGGCCGGCCTCGGCTGACCGGGAGCGCACCGAAGTCGTCGTGGGCACGCCCATCAGCGCGTCCAGACGGCTCATGCGGGCGCTGAAATCGTTCATGGCGTTTTGACGCGCTTTGATCGCGGGATTGTTCTGGATCTTGGCAAGCTGAGTCTTGGCCGGCGCCCGTGTCGCGCGCGCCTCGGCTTGCGCCGCCGGCAGGGCCAGCAGCGCGGCCGCCGCCAGGATGGATAAAGTACGTGTCATGGCGAGGGTCCCTGATGGAGCCGCCGCGTGGTTCGGCGTCCTCTCGAGATTATGTTCGCCTCAAGCTGAGCCGCGTGCGCCAGCGCACAGCGCGGGCCGGCGCGGGTCGCGGCCGCCGGACGCCCCGGCTCGATTGACAGCCGGCTGTGACTGATTCAACCCGCGGTATCGGACACCTCTGATCGGTATCGCGCATGCGAAATCTGCGGTGGCTCGCGGCGCTGCCCTTTATCGGCGTGCTGGTCGGCCCCTTCTTCCTGAACCGGGTCGAGCCCTTCGTTCTCGGGCTACCGCTGCTCCTGGCGTGGCTGGTGTTCTGCGTGCTCGGGACCTCGGCCATCATGGCCCTGATCTATGTCACCGACCCTGAGAACCGCGCCCCGGAGGATCGGTGATGAGCATCGCGCTGATCATCGTCGCGGCCGGCTTCGTCCTGGCGATCGGCCTCGGGCTCTATGCCCGCCTCGGCCGGGAGATGGGCTTGGAACAGTGGACGGTCGGCGGCCGTGGCTTCGGCACCGCGCTGGTCTTCCTGCTGATGGCGGGCGAGATCTACACCACCTTCACGTTCCTGGGCGGGTCCGGCATCGCCTACGGCAAGGGCGGCCCGGCCTACTACATCCTCTGCTACCTGACGCTCGCCTACATCACGTCGTACTGGATGCTGCCGCCGGTCTGGCGCTACGCGAAGCAGCACGGCCTCTACACGCAGCCGGATTTCTTCGCGCGCAAATACGGCAGCCGGGCCCTCGGCATCCTGGTGGCGCTGGTGGGGATCGTCGCCCTCGTTCCCTACCTGGTTCTCCAGTTCAAAGGCCTGGGCATCATCGTCTCGACCGCCTCCTATGGGGCGCTCTCCTCGGCGACGAGCGCGGTCTGGATCGGCGCCGCGGCCCTGACGGCCTACGTGGTCGTCTCAGGCGTCCACGGTTCGGCCTGGACGGCGGTCATCAAGGACACGAGCATCCTCGCCCTGGTGATCTTCCTCGGGATCTACCTGCCCATCCATTATTACGGCGGCTACGAGGGCCTGTTCGGAGCGATCGAAGCCGCCAAGCCCGGCTTCCTGGCGTTGCCGGCGAAGGGCCAGAGCCCGACCTGGTTCTCGAGCACGGTCCTGCTCACGGCGCTGGGCGGCTACATGTGGCCGCACACCTTCGCGTCGCTCTACACGGCGCGCGAGCCCGCCGCCTTCCGGCGCAACGCCGTGATCCTGCCGATCTATCAGCTGATCAACCTGTTCGTGTTCATGATCGGCTTCACCGCCGTGCTGCAGGTGCCCGGCCTGACCGGGCCGGACGTCGACCTGTCTCTGTTCAAGCTCTCGCTCCAGAGCTTTCCGCCCTGGTTCATCGGGGTGATCGGCGCCACCGGCGTGCTCACCGCCCTCGTGCCCGGCTCGATGATCCTGATCGCCGGCGTGACCCTGATCGCCAACAACCTCGTCCGGCCACTGCGGCCGACCATGGACGATGCCGCGACAGCGCGGCTCTGCAAGATCCTCGTGCCGGTGCTGGCGCTGATCTGCGTCGGCTTCACGCTCAGCGGCGGCGACACGATCGTTCAGCTGCTGCTGATGGGCTACAACTTCGTAACCCAGCTGTTCCCCTGCTTCATCACGAGCCTGATGCGGCGCAATCCGCTGGATCGGCGCGCGGCCATGGCCGGGATCATCGCCGGCGTCGCGACCGTGGCGGTCACCGTCCTCAGCGGATTCAGCCTCGCGAGTCTGCCCTTCCTGGGTCCGCTTCAGGACGTGAATGTCGGCATCGTGGCGCTGGGGGTGAACCTGCTGGTGACCGCAGCGGTGGCGCAGGCGACCCGCGCCAGTTCGACGGCCCAGGCGCGGGCGGCGGAGTGAGACGTCTTCGGGCTGACGCATCCCTCGCCGTCATCACGCGCGCAGCCCAGTGACTCGAAGCATCGCGCCTCCTCAATGACCGCGGCGCGACCCTGGATTGCTTCGCTCCGCTCGCAAAGACGGCACCCGCGGGGAACCCTCGGTTCTGGCCGCCCTCGTCGCTCGGAAGGGCTTCGCCCCGCTTGCGCGGATGTCAGGCTTGTCCGCGTCGGGCGGTCAGCCAGGAGGCCAGAAGCACGGCTGCACTCACGAGTCCGACCAGCAGCGTCGAGGCGGCGTTGATCTCGGGATTCACGCCGAGGCGGACCTCGCTGTAGAGCCGCATCGGCAGCGTCGCCGAGCCCGGGCCCGAGACGAAGCTCGCGATAACGAGGTCGTCGAGGGACAGGGTGAACGCGAGGAGCGCACCGGCCGCAATCGCCGGTGCCAGCAACGGCAGGGTCACGGTCGTCAGCACGCGGATCGGCGTCGCGCCGAGGTCGGCGGCCGCCTCCTCGAGGGACCGGTCGAGGCCGCGCAGCCGCGCCGCCACGAGCACGGCCACGAAGCCGGTGCAGAAGGTGGCGTGCGCGATGACGATCGTCAGGATGCCGCGATCCAGGCCGATGCCGATGAACATCAGCAGCAGCGACAGGCCGATCATCACCTCGGGCATCACGATCGGCCCGAAGACGAGGCCCGTGAACAGGGCGCGCCCATGGAATCGGCCGTGCCGCTCCAGAACCAGCGCTGCGAGCGTGCCGAGGATCGTCGCGACGAGGCTCGAGAGGATCGCGACCTTCAACGAGACCCAGGCCGCGGCAAGCAGGGGCGCGTCGGAGAACAGCGCGCCGTACCAGCGGCCGGACAAGCCGCCCCACACCGTCACGAGGGGCGACGCGTTGAACGAGTAGGCGATCAGCACCAGGATCGGGGCGTAGAGGAAGCAGAGCCCGGCCACGAGGGCGGTGCGCGTGACCCAGGTCATGCCCCCGCGTCCTCGCCTTCGCCCGCGCGCAGGCTGTCGCGGAACAGGATGACCGGTCCGATGACGATGGCCAGGATCAGGACGGCGACCGCCGAGGCGAGCGGCCAGTCGCGGTTCGAGAAGAACTCGCTCCACAGCACCCGGCCGAGCATCAGGGTCTCGGACCCGCCGAGCAGGTCCGGGATCACGAACTCGCCGACCATCGGGATGAAGCACAGGCCGGCGCCGGCCGCGATGCCGGGCAGGCTGAGCGGCAGGGTCACGCTCCAGAACACCCGCGTCGGCGACGCGCCGAGATCCGCGGCGGCCTCGCGCAGGGTGGGATCGAGGCGGTTCATCACCGCGTAGAGCGGCAGCACCATGAACGGCAGGTAGGCGTAGACGAGGCCGATGATCACCGCCGCGTCCGTGTTGAGGATCGTCAGCGGCCCGGCGATCAGGCCCAGCCGGAGGAGGACGAGATTGAGCAGGCCCTCCGGCTTGAGGATCGCGATCCAGGCGTAGATGCGGATCAGGAAGCTCGTCCAGAACGGCACCACCACCAGGGCGACGAGGAGCGGCTGCCAGCGCGACGGAGCCCGCGCGAGGGCGTAGGCCAGTGGGGTGCCGAGCGCCACGAGGATCAGGCTGCCGAGGCCCGCGTAGCTCAGCGACCCGATGGCGGCGTCGCGGTAGAGTGGGTCAAGATAGAGCGTCGCGTAATTGTCGAGGTTGAGTCCTTCGAGGAAGATCGACCAGCCTTCGAGGCCGGCCCGCCAGTCGAGCAGCGGCAGGTAGGGCGGGATCGCGGTGGCCGGCTCGGACAGGCTGATCTTCAGCGTGATCGCGAACGGCAGGAGAAAGAACGCCGACAGCCAGACGAGGGGCGGCAGGCGGACGATCCGGTCGAATACGGTGCGGGGTCTGCCGCTCATGACGGCTGCGCGCCGGATGCGGACGACCGGGATGCGCGGGACCTCTCGCGCCTGAACAAAGACGCGCTCATGCGGGCAGGATCACTGCAGCGCCGGCCGCGAAGCCGGCGCGTGTGTCGGAACCGATCGGAGGAACAGCGTCCCCGGGTCGCCCGCTGGACCGCAGGGTCGTGCCGTCCGGCATACGCAGCGTCCGGCGCAGACGGTCACCCAGAAAGGTCGCGTCCGCGACCACGACCGGCAGCCCCTCCAGACCTCCGAGAACGATGTCCTCCGGCCGGACGGCGACCACCACCGCGGCGTCGTCCGCAAGCGGCGCTCCGACGGTCCCATGCACCGTGCCGTAGGCCGTCTTGACTGCGCGGACGCCGTCGGGCCCCTCGGGGCCGAGCGTGCCGGCGATGAGGTTCACGTCGCCGAGCAATCCTGCCACGAAGCGGCTGGCCGGCCGGCGATAGAGTTCCGCCGGCGGCCCGACCTGGACGAGCCGGCCCGCCTCCATGACGCCGATCCGGTCGGCCAGCATCATCGCCTCCTCGGGATCATGGGTCACGACCACGAAGGCGGTGCCCAGGCGTCTTTGCACGGACCGCAACTCGCCCTGGGTCTCTTCACGCAAGCCGCGATCCAGGGCGCCGAGGGGCTCGTCGAGGAGCAGCACCTTGGGCTCGCGGGCGAGCGCGCGGGCCAGGGCGACGCGCTGCCGCTGGCCGCCCGAGAGGGTGTCGGGACGGCGGCCGCCGAAGCCGTCGAGGCGGACGAGGCGCAGCAGATCCGCCACCCGCGTCGTGGCTGCGTCCCGGCCCAGACCCTTCAGACCGTAACCGATATTGGCCGCCACGCTCATGTGCGGGAAGAGCGCGTAGGACTGGAACATCATGTTCACGGGGCGACGATGCGGCGGCAGCCCGGTGAGATCCTGCTCGCCGAGGCAGATGCGACCGGCCGTCGGCGCCTCGAAGCCTGCGATCATGCGCAGGAGGGTGCTCTTCCCGCAGCCAGACGGGCCCAGCAGGCAGAAGAACTCCCCGGGCTCGAGGTCGAGCGTCACCGCGTCGACGGCGCGGTGGCCGCCGAAGCGCTTGCTCACATCCTGAAGCCGCAGGCGCGGCGCCGGCGCACCCGACAAGAGATCAGGAATCCTCGCGCAGCGCCTCGGCGACGCGCGCTTCGAGGAGGTCCGGCCGGCGCAGGACCAGCGCGCCGCGGGTGCGATCGACCAGCCCTTCCGCGGCCATCGCGGTGAACTCACGGGTGACCTGCTCGCGGCGGCAGCCGATCCGGGCGGCGAGGACATGGTGATAGGGCGGCGGCGAGACGACCCGCTCGCCGGAGGCGCCGGTGCGCGGGACCGAGAGGCGCAGCAATTCGGCGTAGAGGCGGTGCTTCAGGTCGAGCAGCGCGTGCTCCATCAGCCGGGTGTTCAGCTCGCGCACGCGCTTCGCCAGCAGCCGGAACAGCCGGTCCGCGATCGCTTCCGAGGCGAAGACCATCTGCCGGAACACCGCGGCCGGCACGACGCAGACCTCGCCGCGGGTCAGCGCCGTGACGTTGGCCGAGCGGCCGATCCCGTCGATCGCCGCCAGCTCGCCGAAGAACGCGCCGCCGCGCATCTCGCCGAGGATCACCTCCTTGCCGGACTGGGTCCGGTTCAGGATGCGGACTTCGCCGGTGGCGATGAAATAGACGTCGGTGGAGATGTCGTCGAAGTCGGCGAGAACCTCGTTCTCGTCGAAGCGCCGCCAATGGCAGCGGGCCTCGTAGGTGCTGAGCTCGATGCCCGGATCCTTGAAGAAGGGTATCGTCCCCAACCGCGCCATCGATCGTGTTCCCTCAACTCCGGCCTCCGTCCCTGCCCTGACGGGTGCTGGCCAGCAGATCTGGGGACGGGAACAGCCCGCACAGCGACGCCAGCATCGCAACGACGATGCTCGATCGATTGGGCAATCGTGATCGTGACCGTCGCGCGCAGGCCGGTCAAGCCGCGCGCCGCTGAACAGGAGTTTATTAGCGTGGATCAGGTCGCAGGGCTAAATTCCTGACCCGCTGCCGCGGGCGGATTCGATGCACCAAGACGTCACATGTGAGCACCTGGACCGCGACCCGGTCGGCACGACGGCGCCGCGCCTCCAGGCCACGCTGGCCGTTCCGTTCGAGCGCTCCGGACGCAGCCTGCATTCCGGTCGGCACGCGACCGTGCGCGTCAGCCCGGCGCCGGCCGACCACGGCATCGTGTTCCGTCGCCGCCTGAAGGATGGGCGTGCCGTCGACGTGCCGGCGCAATGGCATTTCCGCGAGTCGCAGCCGCTCTCCTCGGCGATCCGGCGCGACGGCGTCCTGGTCCGGACGATCGAGCATCTGATGGCTGCGCTGAGCGCGCTGCGCATCGATAACGTCATCGCCGAAATCGATGCGGACGAGTTGCCGATCTTCGACGGCAGCGCCACACCCTGGTGTGAAGCGATCCGCGCCGCGCGACGGAGCGAACAGGGCCAACCGTGCCGGGTGATCCGGGTTCAGCGGGCCGTGGCGGTTGAACATGGCCAAAGGCGTTTGGAGATCCGGCCCGGTGCCGGTCTTCACGTGACCGGCCACATCGCGCTCGCGCATTTCGGATCGATCGACTGGTCAGGTGCCATCACGCCGGATTCCTTCGAGCGCGAGATCGCGCCCGCGCGCAGCTTCGGCCGGTACGTCCGGGCCATGGCCGGGCGGGCCTATGGCTACATGATGCAGAACGACTTCCTGCAGGGCGTGTCGCCGCGGTCGGCGGCGCTGCTGGTGCGCGGGCGGGTGCTCGGCGGGATGCGCTTGCCCGGGGAGCCGGTCCGGCATCGCATTCTCGACCTTGTCGGCGATCTGGCCCTGGCGGGCCACCCGATCGAGGGACGGATCACCGCGCTCCATACCGGACATGAGCTGAATCACGCCCTGGTTGCGGCCTTGATGCGCGACACCACGGCCTGGGTCCTGGCCTGACCGCCTAAAACGATCGGCGTGCAGTCAGGCCGTGGCGCGAACGGGCGTTTCGCAGGCGACAGCAACAGGGCCGAAGGCGCGCACGAGGTCGGCGTCGAGTTTCGGGCCCATGCGCTCCAGGATCGCGTAAGCCTCGTGCACGGATTTCGGCGCCTTGTAGGGGCGCGCCTCGATGAGCGCCGCGAAGATGTCGCAGATCGTGATCAGCCGCACCAGATCGGGGATGTCCCGACCGCGGAGTCCATCCGGGTAGCCCGAGCCGTCGAGAAATTCGTGGTGCGAGCGGACGACCGACAGGATCAGCGGATCGTAAGTCTCACCCCGGAGCATGTCGTGGCCGAGCGCCGGATGGCGGTCCATCTCCAGGCGCTCGTCAGGCGTCAGCGGCGCCGGCTTGTTCAGGATCGCCAGCGGAATCTTGGCCTTGCCGATATCGTGCAGCAGCGCACCCTTCACCAGATGGCGCGAATCCGAGTCCTTGAGGCCGAGCGTCCCCGCGAAGGCGGCGGCGAGGCCGGCCACGCTCAGGCAGTGCCGATGGGTCACGTCGTCGAAGCTCTCGGCGACCCTGAGCCAGTCGCGGATCTTCGCCTCGCGGACCGCCCGATTCACCAGGGCGGCGCCGGTTTCGACAATGGCGGGCGCCGGCGCGCAATCGGCGCGGAACATGAGGGCGAACGCGTCCCGGGCTTCGCCGGCCTGCGCTCGCAACGTGCCCGCCGGCGCGGCGATTCGGCCGCCGGTCATGGTCGCAACCGCGTTCATCAGCATCGCGGCCGCCACAGAGGCCGGCAGGACCCGCGTCGCGCCGAGGGCGGTCGCCTGAATCTCGCCGCGGCCAAGATTGCCGTGGACGAGAGCCAGAAAGGGTGTCGCCGGACCGCGCACGGTCGCGAGCGCTTCGCGCAGGCGCCGCACCGATTCCGACGTCAGCGCGCTCACGTCGCTAATGACCAGGGCCGCACCCGCGGGAGGCGAAGCTCTGCCGTACAGATCATGGAGCGCGACGTCTCCATCCGCGCCGAGATTGCGCGCGAGACGCTCGGCGCGGGCCAGATCGTCGGTCAGGATCAGTGTCCGTCCCAAGACTTCGCTCCCGCCATACGCTCAGATCCGAGCGTAAGAGTTCCGCACCTCACGGCCTGCCAGCGCACGGCGCATCGCGATGCGATGAACTGAGGCTTATGTCTGCAATCGGACGAACGGAACAACCAGTTCCGCCCGATCACTGATGCGCTGGCGAACATTTGCTTCCGGATCGATGCGATTCCGTTAAGATTGCAGCAGATCATCGGCTTTTCCGGTGCCGTGCGCAGTCGCGACGATGAACGAATGCTTGCGGCTCGCGAAGCGTCGGCGCGCCGCGTAAGCAGCGCTTGCCTCGCCGCGTCCGGGCGGCCAGAAGGCCGCCATGCTGCGCGTCAATGACCTCTCCTATCGCATCGGCGACCGCCTGATTCTCGACGCCGCGACCTTCACGATCCCGGAGGGCGCCCGAGTCGGCCTCGTGGGGCGCAACGGCGCCGGCAAGACGACGCTGTTCAAGGCCATCCTGGGCGATCTGCCGGTGGACGCGAAATCCATCTCGCTGCCCAAAGGCATGCGGATCGGCGCCGTCGCACAGGAGGCGCCCGCCGGCCCGGAGACCCTGCACACCGTCGTGCTCGCCGCCGACACGGAGCGCGCCCGGCTCATGGCCGAGGCCGAGCACGCCGACGGGTTGCGGCGGGCCGAGATCGAAACCCGCTTGGTGGATATCGGCGCGCATTCGGCGCCGGCGCGCGCCGCCGCGATCCTGCACGGGCTGGGGTTCGACGCGGCCGCCCAGGCGCGGCCCTGCTCGGACTTCTCCGGCGGCTGGCGCATGCGGGTGGCCCTGGCCGCGGTCCTGTTCTCGGAGCCGGACCTGCTGCTGCTCGATGAGCCGACCAACTACCTCGACATCGAGGGCACCCTCTGGCTGTACGATTACCTGGAGCGCTATCCGCGCACCGCGATCATCATCAGCCACGACCGCGACCTGCTCGACACCAGCGTCGATCACATCCTGCATCTCGACCGGGGAAAGCTGGCGATCTACCGCGGCGGCTACACGAGCTTTGCCAAACAGCTGTCCGAGAAGCGGGTCCTCCAGGCCAAGGCCAAGGCCAAGCAGGATGCCGAGCGGGCGCATCTCCAGAGCTTCATCGACCGGTTCAAGGCAAAGGCCACCAAGGCCCGGCAGGCCCAGTCGCGCGTGAAGCGCCTCGCCAAGATGGAGCCGATCGCGGCCCTGCTCGAGGACGACGTGCCGGTGATCCACCTGCCGAGTCCCGAGAAGCCGCTCTCGCCGCCGATCGTAGCCATGGAGCGCGTCAAGGCCGGCTACGGCGACCGCATCGTGCTCACGGGCCTCGATCTCAGCCTCGCCCCGGACGACCGGGTGGCGCTGCTCGGTGCCAACGGCAACGGCAAGTCGACCTTCTGCAAGCTGATCGGCGGCCGGCTCGGGCCGCTTGTCGGCGAGGTGAAGCGCTCGTCCAAGATGGAGGTCGCCTACTTCGCCCAGCACCAGCTCGGCGAGCTGCGACCGGCCGAGAGTGCCTACGCGCATGTCCGGACGCTCATGCCGGACGTGCCGGAAGCCAAGGTCCGCGCCGCGACGGCGCGCCTCGGCTTCGGCGCCAACAAATCCGATACGCCGGTGGAGAAGCTCTCGGGCGGCGAGAAGGCGCGCCTGCTCATGGGGCTCGCGGCGTTCCACGGACCCCATCTGCTCATCCTCGGCGAGCCGACCAACCACCTCGACATCGAGAGCCGTCAGGCCCTCGCCGAGGCGATCAACGACTACGAGGGCGCTGTCATTCTCGTCTCCCACGACCGCTTCCTGGTCGAGGCCTGCGCCGACCGGCTGTGGCTGGTCGCGGATGGCACGGTGAAGACCTTCGACGGCGACATGGACGATTACCGTCGGTTCGTCCTGTCGGGGCCGGAGCGGGAGGCGGAGCGCGATCCCGAACCGGCCGGCGGCCAGAAGGCCGAGGCGCGCCGCGCCGGTGTCGAGCGCCGCGCCGCCCTGGCGCCCCTGCGCAAGCGCCTGGAGGCGATCGAGGCGCGCATGGCCAAGCTCACCGCCGCGATCCAGAAGATCGACGCCGCGCTGGAGGATGGCTCCGCCTTCCGGGAGAACGCCACCAAGGCCGGTGAAATCGCCAAGATGCGGTCGGACGCCGCGGGCGCGCTGGCCGCCGCCGAGGAGGAATGGCTGACGGTCAGCGCCGAGATCGAGGCGGCCTGAACCGCAGCGTTCGTTGCGCCGACCGCGGTCACGCGGCTCGGCCTCAGACCGAGCTCTCGATGGCCCGCCTCAGGATGTCGACACCGAGGTCGATCTCCGCATCGCTGGCCGTCAGGGGCGGCGCGATGCGGAAGACGCCGCCCATGCCGGGCAGCTGCACGATATTCATGCTGAGGCCGAGGTCCAGGCAGCGTCGGGTAATCGCGTCGCCCAATTCCGGGGCCGACCGCTTCGTGTGCCGGTCGGCGACGATCTCCACGCCCTGCAGCAGGCCGTGGCCCCGCACATCGCCGATGCAGGCGAAGCGCTCCTGAAGGGCGCGAAGCCCGGCCGCGAGCCGAGCGCCGGCCTGCTCCGCCCGGGCGACCAGACCGTCGCGCTGGACGATCTCCAGCACCTTGAGGCCGACCGCCGCCGGGAGCGGGTCGGAGACGTGCGTCGTGTAGAACAGGAAGCCGCGTTCGTGGCATAGATCCTCGATCTCCGCCGTGGTCACGACCGCCGCCAGCGGCAAACCGGCGCCGAGCGTCTTCGAGAGGGTCAGGATGTCGGGCACGACGCCGTCCCGCTCGCAGGCGAACATCAGGCCGGTGCGGCCGATACCGGTCTGCGCCTCGTCGAGGATCAGGAGCATCCCCCGTTCCGTGCATTTGCGCTTCAGCGCGGCGAGGTAGCCGGGCGGCAGCGCGATGATCCCCCCGGAACTGAGGATCGGCTCGGCCAGGAACGCGGCGAGATTGCCGGTCGACTGCCGGTCGACCAGCGCGAAGGCGTAATCCAGCTCCGTCTGCCAGTCCGGAATGCCGTCCCGCTCGAAGGTCGGACGATACGCGTTCGGCGCCGGGATCGCGAACGACCCGACCGGGGCCGGGCCGTAACCCTTCCGTCCCGCGCTGTAGGTGGCTGAAGCCGCTCCCGCCGTCATGCCGTGCCAGGACTGGGCGAAGCTCACCACCTCCCAGCCGCCGGTGGCAAGCTTTGCCATGCGCAGGGCCGCCTCGTTCGCCTCCGCGCCCGTGGTCAGCAGCATCGACCGTTCGAGGGCACCCGGCGCCAGCCGGGCCAATTCGGAGGCGAGATCGGCGACCGGCCGGCTCAGCATCCCGCTGAACAGGTGATCGAGATGGGCGACGTGATGCGCCGCGACGGCGGCGATCTCGGGATGGCCGTGGCCCAGGATCGCGCTCATCTGGCCGGAGGTGAAGTCGAGGATCTTCCGGCCCTCGGCATCGTAGACGAAGCTGCCGGCTGCCCGCTCGATGATGAGCGGGGCGAAGACGCCGCCGTACCGCACAAGATGCCGGCGCGCCCGGTCCCAGAAATCCGCGTCCGCGTTCCGCGTCATGATCGATCCTGCTCGATGGCCCAGCTGCGCCAGGCTAGAACCGGATCGCCCCGCCGTGTAGCTGATAGTGCTGAACCGAGAGTTCAGGTTTTCTGATGTCGCCTATCCTGGATATCGATCTGCTGCGCAGCTTTGCGGTCGTGGCGGAAACAGGCGCCCTCAGCCGGGCCGCGGAGCGGGTCGGCCGCAGCCAAGCCGCCCTGAGCATGCAGATGAAGCGCCTTGAGTCTCTGATCGATCAGCCGCTTCTGACACGGACAGGGCGCGGCGTGCTGCTGACCGTGCAGGGCGAGCGCCTCCTGGTCCATGCGCGCCGGATCCTGGTCTCCCACGATGACGCCCTGGCCGAATTGTCGGGCCGGAGCCTCACGGGAAGCCTGCGATTCGGATGCCCGGACGATTACGCGCAGGCCTTTCTGCCGGCGCTCCTGCGTGGCTTCGCGCAACATCACCCCGCTGCGGCGATCGAGGTGGTCTGCGCCGCGACGCCGCGTCTCGTCGAACGTCATGACCGTGGCGGTCTCGACCTGGCGCTGATCTCGATGCCGCTCGCCGCCGAACGGGAGATTCTCAGACGTGAGGACCTTGTCTGGGTCGTCGCGCGGGATGGTCCGTCGCATTGGCCCGACCCGTTGCCGCTCGCGCTCGGCGACCCTGACACGCTCGATCATCAAGCGGCGCTCGCCGCACTCGACCGCGCGCACCAAGCCTACCGGCTCGCCTACGCGAGCGGCAGCCTGTCCGGCCTCCTCGCGGTGGTCCGGTCCGGTCAGGCGGTTGCCGTGCTGACCCGCTCCGCAGTTCCGTCTGACCTGCGGATCCAGTCCCGCACGAGCGGGTTGCCGAGCCTTCCGCAGATCGGCCTGACAATCCGCCTCGACGCGCAGCGTGCCTCGCCTCTCACGCGAGCCTTCGCCGCGCATCTACGGGCTGTCCTGCCCGTGCTCTGAGCGGACCACCCCAGTCTCGCCGGACGGCAGAGGCCCGCTCGCGAGAGCGGGCGGCGCGTCCTGGATCAGGCCATCGCGCGCACGCGATCCCGGCTCGCGGAACCGCGCCTACTCCTCGTCGGGATCACGCGGCCAGAACAGCAGAATGTCATCGTTGTCGATGTTGATCCAGTTGATGTGTGTATCGGGATGATCTTCGCTGAATCTTCTGAAATGCACGTCGTTGCAGAGCAGATAGATATCCTTCTCGAGCCCATCAAAGCCGCCATCGGCCGCGATCTTGCTGAGCGCGGTCTTGAAATCGGTGTCCGCAAGCTGGAGGCCACGGAATTTCCGGCCTGCGATGTCCGGGAATGCGGCGCTCCAAGCGGCCATCACGCGCGGATTGTCGTATCGAACGAGCGTATCCGTACCGACCTTACGGAACGGCGTGTGGTCGAGCCGCACGTCCTCGCTCCAATTCCGGTTCGCAGCGGCGGTCGTCTTCGTCGTCTCCGGCGACACGACGGGCGTCGTTGCCACCGTACTCGCCATCACGGCGCCCGTGGCCTGCGGTCCGCGGCCATACCGGACATCGGAATCGGCCGCCTCGACCGTCGCTGTCTTCGCCTCGGCCAGCGATAGCACGGCGCCGGCAGCCTCGGGCGAAAGCGTGTAGATCGACCGCGGATCGAGGGCGACGGGCACACTCGGTGAGACCTCCTTGGTGAGGGTCAGTGAAGCGGTCTCGGGGTGCTGCGTTTTCAGTGCCGTTCCGGAAAGCGCAGCCGCCGGAAATAAGTAATCCATCTCAAAGTCTCCAGCCATCGGAGCCGATGCGAAAACCGATGCCCTCACCACGACGCAAGCCAAATTCGTGAAACTATTGTTTTAAATGAACATACCTATCAGCTCAGACGCACATGCAAGGTGGCTTCAACTGGGTCTTGAAACAGAAGCACAGTCTGGCAGGTCAGCAAATACGATGTTCTATATCGCGCCAATAGCTGTGCACGTACTTTCGAGCGCAGCCTCTAAGCCTCATGAGCGCGCTCTGACCGGCACAAGCGAACGCGGGCCTCTGCCTGCGGGCACATCAATATTCTGATTGCGAAGGGAAGAGAGCTACGGACGCCTCGAACGTAGGGCAACCAACGGCCATCATGCCCGCGGCTGCTCCAGGTTTGAGCTTCATGCTCTATGGACTCAACAATGCATATCGAAGCACAGATCGTCAACGGGGCGTTTCGATGTATCAACTCATCTTTCAAATCACCTACAAGATCCGCAAATTCCGGCGATGAGGCCGCGTCAATCCGGAAGACGCCGCCTCTACGGGTCTGTCGTCAGCTGCTTCTCGTCGGATGCTGGTCTTGCGGACCATCCTATTCGGCATGCGAGGCCGGAGCGAACCGCTTCATATCCGGGACGGCTGGGCGGCGGGCGTTCGTCCCCGCCCGAGACCGAGGACAAGCAGGCAGCCGATGCCCGAGAGCACGACCAGCGGCAGGAGCCCGAGCGGGTAGCTGCCCGTCGCGTCCTTGATCACGCCGAGCAGGTAGGTGCCCACGAAGCCGCCGATATTGCCGATGGCGTTGATCTGCGCGATGCCGGCCGCTGCCGCGCCAGCCGAAAGCCATTCCGTGGAGAGCGCCCAGAACGGGCCCTTGACCGTGTAGGTGGCGGTCACGGCGAGGCACAGGATCAGGATCGTCGGCAGAAGCTGGGTGGTCGCGATCGAGGCGGCCAAGCTCACCGCGAGCAGCCCGAGGGGCAGCGCCGTATGCCAGACCCGCTCGCGATTCCGGTCGGAGGACCGGCCCCAGAGGAGCATCAGGACGGAGGCGACCCCGAACGGGATCGAGTTGAGCAGACCCGTCTGCAGGTTGGTCAGCCCGAACGCCTTGATGATCTGCGGCTGCCACAGCGACAGGCACTGGCTGGCGCCCGAGGCTCCGGCGTAGATCAGCGAGGCGGCGAGCACGTACCGATTGCGCATCACCTGCCAGACGGACAGATGCCGCGCCGGCGCAGCCTCGCCCGGGACCACGGAGGCGCGCTCCGTGGCGAGCCGCTCCTGAAGCCACGCGCTCTGCTGGGGCGTGAGCCACCGGGCCGATCCCGGTCCGTCCGGAAGCAGGAGGAAGGCCAGGAGGCCGAGCAGCACCGCGGGCGCGGCCTCCAGGATGAACAGCCATTGCCAGCCGCGCAGACCCAGCATCCCGTCGGTGTTGAGAATCGCGGCCGAGATCGGCGAGCCGAGGAAGCTCGAGATCGGGATCGCCACCATGAAGACGGCCACGATCCGTCCGCGGTAGGCCCGCGGGAACCAGTAGGTGAGGTAGAGGATCACGCCGGGAAAGAACCCGGCCTCGGACGCCCCCAGGAGCAGCCGCACGGCGTAGAAGGAGTAGGGCCCGACCACGAAGGCCATCGCGGCGGAGACCAGCCCCCAGGTGATCATGATCCGGGCGATCCAGATCCGGGCGCCGAAGCGTTCCATGGCGAGGTTGCTTGGGACCTCGCACAGGACGTAGGAGACGTAGAACAGGCCGCCGCCGAGCCCGAACTGCGCGGCCGACAGGCCGAGATCGTGGTTCATCTGCAGCGCCGCGAACCCGGCATTCACCCGGTCGACGAAGGCCACGAAGTAGGCGACCATCAGGAACGGCAGGATGCGCCAGGTGATCCTGCGGAGCGTGGCCCGTTCGATCTCCGGGATCGCTGCCGGCATCTCCGTCGTGGTCATGCCCGTCCTCCAAATTTAACTCCTCCGCCTTGGCGAAGGCGTGTCCCGCAAGCCAGACTGGGCGAGAGACAGCGGCTGACATCTGTCATCGGATCGCAACACCGGCCCCGGCTCAGCCGAACCCGTTTGCCCGCCGCCCCCGGACATGCGAGAGAAGCCGCATGTTGACCGTCGATAGCCTTTGGCGCGCGCGGCACCGGCTCGCGCAGTTCGGGAAGAAGCGGACCGGCTCCCCACGCATCCTCGTGATCGGCGTGTGCCAGGCCGGGTCCATCGCCAAGGCGATGCGCTACCTGCTGCCCGACGCGCAGGTGGATTTCGTCTCGGCGTTCTCGGCCGCCCGCCGCTTCCCGCGCCTCGCTGACCTGATGGCGCATGCCGACGGCTACGACTACGTCTTCTCCAGCATCTACCTGCCCCGCTTCAAGGGGGGCGGCACGATCGACACGCTGCGGACGCATCCGAAGGTACGGCTGATCCCGACCATCGTGTTCAGCGCCTATCACCCGGATCTGGTCCATGTCGGCGTGCAGGATCATGTGACCCTGAACGGCCTGATCTCCGGGCCGATGGGCCACTCGCATTCGGCCGTCACGCTGTTCGCCTACCTGTCCGGCTTCTCGCAGGCCCAGGCGCTCCGGCTCTTCGCCGAGCCGGTCTTCGAGCGCCTCGGCTATTATGACCTCTGGGACGAGTCCGTGTCCTATCTGCGCAGCCTGGGTGTGCAGGCAGGCTACGACCTCGACACGCACCTCACGCGCTGGGCGCGGCGCGGCTGCTTCATGCACTCGATCAACCACACGAAGCTCTACGTCGTCGCTGACCTCGCTCGCGGTCTGCTGACGAAGGCCGGCGTCCCGTTCGAGGAATGCGATCTCGACGCCTTCCTGCCCGACGATCTCGGCGGCCAGGGCAGCTGGCCGGTCTATCCCGAGATCGCGCAGCATTACGGCATTCCCGGCAGCGCCCTGTTCTTCAAGGCGGAGACCCGCCGGTCCGGCCCGGCGCGCACCATGAGCCGGGCCGAGTTCGTGGCGGCCTCGTACGCGAATTACGACCGACGCGAGCGCAGCCTGCTGATCTCTCAGCGGGTCCAGGGCTGGCGCAACGATCCGCCGACGGTCGAATTCATGCGCGACGCCGCGGGCCGCAACGATGCCTCAGGCCGCGCCTCGGCCCGTGTCCCGACTGTGAACGCCGGCAGCTTCGCCGGCCACGCGTCCTAGACCCGCGAACGCGCCGGCTTAGGGCGGGCACTTCCCTGCATCTTCGGCGTTGTCGCGCACCGCTGCCGCGAGCGGGATCGACGCGAGGTGCCTCATGAGCCTGCAGTCCCGGGACCGGAACCGTGCGGGCCAGTATGCGGCCGCAGCGGGCCTGACGCTGCTCGGCTCGGCCGCCGGCCTCGTCGCCTGGAGTCGGCTGCTGGTGAATCGGCACATGCCGCTGCCCCCTGCCCTGCCCGGCCGGCACGAACGGATCATCAGCCGGCGCGCCGGGGCTCTCTCCCTGTACAGCGCCGGGGAGGCCGACGGTGTGCCGCTCCTGCTGATCCACTCGATCAATGCGGCGGCCAACGCCTACGAGGTTCGCCCGCTCTACCTCCACTATCGAGGCCGCCGCCCGGTCTACGCCCTCGACCTGCCGGGTTTCGGCTTCTCCGACCGCTCCCGGCGCCGCTACACGCCGCGCCTGATGGTGGAGGCGATCCACGCGGCGGTGGACGAGATCCGGCAACGCCACGGCGGCTGCGTGATCGACGCCCTGGCCCTGTCGCTGTCCGCCTCCTTCCTGGCACGCGCCAGCCTGGAGTGTTCCGACGCCTACCGCAGCCTCGCCCTGATCAGCCCGACGGGTTTCGATGCGCAGCTCTCCGGCGAGGGTCCGCCGGACGGGCATCGCGGGCGCGACTGGCTGCGCGATGCCCTCGACCGTCCGCCCTTCGGCCGGCCGCTCTTCGATGCCCTGGTCACGCGGCCGAGCATGCGCTTCTTCCTCCAGAAGACCTTCGGCTCGCCCGACATCGGCGAAGATCTGCTCAACTACGATTACGCGTCGGCCCATCAGCCAGGCGCTGAGCACGCGCCCTGGTGCTTCATCGCCGGGCACCTGTTCCCGACCGACACGACCCGCCTCTACGAGCAGCTGCGCCTGCCGGTGTGGATGGTCCACGGGGTGCGCGGCGACTTCGTCGATTACCGGCTGGTACCCCGCGTCGCCGACCGGCCGAATTGGCGCGTCGAGACCCTGCCGACCGGCGCGTTCCCGCATTTCGAGCAACCGGAGGCGGTTATGGCCGGCTATGACGCGTTCCTGGCGCAGCTCGGCGCACCGTCGGCGAGGCGACCGGGCTGATCCTGTCGCCCAGTGTGATGGTTTCGCCGGAGGAGCATCGAGCCGATGCGATCCGGTCCGGACATCGGGCCGGCCCGGACTGCGGAGATGATCGGCTTCGCGGCGCAGCCAGTTGCGCGTGGTGGACCCGCGACACCCCGATCCCGTAAGGAGGTGACCGCCGCAACGTGCGGCGCCTGTACTGGATTCCGATGCTCGACCTGACCCTAGAGGCTGCCCGCACCATCGTGGATACCGCCCTTCGGGAGGCGCGAGCCCGCAACCTGAAGCCCCTGGCCGTCGTCGTCTACGACGCCCGCGGCGCGCTGAAAGCCGTCTCCGTCGAGGACGGAACCTCCCTGCGTCGGGCCGAGATCGCCTCCGGCAAGGCCAATGGCGCGCTGGCGCTGGGCCTCGGCTCGCGCGCGATCCATGCCCGCGCGGAGGCGCAGCCGTATTTCGTGGCGGCCGTGACCCATCTGGCCGGCCCAGCGGCCCTGGTACCGGTTCCAGGCGGCGTCCTGATCCGCTCCGGCGAGGGGCGCGTCCTCGGCGCGATCGGCATTTCCGGCGACACCTCGGACAATGACGAGATCTGCGCGGTGGCGGGGATCGAGGCGGCCGGTCTGGTGCCTGAGACCGGCGCCTGACCGTGTTCCTGCGCCGGCGCGACTGGTTGGCCGGCGCGGCCGCGCTGTCGGCGGTGCGGCCCGCCCGCGCGGCCGGCCTGCTGTACCGGCGCGGGAATGATGCGGATCCGGAGACCCTCGACCCCCACCGCTCGTCGACGGTGGCGGAGGCGCATATCCTGCGCGATCTCTGCGACGGCCTTCTCACCTACGACAATCGCGGCGCCATCATCCCGGGTGCGGCCCAAGCCTGGACCGTTTCCCAGGACGGGCTGACCTTCCGGTTCGATCTCCGGCCCGAGGGCCTCTGGTCGAACGGCGAGGCCGTCACCGCGTCGGATTTCGTGTACTCGCTCCGCCGGATCCTCGATCCGAGGACCGGGGCGAAATACGCCGAGGTCCTGTTCCCGATCCGGAACGCCGCGGCGGTGAATCGCGGCGAGAAGCCGGCAGACGCGCTCGCGGTCGAGGCGGAAGGGCCGCTCCGCCTCTCGATCGCTCTGGAAGAGCCGACGCCGTATTTTCTGGAACTGCTGACCCATCAGACCGCCCTGCCCGTCCATCGCGCCTCGGTCGAGCGCCACGGCGATTCCTTCACCCGGCCCGGCAACCTCGTGACGAACGGCCCCTACCGTCTCCGCGACCGGGTCCCGGGCGGCGCGATCACGCTCGAGGCCAATCCGCATCATCCCGCAGCCGCGGGCCTGGCGATCCGGCAGGTCGCGTTCCTGCCGACGCCCGACATGGCGGCGGCCGTGCGCCGCTACGCCGCCGGCGAGATCGACTCGCTGGCGGACCTGCCGGTCGACCAGATTGCCGACCTGCGCCGGCGCTTCGGTTCGCAGGTGGTGCTCGGGCCCTCGCTCGGGCTGGCGGCCCTGGCCGTCAACACGCGAAAGGCGCCGTTTTCGGACCGGCGGGTGCGGCGAGCCCTGTCCCTCGTGATCGACCGCGAGTACCTCGCCGACGGGCTGAACGGCGGCACCATGAGCCCCGCCTATTCCCTCTGCCCACCCGGCCTCGACCATTACCGGACGCCGCCCGAGACCGAAGGACGGCTCGGCCTGCCGATCGATCACGAGGCCGAAGCGCGGCGGCTTCTGACCGAGGCGGGGTTCGGCCCGGACAACCCGCTCACCGTGGAGTACCGGTTCAACGTCAGCGACAACAATCGCACCGTCGCGGTCGCGATCGCCGAGATGTGGCGCGACCTCGGGATCAGGACGCGCTTCGTCTACACCGATGCCAAGACGCACTTCGCCTACCTGCGTGACGGCGGCGATTTCGACGTCGCGCGCATGAGCTGGATCGCCGACTATTCCGACGCGCAGAACTTCCTGTTCCTGCTCCAGAGCGGAAACGATGGCATGAATTTCGTCCGCTGGTCGAATGCCGCCTACGACGACCTCATGGCGCGCGCCGCCAAAGAGCGCGACCTCGGCCGCCGCGCCGATCTGCTCTACGACGCGGAGACGATCGCGCTGCGTGAACTGCCCTGGATCCCGCTGATGCACTACCGGTCCAAGGCGCTGATCGCGCCGCGTCTGCACGGCTACCATCCGAACCTGCGCAACGCCGCGCCGACGCGGTTCCTGAGGCTCGACGCGTGATCCGCTTCATCCTGCGCCGCCTCGCGCAGGCGGTGCCGACCCTGCTCGCCGTCGTCACCGTCAGCTTCTTCCTGATGCGGCTCGCGCCCGGCGGCCCGTTCGATCTGGAGCGGCCCCTGGCCCCGGCCGCCATGGAGAACCTGCGCCGCGTGTACGGCCTCGACAGGCCGCTGATCCTTCAGTTCGGCAGCTATCTGGCGTCGCTGGCGCAGGGGGATCTCGGACCGTCCTTCTCGTTCCGCGACATGAGCGTCCTCGACCTGATCGCCCGAGGCCTTCCGGTCTCGGCGACCCTGGGCGCCCTCGCTCTCGCGCTCGCCGCCGGGCTCGGCGTGAGCCTCGGGATCGCCGCCGCGCTCCGACGCGGTGGCGTGATCGACCGTCTCCTCGGCGTCGGCGCGGCGCTGACCCTGTCGCTGCCGAGCTTCGTGGTCGCGCCCCTGCTCCAGATCGCCTTCGGGCTGACACTGCGCTGGCTGCCCCTGGGCGGGTGGAACGACGGCGCCCCGAGCCACCTCGTCCTCCCGGTGATCACCCTGGCACTCCCCCAGGTCGGCGCCCTGGCGCGGCTAACGCGCGCGTCCCTGGGCGAGGTGCTGCGCACGCAGCCCGTCCGCACGATGCGCAGCCTCGGCCTGCCGCCGGCTCGGGTCACGCGGCACGCCCTGCGGGGGGCCTTGCTGCCGGTGGTGGCCTATCTCGGGCCGCTCGCGGCGGCCCTGCTCACGGGATCGGTGGTGGTCGAGACCATCTTCGGCCTGCCGGGGATCGGCCGCTACTTCGTGGAGGGCGCGCTCAACCGCGACTATACGCTGGTGATGGGCACGGTGCTGCTGGTTGCCGGGCTGGTGATCGCCCTCAACCTCGCGGCCGACCTCGCCTGTGCGTGGCTCGACCCGCGCCTGCGTGTCGGAGCGTGAGCGCCGTGCAGATCCTCGCGAGGCCCGCCCGCCGAACACTGGGCCGCGTCGCCCGGGAACGCACCGCGATGGCGGCTCTCACCGTGCTGGTCCTGATCGCCCTCGCCTGCCTGATCGGGCCGGCACTGACGGGGCACGATCCCGAGCGCGCCTATCCGGATCTCCGGCAGCTCCCGGCCGGGCTGACGGTGCAGCCGGATGCGGCGCATCTCGGCCCGGCCCTGGAACGTCTCGCCTTCCGGATGCGCGTCCGGCTCGACGCGGTGGTGCGGGACCGCGATGCCGTGCGCCTGTCGCTGAGCTCCGACGCAGGGGTCGACCGTCGCAGCCTCGTCTATCTGCCGCGCTCGGGGCTGTTTGGTGCACCCGAGGTCGTGGAGGAGCGGGATTCGGGCCGCAGCCTCGTCGTGGCCGTGCCGCTCCGGCGCCTGCACTTCCCGTTTGGCACCGACATCCAGGGCCGCGATCTCCTCACCCGCTGCCTCGTGGCGGGCCGGATCTCGCTGGCGATCGGCCTCATGGCGAGCCTCGCGGCACTGCTCATCGGCGTTCTTTACGGGGCTGCCGCGGGGTTTTTGGGCGGCGCCGTCGATGCGGTGATGATGCGGTTCGTCGATGTGCTCTACGCCCTGCCCTTCGTGTTCTTCGTGATTCTGCTGCTGGTGTTCTTCCGGCCGAGCGTCCTGCTGATGCTGGTGGCGATCGCGGCCGTCGAGTGGCTCGACATGGGGCGCGTGGTGCGCGCCCAGACCCTGTCTCTGCGCACGCGCGACTTCGTGCGCGCGGCGCAGGCGCTCGGGCTCGATGCGCGGCGCATCATCCTGCGCCACATCATCCCCAACACGCTCGGGCCGGTGGCGGTGACCGCGACGCTGCTCGTCCCGCAGGTGATCCTGCTGGAGAGCTTCCTGTCGTTCCTCGGCCTGGGCGTTCAGGAGCCGCAGACGAGCTGGGGCGTGCTGATCGCCGAGGGTGCGCGATCGATCGAAGCGGCGCCCCACCTGCTCGCCGCCCCGGCGGCGTTCCTGATCGCCACGCTGGTGGCGCTCAACCTGCTGGGCGACGGCTTGGCCGACGCCCTCGATCCGCGTTCGGATTAGCGTCAGGCGAGCATCCGGATCGGGGATCCGGCGAGCCACGCCTCGATGTCCTCGACCGCCTGGGTGAAGAAGGTCCGGTAGTTGTTGCGCGAGACGTAGCCGAGATGCGGCAGCGCCAGCACGTTCGGCAATCTGCGGAACGGGCTGTCCGGCGGCAGCGGCTCGGTCTCGAACACGTCGAGGCCGGCACCGGCGATCCATCCCTCCGTGAGCGCGCGCACCAAGGCCGCCTGGTCGACGATCGGCGCCCGGGAGGTGTTCACCAGGATCGCGTCCCGCCGCATCCGGCGCAGGTCGGCTTCGCCGAGCAGGCCGCGCGTCCGATCGCCGAGGACGAGATGGATCGTGACGACGTCGCTCGCCTCCAGCAGCGCCTCCTTCGAGGCCGCCCGTTCGACGCCGGCCGCCGCGGCGCGGCCGTCATCGAGGTTCGGACTCCAGGCGATCACCCGCATCCCGAAGGCGCGCCCGATCTCGGCGACCCGGCTGCCGATCTTGCCGAGCCCGAGCACGCCCAAGGTCGCGCCGGCCAGATCGGTCCCGACCGTACTCTGCCAGGGTCCGCCGGTGCGGAGGTTCTGGTGTTCCAGCGGAAGCTGACGGGCGAGCCCGAGGATCAGCGCCCAGGTCAGCTCGGTCGGCGGCGTCGGGCTCGAGTCCGTCCCGCAGACCGTGATCCCGCGGGCCTTGGCCGCCGCGGTGTCGATGGCGAGATTGCGCATGCCGCTGGTGACGAGGAGTTCGAGCCGGGGCAGCCGCTCCAGCAGCGCCGCCGGGAACGGCGTCCGCTCGCGCATGATCACGAGGATCTCGGCCTGCTCGATGCGCGCGATCAGGGCCTCGCGATCCGCGATGTGGTCCGAGAGCGCCGAGACGGCGACTTGCCCGGAGAGGCGTCCCCAATCGGCGAGCGTCAGCGCCGCCTGCTGGTAATCATCGAGGATCAGGCAGGTTCGCATGGCGAAGACTCCCGGCGCCGGGCCGCACCTCGCGGCGCGGTGGCGTAGGCCGCGCTCGACCGTGGGTCAAACCGGGCCCGTTCACCGGGTCGCGGACGCAGGCTGCAGCGGACCGCGATGCTGGGCCAGGAACGCGAGCACCGCCGCGTTGAAGGCATCCGGGTTGTCCCGGTTCATCGCGTGGGCCGCGTTCGGGATGACGATGGCGGCCGGGATCGACGGGTTGCAGGTCCGGGCTGCCGCAAAGCCTTCGGGATAGCGCTTGGGACTGCGCTCGCCCGTGAGCGTGAGGATCGGGAAGCTGAACTTGGCGATGTCCGCGCAGGTGATGTGCCCGCGCTCGCCGCTGTCGACGCCGGTGCCGAGGTTGTCGATCAGGATCTCCTTCTGGAGCGCCGAGCGCTTCGCCCAGGTGCCGGGCCCGTTCAGACCGTCGGTGAATTCCTGGCCGGCCTTCTCCTTGTCGCCCGCGGCGAGGTTCTCCCGCAGCCGCGCGACCAGCCCTTTCACCTCGCCGGCCATCGCCTTGGTCCCGGGCGTCTCGGGGAGCAGCCCTTCCATCCCGCTGGCATCCTCCAGGATGAGGGTTTTGATCAGCTCGGGGTGCTCCTTGGCCACCGTCAGCACCACGGCGCCACCGCGGGAATGGCCGAGCAGGTGGACCGGGCCGAGGTTGAGCCGCTGGATCAGGGCCGCCACGTCGGCGGCGTGCTGGGCGATGGAGAAGTCGTCCGCGACGCCGTTCCAGCGCTCCGGATAATAGTGGCGCAGGCTGAGGGAGAGGACCCGGTAATCCTTCGAGTAGGTCGGCGCCTGGGCGTACCAGATTCGGTAATCGCCGAGCGAGCCGTGCACCAGGACGACCGGCTCGCCGGATCCGGTCTCCTGGTACGCGAGGGGATATCCGCCCACCGACACGGTCTTCACGCCATCCGGGATCGCCCATTGCGCGCGGGCGCCGGTCGGCAGGCCGAACAAGACCCCGAGCACAAGAGCCGCCATCGTCAGCCGCATCATGAAACCTCCCTGTCCTCGTGGATCGTCAGTGCGTGGTGTCCGCGCCGGCGAGGGCCGCGAAGGCCGCGGCCACGCCGGCGGCGCCCGGGTCCTGCACGCCCGCGAGATCGCCCGCGGCCAGGTAGCTGGACCGGCCGGCGCCGGCGCGCTCCATGCGGGCGGTGGCGGCGGCGCCCTCGCGCGCCGCCTCGGCAGCGGCTTGAAGATCGCCGGTCTTCAGGGCCTCGACAGCCGGGATCAGCGCGTCGAGGAGGGTCCGGTCGCCCCGATCGGCGCCGCCGTAGCCCTGGACCCGGGCTACCCCTTCGGCCAGGGCGTCCGGCCACGCCGCGCCGTCCGACAAAGCGGAGGCGGCGGCCGCGAAGAAGATCGATCCGAGCACGCCGCTCGACCCGCCCACGGCCCGGCCGATCCGTTCCGCCAGAGCCCGGCAGAGGGCGGCAGGATCTGCCTGCGGCAGCCGGTCGAGATCGGCCTTCACCGCGCGCGCCGCACCCGCGAAGGTCGTGCCGGCATCCCCGTCGCCGACCTTGGCGTCGAGGGCGTTCAGCGCCGCCTCGGCCGCGATCAGCGCTTCCGCAACGGCGGCGGCGATCCGGCCGGCCGTCACGGGATCGTGCGACGGGGCGAAGGCCTCGCCCGCGAGGCCGTCGGGCACCAGGCGCAGGACCGGCGCGGCGACCCGCACGGCGCCGGGCCAAGCCGGGACGGCCACGGGCGCGAGCAGCGCCGCTTCGAGCTCGTCATCGAGCGGGAGGACGGACAGCGAGGCGCCGTGCATGTCGAGCGCCGTCATCAGGGGGGCGGGCCCGAGGAGCAGGCGCACGCGCGACCCGAGTTCGGTGGCGAGCACGGCGCGCGTCAGGACCTGCATTTCCAGCGCGGAGGCCGAGCCCAGATTGTTGACGAGCAGCGCCAACCGGTTGGCGCCCGCGAGGGCCGCGGAGAGGCGCTCGCTCATCATCCGGGCGAGGTCGCTCGCTTTCGGCAGCGTGATCCGCTCCACCCCGGGCTCGCCATGGATGCCGAGGCCGAGCTCGGCCTGTCCCTCGGCCAGACGCTCGCTGCGCGGCGAGCCGGGGATGGTGCAGGTCGAGACCGCGATCCCCAGTGATTTCGCCGCGGCGGCCGCCCGGCGCGCGCGCGCCGCCACCGCCTCCAGCGGTTGGCCCGCCTCAGCCGCGTGACCCGCGACCTTGTGGACGAACAGCGTGCCGGCGACGCCGCGGGGCTGCTTGGCGTCCGGCAGCGCGATGTCGTCCGAGACGATGACCGTCTTGACCTTGTGGCCGAGGGCCCGGGCGCGCTCGGCGGCGAGCCCGAAGTTCAGGCGGTCACCCGCATAGTTCTTGATGACGAGCAGGCACCCGGCCGGGCCCGTCACCGCGAGGATCCCGGCCAACACGGCGTCGACGCTCGGCGAGGCGAAGACATCTCCGCAGACCGCCGCGCTCAGCAGGCCTGGGCCCACGAACCCGGCATGGGCCGGCTCATGACCGGAGCCGCCGCCGGAGACCACGGCGACCTTGCCGGGATCCAACTCGGCCCGGAGAACAACGCGGATGCTGGGATCGCCGTCGAGCCGGGCGAGGCGGCCGCCGCCGGCGGCCAGCAGCCCGTCGATGGCGTCGTTGACCAGGGTGGCGCGGGCATCGATGAAATGGGCCATGGCGTGACCGTCTCCGGATTCATCCGCGCCCTGGCGGCCGGCTTCGGCGGAGGGTCACTCCTTCACGGCACCGGTGAGCGCGGAGACGTAATACTCCACGAAGAAGGAGTAGAGGATCACGAGCGGCAGGGAGCCGAGCAGCGCGCCGGCCATCAGCGAGCCCCACTTGTAGACGTCGCCGTCCACGAACTCGCTGACCACGGCGATCGGCACCGTCTTATTCTGCGTTGAGGACAGGAAGGTCAGCGCGTAGATGAACTCGTTCCAGCACAGGGTCAGCGAGAAGATCCCCGCCGAGATCAGGCCCGGGAAGGCGAGCGGCAGGATGATCTTCGTCAGGATCTGCCACCGGCTGGCGCCGTCCATCAGGGCGCATTCCTCCAGCTCGTAGGGAATGGTCTTGAAGTAGCCCATCAGGAGCCAGGTCGAGAACGGGATCAGGATGGTCGGATAGGCCAGGATCAGGGCGATCGGCGAGTCGAACAAGCCGTAGGCCTGCACGATGGTGGCCAGCGGGATGAACAGGATCGAGGGCGGCACGAGATAGGCGAGGAAGATCGCCGCGCCGACCCAGCCGGCGCCCCGGTAGCGGACGCGCACGCAGGCATAGGCGGCCAGCACGCTCGCGAACAGCGACAGGACCGTGGCCGCCACCGAAACGTACATCGTGTTCCAGAGCCAGCGCGGGTATTGCGTCTCGAATAGCAGCTTGTGGATGTGCTTGAACGTCGGATCCACGACCCAGAACGGGTTGAACCGCTCCATGTCGATCAGCTGCTCGTCCGGTTTGATGGCTGTCAGAGCCATCCAGTAGAACGGGAACAGCAGCACGACGAGAATGACGAGGAGCGGCAGGTAGGTGGTCACCAGCCGCCGGGGCAGCCGCTCGAGATAGGCCATCCCTTCCGAGTTGTCGGTGATCCCGGCCGGCCGCGCCTCCATCAGGGGAGTGAGGTGCGGGTCGGCGTGTGCGGGCGGTGCGGGCGCGCTCATCGGTCGGACTCCCGGCCTGCCAGGCCCGGCGCTGCAGGCCGAACCACGAGATCCCGATGGCGGCCAGCAGGAACGGCACCATGGCGGTGGCGATGGCCGCGCCCTCGCCGAGCGTCCCGGACAGGATGCCCCGCTGGTACGACAGCGTCGCCATCAGGTGCGTGGCGTTGACCGGGCCGCCACGGGTCATGGCCCAGATCAGCTGGAAGTCCGTGAAGGTGAACAGGACCGAGAAGGTCATCACCACGGCGATGATTGGGGTGAGCAACGGCAGGGTGATCCGCGAGAAGATCTGCCAGTTCGAGGCGCCGTCGAGCGTCGCCGCCTCGTAGAGGGAGGGCGAGACCGTCTGCAGCCCGGCCAGCAGCGTGATGGCGATGAACGGCACGCCGCGCCAGATGTTGGCGAAGATCACGCAGGCCCGGGCCATGGCCGGCTCGCCCAGGAAGTCGATGTTGCCGTCGATGATCCCGAGATGGCGCAGCGACCACGAGATGATCGAGAACTGGCTGTCGAAGATCCACCAGAACGCGATGGCCGAGAGCACCGTCGGCACGACGAACGGGATCAGCACGATCGAGCGGATGATCGCCTTGAACGGCATGTTCTTGTTGAGCAGCAGTGCGAGATACAGACCGATCCCGAACTTCACCACCGAGGCGACCGCCGTGTAGAGGCAGGTGTTGAACACCGAGAGCCAGAACACGTCGTCGTCCCAGAGCCACTCGTAGTTCTCCAGGCCAATGAACACGCCGTCCCGGCCGATCCGGGCATTCGTGAAGGACAGCCAGATGCCCTTCAGGAGCGGGTAGGCCAGGAACAGGCCGAGGATCAGCGCGGTGGGCAGCATGAACCAGAAGCCCGCCCAGCCGCGGCTCGCGCGCAGGCGCGCCCAGGCCGAGCGGGTCGGAACCGCGACCGGGGCGGGCTGTGTCAGGGCCGTATGCGCCATGATCTCGGCTCCGCTTCCGGCTCAGGTGTTCCGGAAGATGCGCGTGGCCGCGCGCTCGGCGTTCTTGATCGCGCCCTTCACGTCCTCGCGGCCCGTGCAGTGGCTCGCGAACATGTCGGCGACCACGAAGTCGGCCAGCACCGCGGCGATGCGCTCGCTGACCGGCGCGAGTCCGCCGGCGGCGAGAGAACGCCGTCCCGCCTCGGCGAAGACCGCGTTCTTCGGGTCGCTCGTCCAGATCGGGTTCTTCGGATAGTTCGACAACGGCTCGCACAGGTATCCCTGCGCGGCCTCCAGCCACGGATTGTAGTTCGACGCCTCCATCATGAAGGCGATGAAGGCCTTACAGGCATTGGGCGCCTTCGAGTACTTGAAGGCCAGGATCGGATAGGCGAGCTGGAACTCGGTCGGCTTGCCGACGGGGCCGACCGGCCAGACCGCATGGTCCATGTCCTCGGCGAGCTTCGGGTTGTCCTTCTTGGCCGCCGCGTAGATCGAGATGCCGTTGTTGGTGAGGTACAGGTCGCCGGCCAGGAACGCCTTGTTGTTGGAGGAATCGTTCCACGACACCGTGCCCGGCACGAAGGTCTCGTACAGGGATTTCACGTATTCGAGCGCCTTGGCGGTCTCGGGCGAATTGATGACGATCTTCTCGTTGGCGTCGGCGAGATTGCCGCCATGCGCCCAGAGCGCCCAGTGGCACCAGGTGTTGCCGTCGCCGGTGGCGTGGCCCAGGGCGAAGCCGGCCGGCGTGTTGTTCTTCTTCAGGCCCCGGCACAGTTCGAGGAAGCCGGCCGTGTCGGTCGGGAACTTGTCGAAGCCGGCCTTCTTCATCGCCGAGATGCGGTAATTCGGGTAGCCGCCGTTGAACGAGACGGGAATGGCGATCCAGTTGCCCTTGACCTTGCCGTAGGCTTCCGCGGACGGGAACCAGGGGCCGTATTTCTTGGCGAGCGATGCCGCGACATCTTCCAGCGGCACGCACTTGTCGGGAAACAGTGCCGGGAACGAGAACAGGCCCCAGACCATGTCGGGGCCCTGCCCGGTATTGGCCGCGACGGAGGCCTTCGGCTGGATGTCGTCGTAGGATTCGTTGCTGACCGTGATCTTGACGCCCGTCGCCTGTGTGAAGGCGTCGACCATCTTCAGGAAGGCCTCCTCCTCGCTCGGCACGAAGCGCTTCCAGCGCAGGAGGGACAGGCTGGCGCCGGGCTCCGGCTTCCACTCGGCGGTCTGCGCCCAGGCCTTGGCGAAGCCCAGCAGGTCACCGCCGACGGCGAGACCCGCTGCGGCGGCGCCGGTGAGGAGGGAACGGCGATCGAGACCAGACATCAGGTGCTACTCCCTGGAGGATCGTCTGCCGCGGAGGCGCGGTGCCCCCGCCTGGTGGAGCGGTATGGCGGCGTTCAGTCCGGCAGGCGGCGGCCGGTCTCGGCGTCGAAGACGTGCACCCGATTCGGACGCACGAACACGGTCTCGCCGGGTCGCTCGCTGACGCGCTCACGCAGGACGCAGGTGAGGTCCTGGCCCGCGGCCCGCACCGCCAGCATGGTCTCCGAGCCGGTCGGCTCGACCACCACCACCTCGGCGGCGATGCCGTCCGGCGCGAGGTCGAAATGTTCGGGCCGGATGCCCAGGATGAGTGGCCGGCCATCCGCTCCCGCCGGCGCCGCATCCAAGGGGATCGACAGGCCTGTATCGCTGACGAAGACCAGATGGCCGTTCCGGCGGATCGCCCCGGAGATGAAGTTCATCGCCGGCGACCCGATGAAGCCCGCGACGAACAGGTTGTCGGGACGGTCGTAGAGATCCAGCGGCGGCCCGATCTGCTCGACCACGCCGTCGTGCATCACCACGATCCGGTCGGCCATGGTCATGGCCTCGATCTGGTCGTGGGTGACGTAGATGGTCGTCGTCTTCAGCCGCTGGTGCAGCTCCTTGATCTCGGTGCGCATGGCCACGCGCAGCTTGGCATCGAGGTTCGAGAGCGGCTCGTCGAACAGGAACACCTGGGGATCGCGCACGATGGCGCGGCCCATGGCGACGCGCTGCCGCTGGCCACCGGAGAGCTGGCGCGGGTAGCGGTCGAGCAGGTGCGAGAGCCCGAGGATCTGCGCGGCCTTGTTGACCCGAAGGTCGATCTCCGAGGTCGGCGCCTTCCGGATGCGCATCGAGAACGCCATGTTCTCGCGCACCGTGAGATGCGGATAGAGCGCGTAGTTCTGGAAAACCATGGCGATGTCCCGCTCCTTCGGCGGAACATCGTTCACGACGCGCTCCCCGATACGGATCTCACCGCCGGAAATATTCTCGAGACCGGCAATCATCCGCAGCAGGGTCGATTTCCCGCAGCCCGACGGGCCGACCAGGATCACGAATTCGCCGTCCCGGATATCCACGGACACGCCGTGCAGGACATTCGCCGATCCGAAAGCCTTGCGAACCTCGCGGATTCCCACCGAGGCCATGCTTCCTCCCGATAACGGCCACTCTGACGGCGGCTCTAGAGCTTCAGTACAAATGAGCGTGTGCAGGAAAGCAAGCGGGTGCCACGGCAAAGCTGCAGATAAACTTCAATCTGTCAGGCTATGCGCTGGGAGCAGGTGACGAGGCCGTCGCGGTGAAACACGCGACGGGCTGTTGAACGACGTGAAATGCTATGGATCGCCGCGCCGGCTTCGATGCCGGAGAGACGGTTCCGGAGCGTCGCGCGTGGCCGCCCGAGTGGCACCCCGGCCTCGGGACTCGGGCGCACCGCGGGCAAACATTCAGGGGAATGAAGCGCATGACGTCATCGGGTCTGACCGCGCAGGCGATTCTGCCGGCCGATGGATGCCGGGGAGCCCTCGTGGGCCGCGTGTGGCGGCCGGACGTCTCGGGCCCGAGCGTCGTGGCAATCCGCGCCGATGCGGCGGGCGAGGCGCGGGTCATCGACGTTACCGCCACCTTCCCGACCATCAGCGACCTGTGCGAGGCCCGCGATCCCGGCGCTGCCCTGCGGGCGGCCGAGGGCGCGGATCTCGGCAGGCTCGACGCGATCCTGGCCAACACCCCGCCCGATGGGCGCGACCCCGCCCGACCGTGGCTCCTCGCGCCGGTCGACCTGCAGGCCCTGAAAGCCGCGGGCGTGACCTTCGCCACATCCATGCTGGAGCGGGTGATCGAGGAGCGCGCCCGCGGCGACCTCGCCGCCGCGGCTGCGATCCGCGCCGAGGTCGAGCGCCTGGTCGGCCGCGACCTGCGCCGGCTGAAGCCCGGCTCGCCGGAGGCCATGGCGCTCAAGGACGTGCTGGTCGCGCAGGGCGCGTGGAGCCAGTACCTGGAAGTCGGCATCGGCCCGGATGCCGAGATCTTCACCAAGGCGCAGCCGCTCTCGGCGGTGGGCTGCGGCGCGGATGCGGGCCTCCACCCGGACTCGCACTGGAACAACCCGGAGCCGGAAGTGGCTCTGGCCGTGACGTCCGACCAGCGCATCGTCGGCGCGACGCTCGCCAACGACGTCAACCTGCGCGACTTCGAGGGCCGGTCGGCGCTGCTCCTCGGCAAGGCCAAGGACAACAACGCCTCCTGCGCCCTCGGGCCGTTCCTGCGGCTGTTCGACGACACGTTCGGGCTCGACGACGTGCGCCGCACCACCGTCACCCTGGAGGTCGTCGGCACGGACGGGTTTCGGCTTGAGGGGACCTCGCCGCTTTCCGAGATCAGCCGCGACCCGGAGGAGCTGGCCGAGGCGCTCATGGGCCGCACGCATAATTACCCGGACGGCGCTCTCCTCCTCCTCGGCACGATGTTCGCGCCGATCCAGGACCGCCACGGGCCGGGCCTTGGCTTCACCCACGCCGAGGGCGACCGGGTCGTGGTGGCGAGCCCGGAACTCGGCAGCCTGGTCAACCGCATGCGCCCGTGCGACGCCTGCGAGCCCTGGACGTTCGGCGCCCGCGCGCTGATGCGCAACCTCGCGGCGCGCGGGATTCTGTGACAGAGCGTCGGCCGTCGTGCCGCCCGAGACCGAACCTGATCCCGCCGAGATGATGCCGATGACCGACGCCCGCCTCCTCGACCGCCTCGCCGCGATCGTCGGATCGTCCGGCCTCGTCACCGGCGACGAGCTGCGCGGACGCTCGGCCAACTGGACGCGGCCGACCGAGCCCTGCGCGGCCCTCGCGCTGGTCCGTCCGCGCGACACCGCCGAGACCAGCGCGATCCTGGCGGCCTGCCACGCGGCGGGCGTTTCCGTGGTGCCGCGGGGCGGCGCCACCGGGCTCGCCGACGGCACGCTCTGCGCGCCCGACGAGATCACCCTCTCGACCGAGCGCATGAGCGGAATCGAGCCGGTCGACCCGCTGGGCATGACGGTTGTGGTCGGCACCGGCGCCACCATCGAGAGCGTGCAGGATGCCGCCGCTTCGAGCGGCCTGTTCTTCCCCCTCGACCTCGGGGCCCGCGGCTCGGCGACGATCGGCGGCGCGATCTCCACCAATGCCGGCGGCCTGCGGGTGCTGCGCTACGGCATGATGCGCGAGATGGTGCTGGGCCTGGAAGCGGTGCTCGCCGACGGCACGGTGGTGTCGTCCATGCGCCCGCTGATCAAGAACAACACCGGCCTCGACCTGAAGCAGCTCTTCGTCGGCACCGAGGGCACGCTGGGCGTCGTCACACGGGCAGTGCTGCGGCTGCGTCCGGAACCCGCGGGCTACGCGACCGCGCTGATCGCCTGCCCCAGCGTCGGCGACGGGGCGCGGGTGCTGCGGGCGGCCCAGAGCGCCTTTCAGGGGCGCGTCTCCTCCTTCGAGGGGCTGTGGCCCGACTTCTACCGGCTGATGACGGCGCCCGGACGCGCGACGCTGTAGGGAGTTGGAAAAAACTGCCCCCGGCGGCTGACAAATTCCCAATGCCAAAAAGGGGTTAGGCAAAACCCTGTTTAAATTACACACCCCCGTCCCGCGGAAAAAGCTACCCATCCCACGAATATGATCAGAATAAATTGCCCCGGCGCGTCAGACCCCGCGGCAAGGCGCACGAAGTTGTACCGCGGCGGCCATCCGGCTCCTTAGAGTCCGTCCGAGAAGTCAGGCTGATCGGGCGAGGCGCCTGACGAGGATCATGACGGCTGCGGCGTAGAGGAAGGCTCGTGCGGAGGCGAGTGTCGCTTCCGGATCCTTCCAGAGGCGTCGATTGCGGCTGATCCAGGCGAAGAACCTCTCAACGGTCCGCTGTACAACGTTGCCCTCTGCGAGCGTCGGCCTGATCCGGCCCGCTCGGGGGTGGTGGCACGCGGAAGACGATCTCGATGTGGCCATCATCGATCTCGATGCGCCGAACCATGAGACGAAGAACATCGCGCTTGGCCGTCCAGTCCAGAACGTTGAGGCTCTCGCGCACGCGAGCGGAGAAGAGCTCCAACTGGCCAACAATCAAGGTCAGTTCGCGCTCGGCTTCGCTCGCAGCCCGGATCTCCTCGCGCTGCTCCTCCAGTTGCGCCACCCGACCCCCTCAGATCGGCGATGCGCGGCTCGAACTCGCTCCGTTCGATCACGCCCTCAGCATAACCGTCGATGAGCCGACCGATCCCGCGCCGGAGTGTGGCGATCCGGCGCTCCGCCTCGCCCAAGTCCGCGGCACTGCCCACCCTGGCGCTCACCGCAGCTAAGCGTTGCTGGTATTCGTGGGCCACCCGCGCGGGATCGTTCAAGATGGCCTCGACCTCGGTCCAGACAGCGCGCTTAAGGCGATCGCTGCGGACGGGCCGGTTGGTGCAGACCGGCTTCCCATCGAACCGATGGCCGTCGCTGCCGATGCAGCGATAGGCACCGTAGCCGAACGTGGTCGAGCGCGGCGGCAGATCCTTGGGGATCATCCGCCAAGAGATCCCACCTCTCAGAACGTAGAAGATGGCGTTCAGGACCTCCCGTGTCGTCCAGAGCGGAGGCCGACCACAGGGCGCCGGCCTCGGCATCAGTGGCGCGATCACCGCCCACTCGGCGTCGGTCAGTTCGGTTTCATAGCGAAGGCCCACGCGGCTATGCTGCCGCCGGGTGGTCGGGGTCCACATGGCGCTTCCAAGTCAGGCTTCAGCACCCCCTGGAAGCATCGCCATCCCGGCCACTCAACCCCGCTTCAGACCCTTACCGGACGGGCTCTTAGGGGCGCGGTGCTATGATCGTGTCCAGCGCATGCCCGGCCAGCGATTGATCTCACGTTCCTTCAAGGCAAGGTAGACCGGATGCATGATCCAAGATAGCCATAAGTGCTCCGTTCCGACAGCTTCAATCACTCTTCAAATCCAGACAGCGACGGAAGCGGCTGGCGCGCATGCGATCCCATGCATCTAACACCGGATCGAGAGGTTTCATGGCCGGGGACGATCAAGTTAAACCGGCTGATGCACAACTCAAGGTCAATATGGCGTCGGGATCGTGGTCGTTCCTCAAAGCGCAGGCTGGCCGGTCCGTTGGCTACATAAGCCAAGCATGGGAATCGGCGGTGCTCCCATCCGAACTTCCGTCGTGTCACGGGTGGTCGTGTAGCTCGCGGGGGTGGGGGGCATCGGCGAATGCCGGGTAAGGTTCGGCTGCGAGCACCTGCCTCAAACCTAGAGCCCCCGATGATTGACGAGATGATGAGCGTTCGCGGCGTGTTGGTGAAGTGCGCCGACGCCGAACTACTGTGCCGGGGCGCAGCCTGCTGACTGTGTTGGACGGTCACGATCGATTCGGAGCCATTCCGTCCTATACCGCGGCAGCGCGCTGGGCAGCTCGGCCTGCAGGAAGCCGACCATCTTCTCCCGGACTTCACATCGCAGATCCCAGGCCTGCGAAGCATTGCGAGCGCTCATCAGCATTCGAATTTCAATCACGTTCTCTCGCACGTCTGAGACCTGGAGATTCACGACCTTTCCGTCCCAGAGATTTGATTGCGCGGCGATCTCTGCAAGCTTTTTCCGCATGGCTGGGATTGGCGCGGTGTGGTCGACGTAGAGGAAAGCGCTTCCGATGAGCGACGAACCCTCGCGCGTCCAGTTCTGGAATGGCTTTTGAATAAAATATGTCAGTGGCACGACAAGCCGACGCCAATCCCAAAGCCTAACAACCACGTACGTCGAGTTGATTTCCTCGACCCAACCCCATTCGTTCTCAACGATGACCGCATCTTCGATCTTGATAGGCTGCGTTATCGCGATTTGGATTCCGGCAACGAGGTTCGAGAGTACCGGCTGCATCGCTAGACCGAGGATCAGGCCCGCGGCTCCCGCCGAGGCCAGAAGGCTTACGCCGTATTGCCGCACGGGCTCGAACGTCATCAGGCACACGGCGACCGTAATCAACGCCACGAGCGTCACGGCCGCGCGTTCGAGGAGGCGCACCTGGGTGAAGTGCTTGCGCGCGAGAAGGTTGTCTTCAGCGTCGAGTTTGAATCGCCGCAGGTAAATGACGGTAGCGATGTGGATCGCGATGCAGCAGCACCAACCGGCGAGCGCAACGAAACCAACGAGCAGAAGATGGTTCACCAAGACCCGGACCTCCCGGGACACCGGTGCGACGGCGGAAGCGGCACCAACAGCGACGATGATGAGGCAGAGACGGGTGGGACCTTGCGTCCGTCGAACGAGTGAGCGCCAGAACAGGCCTCGGTCTTGAGACGCTCGTGTCAGGAAGCGATACGCGAACTGATGAAGTGGCAGCACAACAACAAAACATCCGAGAACAAGAGCGACACTCTGCGCCCAGCCCGGCAACCAACGCAGCCATCGCATAGCGTCAGTAAGCACAATATCCGCATGCTGCATCGACTCTCCACATCTTGTAAAATGAAGCGTGACGCGCGAGCGACGGGGAAGACGCTTCCGCTCGAACTGTCACCCTCGTTGCCTACCGACCGCGAGTGCCGTCGGTGTCGTCGGCCCCAGGACGCTCGACACCAATACGATCAACCGGTGAATACACGTCTCGGCAAACAGGCGTGACATATTGGACCGCCTTATCGGAAGATATAATCCGGCAAGTGATCGTAGTCATCGCGGCGACGGAACATAATGCTGCAGGACGGCGCGGACTGGCCGATCCCACCTCGCCCACGAACTGGACCTGCCGCGAACGCCAGGTTCCGGAGGCGAGACAGACGGCGGTCGCCTCGAATGTAGCCGACCGTCTGTTCGTCCTAGTGAGGGCGCGGCCGGTGTTGCCGCCCTCCTGCGAACGGGACGGCCGGCAGGAACGTGTTGGAGCGAGGACCGCGATGGAGGCCAAATCTCGCAGACCCGTGACTACCCCCTCGGAATGCGCGATCGCCGCCGGGAGGCGAACCATGGTCGCCTGCCCGACCCCAGTCCGGACCACCGCCATGGCCGCCACGCTCGAATGCGAGGGCGGCGGTCGCACTCGATACTGTCGCGACGAACATGAATGCGGCCGTCAAGTACTCGACAGTTTGTTTCATCATCTAAAACTCCGTGTCGGCTGCGGATTGTCTGGAGACGTTCGAAAGTTCGGATAAACGGACGCGGTCTGGCTCTCGAAGACTACGATAGCTGGGTGGCCGAGCACGGCAGGGCTCGGTATTTCTGAGCCGTTTTGCCGAGGCGTCGATCCTCCTCGGCCGTCTCCAGGGGGTAATCCTTGGCATATTCGGCGTCGGTCGAAAGCGCGACGATCAAGATAGATCGCGGGTTTGTCTCCAGATCCTCGCGATCGTGACAAAGTGTGTCTGACCGAACAATTCCGCCGTTGGCCCGAATCTATCAGTTACCCTTAGGTTGTCGCATCCATCTACACTCACGCAATATGCCCCACGATGCTCCGATCCCTTCGGAGCATTTGCATAATCGCCAAGAATGACCCGAAGCACTCTCAGTTTTGCCGAGGCGTGCGCGCAAGAGCGCGTCGAGGTGCTCACCTCGGTGCAGCGCCGGCCGCAGGACCACGCGAGAGAAGTTGCGCCTGGTCGAGCCGACGTATCTCCCCGGCCAATCCGTCTGGCTCGGTGATCGCGCCCGACAATGACGCATCAGGCGTCCGCGGCGTCAGCAGCTAAACTCTGAAGCTGCATGGCGCTTGCGCCGCCCTGACGTTTGTCCCTTGCATGATCAACCGCGAACCTCGCTGCGACACACAGGAGGTTCCCATGCCCATCGCCACAGAAACATGCGTCGCGAATGTCGAGATACACGAAACTCCTTTCGGGACGCGCCACGTCGCGGCCGCGTTCGGCGACGAGGTGTGGGTGAGCGTCGTCCCCTTGGATTCGCTGCCCTACACATTGACGGATAGGCCTTACCTGCGGCCGCACTCCCAAACGGTCATGTTCACCGTACTTCGGTCCGAGGACGGCAGCCGCGATGTGGTGCTGCGCCACAATCCCAGGAGGCGGCCGCCGGCGATCGACGCCGCGTTCAACCATGCGCGGGGGCTCGCGACCGCCTACGCAAACGATCATGCCGGCTACATGGACGAGCTGCGCGTGACCCAGCGAGACGAACGGCTCGCCGAGCTTGCGAGGCTCGTCGCCAATACACCGACGAGGAACGAGAAGTGGCTCACCGATGAGCTCAAGAGGAAAGCCGAGGGCAAACTAACGATGCTGCCCGAGGCGTGGCAGGAACTGATTCGCGGGACGGTGCCAACGCATCAGGGGCTGCTGGCCGCCCCTGAGCCGCTCGGTCCGCTGCTGCGCCGAAATTCGCCTGAAAACGAAATCGAAAAGCTGGTCTTCCAGGTTTGCGGGCACTTGGTCGGGATTCAGCGCATCGAACACCAGGAGGAGCAGATCAGGGCTAAGTACCTCGCCGAGGCCGAATCGTTGCGCGATGAAGCGGACCGAGAGGCGGTTCCGTCGGGTCCATCCCTTCCTTGATCTCGGCGGCTGCGGCGACCTGCTCCGCGACAGCACGCCCGAAAGCGTCCGAAACGCCGCGAGCGCCGCGCATCGCGACATTCGCGGGGTGGCTGACGGCCCCACGGCTACCCTGGACCGACGCGGGCTCGGAGGCCCGGTCGGCCCGACGATCGTGAGTCGCACTATCTGGGGGGGCGTCGAGCCTATGCCAGGGGTTCGAGCGGCGTGACCGCACGGCCGGTTGCGTGGTGATCGGACAGCCGCGATTGAGCCCCGGTCTCCCCTCCCGCCGACGACCTTGGCGCCGGGAGGCTTCCGGCACGGCCGATCGCCAAGGAGTCGCTGATCTCGCCGTTGTGAGCGGCGACCATGACAGCCAGGGCGTGGGACAGTGCCGCCTGACTTGTATCGTCGGGGTTCCAGTCGTCGTGGAAGTACTGGCGTTCGAGCCAAGTGGCGAGATCGTCGGCGAGCGCGTCGACCGCCCTCGCGCCGCATGCGTGGCCATCCCCCACCCCCGGCACGCTGCGCGAGGCTGCCCCGCCACCCGCCCGAAGGGCTGTCTCCCGCCCCAGACGAACTGTGCCGCCCGCCCATCCGCTTCCGACGTCGAGATGCGCCTTCACCGTACGCAGTGCAAAAGCACTCGTCACGTGGAACGTCGCCCCGTCGGGGCGGAATGCCAATCCCGCCAGGGCACGGTCTATCGCGGATCTCGACGCCGAGCGCTGACGTTCGACCTCGCGTCTCAGGAAGGCGCGCCTATCTCCGGCATCGCCGGAGCCCGCGGTCGGCGCCGCCTGCCTGCCCCCGCCCAGGATCACACTGGAGGAGGCGATGCGTGCGCTCCCACGCTCCGTGATCACCGCGAGGGCGACGTGCCCCCTCCAATCGGGATCCGACCACCACGCCATCGTTTCCGGCGAGTCGATGTCACCGAGCGTTCGCGCGAACAGGTCGAAATGCGGCAGGGTCCCAGGCCTGGGATCCATGACAACCCCGCCCCCGACCGACTCCATCTGCATGTTCGCCTCCCGGACATCCTTCCTTCGGCACGATGCGGCGGCCCGGCTTAACGGACGCCTGAGCGGGGTCGGGTAGTCGATCCATTGGTTGACGAAACGTCGATGTCTGGCGTGGCTCGCGGCGTGGCATCCGTGGCCGACCGGCCGATCCGGCTTGGACCCACGACGACGCCTGGACGGCGACGGATACCCCGGTCTCGACGGCGACAGCGGCGTGGGGCCCACACGCAGCGGCAGCGTTTCGCCGCCCCTCGGTCGTGCCGTCCGCCATGGTCCCGAACGACGGCGGGCCCGCGATCTCGTTCGGCCGGGCGTTCGAAGGCCGTCCGCACTTTCCGCCACGGCGTCGAGAACGGGGGATCGATCGTGCGCGAGCGCGCGCGCCGCCGAGTCCGTTACTCGATCTCTGGCGGGCTCGGCGAGCCGGTGCCCCCCGGGAAGTTCCACGGCGGCGTTCGCGCAACGCCACAGCGCCTCGTTCGCCGCGGGATCGCGCTCGAATCTCCCGAGATGGTCCACCGCGCAGTACATCGGCTCATCGTCAGCGTCGGGATGGCAGAAGGGCGGACCGACCTCCATGTCGCCATGCGTGCGGACCAGATAGGCGCTCGTGGATTTCTGTCGCAGAAGCGTCGCCAACTCTCCGGAAAGCGCCTCGGCGATCTCGAATGCGCCCCAATCGTTGATCTCGGCGAGGTCGCAATAGCACGACCCCTCGCCATCCTCGTGACGTCCATTCGGCGACGGGGTGGAGATACGTAACGGCAGCGTCACGGCATCGCTCCTCGTGGATCGTCGGGCTCGAATTGGCGGCGACTTCGCTCGGCTGGAGGAGGGAGATCCCGCGGCCCGGCGAGCGCGAAGCGTCATGCCGCCCGCACCGGTCGCGCACCCCAAGTTCGCCTAGGGCGAAGCCGCGACCGTAATGGGGATCAGGGACACGGACCCCGTCGCCGCGGGCGGTGTGGCAGGATCACAACCGTGACGGGGCCACAGACAGCATCGGCGCTCGCGGCGTCGCGCGAGGGCGTAGCGACGAGAGGTCGGCTTCACCCGTTGATAAGGCGCCACGATGTCAGGACGATCCTCGGCAGAGGACGATGCGATCCGGATCATCCAGGCGGCCGCACGCCGCGTGAACGGACGCGTCATCAAAGCGCGGCGCGGCCGGCGAGAGCCCGCTTTGGCCATGACCACTCCGGGCCCCCGCTCCCGGCTCCGGGGACAAGGTGGGTTGGAGTCGGACTTGGACCCGCGACCGGAGCGTCGAGCGCGTCGGCTTCCGCGCCGGGGCCGACGACGTGGGCCGGGCTCGTGCTCGGGACTTCGGTCCGCCCGGACCGAGACGACGGAACTCGCCGACACGCCCGGGACCGCCGGATGGCGCCGCCTACCCGAAGACGAGGTGCTTCCGGTACCCGCGCCTGAGGAACAGGGGGAGCCAGGGTTGCCCGGCATAGGCGCCGGGACACCACAGCGCGGTGATCGCGTGCGAGGGGGCGCTGGTGGGCGTGACCATGACGCTGCCGATGCCGCCGTAGCCGACCGCGTCGGCCGCGAGCGCCGCGTCCGCCGCGGCGTCGACCGGAGCGTCGCCGTGCCTGATGGCCCGCAACAGGCCACGACCCACCTCGGCGAGGAATTCCCGCAACGGTCCCGACAGGATCGGGCTCGCCGGGATCAGTCGGTCGAAGACGACGTCGAGGTCGGCGAAGCCCGCGGACCGCGCGGTCTCGGCGACGCGGGTACGCCCGGACTCGGTGCCGTGCACGAACATCAGCCTGACCCTGCCGGACCGCAGCAGCTCCAGCGTCCGGTCGCCGGGGGCGCTCATGTCGATGTTGCGCTCGCCCTGGATCGCGGCGGGCCATCGCTCGCGCGGGACGCCGGCCCAGTGCAGGATCTGGGCGCTGGCACGGCCGCCGCTGGCGAACTGGTCGTCGACGAAGGCGACGCAGTCGGCCGGACCACCCGCCAGGCGGACCTCAAGCTCGGCCAGATTTCGGACAAAGCCGTGGCCGGCGCCGAGATAGGTGTCCCGGCGCTCCTGCTCCAGCGCGATGCCGGTCACGTTGCCGCTGTTCGGCGAGAAGCGGGCGAAGACGATTCCACCCTCACCCCGGGCCCGCGACGCGGCGGTCATCCGATCGAAGGCTTGCCCGACCGCGCCGCGGGTGATGATCGTCCCTTCCGCCAGCAGGGACAGCATCTCCGGACGCAGGCCGACCGGGAACTGGCGGACGAAGGCAGCCACCGATCCCGGGCTGACCTGCCAGCCCCCCTCCCCCGGAACGTGGCGTAGCGCGCCGCGACGGTGCCGCACCGCGGCAGCAACCCCCCGTCGAGCGGCACGATCCGCTCGGCGGCCCCGAAATAGCCGGCGCGGGCGGCCGTCGCCATGTCGTCGAGCAGCCTGCCGTGGTCGACGCCCGTGCGCGAGCAGACCTCTTCCAGGCGCAGAAGCAGGCGCGGTCGGACGGGGAAGCCCTCCCGGGCGGAGCCGTCGCCCGTTGCCGCCCCGTCGGGGATCGGCGACGCCATGGTCCCCGCGTGCAGGTCGTAGAGCACCTTCGTGCACGCGACCGCGACGTAGGGGAGCCATTCGCGGTCCGCGTGGACGTGGTCGACGCCGCGCCCGAGATTGTCCGCGTTGGACAGCTCCTCGGACTTCGTCCACTGGCCGCTGTGGCCGATCGAGTTCTTCTCGCGGACGAGCACCTCGTTGATCGGCTTGAGCTCGAAGCGCGGCGACAGGCCGACGTAGGGCTCGGCCGCGTTGGGCGCCGGGGGTACGAAGCCCGGGTCGACGCTGCGTCGGACCGCGATGGCCTCGCGGCGGATCAGGTCCCGCAGCTCCGCCAGCCGCCGCGGCCTCTCGACCGGGTCGACCGGCACGAGCTGGTCGAACAGGCGCCAGCACGTGGCGCGTCGGTAGACCAGTTCGAGGTCGGCCAGCGCGCCCCGGGCGTCGTGCACGTCCCACTCGCCCGCGTCGAACACGTCGCGCAGGCTCACGAACGGCTCGCAGGCGTCCCGGTAGATCACGAACGCCCGCTTCGGCAGATCCCGGGTGACCAGCCGGGCGGCGATCTGGCGCGAGCCCCGCTCGCGCGACAGGCGCGCCAGCAACTCGTCGTCGCCGTACCCGAACCACGTGAAGATGTCCCTGGGGTCCGGACCGGCGGTCGCGGGCGCATCGCGGATCGCCCCGTGGACGGCCTCGGACAGGACCTGCTCGGCGTTGCGCGTGAGCTGGTGCAGGTAGACGCGCTGGTAAAGGACCGCCTTGGCGTTGGCGAGCTCGTCGTAGGTGTCGATCCCCGACGAGTTGACGATGAAGTGCACGCCGGCGGAGAACCGGCCGCCTCCGGTCTGGCCGATGCGCGACCGGCTCAGGGCGAGTGCCTGGTCCTGCGAGATCCGGACCAAGGCCGAGTTCAGGAACACGCGTGACACGTCGACGCCCACCGGGATGCCGCATTGGCGGGCGTCGCGGTTCAGGTAGTCGATCTTGTCGGCGTCGACGGCGGCCCCGGAGATGAGGTTGGCCAGGCCGGGGTACCGGGGGTCGTGCGGCACGCCGCCGATGAAGCAGCAGATCTCGCGCAGCCGGCCATCGACGTCGTCGGCGCCGAGCACGCGCCCGTAGAACGCCCGGAAGCGGGGCGACAGGCAGACGGCGATCGACAGGCACTCGGAGAGGCCCGACTCGAACCCCTCCTCCCTGAAGCAAGCGATGAAGTCCTCCAGCTCCATCCCGCCGACCAGGAGGCCCGCCCCGGCGGAGAAGGCCGTCTCCCCCGCGTGCGAGAACGCGAGGTGACCGACGTCATGGAGCAGTGCGGCGTGGGCGAGGCTCCGTGCGACAGCACCGTCCGCCGACGGGTCATAGAGCTGGTACTCATCGTTGCCGGCCCGCAGGATCGGCTCCCTGCGCGCGGCGTCGCTGATGGATGCGACCAGCCGCTTCAGGACGTGCGTGACGCCCAGCGTGTGCGAGAACCGGCTGTGCTCGGCCGAGGGATAGGTCAGGAACGTCAGGCCGAGCTGGGATATCCGCCGCAGCCGCTGGAGCAGCGGGGAGTCGATGATGGCGAGCTCGTGCGGCTCGAAGTCCATCATGCCCCAGACCGAATCCTTGACGTACTTGCGACGGCCGCCGTGCGGCGGCGCGGTCAGCCGCTCCACGTAACCTCCGTCGAAGCCGAGGGCGTCGAGGGCGCCGTGCAGGGCCGGCCAGAAACCGGTCGCCGCGTCTAGCCTCTCCTTGATCCGCCTGACGCCCATGCCCGTCACGTCATCCGGCAGCCAGGTATCGGTCGACGCTGTCCCGGGCGAGATCAGACGTGGCGTCGTCAAGGCCGGCGACGATCCGGTCGGCCATCTCGGCCGGCAACTTGATCACGATGTCCTGATAGTACGGGTTGGGATGGTCCGTCAGGTACACCTGCTTGGCGCGCAGCAGCGTCTCGAAACGATCGAACGAGCCGATCGGACTGGGCCTGAAGACGTTCCTGATGTTCACGATCGAGCGCCTCAGATCCTTGTCCGCGGCCCCGTCCACGCCGGCGAACCCATCGAGGAACAGGTAGACGCGGTATAGGCCGTCCCGGACGTCGGGATCGTTCAACCTGACCATGTTGCGCCCACGCTTTATCAGGTAGGCGGCGAACGCCTCGATGAAGCCGTCGAGCGTTATGCGTGCCATCTCAGCCGACCCCGAATCGATCCCGACATGCGTGCCTGCCACGGAACATATCAAGAACTCCTTAACCAGCCATCGTGCACCGCGCCGCGGTCCGCGTCGGGCTTGGCAGGGCCAAGCCACCGAACCGACGGGCCTTGGCGCCCGAACGTCCGTTCTCGACCGCTGGGCTAGGACTCCGGCCCCGCGACATAACCGCAACTCGCGTGACCGGCCAGCGAGGCGGGCGGCGGATCATCGCGGCGGAGCTGACCGAGGCCGATTCCGTCCGCCCAAGCATCGGCCCTCGCTGCGTCCTTGTCACGAGCGCTGCCCGGGCCCGGAAAACCTGTCGGGTCTCCTCGGGTCACAGCCGGTCGCGCTCGTCGACGAACCCTACCCGCCTTCCCAAAGCGGCCCGCACATCCGTGAACGGTTCGTAGACCCGATGCCACGCCTCGGCGGGGGGCGGCAGCCGGTCGACGCAGGCCACGCAGGGGCGACCTTTCGCTGTTAGGCCCGCGCGTCCGGCCCCTGTCGCCGCACCTGCCGATTGGGAGCGTCGAGCTGCCGGTCGGCTTGGAAGCGGCTCCCAACCAGAACCGAGTTGGCCCGTTGGTTCCTCTGCCAAGATCGGGAAGGCCGCAGGGTCCTGACCGGCGCCGACCGGGGCCTCACTTCGAATCGAGATTCCTTCGGTCTTCGAGGATGTTGGCTCTCCCGAGGGAGGGCGCCCTTCGGCTCCGACTCACATCTATCTAAGCTTTCAGGACGTCGATCGTCGCTTGCTCGATCCGCTCGAAGGCGGAGACCACGTCCAGGTTCTTTTGGTAGGCGCCGATGGCGTTGCGGAGATCCATGGTTTCCGCAACGCTGTTCACATTGGGCAACTTCACCAAGCCCGCGGCGTCCGCGGCAGGGTGGTCGGCCATCCGCCTGAGCGGAAAGGCCGACGTGTTGGCGGCGACGCGCAGCCTTGGGGACGGATCCTCGCCGACGGGTTCGAACAGGACATGCCTGCGTCGATAGGGGTCGCCTCCCGGCGTGGCCGCCGTCGATTCTGCGTTAGCGAGATTCTCCATAATGACTCGCAAGCGCGCTGCCTGCACCCGCATGCCCCCGATCGCCAGATCGCGCCCCGTGACCTCACCCATCGATGCATCAAACCCGCTTGTGCACTGAGGCCCCTCGCGGACAATTGATCGTCGGCATGGTTAACGATTGGTGAAAGCCACCCCTCCTCGATCCGGTGCAAGCGCGAGAGATAACGTTCCGACGCTGGCCCCGTTGCTTGTGCAAGCATCCGGCGGACTGCGCGCGACCGCATTGCCGCCCACAACGCAGGCAAACCAGGACGTCCGCAGCTGAGCCGCCACCGACGGTTGGCAACGATCGTCGACCTACCCGTGCGACGTCGTCGGACCTGTCTTCGAACTCGAACCGACGACCCGACAGATCAATCGACGCCGGGTCGTCGCGATCATCTCATAGATCCCCGGCCCCGGTTGGGATGGGCAGTCGAGATCCGCGTTGACCACGATCTCGCCACCGCGGTCTCGCGCCTGCAGGACTCAATCGGCGGAAAGATCGCGATCAGTGCAGGCATCAGCCCATTCGGGCGAGCGGCCGAGGCTCACGATCTCGACAAGACGCCTGCGACGCATGTCGTACTGTCGTCGTCCGCCGCGGCGACGGGGTGCGCACGATCACGATGCTGTCTCGGACACCTCTCGGGCTGGCCAGTCCCCCGTTCCCGATCACTTGGCGGCGGCTTCGTGTCTTTCAGAACAACGCAAACACCCGCGCTCGCTTCGCCCCTGAGACGTCCGGAACCAAGGGCGATCCCGAGGCGTAGCGGCGCATGCGAGGAACCGGTTCGATGGACGGCGGAGTCGATGCAGCCGGGGCGGACGTGGGGCTCCTCCGGGGCCGGGCCAGTCCTACCTGCTCGGTATGATCCTTCCGTCAGCCCCGACCTTGACCTCGTGCCCCTCGCCGTTAGTCACCACCGTGATTTTGTATTGCACGCCGTCATCCTCGCGTTCGATTTGAGCTTCCGCGACCTTGTCGCCAGTTTTCGCAGCGATGACGGCCGCTTGCCTTAAGCTCAAATCGACATCTCGCAGGTTAGACGGTTTCAATGAAGTGAAATAGCTTTCGATCGGATGATCGTCGCTTTTGGTCACCTGACCGGAATTAGCGTCGACACGATGATGGGTGAGCTTGCCATCGTCGCTGAGCAGCTTGACCTCGTAGCAAGGCTTGCCAATCCCGCCCTCGAACTCGGCCATGATAGCGCGGCCGGCCCCTCGCCCTCGGCAATCTCCAGGGCTTCGACCAGAGAGACCTTGGCGGCCGGCAGCCCTTCGTAATCGCGCTCTCTGTGGCCGGTCGTGCCGTGGGCCAATTGCACGCCGCTCGAAGGGATAGCCGCCGGCGCCGCAATTCGGGCGATCGCGCCCGTCTGAGCCGTGGCGAGGCCAACCATGATTGGCAGCGCGATGGAAAGGGCAATTCGGGACATGGCGTCTTCCGTCGGTTCTCGAACAGTTACGAAGCAGTGCGGTCGCGGCGCAAGTGCAACAGGGCGGCCAGAGGCAGCAGCTCCGGCCGTTAGAGATTTCACGATGCCTGGTTCAGGCTTGCACCCGAGCCGATGATCGTCTTCCTCGCATCGATGTTTCCGCCCGACGGATGCCGCAGCGGATGGGATTGCTGCGCTTTTTACACTGCGTATCGATGCCGCCCCATACCCTGCCGCGCAATATCAAGACTCGCATGAGAGAGCGCGTCGAGACCTACCACATGGCGTTTGGCACGACCGTCGCGGACATCCTTCGCAAGACCCAGCTGTCGCTCGGTATCCTCAAGCGCGTGATCGGTTTGGACGACAGCCTTAGCGTCGGCCCGATCGACACACCCGCCCCGGGTATCCGACCCGCCTGGGGCCGGTCCATCCTGGGAGCGAAGTCCTTTCACCCAGGCGAACTCGATGGCGAACCGGATAGGCTGCCGTCGGGCACAGGTACACGGCGGCCACGGTACGGCGCGCGCGAGATCGGCCGCGTCCGGCGGCTCGATCCGGACGCGGCGCTCCATGCGGCCACACCTGGGGATCGCCAGGCACGCGCCCGCCGCGACCGATTCGGTCGAAGGAACTCATTTCGCTGGAACTCGAAGTCGTCGATCCGTGGCGAGCGACCATCGGTTCCGTCGGCTGGATCAAAAGAGAGAGCGTGGTGTTGCAGTCGGCATGCCGCCGACTGCAGCATCTAACCAGGCTATCGGCGCCGCCGGCGACCATCACAGTCCGATGGTGACAGCTTAGATCGACCGCGGCTGTCAACCAAGAAGGGGCGCCGCCGACTACGAGCGTATTCATCGGTCACCCATCCCCTTCGCCCACGGCCTCCGCAACGTTTCATAGAACACTATCTGCGCCGCCCATGAATTGGTCCCCATCGATTTGAAGCCTACGTGATCGAGGCTTCAGTTTGTATTCGCGCAGCTCGTGCATGATGGAAAGGTGAACGTGACTTCGTTCATGGGTCGTCAGCCGTATCCGCCGCGCTTGCCGCTCCGTTATTGGGACCGAGCCGCATGCCCCTCACGTTCTCGCCGCCATACGGCTTCCGGACCGTTTCGAGGTTAGAGGCTGCGTCGGCCTCTCCGATCCCTGAACCAGGCGCGCAAAGAACAAAATACCAGGCTCTCATATCAGGCCTTCGCGAGAAGCGGCACATAGGATATTGAATCTCAACAACTAATATATCTATCCTTTGATGGCGAATTTTTGTTTGCTATAGGCCTTCAGATTTTTTCATATCGTCACCGAAATTAGAAAAAATATACATTTTGGCGTGGTCTACCATGGAAAAGCATCGGACCAAATCTATCAGACTGCACAAGAAAGTGATAATTCAAAGTTTGGTTCATCAATCAACAAATCTTGTCTGAAGAATCAGCAGAGAAATAACATTTATAGGAGAGAATATGGCCTATTACTCCGATATGTTTGGAAATCATGACCGCACCCCCGTCACCATTCAAGGAATGCTGCGGGATCGGCTACACGGTGGCGCTTGGCGGCCAAGGCGTGCATCGCAGCCCGCCAGACCGGCTCGGGCCGCTCGGGGTCAAGAAGCTCACCGTCGCTCAACGGCTTCACGACCTCAACAGCTGATGCGTCGAGCGGGACCAGGGTACGCCCCGCCTCCCGGCGCAGGGCCTCGATCGTGGTGATGAGCGAGCCCGTGCGGGAATGCGATCTTGCGACCTCATCCGGCGGAACGCCGAGATGCTCGCCTAGAAGAGCGTTCCGCAAGCCGCGGATTCCGCCGCGACCGCTCGATCGGTTCCTTGATCGGACGCGGCTTCGACGGCCAAATCACATTCCGTATCCAGACCCATCGAGCGGTTGTTCAGGTTGGATGAGCCGATCTTCAGCACCCGGTCGTCGACGATCATCACCTTTGCATGCACGTAGATCGGCTGCCCGTTCGCCGTCACGGGACGGTAGATGCGGAAGCGCCCATAGCGATCCGCGGAGCGGATGTGTGCCAGGACGCGGCTTCGGCCCCGCCCCATCGCCTTTTCCTCAAGCCAACCGACGGCGCGAGCTGGGTTGATGACAACGATCTCGGCTCCATCCGGCTCCTGTAGGCGGGCAGCAACGGCCTCGGCGACGCAGCGTGCGGCGAAGTATTGGCTCTCTATGTAGATCGTGTGCCGAGCGGCTGTGATGGCGGCGAGGTAGAGTTGCTCGATCTCATGCACGCCAGGGCGGCTATGATAGGCAGGCGCGGTCCGAGCGATTCCGACCGCCACGTCGCGCAGAAGCGGCGTCAACCCATCAGGCCAAGGATCTTGCACGGGCGGACCGGGCGGCGCGATCCGCTCGCCGGTGGCATGCCGCCAGCGCTCGCGAGCGAGGGTACCCAGGGCCGCGGCAGCCGCGCCGTCTACCGCGACCGTGGCATCGTGGAACGGCGCGTAGGGTCGCCCTGACGGGCGCACCCTCCGTCCATCATGATCATCGTGGGCGCGGGTATCCCAGCGGTCGTCTGTCATGTCGATGCCGCCGCAGAAGGCGAGCGCATCGTCGATCACCACGATCTTTTGGTGATGCGAGGCCCCCGGCGGGTGGGCGCTGTCGAGTCGGAACTGGAAGCCGCGAGCGCGCATCCAATTCAGGAGGTAGAGTGGCGTAGTTCCGCGCGCCAGGGTGCCAAGGAGCCCCAAATTCCACTGCAGCACCCGAATGCTGAGCTCTGGCCTGCGCCGACCGAGTTCCGCCAGGAACGGCCCAAGCTCCTCCGGCAAGCCCGGCAGCGGGTGATCGGGATCGAGCTTGATGCGAGTATCGAACTCCCAGCCGATGAACAGGATCGCATGGCGGGCGCCCAAGAGAGCGCTGCGCAGATGAGCGAAGTATGCGGCAGCATCGATGATCGGGGCAAAACGCGCTGTCCGCTCGATACGCCAGCAGGTCAAGCTTGGCTGCAGCAACTCTGTGCCGCCTGTGAGCGCGACCGGTGCCGTGTGGGGTGGATGATGCATCAGCGCGTCTCGTTCTCCCGATACCTGCTCGCTGCATCGTCGCGCTGGCACGATGCGGGCTTCGCTTTGGCGCCCCGGTATGAACCCGCGCCTACTCGGCGCGTTCCCGACGTGAACCGCGGCGGTGAAGGCCGCGGCTCGGTGCCGCTTGAGGGGAGATTGCGCTGGTCGACTGGATTGTGATTGCGATCGAGCAGACCGGCTCCTTCGGCGTCTTCCTGCTGATGCTGGTCGACAACATCTTCCCGCCGATCCCCTCCGAGCTTATCATGCCGTTGGCAGGCTTTGCCGCGGCACGCGGCGAACTCAGCCTCGTCGGCGTGTTCCTCGCCGGCTCGGCCGGATCGCTCTCCGGAGCGCTGATCTGGTACGGCGTGGGGCGCTGGCTGGGGCGCGAGCGCCTGAGACGCTTCGCCGCCCGGCATGGTCGTTGGCTGACCCTGAGCCCGGCGGAGGTCGACCGGGTCGGCGCCTGGTTCGCCCGACGCGGTGGCGTGACCGTTCTGATCGGTCGCGTCGTCCCGGGCGTGCGCAGCCTCATCTCGGTGCCGGCCGGGGTTGCCGCAATGCCGCTCACGCCCTTTCTGGTCTGCTCGACCCTGGGCACGATCGTCTGGACCGGGCTGCTGACGGCGGCCGGATACTGGCTTGGCGAGAACTACCTCCTGGTGGGCCGTTTCGTCGAGCCGATCGGCAATGGCGTGTTGATCCTGGCGCTCGTGCTCTATCTCTACCGTGTTGCCACCTTCGAGCCCGGGACGGGCGCTCGGGGCTGAGGCATGGACAGGCGGGCAGGCCGAAGCATGATGCGAAGGATCCCGCGTGAAGCGCTTTCTGATGCTGGTTGCCGTCGCTGTCGCGGCAACCCTTCCGGCCGTCATCCTCCGCTTCGGGGGCTGGCGGTTGAGCCCCTTTGTCGATGTCGCCGCATTCGGCATCGCCATCCTGGCCGCTGGCTTTTTGCTGTCCTGGGGCGCTGAGACGGCCGAGCAGTACGTCTCCCAAGGCCTCATCCTTGCAGCAGTGGCGCTGGTGACCGTGCTGCCGGAATACGCCGTCGACATCTACTATGCCTACATGGCTGGCGCTTCCGGCCCGGACTCGCGGTACGCGCAGTACGCGGCCGCCAACATGACGGGCGCGAATCGGTTGCTCGTCGGCCTGGCCTGGCCGCTGATGGTCGGGCTGCACTGGATGAAGGACCGCCACCGCTCGATCGGCCTCGCGCCCGGCAACGCCGTCGAGGTCGGGTTCCTATTGGTTGCCAGCCTCTACGCCTTCGTGATCGTCCTCAAGCGCGCCATCTCGCTCGTCGACTTCGTCGTGCTTCTCGCGATTTTCGGAACCTATGTCTGGCGCGTGCGCAGCATGCAGAAGAGCGACAATCCGGAGGAAGCCGAGGAGCCGGGACCAGCCGCGGCGCTCGACACACTGTCTCCGGGCCTGCAATGGGCGGCAATGGCCGGACTTGTGGCGACGGCGAGTGGCGTGATCCTGGTTTCAGCCGAGCCCTTCGCCGAGGCCATGGTCAACACGGGCCGGGCGATTGGGCTCAACGAGTTCCTGCTGATCCAGTGGCTGGCCCCCCTGGCCAGCGAGGCCCCGGCGATAACGGTGGCGGTTTTGTTCGTGCGTGCCAACCGTGCCGGTGACGGGCTGATCGCGATGATCAGCGACAAGATCAACCAGTGGACCCTGCTCGTCGGCATGCTGCCGCTCGCCCTGAGCATTGGTGCGGGCGCGACGAGCCCCCTGCCACTCGATACGCGCCAGAACGAGGAGTTCTTCCTGACGGCGGCCCAGTCGCTGCTCGGCATCGCGCTCCTGCTGCGCCTGCGCTTCGGGTTGGTGTCCGCGCTAACGTTGGCTGGTCTGTTCGCCGTTCAGGTCGGGCTGGCCTTCGTCTACCGCAACGACGAGGCGCGCACGATCACGACGCTGACTTGGCTGGCTTGGACTTACCTTGGGCTGGCCGGCCTCCTGTTCCTGATCAATCGGCGGCGGCTCGTTGCTCTGCTGCGCAGCGCAATCACGGGCGATGTCTCCGACGTCGAGCCGTCCGAAGACAGGGACGATCCGGCCCCGCGGCGGGGCGGGCGAGAAGCCAGTTCGCTCGTCGGCTGAGACGATCTAGCCCAGGCGGCGGAGGGGATTCCGCCTGGGCTAGATGTTTGGTCGCGGAGCTTGGTGGTGCGGGTTCTGGATAAGTAGGGGGGCGCGCCCTTCCAGGCTTTGCAGATCGCTCCGTAGGGCGTGAGGCCGCATGGCCCCGTTCGCGTTCGGGGCAGCTTATTCGCGGCCGTCGATGACTGGCGCGGTCGCTCTCGAAGAGCGCACAGGGCTCAAGGGTCGTTTATTCCGATCTCAAGGGGCGCTTATTTCGCGCCACGCTATGCATACCGGCGAGCCGAAACGCGTCGCCGGCAATCCGCAAGGTTGAGACCCCGCGCAGCCAACCCCGTCCGGCAGGAAAGGCGAGGGCAAATGAGGCCTGGCGAAGGGGCATGCGCCACACGGATCCCGCGCTGTCGACGCGGCCAGATCCGGGCATGCGCAGGTGCGATGCCGCCTCTCCGCTCCAAGAAATCGCTGCGTCGCCCAACTCGGTTGTCAGTAGTTGACGCTGATCTGCCAAACGGCGCCCGGGAGCGTGTCCTCGGCGCGATGCCCGCCGCTAGCGTCGATGCCCTCGTATCCGTTCGACGTCTCAAAAAGCAAACCGTGGGAACGGCCTTCGATCGAGAAGACTTCCCAGGCCGATCGAACGGTCGCCACTTTACGCCCGTACGAGAGTTGGGCCGGGTGAGACTGCCAGGTCTCGATCGGGTCGATGAGAACGACCGTCTCGGATCCCTCGACGTCCGCTAGCCGATAGTGCGACGGCGCGGTCGCCACCACCCTCGCCGGGCCGTCTCGCGGTGGCCCGAAATCATTGGATCGCTCGCGGACGGTGCGGAGCCGACACCGGTTCCAGGGCCTCACCGGCTTCACCCTGCCCATCGCGGGGAACAGCGCCATGTCGCCCCGGCTCAACCTCGCGGCGAGATCGAAGCCATGTTCCGTCAGGTTGGCCCCGGTCGGCGTACCATCGGCCGCGCGGCACACCACCGCCAGGTCATCGGTCTCGAAGGCCCGGAGAACGTACTCAAGGCGGCGCTGCAACGTCGGCATGTCACGCGGCGCGACGCGCAAGCGTTCATCCGCCTCAGCCATCCGCCGCGCCAGGTCGACCGCGCATGTTCGGTCCTCGAACTCAGGCCAGCGGTTGTCATTCGCGCTCATGTTCGGCCTTCGCGGCGATGTCATCACGCCTCGTCGGTCCGCACCAGGCCGAGGAGCGCGGCCTCGTCATCCGACGCGATCGCCGCGGCGCCCGCCGTCAGGAGCCTCGGCCTGGGGGCTTGCCGGACCCGACCGGTCAGGGTCGCCTGCCACCGCGCGAGCCGGGCCCGGTCGAAACCGGCCACGTGATGGTACTCGGCGATGAAGGCGGCCGCCTCGGCGATGCGCCGCCCGACGAGTTCGCGTGGCAGGTACCCGTCGTCGTGCCAGGCCGGCGGCACGACGTGGTCGCGATCATGCCGGACCAGCGCGTCGGCGAGCCGTCCGATGACCGGCGTGGCGACCTCCCGCGCCTTCCGGTCGAGCGTCTCCGCCCGTCGGGCCTGGGCTCGCTCGCCGCGAATCTTGCGGGCCTGCTCCTGTTGCGTCAGACCGCGGATCCGGACCGCGCGGCGGCCCTGGAGCGCGAACGACATCTCCCGGTCGATCAGCCGGTGGCGCGGCTCCCCGCCTGGGCCGGCCTCGACCGAGAGGAGCCGCAGGCGGTGGCACCGGCCGGCGAAGGCACCCGCCGCCTCGTATGCACGCGGATCGGGATCCGGCCGGGGGAACCGTTCGATGCGGCGCGACCGGCTCGCCATGAGCCGTGCGTGGCGGTCGGCGAATTCGCGGATGCCGAGCACCCCGTCGGGGCCGAACGTCTCTAGCAGTGACGCGTTCAGGTCGACGGGATGGACCGCGGCGGGATCCGCGTCTTCACGACTGAACGCCAGATCGAACGCCTGCCGGCACTGCTCCGGATCGCCTTGCGGTCGCGCGCGGTCATCGCCAGTGTGCGGGAACGCTCCCTGTCGGTCGAGGGCGAACATCCTCGACAGGTCGCTTCCCGTGCCGGGCATGTGACCATCGCATTCTTCACTTCGGTCGGGCATCGCGATCGTCTCCGGGCCGGCGACAGGTCCAGGCGGCTCCGACGCCATGCTCACTGCCGTTCGCTCGCGAGAAAAGCCCGAGGCGGTAGCAACTTCACCGAGCGCATGGCCCATGCTGCCCGAGGCGGCCGAGGCACAGTCGAAGGGCCTTGCGAGGCTTCTTGAGGGCCGCCCGAACGCAACTCCGGGGCGGGAGATGAATCCCGGGTCGCCGAACACAAACCGATGAGCGGGCGGCTGAGGGGCCTTCCCGGCTGCGCTCAAACCTGTGGACAAACCCCGCGACCGGCCGCGGCGCCGCCCACGATGCGCCCGCCGATGAGCCGCGAGCGCTTCGCATGGCCCTCGGGCAGGCCTTCTTCACCGCGATCATGCGGCTTCCTCCCCCGCATGACGCCCGCACCCACGTCCAGCCTGTGGCGGCTGACCACGAGGCCGCCCAGGGAGGTCGGGACCCGACGGACCGACCGCCCGCGCCGGGATCGCCGAAAGTCCAGGGGCCCGGGGACGCGCTCGACCGTCCTCACAGGTCCTCGGTGTTGCGGCACGCGTCCGGGTACCCGGAACAACCCCAGAACTTGACCCCGACGCCGCTGATCCTGACGCGCATCGTACGGCCGCATGCCGGGCAGACCTTCCTCGCGAACGTGCGCTGGTCCTTGGCCAGGGCCATGATGCGGACCTCCGAGGCGCCGTCGCCGAGCAACGCCTCCGCGCACGCGGCGGTCGTGCCGCCCGTCGTATAGACGTCGTCGACGAGCAGGATCTTGGCTCGCCCCCAGGTGAACTCGGACTCGAATGCGCCCTTGACCGCCTCGCGCCGTTCGAGGGGACCGAGCGCCTTGTAACCCTCCACCTCCCGCGTGCAGCGCAGCCCGTCGCGCTCGACCTCCACCTCGTCCGGCATGTGCTGCGCGGCGACGCCGAGCAGCGCGGCGAACCTGTTGCGCGCCTGGGAGGGCTTGGGGGGAACTGGAACGACGATGTCGGGGGTCCAGTCCAGGCGGTCGACCGCCTTGCCGAGGGCGCGGCCGAGCGCCTCGGCGGGCCCATCGTCCTCCTTCAGCCTCAGCACGGCCTCGGACAGCCGGCTCCCGGCGTGCCTCGGGTCGGAAGTCGTGAAGTACCGACCCAGCGCATAGACCCCCGGGCCGTCGTCGCATCGTAGGATGGACCCCCAATGGCCGTAGTACGGCCGGCCCGCCGCGAGGCTCTCGCCGACGTAGGGCAGGCTCCCGAGCCGGTCGGTCCTCAGGAGGGTCGACGGCCTGCCGACGAAGATGTCGGGGGCGGCCGACGAGAACTCGAAGGGCGACGTCGGGCTCCACCCCACCCCGACGGACACGATCCCCGCATGGTACGATGCCTCCACATCGCCCACGTCGTCGCCGACGTAGTGGACGTCCGCCCCCGCCGCGACCCCGAGCCGACTGAGCGCCTCCAGGAGGGGGGGGGGTCGGGCTTATGGTCCGCGGTGTCCTCGTAGCAGACCAGCACGTCGTAGGGGATGCGGAACAGCCTCGTGATCTCCTCGGCGTAGGGGCGCGGGGAGGACGTGACGATCCCGACGCGGTGCCCCGCCATCGACAGGGCCGCGGGCATCTCGTGGGGCGCGACGCCCCCGGGAAGCGCGCGGAACGCCCTGACCAGGTGCATGTTGGCGGCCACGAGGTGCCACTGCTGGGTCTTGCGCAGCGTCGCGAGGGCGGACGTGTCGGCGAGGGTCATGTCGAGGTCGAACAGGAAGGTCTTGGTCATGGCGTCCGCCGGCCCCCCCGCCATCCGCGCCAGGGACACGCCCCGGGGCGGCGGCCACGCGTCGCGTGCCGTCGGGCAGCCTGGCGCCACCCGCAAGACACGCGCCGGACGACGTTTGGCCCGACTCGGCGTGCAAGCGCCCGCCAGGCTATCGGCGTACCGTGACGTCGGCAACGTCGGCGGTCCGGCCTCGACCCTCGGCCGCCGGCCCGGGTTCCCGCCGGGACGCCGCTCAGATCATCGATATCTGAGCCGTCGCCCTCCCCTCCCCTCCGGGGCGCGCCGGGGACAGCCGCCCCTCGATGGCGTCGAGCATCGCCGGGTAGTCGTCGCCGCTCTCCAGCGGGATGGCGACGGCATTCTCGCCGAACCTCCGGAGGAGCAGTTCCGCATACTCGCCCGTGGCCCCGACCATGGCCGACAGCCTGCGCCCGGGCACTTGCGTCAGCGCGAGGATGCCCCGGCTCTTGGGTTCCTCGGCGTGCCGGGCCCGCGGCACCGGCGCGAACAGGAGGCGCCCCTGCATGAGGGTGAAGCGCACGGTGTGCATCGACCCGCCCTTGACGTCGGTCTGCATGACGAACGTCGCCACGGACAGGCCGCTTTGCAGCCGATCCCTCTGCACGAGGTTGCGGGGGGCCGGCGGGATCCCGAACGCCTGCTCGCTCAGCAGCGCGCCGCCCCCGTCCACGATCTCGTCGGCGAGCCTCGCGTTCTGCCGGGGATACACGCCGTCCAGGCCGCCGCCCATCACGGCTACGGTCCGCCCCCCGACCGAAGCGCGGTCGCGTGGGAGAGCTCGTCGACGCCGATCGCGAGGCCGCTTACGATCGTCCAGCCGGCCTCCACGAGCCGCCGCACGATGGCGGCCGTGACCTTCCGGCCGAATTCGCTCGGTTCCCTGGTGCCGATGCAGGCGACGCTCCGCTCGATCGCCCGGAGGTCACCCTTCGCGTAGAGGATCGGCGGTCGGTCCTGCAGGTCCCGGAGCGCCGCGGGATAATCCCCGTCGTGGACCGAGAGCACGCGTACCCCGAGCCGGTCGGCCTGATCCAGGGTCCGGGCCGCCCTGGCGAGCGCATCCGCGACGGCGTCCGCGTCCCGGAGCGACGCCGCCGCCGCCGCCGTGACGATGCCACGCAGTCCCCGCGGCTCGGCGTCGAAGACCTCGCCCAACGTGCCGAAGCGCTCGGCGAGCCGCTCCGCGCCCGTCGGTCCCAGGCCGCGCAGGGACATCAGCGCGACGATGCCGGCGGGGCTCTTCGTGTCGATGTCCCTCATGAGCGGCACTTACCCCTGTCCGTCGCCGACGCGCGGGCGTCGGCGCCCGCCGAATCCGGCGCGCATCGTACCACGGCGTCGTGAACGACTCCTCCGCCGCGGCTCGGCGTCGCGCTCGTCCGTCGCGTCCGTCGCTCAGGCCGAACCCGGCGCGCGCCGCGAGCGGTGTCCGGGCGGGTCTCGACCCTTTCGCCCGGACCGCCGGGATTGAGGTCACGGGCCGGTGGCATCGACCTGGATGGCCGCCAGGGCCGCCAAGCCCCTCGCGTCGGCGGCCAGCGCGTCCCAGTCCTTCGAAAGGCGAGCCATCCTCGATCGTGAACTGCAAGGCCCCGTCGATGACATGGCCCCGGCGGATCGCCGCGACGCAAGGCGCGGGGCCAGCCCACGAAACGATCGGGCGATCAGAGCGATCTCGGATACATCGCAGGCTGCCTAGCCCGGCTCGATTCGGCTTCGCGCATGTGGGGACGCGATCCGCCGACGCCCGCCCGACTTCGAACCGGGCAGACTTCGAGCCTGGCAAAGCGGACTGCACACCGTCCACCTCGATAAGGGAATGGATCGACCGGTCAAACCGGGCCGGTCAAGGCAGGCGCGGATGGTCCGGCCCCATGACCCCGTCGCGTATATCGAGGCGCCAAACCCAGATGGGCCGGCCCGCGACGATCTAGCCGACCCAAGCATGATCGCGACGCGGCTTTCAATCGCAAGTGGAGCTGGGTATGCTGATGCAGCTCTCTGGTTCGGCGGGATAGGCGGAGCTAGACGATGCCGGAAAAGCGCGAGACGATCCACTCCCGCCTGCAAATGATCGCCAGCCTGCTGGGCGTCCCCGTACAGGATTTGATTTCCGGGACGGTGCCCCGGCGGTTGTGGGCCGACAACGAGTGCATGCGCCTATGGCGCGGCCTCAGGACCGAGGCTGGCCGCGATGCGGCCCTCGATGCCCTACGCAGCATCTTGGAAGCGGAACGGCGTTGAGTGGTGTGCGGCTCCCTTGCCGGCGCGATCCACTTCGTTCCGGCTAAACGGGTGGCTGCTTCCTTCAGCGTGCCGGCTTAGCTTGCGGCCACGTCAGGGGCGCGCGTTTGTTTCTCCGGGTGAAGGCATCCGTACCGGGCTTACCGGGCGAGACAGGATCGTCAGCCTTGGCGACGACCAGTTAACTCACGCCGCAGCGTCGCCCGCGAAGCCCGAGCCGGCGGCCGGTCAGGATGCCCTGTCGGCGCCGTCGAGGGAACCACCGCCGATCCGGACCAGTCCCAGCAAGACACCCACCGCCCGCGTCTCAAGCGATGGTCTCCGAGCCGGCCTGGGCCGGGACGACCATCGCACGACCAGCGGAACAGAGCCGCCAAGCGTCCACGAACCGCCCCAGGTGGGGGCTCGCCGCCCGCGCGCGGTCGAGGTGGTCCATGAGGTCGAGGACCGATCGATCGTGCCCGGCCGCGTCCGTCCGTCCGGACAGGTGAGCCCAGCGCAGGTAGAGCGCGTAGAGGTTCAGGCAGTCCGTCTCGCAATACGCCCTGACCCTCTCGGTCTCGCCCGCGGCGACCATCGCCGACACGCGGGACCCGTGCTCGCCCATCTTGCCCGGCAGGCCGATCGAGGCCGCGGCCTCGTCGAGGGTCAGCCGCTGCGCCGCTCCGTGCTCGGACGTCGCGTCCATCAGGTCGTTGTGCCAGTCCAGGGCGAACCGATGCCGGTAACCCTCCCACCGCGTCCCGCGGCGGAACCAGGCGGGCGCCTCGACGCCGTGCATCATCGACCGCGCCAGGATCGTCGGCATGTCGAACGCCCGGCCGTTCCATGTCACCACGCGGTAGCGGCGCGCCTCGAAGAACCTCCAGAACGCCCGGAGCAGGCGCGCCTCGTCCCAATCCCCCTCCCCGCCGCTGCGGCACGCCGTCACCGCGTACGATTCCCGCCCGCCGGGCTCGCGCAGGATGTCCGCGGTGACGAACGAGATCGCCACGATCCGGTGCCAAGCGTTCTTCGGGAAACGGTCGGGAGGCCAGTCCGGGGGCACCAAGGCGGCGTCGGGGACGGTCTCGATGTCGAGGGCCAGCAGGGCGTCGTGTGGAGCGGCCCCATCGACCGGTCGGGGCCGGACCGGGCGGGCGGCGTCGGCGACGCGCGTGGACGCGGGACGCGGGGTCGGCGCGGGTTCGGGATCGGGCGCGGACGCCGGGCAGGTCTGCATGTCGTCTCCCTCGTCGTTACGGGCCGGCCCACCGCGGCGCCTCAGTCGGCGTTCGGGTCAAGGTCGTCCCAGCCTCGCCTCGAAGAACCGCGCCCGCCGGGCGACGGCAAGCCGTCGAGGCCGTGTGCGAGGTCGTCGCGCGCGTCGAAGCCGGGATCCAGCTCGATCTCGTAGGGCACGCGGAAAAGATCGTCCGGCCGGCGGCCAGACGCCGCCCGCCGAGGCACAGCGAGGAACCCGCGGCCGCGCACGGGGACCGCACGCCTGGCGCTCGTCCCGCTCGGTCCCCGCGCACGGCGGCAGCCCGCTCCCTCCCCGGCGCCGGTCTCGGGCCGGGACGGCTTTCGCGGGGGGCATGACAAGGATGTCCGTGCGCTCATTCTACGCTCCTCGGTGCAAGGGCCGGCCCGCGCCCAGCGGCATGCCGCAGCGGGGTCCGGAACGGCGACCGTCCCCGCATCGGGAACGGCCGGGGGCTTGATGGGACGGGCGCCCGGGCTGGCGCCGACGCACCCGGGCGAACTCGGCGACAGGCGTCGGACCACGTCAGGCCCGGCGCGGCATGATGCCGGCCGGCTCGCCGTCCGAGCTCCGACGGGCATGCGTCGCGCCGACCCGCGCGGGCAGCGCACGCCGGCCGGGCGCGCACGCGGCATGGCGCGGCCAACCCATCGCCTCGACGGCGGCGTCGAGCTCCTCATAGGCGTTGGCCAGTCCGACGAGCCGGTCGGACAACGCCAGCTCGGCGGGCAGCGTCCGCGCGGCCATCAGCGTCGCGAGGTCGGCGGCCTCCAGCCGCCTCGCCCCGGGATCGGCCGCGACGCAGAGCGCCAAGGCGGCGAGGAGCATGCCCATGCGGATGACAGTCGCGTCCGCCTCCCAGGCGGCGAGGCGACGACGCTCGGCCGGCGACAGCCAGGGCAGCGCCATCGGCAGCGCCCGGGTCGCGAACGGCAGGCGCGGCCCCACGGCCGAGGCCAGCTGCGCCCGGGTCCGGAGTTCCGACTGCCCCGGCCCCGCCAGGAACCAGGCCGGGGGCGCCGCGGCGAAGGCCCCGGCGTCCTCCGCGGCGAGATACCGCGCCGCCCTCAGCGCCCGGGAGGCGGAGGCCTCCTGGAAGCCGACCGTGACCACGGCATCGAACTGATTCCGCAAGGCGCGGTCGCGCACGCTGGTCAGGGGCAGCGCGGCGACGAAGTCGCCGCCAAGCGTGGTCGCCGCGCGCGCCGCCCGCTCGACCTCGAACGCATTCGCGTTCGGGGCGAGGGCGACGACCGACGTCCCCCCGGGCGCCCCGGCGCCCCCGGCCGCGGGGGCCGCCCCGGCGAGGGCGAGGGTGGTGTCGCCGTGCAAGGCGGACAACCCGAGGCAGAGCATGCGGCCGCACAGCGCGCCCGCGTCGTCGTCGGAGAAGAAAGCGATCTTGGTCACAAGCATGCCCTCCTTAAACGCGTCCCCGGAACGGGACGATGCCAATATACCCATGGGGGGTATTGTTGTCCGCCTGTCGCGGCCGCCTTCAGTCGAAGATGAGTCACGAGTCCGTAGCGCGAAGGCAGTCATTCTCCCTTCGCGCTTAGCGCCGTGTTCACCAATCGCGCCCTCCGATCAGTCGATGCGCCAGGTAACTCAGTGAGGCGATCGGCGCACCGCCGCCGATGCCTCGTCATGTTGACTCGTTTTGAGAACCCTCCCGCATCGATCGCCGCTCTACTGCACGCGACACTTGGATCAACTTGGGATCAGGATCGACTATCGCCGCAGTCGATTTCGCTGTTTGCTCGCAGATCGAAGACGAGACTATTTCAGTCCAGCGCACTCGATCGCGGAAACGCCGTGTATTCGACGCGGCCGGGGGCGCCGCGATCGTGGATCGGCGACATTGTCCACAGGCGCCACGGCTCACCTGTCGGCGTCCGGCTCGCCCCGGCGGCGCGAGCCCCGGATTATCTTTCTGATCGCCGCGTCGCCGATGTCGCCCTGGCGATCCAGGGCATCGGCCAGCCGACCCAAGGCCGCCCGCCGGGCCCGAACGGCCCCGGAGGCACGCCCGTACGCCGCCGTCAGGCGAAGGTGCACGGCGGCCGCCACGCCGGGGACGCGCAGCAGGTCGGCCGTGGCCGCCTTCGGGAGCGCCACCAGGGGCGTGCGCGGCGAGAAGCCGAGGTGGGTCTCCATCGCGACGGCGAGGCGCGTCGCCGCCGCGAGGTCCTCCGCGGCCCCGGCCGTCACGTCGCCGAACACGGCCTCCTCCGCGGCCCTGCCCGCCAGCATGATGGCGAGGCGCTCGTCGAGCTGCGCCTCGGTGACGGGACCCGCCCCTTCCCCGGCCCCGATCCACGCCGCGCCGCCTTCGGCGCCGATCGCGGCCGACAGCGACGCCGCCCCCGCCCCGATCGTCGCGGCGGCGAGCACGTGCCCCGCCTCGTGGACCGCGACCCTGCGGCGTACGCTCGCGGGCAACGGCGGCCACGCCTCAGCCGCCGCCGCGGCAAGATCCGCCGCGTCGAGGTCGCGCCCCGCCCGGCGCGCAAGCCCGCGGGCCCGGCGGACCACCGCCTCGGCGTCGGCGCCGGTGGCGCCGAGCAGCTGGCCCGCGAGGGGCCGCAGGTCGAGGCCCGGCAGGGCGCCGGCGAGGTATCCGCGCAGGATGAGGGCCAGGTCGACGGCGTCCGGCGGCTGGATCCGGACGTGGCGCTCAAGCCGGCCCGACCTCAGGATCGCGGGGTCGATCCGGCCGGGGTGGTTGGTCGTCCCGACCACCACGACCCCCTCGCGGGAGGCGGCCCCGGCCAGGTGTTCGAGCAGGGCGTTGACGACCTGCGTGGCGTAATCCCGGCTATGCTCGGGAAAGCTCGCGCGGTCGCCGAAGGAGTCGATCTCGTCGACGAGGGCCACGCAGGGGGAGCGGCGGGCGCGGTCGAAGAACGCGCGCATCGCGCCCAGGGTGTGGCCGAGGTGGCCGTCGCGGGCCGCCTGCCATTGCGCGAGCGAGCCCGCGATCAGGGGGAGTCCGGCGCTGCGGGCCAGCGCCGCCGCGAAGGCCGTCTTGCCCACGCCCGGGGGACCGGACAGCAGGGCCGCGGATTCGAGGTCGGCCCACCGCGGCGCAGCCGGCCCGCCGGCGAGCCACGCCCTCAGGTCGAGGACGAGGGAAAGGCCCCAGTCGCGGGCGGCGCCGTAGCCGTGCAGCTCCTCCAGCCCCGGTCCGCCCCGGTCGGTCCCGGCCTTGGCGGACACGATCGCGGCGAGCCTGCTCGCGGAGCCTTCGCCGCCGCGCGCGGCGTGCACGGCCAGGCTCAGGTCCCCGGGATCGCAGAGCGCGGCCCCGGCGGCGGACAGGCGCGACCGCGGCGCCGCGCCCGTCACCGCCTCGACGACGAGGGCGACCTCGGTCGGGTCGAGGGCCTCCACCTCGATCCGGAGCTCGGCGCCGCGCACCGGGTCGCGCGGCAGCAGCCGCGCAGGATCCTGCGAGACCCCGATCACGACGGCGCCGTCCTGGAGCGCCTGCCGGACCTCGCCGTTTCGCCTGTCCGGCTGGTGCCCCGACGACGAGCCGTCGGCCTGCACGACCAGGGCGGTTCCCGCACGGCCGTCGCCGCGCGGGAACCGCCGCCCCGGGTCGACGAGGCACAGCGCGGACGCGGAGGCGACCGGCTCGACCCATTCCATGGCCGGCACGGTCACCAGCAGGATCGCGGGGCCGAGCCGGGGAAGCGCGCCGACCCCGCCGACGGCGTCCACCGCGCGGCCGAGGGCGACGGCCGCGCCGGCGAGGTCGGCGCTCGGGCGCCGGGGGCCGTCGAGGAGTGCGTCGACCGCCTCGTCGAAGCTCGCCGCCGGACGGCCGTCCTCGACCAGGAGGGCGAGGAACGCGCGCGCCGTCGCCTCGCGGCGCGGGATCGCGGACGCGGCGCGGGTCGGACCCACCCCGGCCGTCACGCGCGCCTCCCGCGGCGGGGCCGCGCCGCGCGTCCAGACCGCGCGGTCCACGCCCGCGCGATCCGGGCCAACTCGCCGTGGCCGGGGCGCGACCGCGACAGGGCGCGCAGCGCGTGGGACAGCACGACGCCCGCGGTCGGGTCGCCGTCCCGGTGCGCCAGGACGAGAAGGTTCCCCATCACCAGGTCGGCGAGCGGGCCCTCGGGACCGTGGTGGCGGATCCGGTCGATGGCGACGGCCGCGGCCGCGGCGGGATCGCCGGCCCGGGCCGCGGGCCAGCGGCGCTCGTGCAGGATCGCGGTCGCGGCGACAGCGCCCGCCAGGGCCGTCACGTCGGACTTGGCGATCTCGGACGGCGCCCGGGTCCGCCACAGGGTCAGCGGGCAGCAGCGCGGCGGCATCGTCCCGCCCCGACGCGCCAAGCGCGGGCCGCGTGCTCTCGACATGTCCATGTGCGCTCCCATTCCCAGCTCCGGTGTTCGGGATCGTGGCGGCGCCTCAGGCCGTCACGACGAGGGTCGGGTCGAAGGCGTGCGCCGCCATCGCGTGGTCGCGGCCGCCGGTCCGCGGGTTGGCCACCACGCGCGTCTTGGCGACCCGGTGGTCGGCGGCCGCCGGCACGTTGCCGTGTACCCACAGCGACGGGGCCCCCCAGGCCGCCATGGCGGCGGCGGCCTCCGACGCCAGGGACGCCGGCAGCCAGGGGTCGGCGTGCCATCCCTCCCAGTCGACGGGGAGCGAGCGCGGGGTCGGCGCGTGGCACGTCACGACGACGGCCGCGTCGCCCGGCAGCGCGGTGTCGACGCACGCGTTCGGGCCGGGCGGGAGGCCCAGGGAGCCGATCGCCGCGCTCGTCAGCGCGTCCTCGATGAAGGCACGGCTGCGCGCATGCATCGCGAGGGTGTCCAGGGGCGTCAGGGGGCGTCCGCGGCGGAGCTCGATGCGCCCGGCCTCCTCCCAGGCCGTGCGGGCCGCGACGCGCGCCGGGGGCCGGCCCGACGACGCGCCCAGCTGCCAGTCCGTCCACAGGGTGGCACCGACCACGACGGTCCCGTCGCCGTGGGCGGGCCCGAACCGGAACGCGTCGTCGGAGAGCAGGACGAGGCCGAGATCGGCGGCGAGCTCGCGACCCCGGGCGAGCGCCTCGGCCATCGGCGTGCCGGATCGGTATTCGACGTTGCCGGGCACGACGCAGACCGGCCGACGGCCTTGCCGGCCGTCGAGCGCCCGGGCGAGCCAGGTCAGGGACGCGGAGAGGCCCGGGCCGACGTTGCCGGCGACCAGCATCGCGTCGAAGGCGGGCAGCGGCTCCGGGAGCGCGAGGTCCGGGCGGAGGTCGACGCGCAGGTCCGACAGCACCCAGAAGGCGGGGCGCGGCGAGACCCGCTCCGCGGCCCGCGCGTGCGCCAGGATCCCGGCCATCGCGGCCGGGGCGAGCCAGCACACGCCCGGCTCCGCCCGGACGGGCGTCCCCGTCCCGTCGGCGCTCGGGCGGATGTTCATTGCGGGCTCCGGGTCAGCGCGCGATCCCGCACGCGCAGGATCGCCTCGACCGCCCGGCGCAAGCGCCGCAACGAGCCGCCGCGCCAGCGCGCCCGCAACGCGGCGCGCTCGACCGCGTCGAGGGGCAAGTGGAATCGCGGGTCGAACCCCGCCTCCATGGCGACCCCGGCGAGGATGCCCGGGAGCAGGGCGTCGAGGTGGTCGGCGCGTGCCTCCGGGAACCGGACGACCCGCATCCGGTCCAGCAGGGGCGCCGGCAGGACGGCAGGCGCGTTGGCGGTGCAGATGACGGTGACCCACGAGAGGTCGAGCTCGACCTGCAGGCAGGGGTCCGGGAAGCGGGCGGCGTTCTCCGGGTCGAGAGCCTGGAGCATCGAATCCCAGAGACGCCCATGATCGGTCCGCGTCGCCGCCTTGTCGACCTCGTCGACCATCACGATGGGGTTGGCCTGGGCATGCCGTGCGACGGCCATGAACGGCCGGCAGGGCTCGGACGAGTACCAGCGCCGCTCGGTGCCGCCGAAGGAGCCTCCGGCGTCGTTCGCGCCGTCCACGCGGTAGACCCCGACGCCGAGCGACTCGCCCAGCCGCCGGACGAACCGCGACTTGCCGGACCCGGGCGGCCCCGCGATGACCATCGGCGGGGCGTGGACGTGCGGACGCGCCGCGAACGCGCCGAGCGTGGCGTCCACCGCCGCGACGGCGTGCGGGAACTCCTCCAGGAGGGCACGGCGCACGCCGGCGAGGTCAGGGGTCGGGACCAGCGGCAGCGCCGTGCCGATCGCGTTCTCGTAGCCGCGCGCCACCTCCTTGGCCTTGCTGTGGCCCGTCCGATTCAGGTGGGGGCAGACCAGGACGTGGCCTGCGGGGACGTCGGCGACCGCGGCGGCCCCGCCGTCCTGCCGGCGGTCCGCCTCGTCCCGGTAGGCGCGCACCATGTCCCGCAGGTCGGCGATCTCGGATTGGGCGCGCGCTTCGCCGGCCCGGCGTCCGTCCCGCTCGGCGGCGACCGTCAGGGGCTGCGCGACGGCCTGCCCGACGACCGCCGCGACCTGCGCGAGCGTGCCCGTGGTCCAGAGGCCGCGGGACCGGCCCGTCGCGACGGCCGAGAGGCCGACGGCGAGAAGGCGCGCCTCCTGGCAGATGTCCGCGAACGCCGATTCGAGTTCCGCGCGCCAGGACGCCCCGGCCTCGTCGGTCGCCTGGGTCGCGCCGTCGGGAGCCGCCGCCGGCCTCCCGAGCGGGTCGAGGTGCGCCCACGGCGCGCGCGCGGCGTCCCCGCCGGCCTGAGCGCCTGCGGGGACGGGCGCAAGCCGGTGGAGCTGCGCCCCGACCTCCGGGAGCCGATCGAGGTACGACCAGGCCGCGGCCGCGGCGCGCCCGGCGTGCTCCGCGACGCGCTCGAAGGCGCCGAGCAGGACGAGGGCGTCGGCGATCTCCCGGAGGGTGGGGTCGTCCCCGAGCGCGGCCGCCCGGTCGAGGGCGCCGAGGCCGCAACCGTCGGCCTCCCCGGCCCCGCGGCACCGTCCTGCGGCGGCACGTCCAGCCCGGGACACGGCCCGACGTTCTCGCGAAGCCACGCCGTCACGCCGGCGCCCAGCCCGGGCGTGGCCGCCTCGGCGTCCGCGGCGAGCTGCGCCGGGAGCGGACCGTCCGTGGCGTCCGCGTCGAGGCCGGCGCGCAGGGCCCGCGGCAGGTGCCGCAGGACGATGCCGCGCGCGATGTCCGGGGTCACGTCCTTCATGGCATTCTCCAGGCGGTTGCGGCGGGACGGGCGGCGGACGCTCAGGTCGTGGCGTCGAGGACCAGCGCGGGGTCGAAGGCCCGGTTCTCGCGCCCATACCCCTTGGGGTTGCAGACAACCCGGGTCCGACCGACCACGTGGTCGCGGCTGGCGTGGACGTGCCCGTGGACCCAGACGGCAGCCCCCAGGCGACCGATCGTCCCCTCCAGGCGCGAGGCGAAGGCCGGGTTCAGCGGCCGGCCCGCGAAGGCCGGGTCGAGGGACGCCGCGGCCGGGGCGTGGTGGGTGACGACGACCCGGGCCCGGGCCAGGGTCCACGCCCGGTCGAGGGCGAGCGACTCCAGCCGGGCGCGGCTGGCGCGGTGGACCGCGGCGGCGTCCTCGGGCCGGAACGGCATGGCCGCCGGGCGGCGCGCCCGGTCGATCCGGCGGTGATCGGCGAGCATCCGCCGGGCGTCGTCCATCGAGGACGCCACCCGCCCGTCCCCGTCCAGCCGGTAATCGGTCCAGAGCGTGCACCCGGCGAACGCGACGTCGCCGATCCAGGTGGCCTCGTCCTCCAGGAAGTCGACGCCGGACCGCGCCGCCGCGATCCGCCCGGCCGCCAGGGCGTCGGGACGGCACGACCGGTAGTATTCGTGGTTTCCCGCCACGAAGACCACGCGCATGTGCGGGCGTATCGTGCGCGCGAGCCAATCGAGCGAGGTCTCGATCCCCTCGCCGACGTCGCCCGCGACGACGGCGACATCGGCCTCAGGAATGGCCTCAGGCGTCCACGGGACGCCCATGTCGCGGTGCAGGTCGGACAGGATCCAGAGGCGCATGCGCAAGACTCCGTCAACCGACGCCGCGTGCGGCTCGGCTCGGCTGGACTGGGCTTGGAACTGGGACTTGGACCGGGGGCCCGGGGAGGCCGCGCCGACCTAGTGCACGGCGCCCGCGGAATCGCCGGCCGGCGTGCGCAGGACGTACCAGCGCGACAGCGTCCGGGCGAACGTCGCGCGATCCGTGAGGTAGACCTCGCTGGTCCGCACCCGGTGCCCCTCGGCGATGCCGGGGTGGCCGGTGACCCGTCCCTTGAGCACCGGGGCGAAGACGGCGTCGCACGACCAGCCGTCGAGCACGGGCGCGCCGGCCAGGTCGTCGGCGGTCGGCTTGAGCCCGGCCTCCGCCGCCTCGACGTCGTCGGCGAGGTCGCGCAGCCTCTCGGGCAGCGACCGGACGTCTGCGGCCTCGCCGATGCGCCTCGCCTCGTCCTCGCGGGCTTCGGGCGGCAGGTTCCGCCCGGGAGCCCCCGTGGCCCGCCGAACGGCGCCCAGCAGCGTCAGCGCGACCCGCAGGGCATGCCCTCCGGGGGTCCCGTCGGCCGGCCGGAGGCCTCGCCCCGACCTAGCGGCGGCACCGCGCAGGGAAGCGTCGGTCCGTCGGGATCGAGGAGCGCCATCGCGGCCGCGAACCGCGCCGCCGCCGGCGCGCCGCCGGCGCGTCGGCAGCCGAGATACCACGTCGGTACCGGGGTCGTGTGTGCGGCGCGCCATGCGGCGGCCTCGCGCTCGTCCGCGGCGTGCGGGCCGACCACGAGGACGGATGCGTCCAGCAACGCGCGGACCGCTCCCGCGCGCAGGTGCCTCGACGGCAGGTCGACGAAGACGGGTCCGCCGCCCCGCAAACACGCTTCCGCCGCCCGGGCGACCTCGCCCGCGGACGCCGTCTCCCGGAAGCGGACGTGGCGCAGGCCGGTGCGCGATCCCGGCACGGCGACGCGCTCGGACGCCAGCAGGGTCGCCGCGCCGTCCGCGACGGTGGCCGCGTGCGCGGCGAGGAGGGACGCGTGTGACGCGTCCGTGCGCCCCGAGGCGCCGGAGAAGGCGATCAGCATGGTGGAACTCCAAGCACGCCGGGACGACGTCCGGGATGGACGCCATCGGCGGCACATCGCTGGCCGGGCCGCGCCGAGGCGCGGCTGGTTCAGGGAACGACGACGCGCCGCCGCGGACAAGGCGATGGTCGAGGTCAGGGGATTATGGAGGGCCCGGGCGCGCACCTGCACGTCTCACCGGGAGAAGCGTCCACTACAGCAGAAGCGCTTCGATGTCTAGACTTTACCGGGCAAAACATCTGTTGATTGCGGGGATATCGACAAATATTTTCCCGTCGGAACAGTCGATCCTGATCGTGGGTCCGGTCCGCCTTCACGCCGCATTGGCTTCGTCGCCCGCGCGGCGATGGCGGGAGGGCGAGCCGCGACGCCCGCGCACCGAGCCATTCGATGAATGGCCGTGACGCCCCGCGAAACGGCGCCCCGGCTCCCGCGTCCGGGGGGCCGGGTCACGCAGCGCGTGGCTTGCGCCGGAGGCGGCGGAGTGCGTCGGTCGTGCCATTGCCGTGACCCGACCGGTGACGCGGCCGTCCCGAAGCCGGCCTCGGGACGGCCGCCTCGTGGACACTTGGCCCTTCCGGGCAGGCCCGGGCAACCGCACCGAGGCGCATGCCCCGATGACGGCATCGGCCGGGGGCGAACGCCCGCGCGGCGCGCGGGACGTTTCGGGGCGCGGCGGGCGGCTCCACGCTCACGTAACGCCCGGCCGGCGCCTGAACGCGAACGGCTCGATCTCGTGGATGAGTTTGTCCCCGTGCCAGAGCTGCGCCCTGCCCGTTCCGCTGAGCGCGTGTGCCAACTCCACAGCCTCGTCGCCATCCATGGCAACGATGTCGTGGGTCTGGATCGTCCTACCCCGCGCGTCGAGGCGCCTGACGCAGTACCGCCCTTCTGGGGAAGCTTGCTCCTGACCGCCGGCCCGGGAGGCCGGGGACGGATCGACATCATCCACCACAGCAAACCTTCGGAGTTTCAGCGCGGCGTCGGCCGGATGCCCCTCAAGAGGCCTCACCGCGACATTGCATCGCCACACGGCACGCCGACGCATGACTTGTCGCCGGACGGCCAGCACACCTCGTATGTAGTCTCGGATCCTGTGCGCCCGTACATGGGCGCATATCAGGCGAACTCTATACTTTGGTTCACCCCGGATGGCCAGCATGCGGGCGCCCCCGCAGGGTTGGAAGCAAGCCGTCGTACCCGGCAGACGCCCCATGCCCGGCCGATCCCGACTGATCAGCATCGGGCCCGGGCGACGGAGCCGGGGCGCGAACCGGTGCCCCGGCGGAACGGTGACGTGAATCGGCCGGCATCGAGCTTCAGGCCGGGACGCTAATCCTCGCCACCAGAGAATCGTCCTTCGATGTGCGTCGCCGCGTCTGCGTATAGCTCGCAACGTCGGAGCAGGACGGCGCGCCTCTCCGGCTTGCGCGTCCCATCCGCCTTCGCTTTCGCCTTGTCGGCACGCTCGCGCATCTTCTTGGCGAGCTTGCGGAAGGCCTTGTCGATCTTCGAGCTGACCTGCTCGACCTCCGCCTTCACCGCATCCTCATGGTCTGGCATCGGCCCGGGAAGCGTGCTCCTTTCGTCCTTGGCCAAAGGCATCTCCATCGACCTGCCCGCACCCCTTACCCGATCCACTGCGACAATGCGATCACGGTCGCGATGCATGCCGACCGGCGGGCGCGCCGACCGCCCAGCCCGCGGGCATCATGCGTGAGGTCCGGATCGTCAGGTCGGCCGCGAGGATCGCCGGCGGCATCGAGCCGTTCCCGCGAGTGGCGGCGGGCCCTGCCGCGCCGGCTCGCACGTCAGGCAACCATCGGGATCGCGGCGGCATCCGGTTCGGGGGAGGCCCGCACCGTCGGCGGCAAGCTGCCGAGGCGCAGGCCCCCCTTGCCCCCGGCCTTGGCGGCGTACATCAGCGCGTCGGACGCACGTAGCGCCGCGGCGAGGCTCTCGCCCGAGCCGGCCGCCAGGACGATCGCCCCCATGCTCGCGCCGACGCCGCGGCCGGCGAGCGCATGCACGAGGCTTTGGTGCAACGCCTCCGCCCGGACTGCCGCCAAGGCGTCCGTCTCGGCCTGCAGCAGGAAAGCGAACTCGTCCCCTCCAAGCCGAGCGATCCGCTCCCCGTGGGAGAGGGTTGCCCCTGCCGCGGCAACGACCCGGCGCAGAACCTCGTCCCCGGCGGCATGGCCTTCCCGGTCGTTCAGCGCCTTGAAGCCGTCCAGGTCGGCCATCACCACGACGTGGCGCCCGCCGCGCCGCGTCGACAGGACGGCCTGCGCGTGATCCTCGAACGCGATCCGGTTCAGGGCGCCTGTCAACGCGTCCTGGCGGGCGGCCTCCCGCTCGCGGTCGTAGGCGCGCCGCAAGGTGCAGGTGGCGAAAACCACGAAGGCATAGGTGCCGAGGCGGAGGAAGGCCCGGGCGACCGCGACCGCCGGAGGCAGTGCCGCTTCCTCGGGCAAGGCGGGCAACACGTTCAGCAAAGCGGCGGCCAAGGCGACGCCACAGGCGACCGCAGGTCCGAGCCGCCAGCCCGCCAGGACGATCAGCGGGATGTAGGCGGGCCCCATGCCGATCCCAGGAACCATGCGGTCGATGGTGGCGAGCGCGAGGCCGGCCGCGGTCAGCACCGCCCACGACGCCGCCAGCGGGTATTCCCTCGGTGGGATGATCGGACGCCGGTCCGGCAACCTGCCCCGCGACAGCATCGCCTTCCCTCCCATCGGTCGCGGAGCCAAGCGCCGCGCCACGAGATTGCCATGCGATTCCTTAAGGTTGTCCTGGGCGGCTGGCGCCGGCGACAGTCCGCGGTCCCGTTCGCCGGAACGACGGACGCCGCCTGGATTCGGCATCCCTTCGGTCCCGTCGGGTTCGGGTCCCGACCAATGGCCCTTGGCCGTCGTCCCGCGGACGCCGCCGGATCAATGACGCCACTCGCGGGCTTCACCCGACCGAGGCCTATCAGGTTCGATGACGCTGCTTTCGCAGCGTCTCGGCGGATGTATTCCGCAGGCCGGAGGCGATGATGGCGATGGCGAATCCCGGCGCGCCGATCGCGGCGCTGCGGGGGCGACCCCGAGGATGGATCCGGCCTTGCGCGAAGCCCGCACCCGCTACGATCACCCCACCGGATGGCTCGGCGTCGACATCGCCGACGCCCTGGTCGCGCGGTGGCTGATCACGCCGGGCGATGAGGCCGGCACGGTGGCCACGCCCCACGGCGGGCGACTGGGTTCGTCATCGAGGCCGAGCCGGCCGGACGGAGCCACCTGCCCCGCCGCCCGTTCCGGCACTGGAGCGAACGACGGCCGCATCTCGTCAGCCGGCCCGGCGGCGCCCAGTGTCGCCGCCGCGGGGGGACTTGTATCGAGCGAGCGTCGACGGGGCGGGCGCGCCGTCCGGGTGACCGAAGCGGGCCCAACGGCCAACGGACCTTTCGACGGCGGCCGCCCCTCCCGATCCCCGACGACGGGCGGACAGGCGTGACCCGCCCCCGCCACTCTTGCGGGGCGCTCCTCCCCGGGCATACGGGCCGCGGCTTGGATCACACCGGGGACGGACCGCCCGCTACTCGGCAGGTTGCTCCATATCCGCGAGCGCCTCGATCACCCGGCAGTCGCCGACCCGCCCTCGGCCACAGGTGTCCAGGGCGCGCCGCAGCTCGCGTCGGAGGGCCACGAGCCGGGCGATGCGCCGGTCGATGTCCTCGACGTGACGGCGGGCGATGCCGTCGACCTCCGCGCACGGGCGGTCCGGCTGCTCACTCAACGCCAGCAGTTCGCGCACCGCGGCCACCTCGAACCCAAGCTCGCGCGCGTGCCGGATGAAGTGGAGCCGCGCCACTGCGGCGGCGTCGTAGCGGCGCTGCAGTCCACCCGTGCGCGCCGGGACGCGCAGCAAGCCAACGCCTTCGTAATAGCGGATCGTCGGCACCTTTACCCCTGAGCGCCGCGCCAGCTCGCCGATCGATATCTCTGCCATGGCCCTTGAACCTTTGGTGGCTATAAGAAGTAGGTGAGGGCCGAAGGCGAGTCACCCCATAGCCGACGGCTGCTGCGAAAGACGCGTTGCCCGCTGCCAACCACCCGCGCCCGCACCGGCGGGACATCCCTCCCCCGCCATCGCCCACGGCGCGGCGGCCGCTGCGTGCTGCACCGGCGGCGTCCCGGTCTTCGATGGCGGGAACCCACGCCACAAGCGCATCCTCTGGACGGTGATCGGCCCGGAACGGGGCGTTGTTCCTCGGAGAGATGGCGGCGGGCCGGCTCGCTGGGTCTCAGGCGCTCAGGCCGACGCAATGGCCTTGCTCGCCGACACGGTGACCTACGGCCTCTGGCTGGCGGTGATCGGAGCGAGCCTGCGCACCCGTGCGTCGGCCGCGCTCACCACGGGCGTGCCGCCGTCGCTGATGGCGTTCGGCTCGACGGTCTGCCAGACGCTGGCCCTCGGCCTGCCGAAGGCGGAGGTCATGGGTCTGGCCGGCGAGCTGGCGCTGGCGGTCAACGCTGCCTCGGTGCTGCTCCCGAGCCCGTACAAGGACGGCGGTGCGAACATGCGCTCGCTTTTGGTCGTGCTCGCGCAACGACGCGATCGGCAATGTCATCGCCATGGGCGCGGTGCTGGCGGTGCGGGGCACCTCGACCGCGTGGCCCGACCTTCCGGCCGCCGCCCTCATGCCCGGCATGTTCCTCACCTCCTCCGCGCAGTTGCCAAGGCGGGCATGGTCGGAGTACCGCGAGGGCGAGCGGGTGCGCCCGGCGCCGGTGGAGTAGCCGATACGGACCGGTGCCAAGCGCGGACTGACTGGGCTCCGTCGGCCGGAGCGTTGCGACGTGGCATGGGCCGGCGACCGCCGGGACGTGGGCCTCGGTGCGGCCGCCGAACCGGCCGAACCGGCGCGTCTCACCGGCCGTCCGTCGGATCGGTTCGGTCGACGTCGCTGAAGATCGACCTCCGAGGCCGCTCCCGCGGCGGCGGCGGGGCGGCGGCGATCTCGGGGATCGTGGTCGCGGAGGCGAAGGCCCATTCCTCCTCCTCGTCGCCGGGCTCGGTCAGGGCGTGCCGCTCCCGCCGTCGCTGCACTAGATCGTGGACGGCTTCCGCCATGAGGTCGCGCGCCTCCTCGATGAGTTCCTCGGCCCCGTCGCCGAGCACGCCGATGTCGGCGAGCGCGCCGAACCCCTCCTCGAAGCGCTCGAAGTTCCTGTCAGGGTCCTCCTCGGGATCGGCCGTGGCCGCCGCCTGCCGGATCAGGCCGGCGACCGCCGGCAGGGCGCGCGTCCTGAGTTCCAGCCCGAGCGCGACGAGGCCGCCGGGCGGCAACAGCGCCAGGAAACCGGGATCCGGCAGGAACGAGAGCTCGAAGCCGTCGACGGCCGCGGCTGCGAGCTCGGCCGCCGCCCGGGCCCGGACCGTCTCCGGGAGGAGACGAAGCCGGTGCGCCCGCGCGACGAGATTGAGCCACGGGTCGTCGGCGGCGCGCTCGGTCCGCCAGGTCGCCCTGTCCAGGAGTCCCGGGTCCGCCGCGACCACGCGGGCGAGCAGGTCATCGCTGGCCCGGCGCGCCAGAAAGAGGAACAGCGAGCGGTTGGTGTCCTGCCTGTCCTCCACTCCGGCGATCCTGGCGGCGACGACGTCGTTCATCGACGCCGGGATGATGCCGGCGTCCCTGGCGGCCGGCATCCCCTCCGAGACGAAACCGGACAGGATGTTCTCGGGGGCGATGCCGCGCAGCAGCGCCGCGACCATGTGGGCCTGCCCGCGCAGGATCTCGGTCAGGGCGTCGCCGATGGTCGGATGGGGGAACGTCCAGGTTCCGCCGCCGGCCGACCGCTCGACGACGAACGAGCCCGCCAGCTCGGCGATGCGGTTGCGCACGTCGGCCAGGCGGACGCCGAGCAGGTCCGCCACGGCCCGGCTCGTGTCGTCGTCCCAGCCGTCGGCCGACAGTCGCCCCTGATGGACGTAGACGAGCATCAGGGCGGCGCGCAGCGTGTCGCCCAGGGAGCCGATGGTCTCGACGAGGTGCTCGCGCGGCTCGCGCATGAACCGGAGGAGACCCTCCACGGTCGGCCGCAGGCCCCGCGTGAACGCCGGGTCGCCGAGACGCTCGGCGACCCCGGGCAGGAAGCCGTCGACCTCGGCCACGGCGTCGAGGCAGGGCTTGACCGACGCCTTCCATGCCGGCGCCTGGCCGCCGAACGCGACGTGGTTGTACAGGATCTGCGCCCTCTCGGCACCCGTGAGCGCACCGACGTCGACGACCGCCCGCCCGTCGGCGAAGGCGGCGAGGTTGCGCTGCCCAAGGAGCGGCTTGGCGCGCTGGTAGATGTGGCGGCGCGAGGTGAGCAGGAAGCGGTTGCCGTGCGACAGGGCCGCCTCGATCTTCCGGAAGGCGGAACTCCAGTCCTGGACGTACTCGTCCCGCATGACGTTCGGGCCGAAAGCGTCGCCGATCCAGAAGAAGCGCTTCCGATCATTCGGATTCCAGCCGTCACCGAGCTCCCGCGGCCCGGTCAGGTGCAGCACCGTGCAGCCCGCCTCCTCGCTCGCCATCGCCGAGAGGATGGCGCCGATGGTCGACTTGCCCGCCGAGGGGTTGCCAAGGAGCAGGACGGCTCCGTGCTCGTTCAGGGCGTGGACGGCACGGCGGTGCGCCTCGGTCGGCACGTACGAACGCAGCTTCGGCAGCCACTGCTCCAGCAGCGCGCGCGACTGCGCCGCCATGCGCTCGTCCAGGATCGCCCCGAGGTCGCCGAGGCCGTAGACCTGCGGGACGAGGGCGCGCAGGCGGGCGCGCGCACGTATCGACCGGATCAGCCATTCCCGGCCGAGGACGTGCGGCCTCGCGACGCCCCGCGCACGAAGCCGCGCGCGTATCGCGCAAGCCACCGGGGCGTCCACGCCCATGCTGGTCATCAGGATGTAGGTCTTCGCCTGCCCCAGGGCGACGAGCCGGTCGACGCTGGCGAGCTCCGCGGCGATGTCCCCCACCCTCAGGCGCCTCCGTCCGTCCGCGGAGTGCTTGCACTGGATCGTCGCGTCGTGGCCGCCGCCCGGCCCCGACAGGAACACCGCGTCCTGCCCGCCGTCCTGCGCCTCCCGATAGACCTGGACCGGGCGCCGCAGCACCTCCTCGCAGACCTGCGCGCATAGATCCTGGAAGGCCTTCCACCCGATCGTATGCAGGGCGAGGTCGCTCCAGGGCCCCTCGGCCCGCACCCGCATCGTACCGGCCATGCCGTCCCTCCGACCCAGGGCAGCAATCGTTCGCCCAGGCCCAAAGGATAGGCCGGCATCGCCTACCCATTCGATAGCGCATTCGGCCGCCGCACTGGAAAGCCCGGCGCGACGGGGCCGCGGACGATGCCCCCCGATGCTCGGCTAGGTCGGGAGTCCCCTTCGGCCCGCGGGGACGATGACCGGGCATGCCCCTTCGCGGAGCGGCGTCGCCTCCCCGCTCGCCCGCGGCGCGTCCGGTCCGCCACGGGCCCACGGATGCCGGGCGCCGGCCCTCCCGGTCTCCCGCATCGGCGCCTCCCGCCGCCCTGTCGCCCCAGGGTCGACGGCCCCGTCCGGCTCAGCCTATGGTGCGGCGGGAGGACCGTGACGTGGGGGATACGGACGCAGGCAAGGCGAAGCTCGTCGCGCGCATCCGCCGGGTCATGGGACAGGCTGGGGCCGTGGAGCGGTCGATCGTCGACGAGGGCGACACCCTGGAGCTGCTCATGCTCCTGTCGGCGTTGAGCGGGGCGATCGACGGCCTGACGGCCGAGGTGATGGAACGGCACGTCCGCCGGACCCTGGCGGACCCGGCGACCGACCCGGATCCGGGCCGAGCCGACGGGGCGAGCGTCCTGATCAAGGCGATCCGGACGTACATGAAGTGACCGGGCGCCGAATCCGGATCTCGCCAGCAGCGGCTGCCCGGGGACGTGTGCGTGGCCCGGCCATCGTCCGACCGAGGCGTTCATCGACGGCAGGACGCGAGGTTTCGGCGGACGCGCGCCCCGGCGCCGCGGCCGGGTCCCCCGGATCGAGTTCCCGTCCGTCGGCAAGGTGCGCCGATGCGAACCACGGCGGACGCAGCGGTGCCGGCTCACGCCCTCGCCAGGGGCGCCGCCCAGCGGCAGAAAAGGGTCACGGGCGCCCGACGGGCCCACGGCGCCGGCCCGTCCGTCGCCGATCGCGGCGCCCCGTCAGCCACCGCCGATCCCTGCAGGACCCACAAGCGACTGGAACCTTCGCTCGCACCTCTTGCTCATGCCGAGCGAGGACAGGATCCTGGATGCACCCAACGAGTCGACATTCCTGACCCTGTACCGATCCGAGAGTATGTAATTTATCGTCGCCGGCATGCTTCTCCTGATCTCGGGATCGTTCGCCGACGGAATGGAAAGCAAGCGTTTTGCCGCGGCGTAAACGACGCCCTCGACCCCCAATATGGTCAAGGCCTTCTCGTTGACGTCCATGGCTATCAGCCTCAGGATCGAAGAGTTCGAGAGGGCCTGCCTGTGGGTGAAGAGGATCTCCGCACCTTCCTTGAGCGGCAGTATCTCCGGCACGCGCATATCGTCGGTGTGATCCGGCCACGCCTCCAGCGCATCTCGGATCCCGTCCCCTCGCGAGAGGTCTTCCGCCGCGCCGCTCGCGATCGCGTCGCGGTGCGCGATGCAGTTGCGAGCGACGCGAAAGTATACGTACAGGGGCAGCAGGAACTTGACGCCGTCGAGGTCGGCGCCGATCCGCTCATAGTATCTGGTCAGCCCAGCCTCGGCCGCGGCCGCTCCGTCGTCGGTGCCGTCGCCACCCTGCACGGCAGGGAGACGCCCCTTGGGCTTCGGCTTGGCCCCGCGGAAGCGGCCGTAGCTCTCCAGCTCGGCGCTCAGGTTGTCCAGGAACAGGTCGAACGCCGAGAAGCCGCGAACGACGCCCGCTCGCCCGATATCCAGCCTCCCCTCGTCGATCAGCTCTTGCGGGCGGCCCCAGTCCGGCATCCCGCCCCAGAGGTCGTTCTGGGCGTACAGGATCTCCTTGATGCCGTCGCGGGTCTCGCCCTTGTCGATCGCGTCCTTAAGCATCCCCAGCCCGATGACCTGCGTCTTGAGGGAACGGTTGAGCCTCTCGTGAAAGCGATGAAACCGCAACGACGCCTCGGTGTTGGCCCCCGCGAGACCGTGCTGCGTCTGCATCCTGTCCTTCCGTTCCGTCATCGGCGGGGGGATCGCCCGCCCCTGGGCGCGGCGCGTCTATAGAGGCCTGTCACCGAAGCGTCGATTCCGGGGGAGCGCGCGCCGGCGACTGGCGGCGGCGGAGATCCGACGCGAGGAACCGTGCCCGGCCGCCGCGACGGCACGTATCGGGTGGCCTCGGCATGGAGCCGCGGTTCGAGGGTCGATGACCTTCATCGCCGCAGCGCCGCCGATGCGGGCGTCGCCCCGGCCGGGTCGGCCAGGGATCGGGTCAGGACGAGAAGCGACGCAACCGTGCGGTCCCGGCCCCGTCGGCCGGCCCGCTCGCGGACGTCGCTCGCCAGCCGTGGACGGGGCGCGACGCCGCCGGCCGGCCCTTCTTCCCGGTGCCCGATCTTGCCTCGGCGCGCGGATGGGTGGAGCTGCCCCTAGCCGGGCCGCGCGGCTGAAGGCTTGACGCCGAAGGGGGAACCACCCTTGGGATCGGGCGTCAGGCCGGTTTCGTCAGCACGCCATCACCATGCCACATGCGATCCGCGTTCCGCCGCGGCCGGGGAGCCCGCGTACGAGGCGTTCGAGCGGCTGGCCGCCCGTTTGGGCGATGCCGACGGCGACCGGCTGGCCCGCTCGCTGGGAATCGATCGCAAGGCCTTGCGGCACGGCGTAGGCGTGGACCGGGTCGGCGAGTTGCTCGGCCTGGAAGCCCGGTCGTTGACCGACGCGACGTTCGTGCGGGAGGCCCGCGGCATGCGGCTCGGCGGCTTCGTCGTGCCGTTCCGGGGCTGGGCGCCTTCGAAGCGCGTCTGCATCCCGTGCCTGGTACAGGATTCAAACGGCGATGATGACGCAGCAACGCTCTGGAAGTACCGTCGGACGTGGTGGGACCTTCGGGCCGTCGACCGCTGCGAACGCCATGGCTGCGCCTTGCTCGACGCCTGCCCGGGATGCGGATCGCCCCTCGCATGGCGCGATCGCCCCCCGCGCCTGTGCTCGTCCTGCGGTCACGACCTTCTCGCCGCGTCGGGGGCCTCGGCCCCCGACGCGGGCTGGGAAGCCTACCTGGTCGGTCGGCTGGGCTTCGGTCCGGCGCGTCCCGCCGCGATCCTCGACGCCATGCCGCTCACCGACGCGCTCTCATGCGTCCTGGCGGTCGGCGAGACGCTGAGCCCTCGTTCGGCGTCCAGGAGCAGCCCGCAGGTCGACCGCGCGCGCGCGACCCTCGGCTTCGGCCTTGTCGGGGACGGGGGCCGCGCGCTGCGGGCCGGCCTCCTCGGGCTGGAGCCACCGTCTCCCCACCTCGACGGCCGGCGCCTGCGCCGGTTGCTCGACCCGCTGCTGGGCTGGCTCGAAGCGCATCCCGGCGATGCGACCGGTCCGATCAGGGACGCGCTCCTGTCCCACGTCCGATCCGCCTGGGTCGTGTCGCGCGAGCTCCCCCTGCTCGGGGAGACCCTCGCGCCGGTGGTCCAGGAGCACCGCCTCGCCCTGGGGCGCCGGCTCGGCCTCGACCCGACGATCCTGGATCGTCTCTTGCGGCACGCCGGCCTCGCCGCCGCGGGCGAGCGAGAATGCAGCGCGGAGGAGTTCGCCAGGCTCAGGGACGCGGTCGAAGCCTCCGTGTCGGTCCCCGAGGCGAGGCGCATCCTCGACCTCGACACGCGGACGCTGTCGGCGCTTGCGGGTATGGACATCCTCCCGCGGGTCCCTTGGGCCGAAGGCGAGGCGACCCGCGGTCGCTTCGTCCGGAGCGCCCTCGAACGCCTGGCGGCGTCGTTGCGGTACGATGTCCCGACGGTGGGTCGCCGGACCGCGGACCATATGACCTTCGGCGACGCGTCGCGGGCCCTGCGCCGCGGGTCCCGCCACCACGATCGCGCGCGGGCCATCCGGCACCTGCTGAGCGACAGGATCCGGCCGTGCGCACGGCTCGACCGCGGGCAGGGGCCGACGACGCTTCTGTTCGACCGGCGGACGATCGAGGTTCTCCAGGACGCGGACATGCAGCCCCCAGATCTCTGAGCGTTCGGGCGCCGCTTCAAGCCTCCGCGCTCAGTGGGCGAAGACGCTGCGGGAAGTAGCATCCTGCGTCGCCGATGCCACGAGCGCCACCTGCCTCTAAATAGTGGCTTCCCCGATGACGGCCGCCGCCGCGGAAGGCGGGGCATGACCGGCCCGGGGAACAGGTCCAGCGCGGGCGCGGCGACCGGGGTGCCGCCCCCGGTCCCGAACCGCCCTCGTCCGTACGGCCGATCACCCGGCGGGCCGGCCCTGCTCGATCTCCTGCACATGCGCGGCATGAAGCGCCTCCCCTTGCCGCAGGAGCCAACGCATCGCGGCCGGGATGGCCTCGACGTCGAGCCCTTCCGACCGGGCCCGGCCCGTCAGGGCGGCGGCGATGTCGGGGTGCCTGCCGAACTTCAGCCGCAGGACCCAGAGATCGATGGCCAGCGACCGATGGCGGACGAACTCGGCCTCGGCCACGGCCAAGGCCAGATTGGCCCGGTCGCACGCCTCCGCCTTCGCGACATCGATCTCGGGCTTCTCGTTGTCGCGCACCTCGCCGAGGCATTCGCGCATGTCCTCCAGCGTCAGCGTAGGTCTCCGATCCACGACGGGGCGGGCGGACTGCAGCCTGGAGGAGACGTCGCCGCAGTCCGAGCAGACGTATACCTGCCGGCGCAACGCCACGACGAGCCCGGCGCCGCCGTGGCCGTAGAGCGCATGCCTGAACTCCCGGCTCTGCGGGTCGGTCTCCAGCTCAAGATGCGAATGGGTGCGCAGCTCCGCGAACCATTTGCCGCCGCCGGAGATACGCAGGATCGCGGGCTTGCCACGGCCGCAGCACGGGCAGGCCCAATCGGGCGGCGTCCGCTGCCAGCCCTTCCCGGCCTGTCTCTCGAACGCGGCGATGTCGGCGGCGGTGGGACGCCGCCCGGCGACCGGCTTGCGCGCCCGTCCCGAGTTGCCGACAGCGTCGCGGCGCACGGACACGGCGCGCAACCGCGCCTCGATCCCCAATTGCCAGGTCCGCATCGCATGCAGGTCCGGGTCGTCGCGGACCCAACGGTCGATCATTCGTTCGTCCGCCGGCACGGCGAACGCCATGACCGCGTCCGGCCCGCGCTCCTGAGCGAAACTCCCCGAGGCCAGCCGCTCGACCAGGAGCGCGGCGAACGCCAGCCGGTCCTCGAAACCATGCCTGACCTCGCTCCAGGTGCGGCAGGCCGCCTCCACGTCGACCTCGTGGAGCGCATTGGACCGCGGCCGGATGAACCGGCCGATCTCAGCCGGGGAGAAGGAGAAGGCGGGGTGGATCTCCGATCCCAGCAGCCGCTTCGCGGTGCCGTCCGCCGCGTTGCACGCGTCGCAAACGAGCGTGTCGCGGAAGCGCACCACCAGCGCACGCATGTGCTCGCCGGCATGGGCCGACCCGGCGCCGGCGCCCTCCACCCGGGAGACGCCCACCCATGCGCCGACCAGGCTCTGCAGGTGATCCCGGAGGTGGTCGTGATGCAGGTCGAGATGCGCGAGCAGGACCCCGTTCCGTGCCTTGCGCACGATCATCGGCTTGGGCCTGCGACAGCATGTGCAGTGCCAGTCGGCCGGCACGCCGGCCCAATTCGCGTTCAGGTCCAGTCCGGTGGCGCCATGCGCCCGCAGCAACGTCTTGGTCTGCTCCGTCCATTGCCCGTCGAAGCCCGGGAACCAATGCGCGAGCCCGGCATCATCGAGGCCCGGGACGTCGGGCAAGCGCAGGTCGGCCCTGATCATGCCGGCCTCTGACGTAGCCATCTCCAACCCGCTCCAATTTCATGCCGGTCGACGGATCTCGCGCCGCCCCCCCGCACCCGCCATGGACGTGGCAGGATAGCCGGGCGTCAAGCGCGCCCGGCGCCATCACGCGCGCGCGACGGCGCCGGAGGACGCATTGGGCGCCATCGCGGCCGGTGCCGGTCTCCGAACCGAAGGTCGCGCGGGTCGCGGGGAGCGCTTCGAGCACCACCGTAACGCATGGTTCATCGTATTCGAGGCTCGGCCAGGGGAAGTCGATCGACCGGTAAGATTCTCAACGCACCCGGCCCCAGAAGGCAGCCGGGACGTGCGAAGACATAAGGGGAGCCTGTTGCCGGTGCCGGGACCTCGGTCGATGCTCGCCTCCGCGCTTCGCCCCGGCGCGGCTCTCGCCGCCGCGCTGGCCGCATTGGCCCTGGCGATCGCGTCGGCCGCGGCGCTGCTCGTGGTCGACATGAACCGGCAGGCCGTTCAGGACGTCGAGCGCGGCCTGGTCGGGCTTTCGGCCGTCCTCGCCGACCAGGCCGACCGCTCCCTGCAGGCGATGGAGATGGTGCAGGATGCCGTCATCGACGGCTTGCGCGAGGCGGGCGTCGCCACGTCCGAGGAGTACGCGGCGGCGGCGGGCCGGCAGGACCTCCACCTCGCCCTCAGGGCCCGCATCGCCGCGCTCCCGCAGGTCAACGCGATCACGATCGTCGACCACGCCGGCAAACTGCTGAACTTCAGCCGCTACTGGCCGATCCCCGACGTCAACATCGCGGACCGAGACTACTTCAAGGCGCTCGCCGCGGACCCGGGGCGCGGACGTTTCGTCGGCCGACCGGTTCGGAATCGCGGCGACGGCGCATGGACGATCTACGTCGCCCGCAAGGTCTCAGCCTCCGACGGGACGTTCCTCGGCCTCGTGCTCGGCGCGGTAGAACTCGGCTACTTCGAGGGCCTCTACCGGCAGATCTCGCCGACCGACGACGCCGTCGTCTCGGTCTTCCGCGACGACGGCATGCTGCTCGTGCGCCACCCGCACCGGGCGGCCACGATCGGCAAGGTCCTGCCCACCGCGGCGGCTGCGCTGATCGCCGCGCGGGACCGGGCGGGCGGCGTCCTGCGCAACGTCAGCCCGATCGACGGCCACGAGCGCCTCGTCGCGACGAAGGCCCTCGCCCGCTACCCGCTCATCCTCAGCGTCAGCCGGACGGTGGAGGCGAGCCTCGCCCCCGTCCGGCGCCAGGCTTTCGTCGTCGGCGCGTCGGCGGCGCTCCTGGTGTCATGCATCGCCGCCCTGTCCGCCCTCTTCCTCCGTCAGGCCCGCGCCTTGCGGCGCGCCGCCGCCGCCGAGGAGCGCGCCCGCGGCGAACGCGACCTGCGTGAGCATTGCGAGCGCTTCGGCTTCGCGCTCGACAACATGATCCAGGGCCTCTGCCTCTTCGACGCCGACAGGCGGCTGGTCGTCATGAACCAGCGCTTCGCCGAACTGTACGCGGTCCCGCGCCATCTTCGCGAGCCAGGCGCGAAGGCGGAAGACCTCCGCCGGGTCGTCCTGTCGCTGCGGGGGGAAGCGGGAGGCGACTGGGACATGGTCGTCACCCCGCCGGGTTCGGACGCCCCTTCGTTGACGGCCTCCGTCGTCCGCCTGTCCGACGACCGGGACGTCAGCGTCATGCGCGTGCCCGTTCCCGGCGGGGGGTGGATCTGCACGCACGAGGACGTCACGGAGCGCCGCAGGAGCGAGGAGCGCCTCGGCTTCCTCGCGCGGCACGACGCCCTGACCGAGCTGCCGAATCGCGTGCAGTTCGCGGACGTGGTAGCCCGCGAGCTGGCGATCTGCGCCGGGACGGGGCAGGAGGCCGCGCTCCTCTGCCTCGACCTCGACGGGTTCAAGCAGGTGAACGACCTGTTCGGCCATCCCGCCGGGGACCGCCTGCTCGTCGAGGTCGCCAAACGACTGCGGGGGCTGCTGGGCGAACGCTGCGTCGCCGCGCGCCTGGGAGGCGACGAGTTCGCCGTGCTCGCGACCGGCCTCGATGGCCGCAGGACGCCCGCCACGACCGCACGGGCCGTCATCGACGCGCTGGGCGCGCCCTTCGCGGACGGCGAGCGGCGGATCGACGTCGGCTGCAGCGTCGGAATCGCTTCGTTCCCGCGCGACGGCGACACCTGCGAACGCCTTCTCTCCGCGTCCGACATGGCGTTGGTGCGCGCCAAGCGTGACGGCAAGGGGGGCTACCGTTTCTTCAAGCCGGAGATGGACGCCGCGGCGCGCGAACGGCATCAGCTGGCGCTCGACCTACGCGCGGCCATCGGCACCCCGCAGTTCGCGCTGCATTACCAACCGCAGTTCGAGGTCGCCACGGGCCGCGCCTGCGGCTTCGAGGCCCTCCTGCGCTGGACGCACCCGATCCGGGGAGCGATCCCGCCGACACTGTTCGTGCCGCTCGCCGAGGAGACAGGCGCGATCCTGCCGCTCGGCGAATGGGTGCTGCGGGAGGCCTGCCGCGAGGCTGCAACCTGGGGGCTGCCCCTCGGCATCGCCGTCAACCTCTCGATTGCGCAGTTCCGGCAGGCCGACCTGTGCGACGTGGTCAGGCAAGCGCTCGCGGAGACGGGACTGCGGCCCGATCGCCTGGAACTGGAGGTGACCGAGAGCCTGTTCCTCAATAGCGCGGCGCGCTCGCAGGAGGTGCTGGGCGACCTCAAGGCGCTCGGGGTGCGCATCTCCATGGACGATTTCGGGACCGGCTACTCGTCGCTGGCCACGCTGCAGTCATTCCCCTTCGACAAGATCAAGATCGATCGCTCGTTCGTGGGCCAAGTCGGCGTCACGAGCAAGGGTGGCGCGATCGTGCGCGCGATCATCAGCCTCGGCGAGAGCCTCGGCGTCCCGGTTATCGCCGAAGGGATCGAGACGGAGGAGCAGCTCGCATTCCTGCGGCGGCACCGCTGCGCGGAGATGCAGGGCTATCTGCGCGGCATGCCACGGCCGATAGCGGAGTATCTCCCGCTGCTCGCTGCGGAGGTGGACCTTCGCGTCGCGTAGGCGCGCAGCCGGTGCACCGAACGCTCGGCGGAAGGCGGCGCCGGCACCCGCGACGCGAGCGCTGACCTGGGCGAGACCTGTCAGCAGGCACATGCCGTTCAGGGGTGCCATCGATCTTTTCCCGATGCCGCCGAAGTCTTCATCCGGGGGGCGGTTCTGACGCTCGGCATCCACTGCTGGCGCGATCGAGCGAAGCGCTCGTCCTTCAGCGACCGTGGCGTCAGAACGGTGGCAGGGCGGCCCATTCCGAGGCGCTCCTCCGCCGGTCCATCGACGCCGCGATCACCTGCGATAGATGTCCGACCTCGGCGACATCGAGCGGTTTCCGTTCTACCGGGAGCCCTACGTGCTGGTCGTGCCGCGCGGGCTCAGGGAGGAACTCGAAGGGCAGGAATTGGCCGCGATCTTCGAGAAGCATCGTCGCGTCCGGCACAGCGAGCGCTCCTATGTCGGCGGGCAGGTCGAACGGCACCTCAGCCGCTCGGGTCTCCGGCCTCCACGGGCGTTCGAGTTCGACACGTCGGACAGTCTCGTCGCGATGGTGGCGACCGGCATGGGGGTCGCCATCACCACGCCCCTGTGCCTGCTGCAGGGCATCGCGCATGCCAGCCACGTCAGCGTCCTGCCCCTGCCCGGTCCGGGGTTTTCCCGGGAGCCGCTGCTGGTCACGCGCCGAGGTTATCTGGTCTCATTGGCACCCCGGATCGCCGAGCTGGCTCGGGCCGCGATCATCCAGCGAGAGCTGCCCCGCATTCACGCGCTCGTGCCGTGGTTCTCGCCTCCCTCTTCCCCCGCAGCGCCTTCGATGGCTCGATAAGCCCAAGGCTCTGATCCAGCACATCAATACGGCATCAAATCTGCTATGTTTATTGGTGCTTTAAATCTTTTTGATGTGCGTGTATAGATAACCGCGCCACAAGCAGATTAGCCTCTAAGGGCGTTCAATGATTTGTTACTATGTACGCCAAATACAAACTTTTGATACTTCGCAAGTGTCTGCTTTTGGCAAGCGCCGACACTCGTTCTCATGGCTGACATGGGTCGTAGTCTGAACGTCCGGTTGCGTGGAGCGGGTCAGCTTCCGCTTCTGAGCCTGCTTTGATTTTCCGGGCTAGCCACGAATGGCCGCCTACCGGAAGCGACGATCGCAATCCGCGCAGCTGGCATGGTCCGGATCCGAGAGCTGGCATGCGTCGAGCGCTGCCGCGGCAGATGCAAGCGGCTGTGCACGAAACCTGGGCGAAGCTTGTCTGGGAAGCCTGAGCCCATGCCCCGCGAAGCCGCGTTTCGGCCAATGCCTAGCCTGACGCGCTCAAACACAGCATGGCCACCTCGACCCGTCGTACGAAAGCTGCCTTTCGGATTGCTCCGCAGCCCTGGGTTGTGTTTCAAATGCCTTCGGCGGTCTTGGAACCTGGACAGAGCATGCCACGCCGATCAGCGGACGCCCATCTCTCGGCGGCCTCCCTGCCGCTCACGACGCTCGACATCGGCCTGTGGGAAGAAGACGTCGACGCCGACCGGGTCCGCGCCGACGAGGTGATGGCACGGATGTTCGGGCTGTCCGGCGCGGCGGTCACAGAAGGCATCTCGCGCGCGCACCTCCTTTCAATCTTCCATCCCGAGGACGTGGCCCGGGACCCAGAGCGCCGCCGCAGCGTGCGGGAAGAAGGCGGGCTGTTCGTATGGGAGCACCGCATCCTGCCCGCGCCGGGCGTCGTGCGCTGGGTTCTCGCCCGCGGACACTACGAGCGGGACGTAGATGGTGGGATGCGCGGGCGCGGGATCGTCATCGACGTGACCGACAGCCGGACAGACAGCCGCATCGATGGCCCCGCGCACTTCCTCGCGGCCTTCGAGACGTCGGGGTCCGTGTTGGAACGCATCGCGGACAATGCGATCGAGGCCTGCGACCTGATCCGCTCCCTGGACGCGGACAAGGCGGCGCGGCTGCGGCTGCTGGTCGACGCCTTGCTGCACGAACTCGGACGCCAGCTCGCGGCCTCGCTTCACGAGGACGCCGCGAGGCCCGCCATATCGCGCGGTTCCAAGGTACACTGAAGCGGCCCCGCGCGCCGACCCGGTCTGAGTCGAGTATCCGGGCGCTGATAGCCGACCCAATGTTCCGCGTTGAGAACGTAGGGGATGAGAGGCAAGCAACACCATAGTTGCGTGCCTCGAACACCAAAGATCCGCACATGTTTCGAGGCTCTGCGCAACCTCACATGTGATGAGGCTTCGGACGGTTTTTGGGTTGCAGCCCGGGATCAGAGAATCGCTTGACCGGCCGGCGCTCCCGCCGTGGGCGGGACGAGGCTTCGCCATGGGCTACAAGCATAGCAATCCGCAGAACCGGGCGAAGGCGGCGTCCCTGCTCAGGCAGCTGAAGGGCCAGCTCGTGGACGTGACGGGCGTGCGGGTGGAAGCCCTGAGCAACGTCTACGCCGCCGCCGAGGCGTACTGGCAGCTTTCCAAGGCAGCCGGCGTCCACCTGTACCAGGAAGGCGGCGGCTGGCACGCCGACCTGGAGTTCAAGGGACTGCCGCACGGCATCCCGAGGATCGTCGGAACCCCCGAGCCCGTCGCGACGCGGGCGGAGGCCATCGAGAGCGTGGTCGAGATGATGTCGATGTGCGCCCAGCGCGACAACGTCCCGCCCCCGGATCCGGCGACGGGGCTACGCTGGTTCCGGTTCGGCGAGCATCAGATCCCGGTCGACCCGCGGATGCTGCAACACTTTGTCTCCCGCGTTCCGGAGGTCGCGTTCGACGCGGATCACATCCGGAAGGAACTCGACGTCCTCCGGGCCGACATCTCGGGCGACGCCCCCGTCACGGCCGATGCCTGGGAGGCTGCCGAGTTCCAGCTCCGTTACGACGCTAGCCGGATGTGCTGCGCCGCCATGGCCTTCGGCATCATGCAGATGTCGTACGATCCGCCGGCGGACCTCGATCTGGCCTTGGCGGCCGCCCCCGGAATGCACTGAACGCCGCGGCCGGTCATGCGGCGTCGGCCGCCGACAGGCAAGCCGTCAGGTCGCGGCGTCGGTAAAGCTTCATCCGGACCCGGTCGTACGCCGCCGCGTCCCCGATGCCGGCTTCAGCGAGCCGACGCATCGCCTGCTGGGGCGCGAGGCCCAGGACGGCGGCCGCCTCCTTCAGGGTGACGTACTCCGAGGCGAACGCCTCGACGCTCGCCCTGGTCAACGCCCTCACTGACCGCGGATCGCGCGGGCGGTATCCGGGTGACCATTCCAGCATCCCTTCCCTGACCGGGCACCACAGTCTCCCCGGGTCCACGCCGGCCAGCATGGCGGCCGCCTCGGTCTCGGTGACGTCGTCGGGGGAGCCGGCGCCCTGGAGGACCGTGGATAGCTCGTCGCGGTCGATCAGGAGGTCGCCGTAGCGTCCGCCCGTCGTATGGCGTCCGACCCATGCGAGCCGCTCGTCGAGGATGAGGTTCAGGATCTCGACGGTGCCGACGCGCAAGCCGGGCGCCGCACGCTCGATCGTCATCCTCGGCTCGGCGGGGTTGGCCACCGGCACCGCGTTCCTAAACAGCCTCGCCATGAAGGCGTCGACGTCCGGACGGAGGAATCGGCGTTTCGAGCCCGCGTTCCGGTCGGCCTCGGGCAAGGGCGACAGCAGTCCCGCCTCCTCAAGGTGCCCGACCTGCTTCGCTGAGAAGCCGGTCCTGGCGGCGACGTCCTTGGCCGTGAGGTGGTCCTCGACGTCGGCGACGACCCTCCCGAACTCCTCGACGGTGATCCAGAGCCGCCGCCCGTCGGCGACCGCCTCGGGGCCGACCAGCCGGATCAGCCCGGCGTCGGACCGGGAGCTCGAAAAAGCGGCGCTCCTTTGCGTGTGCATGCGCCGCTCGTCCAGCCGCACGCCGAGGAAGGCGGTCCCCGGGCTTATGGGGAGCCTCCCGAAGGCGTGCTCCCGCAGGACGTGGCGGAATTTCTCGAACGCGACGTCCTTGGGATTCGCCCGCAGGACTGCGTGGACGCGCCCGTAGACCTTGCCATGGCCGACGGAGCCGCGCTTCCCGAAACGGACGCGCCCGACGATGCCGTCGAGGGCGCTCCCGACCGCCTCGGCCCCCTGCGCGGCGGTGCGGTAGCCCTCCTCCGCGGCCCGCGCGAGGTCCGCCATGCCCATGTCCGAGGGATGCGTTCCCGGACCGTGAAGGACCGAGGTCCCGAGCCCCTCGCAGAAGGCCGAGGCGGCGTGCAGGGGCACGTCGTCGAGCCAGTTGCCGGGATTGCGCATGCCATCGAGCCTGGCGACGAACCAGTCCACGAAGGCGGTGCCAGTGGCGGGTTCAGCCTCCGCCCGGAGCCGGTCGAGCACGGGGAGCACGCGGCGCGCCAACGTCGCCGAGAAGTCGTGACCGGCCCGGAGCGTCGCATCGGCCTCGACGTGGACCAGCACGGCCCCGTGCCGGCCGCAGACCCGGACCGGTAGCAGCAACCATTCAAGCCTCGACCACGGCCGGGCCTTCGTGGGGTTCTCGAACCGGGCGAGGTCTTCCGCGACGCAGTGCGGGCAGACCCTCGTCGCGGAGGTCAGGACCGATCCGGGCGGGAGCCGGTGACCGCCGACCTCCGCGGCCTTGTCGCCGACGGCGTGCGTGGGCGTGTAGCGACCGAGGTCGAAGCGGCTCACCGGCGTCGGCCGGCGCAGGTTGGCCAGGAGATCGGCCCGATCCTGACGTAGAGGTCGGCGGATGCGACGAGGGTCGCAGGCAGGTAGCGCGCCGGGCTCTGCGAGACGCCTGCGACGCGCGCGCCGTCCGAGAGCAGGCGCCCGACCTTCTCATTGCCCTCCGTCGGTCTATCCTGAGTGCGTGAGGCGCCGGATCTGCAGCAGATGTGGGCGAAATCGGTGAGACTCCGGAGCGCCAGTTCGATGCCGGGGATCCAGTCCGGGCTCGGAACCTCGACCACGACGGCGATGCCGTCCGCTTCCCGCAGGCGGCGCAGACCCGCGGGGCCAAGGGCTTCGGCGAGCGCCACGGTGGGAAGCACGTCGCGGGCGGGGCGTAGGCCGTTCAGGCAGGCGGCGACGTAGGTGTCGTCGGCCGCTTCGACGGGGAACTCGACATCGATGGGGTCCGCCGGCGGGCGACGCTTGCCGAGGATGCGGCTCTCGATGGTCTGACGGGTCATGGCTGCCTCCAAGCGCGAGGCAGCCATCCGCTGACGCGGCGAGCTAGGCCTCGGGAGGTTTCTGGGTCTGGCGAGGGATGCGCGGCCGGCCGGCTATGCCGACGGGCGTCGCGGACCGGCGGGAACGCCGGCGATCCCGTTTTCGCGGGCACGTCCAGGGCATAGAAGGGCTTTCGAGGCTGGGGCCGCCCGAGCGTCAGCTACGAGGGCGGTATGGGTGCTTCCGCATCGGCGGGGGCACAGGAAGCGCCTTCGACGCGCCGAGAACACATACAGAACGCCGCGAATCGGCGTCAACAGATTTGGCAGTTCCCGAACTACCTTTCATGCGTTCCCGTGGATAGCGGGGATGACGCTGGGGGCTCTCTACCGATCGCGCGAACCCCAAGCTCGCTCGCGCCCTAGCCCAAGGGTTGCCTCGGATCACCCCGAGAGCGTGCGAGCCGCCGATACTTGATGGCCAATGGGCGTCCTAGCCATATCGGCGGCGGCAGGCACGACCTACTCGATGCCGTGTCCCGCGCCGCACGTAGAGCAAAATCCATGAGTTGCCTTCCTCAGGTGTTCTCGACATTCCGACCCGTCGTCGAACGATGGTACCTCGCCTGCTGTGACGATGCCGGCGTGACACCGGCCGAAGTGCCCTTGAAGCTTGAGGACTTGGCTCTGGAAGTTCCTCGGACCTTCAGGTCGGAGTTCGCGGCCGTGACGCCCCCGCCTGCAGTGAGGATCACCTGGAACGGTCTTGCGAGCCTGTGGGCTTTTTCCCAGGCGGTCGTTCGGGTCGGACGTCCCATGTTCGAGGCCCAGAGAACAGCCGACCCTACCGCAGGCCCTCCGCAGCTTGCGATCGGCGGAGAGCTTGAGGAGGGGCTGCATCTCTTCGAACTGTCGTCGAGACTGAGCAGGAACAAGTTCGACGGCTGGGTCGATTGGGCTCCGGTGCCGGACCCCGACGCCGTCGGTGCCAGCCTTGGCGGCAACCGCACCTTCGAGAACGCACTCGGCTGGATCATGCGTCACGAGTTGGCTCATCTGAGGCTGAACCATCATGCCGTGGCCGAGCCGTTGCCGCACGAAGCCAAGGAACAGGAATTCCAGGCCGACGCGCAAGCCACGCATTGGATGAAGGGATCGTTGCAGGTCGATCCGGGCAGGGCTCTGGAGACGCGACCCTCGGAGACCGAGCTGGATCTGGAGCGGCGTGCCCTCGGCATGTTCACCGGGCTTGCCTGGGTGGCGCAATTCGAACTCGTCCCTCATGGAAACAGCTCGACGCATCCGCCCGTGATGGATCGCATCGGTAGGATGATCGGCGACCTGAGACTCGCGGATGACAGTTTCGCCTGTGAGATGCTCTCTTACGTGACCAAGGTGTTGGTCGATCCGGAAGGCGTATGGCCTCCGGACCAGGAAGTCCCGACCGCCAAGGACGCGGCGATGGAAGCGATGTTCAGGCTGAGCCGTGCGGTGGCCGCCTTCAAAGGCTGACGCGCGGTTCGAAAGGCTCGTAGATCCCGGTGACCCGGGCCGGCCAAGCCATGCCCGGGTGTGTCGCGCTCTCGGGCATGGCTTGGCATGCTTGAGGCGTCGCCTAACGAGATTTCGACGCCGGCGTCGCGGTCAGCACCACTCGACCCTGCCCTTGCGGAGCCAGAAATGGCTCTTGCATCCGACCTTGCGCCAGACGCTGGGTGCGAGCGACGCGGTGCCGTCCCAATGATCCCTCAACTTCCAGCCGGGACGGTCGCCGGGGACGAGCGAGAGCTTGATGGTCTCGCCGCAACCGCAGGGGCAATCGAAAGCCGCGAACCAGCGATGGCCGTCCTCGCCCACGACGTAGACGGTGCGCGGGGCGAGCGCGTCCGGCTCCTCCTCAACGAAGGCGGCGGTGTGGCGTCCCCGACGACGGGAGACCCAGCCGAGGGCGGCCCGGATCTTCGAGAGCATGGCATCCCTCATCACGCTGCCCTCGCGAGCATGTCGAGGGCGGGCCGGTTCAGGAACGGCACCATGTCGCCGCGGCCGACGTAGCGGGCCAACGCCTCGTCGACGCCCTCGTCCGGCAGGTTCTCCCAGTAGCCGGCCGTCAGGCTGAACGTCTGGGTGGCGAACCCGCCGTTCGGGTCGAGCCGCGAGGGATGCAGCCTCAGCAGGAACTCCATGACCGCCAGGCTGGAGAAGAGCCCGTTCAGCGCCCCGACCGCCGGTCGGTCCTCGGGAACCCCACGGATGTAGCCGCGGGCGAGCCGGTCCTCGTAGGCCGCCGGATCCTGCCTGCGGAGGCTCTCGGCTTCCAGCATGCCGTCCGTGTAGAGGCCCCGGCCCCGCAGGCTGGAGCGTCCGGGTTGCAGGTAGTGGACCGAGCCGCAGATCTGCCCGATGCCCCCATGTCCGTCGGCGTCGAGCATCACGCCGACATCGAAGTAGGCCAGGCCGTAAAAGGTCGCGAGCCGGTTCAGCAGATCACGCCCCTCGACGCCGTCCATGCATCCGAAGACGACGTCGCAGGTCGAGATCGCATGCAGGGCGGCGGGGTGGGAGAGGTCGTGGGCGAAGGCCTCGACCCGCGAGCCCAGGCCGAGCCGTTCGGCGAAGCCGGCGAGCACCTCGACCTTCGGTCGTCCGATGTCGCCCCGCGTCGTGTTGACGATGCGATTGAGGTTCTTCTCCTCGACCTTGTCCGGATCGGCGAGCACGATCTCGCCGACGCCGAGCCGGGCGACCTGATCGACGAGTGGACTGCCGGTGCCGGAGCAACCGACTACGCCGAGCCTGAGCCCACGGACAGCCTGGAAGGTGCCGCGTCCGAAGGCCTGCGCGTGCCGCCGGGCGAACTCGGGGATCTCGCGATCCGCGTCCGCCGGCGGCCTCCAGAAGCGGATGTCGTCGCCCACGACGCAGACGTGATGCAGTTCGCCATGCGTCCCGTCGGCCCTGTGGGCGCGGGCCAGCACGGCGCCCGAGGGCACCATGACGGCGCTGAGGTGCGGGGCCCCGTCGTCGACCCAGGCGTGGACGCTCCCGAACAGGGCGGCGTCGGCCTCGTCGTCGACCTCGCTGAAGTGGAGATTCCCGCCCGGATGGGAGTGGATCTTCGCCACCGCCATCCCGCGCCGCGCCGCCTTGTCGAGCAAGGGTTCGAGGTAGGAGGTTGGCCAGGTGACGCGCCGGTCGGTGCGCTGGCAGGCCTCGTGGGGCACCGGGACGATCTCGTGGACGACGAGCTTGGTGCGGCCGGGCGACACGGCCCGACCGCACAGCATCAGGGCGACGGCCTCGCGGCCATCCCCCGGGAAAAGGTGGGCGTGGATCGCGGCGTGCTGGGCGCCGGTGAGGGCGAGCGTGACGCGCATCAGGCGGCCCCCACTTCCTTGGCGAGGTTGTGCTCGGCGACGGCGAGGTGGGTGCCGATGTCGTCGATGTCCGGCCGCCAGGGGTTCAGGCCGGTGCGGTGGCGCGACCAGCCCTGCCAGTGCTTGCCCTCGAAGATGTCACCGACGAGCGCCCGGATCTGCGCGCCGTCCGTGCGGGCCAGGGGCGGGTGGAAGTACCACATGTCGATCTGCGAGGTCGGGTATCCCGGCAGGAGCCGCAGCATCAGGTCCGTCCGTTCCGGCGCGTAGCCGGCCCGGACGGGATAGCCGCGGATCACGACGCGGGGGACGCCCATGTCCTGGACGGTCTCCCAGCGCAGTCCCGTGGCGTCGAGGGTCTCGCGATCGCCCTCGGGCAGCACGAAGTCCCGGCGAAGGGGGAGCGCCTGCTCCCCCTCGGTCTGGTCCAGCGGCAGGGTGATGAAGCGCTCCTCGCCCTTGTCGCTGACGTGCACCACCTCGTCGAGGGCGATCGGCTTCATGGTGGCGCCGATCTTCTGGAGGAGCTTGAACCGCTCCGGGTGGTGCTTGCCGGCGATGACGAGGAGGTCGCGGCCGGTCAGGTCCGGAAGCGGGTTCTCGTACTCCGTCTTGTCGATGCGGAAGCGATAGACCTGGACCTTGCGGGTGCCGTCCTCGTCGCGGTCGTTGTCGTGGCCGTTGGTCGTCATGACTGTTCCTTTCGATCTCTCGGTGGGTCGGGTGCTCCCCGCACCGTCGAGAGGTTGATCGAAAGGGACCGGCGGATCCGGAAACGGCCGCGCTCACTTTTTTCCAGGATTGATCGCGGCCATCTTGCCGGCCGGCCGAGCCTCAGCGCTCCCTGGACAGGGGGTGCCGCACGAAGGCGCCGCCGGCCGGTAGGCCAGGGCAGGCGAACAGGTGCGGGCAGCGGAGGCAACCGCGCCCGGGATTGGGGGCGAAGCGGCCAGCGCCGACGTCGGCCATGTGCTGGGCGACGGCGGCCACGAGTTCCGCCCGCTTGTCGGGCGGGACCGGTCGGCGGGTCGCGCCGGTGAGGTGGATCGCCTCGACCGTCACGGGCTCGCCGAAGGCCTGCTCGGCGGCCGCATCGAGGATCGCGTATTCGATCTCCTTCTCAAGCGAGGCCATGGCCTTGCGCGTGGCGACGCGCCTCACGACGAGGCGGCCGTCACGGGTGCGCACCACGTCGTGCGCCCGTGACAGGACATGTCCGCCGCCGGCGCCCAGGCGCAGGGCCCTGGGGGGCTGCCGGCCTTCCTCGGCGCGCGTGCCCACGAGGAAGCGGAGCATCTCCTCGGCGATCTGCCTATAGGCGTTGGCGTGGCCATGCTCGGCCGGCCCGTGCCCCTCCCAGGCACCGTCGAACGCCGCCGCGAAGCCCGCCGGCTCGGCCTGCGCCGCGTCGAAGTTCCGGTCGAGCCAATCGATCATCGCCCGGACGGCGTTGTGCATCCGGATGTAGGGGTTCTCGTCGCGTCGGCCGCCGAGGCCGAGGACGTAGGTGTAGAGGAAGCGCAAGCCGCACTTCCCGTAGGAATCGAGGTGCTGGTGATCGAGTTCGACCGGCACGCTCCAGGCCACCGCCACCGGTGGCGGCGCGGCCGCAGCCGGCGGTGCCGGGAGAGGAGCGATCGGGGGCGCGGGGTCCAGCGTCGCGGCGATCCGGGCGTTGTACGCGGACGGGTTGCGCCTCCTCGCTCCACCCTTCTGAAGCGTGGAGCGGTAGAGGCGCAGGCCGTCCCGCGCGCGGGAGAGCAGCACGAAGAACAGGCAGGCCTCCTGTTCTTCGTGGCCGGCCACGCTGGCCTGGAGGCCGGTCAGGCCCGCGCTGCCGGCGATGAGACCGTCCGGCGGCGGGCAGTCCGGCGCCTTCGCGCTTCTGGGCAGCCCCGTCGCGATCATGCCCGGGGCATGGACGAGGTCGAATTCGAGGCCCTTGCTGCCGTGGATGGTCATCAGCCGGACGGCATCGAGCTCCAGGGCGGCGTCCGGGAACTGGCGCAGCGAACGCTCCTCGTTCAGCCGGATCAACCTCCTGATCTGACGCGAGACCTCGGAGGTCGGGAACTCCCCCTCGATCGGCAGGGATCTGAGGAAGTTGAGGAATTGCCAGACCGCGACGCCGGCCATCCGGTCGGCCAGCGTCGTGGCCCCGCCGATGCGGCGCGCGATACCGAGCCTGTCGAGCACCAGGGCGCTCGCTACGTTCCAGGGATGGGCGCGGGCCTCGAAGCCGCCGCAGGCGTCGCGTAGGCGCCTGAGGGATTCACGCCCGGCGAGGCTCAAGCCGGGGAGCGCGTCGGCGTCCTCCAGCCAGGCCAGCGGGCCGCCGGCCGCCTCCCTGAGGTGGACGGCGACGAGGGCGACGTCGCCGAGGCCCATCGCGACCTCCGGGATCATGGCGACGCGCACCAGCGTCGCGGCGCGGGGATCGTGGAACAGGGCGAGCAGGCTGAGCAGGTCCTTGATCTCGGGCCGCTCGAAGAGGGGCCCGAGGTAGAGGACGGGGATGTTCCGAGCCGTCAGGCCGGCGGCGAACGCGGCGAGCCGGTCGTTGGCCGTGCAGAGGATCGCCTGGTCGCGATAGTCGATCCCACCGTCGTTCGCCTCGGCGACGGAGGCGGCGACCAGCGCGATCTCGTCGTCGGGCGTGCCGGCCTCGTGCATGACCGGTCGCCGGCCGCAGGCTCCTCGATCGGCGGTGAGGCGGAGATCGCCGAGGCGTCGGAAGGCCTCGACGCTCGACGCGAAGGCCGAGAAGGTGTCGATGATCTCGCCGCGGGAGCGATAATTGACGGTCAGTGCGCCGTCCGTCGCTTTGGGATAGTCGTCCTTGAAGGCACCCATGCTCGCCGAGGTCGCGCCCCGGAAGCGGTAGATCGACTGGCGGGCGTCGCCGACCACCCAGAGGCGCTCGCCCTCGTCCGCCGCGAGTGCCGCGATCAGGCGCACGGTGGCGAAGTTCACGTCCTGGTATTCGTCGACGAGGATGTGACGGTGCCGGAGCGCCAAGGCCCTGGCGACCTGGGGATGGTCGGCCATCAGGCGAACCGGCTTCATGATGAGGTCGCCGAAGTCCAGGGCGTCGCTGTCCGCCAGGAGGCGTTCGTAGGCCGCGTAGACGAGTGCCTCCTCGGCCGCGCGCTTCGCCCGCAGGCGTGTCGCATCGTCGGTCGCGGCTCTCTCCATGGCCTCGGCGAGCTCGGCGTAGCGGACGTGATCGACGAGTTCGTCCTTGGCCCGCGAGATGGCGGCGAGGATGTCCGCGAGGTTCTCCTCGGGATCCCAGAGATCGCGGTAGTGGTCCAGGGCCGGCTCGGGATCACCCCTTCGAGCATCGTGATGGCCGTGGCCTTGTCGGCGAGGCGCGGGCTCGCAGGGAGCCGGAGCCGATCGTGGAAGCGGCGGACGATGTCGAGGCCGAAGGCGTGGAAGGTTCCGATCCAGACTGAGGCGGCCGCCTCGGGATGGGACAGGGCGAGCCGGTCCATCAGCTCGCCGGCCGCCTTGTTCGAGAAGGTCAGGACGAGGATGCCGTTCGGGTCGACGCCCTCGTCGATGAGGCTGGTCACACGCCGGATGAGGGTCCTCGTCTTCCCCGTGCCCGGGCCTGCCTGAAGGAGATAGGGGCTGCCGCGGTGCGCCACGGCGATGTCCTGGCTGGGGTCGCGCCGGAGCGCACCGCCGGAGGGGACGGCGACCGCGTCTGGGACCGGCGGAAGCAGCAGGGCATCGAGCAATTGCTGGGTGACGACGTCTTCCGTGATGCCGAGGCGGGCGGCGATGTCCGCGACGCTCATGCCCTCCGCGTGACGATCGCGCGCGACCGATCGTGGCAGCACCAGTTCGCGGGCGAAGAGGTCGGCCTGGACCTCCCGACGCTCGCCTCGCCCATAGTCGGCGAGCTTCTCGACGGCGGTGCCGCTCTCCGCCGAGCGGCTGGGATCGGTGTGGTGGGTGAGGACCGGGTCCGTGCAGCCGTGCATCGCCACATGGCCGAGCTCGTGCCCGATCAACAGGGCGTCGCCACCCGCCGTGCCAGTCTCGCCGTACAGGATCCCCTTCGTGTCGGGATCGATGCGCGCTTTGCATCCATGCAGCGACACGTCGCCGGCCTGCACCGGTTGATGCCACAGGTCGTGCGTGGCGATGGCACGTACGACGATGTCGAACGGCTGCCAGGGATCACCGCCGTCGGCGACGATCTCCCGGTGGATGCGTGCAGCTCGTTTCCTCGCGGCCTCAATCGGATCCACGTTCGGCCCTTGCCATGTTGAGCAGCCGTTCCTGCTGCTCGGGGGTCAGGCCGGACGTGGCGACGGCTTCCTCGAAGCTCTGCTTCGCCCCGGCTTCCGGTTTCCCGTCCGATTTGGCCATCATGCCGCGGGGTATCGCGGAGGGTCGTCCGAGGCTGGCTATTATGAGGTCCACTTCATGCCCGACCTCATCGGCGACGAGCTTCGAGAAAGCCCTCGGGAAGCGGGCCGCCTCGATGAGGCCGTCCTTCATCTTGATCAGAAAGAGCGGGGTCACATCCAGGCGCGCCGCCAATCGCGGGAAGGCCGCCCCGCTGAACCCGGCGAAGACGTTCGGCAACGCCGCCGCGCTGCGCACGGGGGCTCTCTCGACGTCCGACCTTGTTCCGGCCTGGAAACGGGCCCATGCGGACGCCACCGTAGCTTTTGTCGAGGCATCGGCGGGCGGTAGCGGGCGGGAGGGTTCCAGCACCATCTCGACCGCCAATTCCGTCAGCTCCCGGCGCAACTCGGGGTGATCCTTCGCATACGCTTCGAGGCGTCTCGGCGTCGGCTCACCCTCGGTCGCGAACATCATCAATACGTCGCGCGCGCCGCGCGCGGTGCTGGTCGTCGTCATCGTCCCTCTCCGAGTTCACGACGCAGCTTCTCGTACGCCTTCTGGAGGCGATACCGTATCGCCCGGTCGGAGACGCCGCAAAGCTTCGCAATGGTTTCCGCGTCGTCGCCCTCGATGGGATGCCCCTTGAGGACGAGCGTGACAGCCACCCTTTCGTGGTCTGGCAAACGGTCGATCGCCCGAAGAAGCTCGTTCCGGAAATGTTCTTTTTCCTGTTCGGCGCCCTCTGCCTGGGAAAACTGCCTGAGTTGCTTGGCCAGCGCGGGAAGTGGCTGACCCTCCTGGTCGTGCATGTCCTCGACGTGATCTTCCTTGGCGGCGAGGCGTCCGGACGCGCGCAGCACGTCGATGCGCAACGCGGCGAGCGCGCTTGCGAAACGCACCTCGAAGTAGTCGAGACCGTCCCCAGGCTGGTTTCGGTCCTCCACCAGGAGGTCGACGAACCTGTCGGCCACCTCCTGTCGCAACTCCTCGGGATCGTAGAGGGAGCTCGGCCGGATGGATCCTTTCAACGACCGGGCGACCCGATCGAGGAGGATCTCGAACAGCTGCGCGAAGCGGTCATCGGAATTGTCGAGGCGGGTCGACCTGACGAGGTGGAGCAGGCACTCGGGCTCCATGAAGCCCGGCGCTCCTCGATCGCCGACGCGGGCCTCGCGGATGACGGCGTCGAGATCGAGCCCTGCGGCACGGTCTATGGCGGCGTCGACGGAAGCCGTCCTGACATAGAGTTCCCCCGTTTTCTTGCGCTTCGTGAGAGGAGGCGGCATGCCGGATCCGTGTCGCGTTCGAGCAATGCTACCTCAAGATGATTCGCCGCCAAGCTCGAAACGTCGGGCGTGTCCTCTTCTCCCCGAAGTGCGTCTTCGGAGTGCGCGGCCCTGCTGACCTTCCGGTGGCCGATCAAGGCAGGTCGATGGTGCGACCATCCTCGAAGCCGCTGGCTTCCTCGTGGTGGCCGCGCGAGTTGCAGACCATCCGGGTCCGGCCGACGTGGTAATCGACGCTCCGGTGGATGTGGCCGTGGACCCACAGGTCCGGGCCGCACGCGTGGATCAGGTCACGCAGATCCGAGGTGTAGCACCAGCCGAGATCCTCGTGCGGACGCGGCAGGCTGTCGGGCTGCGGCGCGTGATGGGTGACGACGACCGTCGGGCCGTCGTGCGCCGTCGCGAGCGTCGCCTCCAGGAATACACGCGTCTTCCTGTGCAGGGCGAGGATCTCGCCCGGCTCGACACGGTGCCGTGACCGCGGCCCGTTCCGGATCCGGCGATAGTCGTTCATGCCGCCGCGGCCCTGGGCGGCGCGCATGGCGGCGTGAAGCCCGAAGGGGCCGAGCCGGAAGTCGGTCCAGAGCGTGCCGCCGGCGAAGCGCGTGCCACCGATGACGACGGCGTCGCCGAGCAGCAGGTGGATGCCGTGGCGCGCGGTGACGTCCCGGCCGCGGGACAGCTGGTCGACGAGCGTGTAGCGGTCCTCGCCCCGGTCCCACCAAAAGACATGGTTGCCCGGAACGTAGACGACCAGCACGTCGGGCAGGCGCTCGGCGAGCCAGTCGAAGGCGCGCACGAGCGGCGTATGGACGTCGCCCGCGACGACGGCCACGTCGAAGCCGTCGGGCGGCGCGTGCGCCGCCGGATCCCAGGCGTTCTCGGGCCATTCCTGATGGAGGTCGCTGAAGACCCAGAGCTTCTGCGTCATGGCGCCCTCCCGTCGTTGGCGGCATTCTCGGCGAGGCGGATGCGGATCTCGTCCAGGGTGACCGGGCGGAAGCCGAAGCAGTCCACGCCGACGTCGGTGCTCGCCGCGGTGCCGGGCAGCGTGCCGTGGGAATGGCCGTAGAGATGGATGTCGCCGCGGTGCATTCGGGGCCAGACTCGGTGGGCATAGTGGCTGCACCACACGCCCTGGACAGACCCGTCCGGCAGCGGAACCTGCACGTGGGCGACGTCGAAGATGCCGTCCCAGGGCAGGCGCGCGCCGATGCGGTCGTGGTTGCCGCGAACGAGATAGCGCCTGGCGCCGTTCAGTCGCGTGAAGATCTCCCGGGCCTTGGCTTCGGAGCAGCGGTAGCAGAAGTCGCCGAGGTGCCAGACGGTGTCGCCCGGGCGGACGTCGGCGTTCCAACGCACGATCAGGGCCTCGTCATGGGCCTCCATCGTGTCGAAGGGGCGTCGCAGGCCCAGCCGGTCGCCAAGGGTGGCCCGGTGCGCGAAATGATGGTCGCTTGAGAAGAGGATCCGAGGGGGCATGAGAGCCTCGCGCGCTTGGCGGAGGCTCGACGCAGGTGGTCTCGCGCTCCGGGTTTTAGGGGGGCGTGGGACGACCGATGCGTATCATGGCGGGCTCCTGGGTCGGGGCGGTCCTTATTCCCTGGACGGTCCCGGGGCGCAAGGAGCGCGACTCGGTGGGGTAGCGGTAGCGGTAACGCGACCATGATTTGCTACCGAAATCCATAGGCTCGTTAACCATCTTGGGTGATGCTCGTGGCGTGGCGGGGGGCGGGCCATGAATGAGCAGCGGAAGCAGGAACTGTTCAGGGCGGCGGACGGGCTGTTAGCCAGGACCGGACGCGTGTCGCTGCGGACGCTGATCCCGCTTCTGAAGAAGGGCGGCTCGAACCGTGAGGTCGGGCCGGCGCTGGCGGAGTGGAAGGCGGCGAAGGGCTACGCGCCAGCGCTGAAGATCAAAGAGCTGCCGGTGCCGCTGCAGGATGCGCTGGCGAAGGTGGCGGGGGATCTCTGGGCGGCGGCGCAGGCCGAGGCGGCGGCGCGGCTGACCCGGGACCGCGAGAACCTGGCGGTGACCGTGCGTGCGAGCGAGGAACTGCTGGCCGAGGCGCTGGATCGTCTGGACGCGGCCGAGGCGGAGATCGCGGGGCTGCGCGAGAGCGTCACGCGGGCCGAGGCGCGGCTGGAGCGGGGCCGGTCGGAGGAGTTCTGGGACCGCGTCATGCGGGAGATCTACGAGATCCTGCGCGCCTCCGGCACGATGACCGCGGCGCAGATCCTCCGGCTCCTGAAGCCGGCGACGGTGCGCGGGGCGGCGGATCGCCGGGAGCCGCTGACGCCGAGGACACTGCACAAGAAGATGTCGGTGCGGGTGAGCCACGGCTGGTATTTCGAGCGCGGCGAGACGGGATTCTCGCGCGGCACGTTCCCGACGCTCGGCCGCGCCAGGGAAGCGGCTCCCCCAGCTTGAGCGAAGCGGCCACGGTCGTTGCCGGCTGGCCCGCCGGAATTGTGCCGACTTTATCCGCGCCGGCATATTCGGGCGCAGACGACGGATCCGCCCGGCGTTTCTCTGTGACCGCCGGCCAGCGAACCGCTCAATCGGGATCGCTCAAATTCATGGGCAGGGGCTCGAAGCGATCGCGAAACTGCTTGCCGAGATCCTGACACGCCATGAAGGCATGGTGGTTCAGCTTCGAGCAAAGCTCGTAGATGCGGAAGATCTCATCGAGGTCGAAGCGCGGCCGCTCCTCGAACCGCGGCATGAACAGGTTCATCTCCGCGCCGTTGTGATTGAACACCTCGTGGAGATACAGCATCCGTAGTTCCACGGCGTCGGCGTCGGAATGCCCGTAGAGACTATTGCGATGGGCGACGACCTTCTCGTGCAGGGCCAATTCGGCCGAGGACAGTTCGACGCCGAGCGCCTTCCAGCCGAGCTTCGGGACCCGTCCCTTGGATTGCGAGAACGGTCGTGCGTAGGCCACGACCATCGTTGTCTCGTAGCAACGGAACTTCCGCCAGGCCGGCAGGCCGTAGACGACGTCGTCTTCCAGTTCCTGCAGGAGGAAGGTGGCCGCGCTCATGGCCTGCGCGAAATCGGAGCAGGAGAGCTGAAGGCGCGTGAACCGATGGAATTCGGCTTCGTCGCGAGGGCTCGGCGCGGCTGCTGCCCCGTTATCCGGTTCGTCCATGCTCCGATGCCCCCGATCGTATCGTCCCGTTCGAAACCTGACCCGATCGCGGCATGATCGGGAAGGGGCAGCGTGATCGGGCCGGACGGTTCCTCAACGCTTCACGAAGCCGATGTCGGCGACGACCGCCTTCAGGCGCTCGGGCTCCCGTTCTTTCCGCTCGCTGTAGCGGTCGGCGCGCTCGCGGGTACCCGCACTGGGGAATGTCGGGCTGGCTGCCGCCCTATGGCGCGTGTGCGGTCCCGATCCGAAAAACAGCGTTTGACCTCCCGCCGGCGGGAAGCGTCGCGAAGGCTGTCGCTCCTGATTGGCGCGCTTCATCCACCGTCCGGAACCCGACGATACGCGAGAACTTGGCTTCGAGGACCGGGCGGTTTGCCCGGCGGGAGCACGCATCATGTCGAGTGACACCGAAAAGCATCGCGAACTGCTCAGCGGCCTGAAGCAGGCCCGGGGCAAGGCGGACGGCTCGTTCGAGGCAGCCATCACGGCCGCCTTCGAGCATGTCTTCGAGCATCTGGAGCGCTTGAATGGCCACGTCTCGTCGGGCGGTCCCGGCGGAGCGGACCGGCATCTCGAACCTGACGAGAGCGCAACCCTTCGCTGACGAAGGTCGCGATCCGACGGCCGTGGACTATCGGGTCTTCCGAAACTGGTCGGGACCGCCGACCTTCGTGTTCCGGACCCGCGCCACGTTCGGCTTCTTGTCGGGCTCCAGTTCGCGAGCCCGCTCGATCCCCGCCTTCTGGGTCGGCGTGATGGCGCTCGCGCGCTTGGATCCCTCGCGGCGCACGGCGAAGTCGCCGTCCTCGCGCGGCTCCACGTAGATGTTTCCTGGCTTGGTCATCGGCAGTCTCCGTCACCAACTAGGCGTGACGTGATGGCTGGCCGCCACGCTTTCAATGCACGGGTCAACCATTTGACCCACGCCAAGGGAGAACCCCGTGACGCCTACGGAGATCAAGGCCAAGGTTCAGGACACCCACCGCCGGGCGATGTCGAACGCCTCCCTGCAGATGTCGCGCGACGGCGGCGTCCACCACCTGTTCCGCGACGTGAAGCTGTATGGCCGGGACGCCGGCGTCGACTTCGCCGAGACGAATATAGGCCAGATCGTCCAGGAAGCGGTGTCGATGGCCGAGTGCAAGCGGCCTTCCTTGGAGATCCCGGCCTACGGCTTCGGGAAGGCGGCCGTCGCAGGCATGGCTCAGGCGCTGGAGGACCTCACGGCCCTGAAGATCGAGGTCAAGGGGAACACACTTCAGCTGATCTGGGCGCAGCCGAACCCGGGCTACGTCTAGGCTACCTCCGCCGCGGGGCGGATCAGGTCTTGGTGCCCGCTTTGGAAGGCTTGCGTGCCACGTTCGCCCGGGCACGTGGCTTCTTCGCCTTCGGCGGCGCCGAACCCTTGGCGGCCGCCTTCGCCGTGGCCTTGGCGGCGGCCCGCTTCGGCTTGGCCGGCTGCGAAGCCGCCGCGATTTCCCGTCGGACGGCGGCCACTACGCGTCGAATGCCCTGAGCGACATTGAGATAGGCGGCATCCGCACTGCGCCAGCGGGTGACCTCCCGCCCGTCTTCCGGGAGCAGCTTGAAGCCTGCGGCCGGGGTCGACTTCCAGTCGCAGGGCCGGACGACGACGGCGACCACCCGCATTGTGCCGCGGGCACGCCGGTTCATGGCGCGCCTGTACTCGATCTTCCAGCAGTAGTGGCTCGCCAGGTAGTCGGGGCTCAGCAGGCCGACGAAGACGTGGGCGTTCCTGAGTGCCCGGGCGATGGCGGTATCGAGCTTGTCGCCCGCGTTCATGTCGCCGTCGAACCAAGTCGAGACGTTGTCGCCCTTCAAGGGGGCCAGATGCGTTTCGAGTTTCCTGCGCGCGTCGGCGTCCATGTGCGAGTAGGACACGAAGATCCTGACCTCGGACTTTTCCTTCCTGCCGGGCTGCCCGGACGGCCTCGTCGTGCGCGCCGGCGGCCGTGCCGCCTTGGGCCGGGGGACGGCCTTCCGTGTGGATAAGGAAGCGCGGGCGCGCATCGTTGCCCCCGTTTGGCTAGCGGCCAAGGTCGCGAGTCATGCTCCCTGGACCCGGTTTGTTCCCAAACCGGAAGGGTTTCGGTCGTCGGCCTAGGCGAGGTGGGGCAGATATCCCGGTCCTGGTTGGACCAAGCGCCTGTCGGCGAGGATGGTCCGCCGGTTGGTGGCCCCGGGATCCGAGAGACGGGGGTCAGCGAGATGATCGCGACCTTCCAGTCCGGGATACCGGGGATAGGGGCTTCCATCACGGCGACCAGCACGGTCACGCCTCTCCTTCGCAACTCGGACACCGATGCAAGGACATTCCCGCATAGATCCCGCCTGCGGTTGAACTCGCCGCCGCCTATGGAATGCGGCCCCATCACCCATGAAACCAGATCGATCCATTCCGTCAGGGCTTCGACGTCGGCGTCGTAGGCGGGCCCGAGTTCCGGACGATGGATCAAGAACGCCTGCGTGCCGGCGACCATCCGGACCTGCCGGTGCGTCAGAAAGGGCCGTACCGGAACCGCTTCGAGGTTACCCATTTCCTCGACGAACTCGGCGGCGGCCTGCTCGCGTGGAATGGGAATGCGGGCGGCCGTGAAGGCCCCCTTCTCATAGCCGAGCGCGAGGGCGACCCTGTCCAGGCTTTCAACGCCGACCGGCTCGGCGCGCTCGACGCGTTCGATCGTAGACAACGAGACACAGGCGAAATCGGCCAGGGTCTCCTTCTTCCACTGTCTCAGGCTTCGTCCCATCCGGGTCACCATCGCGACCAGCTCGATGGGCGGCACGGCAGGAACCCCCGGCGGCCGAGGCGGCATGGCTGCCAGGCGCTCGATGATTTCCTTGGACTTCATGACGTTCTCCTTCCGACAAGGGGAAGGTGACCCGGGACGCTCGTCCAAAGGAGATCGAAAAAACCTTCAGCGACGAACGCCGGTGACGGCTGATTCGGGCGCCGCCCACGCTCAAAGGCAGCGGGCCGTCATCAAGTGATGGCGGCCCGCTTTACTCTAGGCTGACCCGACGTGGAACTTAGATGTCCGAAAGCGGATCTTTGGATCGGCTATCAGGCGCGCGGCCCAGCCAGCGAAGTCCTGGAGTTGGCCGCCCATTAACCATCCGCTCAATCCGCGATCGCCAACGTCGGCCAGAACGGCTTTGCTGCCCCCCGACCCGGAACCGCCACAGGGCCTGCGCGGCCAGACGCGGATCGGCCCATGGCCGCGGCGCCTACGCATCGCGCCACCTTCGGAACCGGCTCGCTCACGGCGTCCCTGACCCCGTTTCCGCCCTGGCCATAGTCGGACCAGGCGCCTGGCCACGCGGGGGAATGCGGGTGCCGACCATCCCGCACCAGGAGTCACCAACTATGCCGGAGCCCACTCAGATCCCCCGAAGACCGCCGCTGCATCGCGATCGGCTGGAGGCATTCGAGCGCGTGAGGCGCGCTGTCGCGTCGGGAACGTCGACCTTCGCGATCGATCACGGCGAAAACCGGCGGACCTCGGATCGGGCCGCGGAGATCGTTCGCGCGCTGGAGTCCGACAAGACCGCGACCGTTCGGCGAGGCGGTGGCGCGGACGTGACGCGGGTGCTCGTGACGATGGCGGGACGCCGCCTCGCCGTGGCGCGGGATGCGGGCGGCGTCGCGCTGTTCCCCCTGGACGGACCCATGCGGGTCGTGGATCGGCCGCAGCGATGGGACGCGGACGTCGACCTGGCGCGACAGGATCGGCGCGGCCTCGTTCGCGCGATGGCCCCCGACGAATACGATGACGACACGCGTGCCGGCTCCGCCGTCACCGTCGTGCTCGACCCGGTGGTCGATTGGCCCACGCATCCCGTCTACGAGGCCCGCCGGCACAGCGCCGGCGACGCGATCCGTGTCTGGGAAGTCTTCACCCTGGACGGCGAGTCCCACGGCCTGCTGCTCATGATGGAAAACGGCTTCCACGGGGTCGAACCGTGCGGCGCGGTCAGCCCGGAAGTCAGCCCCGGCGCGGCCGCTTGGCAGATCGTCATGAACGGCTAGGGGCTCGGCCGGAGGCCCGGGCCGACGACGGGATCCGCCAGCCCACGGGGCCGGAGATGGCCGGCACGGAGGGCGTGTGGGAGTTCCCCTGGCGCGGCTCCGCCGCGACCTGAAGCGCCATCCCGCGGAGGATCCGTCCGTCGCCCGGGATGCCCGCGCCGCCGCGGAACCGGCCGGAGCACGGCTGCGCGGTCTGACGTCGGCGAAGGAGAGGCCGGGCCCGCGGACCGACCATGCCCCACGCATGGCTGGCCGACGCCCGCGGCTCCTGCTTCTTCACCGCCGCCGATGTCGACGCGGTCCGACCTGCGACGGGCAAGGCCCGGAATCGCCGCAGTGTGCGGGCGAGCCTCGCGGTGGCGGTCGATCAATCGATCGGGCGGCGCCGCTTCGACGGGCGGACCGTACGCGGGGCCGCCCGCTTCCGAAGGGTCGCGCAGCTTCGACCGAGCCGATCGGCGGGACGCCGGCGCGCTTCTCCCCGCGACCGGACGCGAACGAAGCCGGCCGCGCCGTTTGTCGATCTTTAGATAGTATTAACGATGTACAAAACGCCTTATCCACAGTCTTGCGGACCTTAGCGCATTTTCTCACTTGCATACATCCGCTCTCGCATGTATTACGACCGTGAGCGTCGCTGCGACACCCGTCCGCGCTCAACCCTCCCCCAAACATACATCCCTGCCCGACCGCGGGCATGGCGACCTGTCCTGGTCGCATTCTCCGGTCGGGGCCGCCCCGGTCAGCCGGATCCAGGCGGCACGTTCGCCCCGCCGGCGCCAGCCGTTCGACGCCGCGCGAGCCCGCCCGTCCCCGATGTGCCCCCGTCCGTCAGCGTCCCCCTTGGGCCGCGGCGGTACGACGACGACCCGCACGGGTCCGCCCGTGCAGCGGCGCCCGAAGCCGCCGGTCGGCGGCCGCCCCGTGCCCGCCCGGCATCCGCTCGTCCCGCAAGCCGCCAGGCAAGGAAGATCCATGCCCCCCCAGAACGACTTTCCCACCCGCCACGCCGCGCCCGCCCCCAGCGAGCGTCTCGCCGCCGAAGTCGAACGGCGACTCGTCTACGTCCGCGCGATGCGAGGCCTGGCCCGGCGGCCTGCGCTGACCAGGGTCGCCGCCGTCGTCGCGGAGGTCGCGGCGGAGGTCGGCGGCAAGCCGCCGGCCCCCGGACCGTGGCCGCATGGTGCCGCCGGTACGAAAGCGCCGGCCGCGACCCTGCCGCTCTGATCCCGGTGCTGCGCAGCCGCGGGACGGCGACGCCCGTCAGGCCTGTCCGGATGGGCGACGGCGCACAGCTGCCGGACGTCATGGGGCCGGCGAGACCGGCGAAGCCCGGCACGACGCCTGATCACGGCGTCGTGTCGATGACGACGCCCGCGCGCACGGTCATCCCGGAACAGCGCCGCTCCCGCCAAGCCCCGCATCGACGCGCGGCCGAGCCGGCCGTCGATCCTGCGGATGCCCCGCGGCGCTTCGGCAGGATCGACGGCGCGCGACGCCCCGACCCCCGGCTTCCGGAGGGCGCGGTTCGCATGGACATCGTCCGCCTGCGGGACGCTTCGGGGGAAACGGCGGACCTGCCCTCGCGTGGGACCGCGGCGGGCGCCCGTTCGGGGCCGCGCTCGGACGGTCCCTCGAAGCGGGCGAGTTCGTGCGCCTGCTCCATGGCGGCGTGTCCGCCGCGGGCGTCGAGGTGATCGGACTCGCGGCCCTCGCCCCCACCGCCGTCCTGGTCGACAACGCCCGCGAGTTCCATAGCGCGTCGTTCCGCGAGGCGGCGCACGCCCTCGGGGTCAGCATCCACTACGTGCCGACCGGCGCGTCTCAGCGGAATCCGTCCGAACGAGTCCTGCGCAAGGTCGCGGCGCACATGGGCATCTCCGGCATCCGCGGCCTCGCCGAACATCTTCGGCGGTGGCTCGGACCGGACGGCGAGAAGATCGCCGCGACCGCGGGCTGACCGCGCCGCAGTCCCGCCTGCGCCGACCGTCGGTCGGCGGGGCGCCGCCCGCCGCGCCCCGGATCGCATGCCGGGGCCTACCTCGCCCCGACGGAACGGCCGCGACCGCCCCCACCCTCGGGATCGCCGCCGCCGATCCAGGATCTTGCCATGACCGAGAGCAGACACGCCATGTGTGCCACCCCCTTCGCCGCCGAAACCCATGAGTTCGTCAGGGCGATCGCCGACGGATACCTGTTCCGGGAGCGGGCGACCGGGATCCATGTCGCCGTTTCCCCGGCGGGGATGGTCGCGTCCTGGTGCCGCAACGTCTCGGGCCACCGGACGGTCGCGGCCGCCCCCGACGGCGGGCGGCCCGGCCCGGCCGTCTCCGGGACACCCCCGGCTGTCCTCCCGCAGGGTCGGCCTCGGCCGCAGGAGGCGGCCGGCACCCTCGCGACCTGGCGCGGCGCGTTCGCCGCGGATCCGGCCGCCGCGGCGCCGCCCCCGGCTATCGGCGCCTGCGGCGCCGCCTGGTGACCGGCCGCCGCGACACCTTCAGCGGCTTCCGGCCGTCGAGGAAGACGGGGCGGATGGTGGCCTACGAAAGCCTTCTCGAACGGACCGCCGCGATCCTGCTGGAGGAGGCGCGGGAGGTCTCCGACTACCTGGAGCAACCGGCCTCCGAGTCGTGGGACGACGCGGGGACGCCGCGCCGATACACCGCCGACTTCGGCGCGCTGACCGCGCTCGGGATCGCCTACGTCGAGGTCAAGCCGCGGCGCCTCGCCCGTCGGCCCGGGACGATGGCGCGTCACAGGGCCGTCCGCGAGGCCCTCCACGCCCGGGGGATCGGCTTCGTCGTCTGGACCGAGCGCGAGATGGCGCGGCCGGCACGGGCGATCGCCCTGCTGCTGTGCGCCGCCCGGCGCGCCGAGCGGGACCGGCGCGCCTGATCGCCCGTCCCGGCGGCGGGCCGTCCCGGCCGCCCGGACCGCACCCGTCGCCGTCGATCCCCTCCCGCGCCCACCGCCCAGCAAGTCGGCAGCGACCCATGATCGTGCCCTTCATCAACTTCCCCCTCGGCTCGTCGGTCAGGATCGAGGACGTCACGCATACGTACATGTCGCGCGAGCAGGCCGGCTGCGTGTTCCGGAGCGAGGTGGACGGGCGCACGGTGACGCACGGATCCAAGGAGATCGCGTCGCTCTACTTCTCCGGGAAGTTCGTGATCCCGAGGCAGCTGCACCCGGCCCTGCCGGCCGGCATCCGCGAGAACCTGCGGCGGAGCCTGTCCGAGTTCCCCGACCACAGGCAGGCGGAGGCCGAGCGCCGCCTGGACTACGTCATGACGATCGACGGGCTGGAGGAGCGCCGGAAGAACGGCGACGGAACGCTGTTCCGGCGCAACGCACGCCGGTACGCGTCCGTGGCCCGGGCGGTGGCGAGCCTCAGGCGGCGCCGGGCCGGCGTCCCGGGCCTCCTGCCCGACGCCGCGGCGCGGAAGCAGGCGAGGGCCGAGGCCACGCCGTCCGCCCCCACGCTGCGGGATTGGATGCGGCGCTGGGAGCGGTCCGGCCGCGAGCCCTCCGCCCTGGTGCGGCTCGACGATCGCAAGGGGCGCAAGCCCAGGAGCTGGCGCCCGCCCTCGCCGACCTCATGGCCGAAGCCGTCAGGACCTTCTACCGCCAGGAGGAAGGGCCGACGATCCGCCTGCTCCACGAGTACGTGGCGGGGCGCGTCCAGCAGCACAACCGGGAGACCGGCGACAGGCTCACGCCGCTCACGGAGACGGCGCTCCACCGTTTCGTCACGGGGCGCTTCGGCGCCCGCGAGCTCGCCGAGGCCCGGCTCAAGCCGCGCAAGGCGGCGATGCGCTTCGACGCCAAGCGGCGCCGGGCCTCGCCAAAGAAGGCGTGCGAGGTCATCGAGATCGATCACGTCCTCCTGGACGTGACGGTCGTGCGCGACCGCGGCGGCGAACCGCTTGAGACCGAGGAGGGCTCCCATCGGCGAAAGCGCGGCATCGCCGGGCGGCCCTGGCTGACGCTCGCCATCTGCACGGCGACGCGATGCGTGGTGGGATGGTCGATCTCGCTGGATCCCCCCTCGTACGTGTCGGTGATGCTGTGCCTGCGCAGCATGCTCTCGGCGAAGGCAGACGTGAGCGTGAACGGGCGCGCGGTCGTGAATCCGGTCTTCGGGATGCCGAAGGTCCTGAGGCTCGACAACGGCAAGGAGTTCCACAGCCTCGCCCTGAAGGCCGCGGCGGCCAAGCTCGGCTTCGAGCTGCTCTACTGCCCGCGGCGGGCGCCCTGGGAGAAGGGGCGCGTCGAGCGCTTCTTCGGCGAGGTCCAGCGCAACTTCGCAACGATGCCCGGCCGAACGTTCGGAAGCCCGGAGCGGCGCGGCGACTACCGCCCGCACGACCGCGCCCGCATGACCATGGGCGAGATCAGGGTGCTGTTCGCGATCTGGGTGGCGGCCTACTACCATCAGAAGAACCACCGCGGGCTGTTCCACAGGACGCCGATGGAGGTCTGGCAGGAGATGTCGCCCCTCGGGGTGGACATGCCGCCCAGCGCGCGCGACGTCGTGGTGGCTACCGCCCTGCCGCTGCTGAAGCCGATCCAGGACACCGGCATCGAGTACCTCGAACTGCACTGGGACTGCGCCGAGCTGGAGCGCCTGCGGGAGCTCCACGGACGCAAGCGGAAGTGGCGGTGCGCGCTCGACCCGCTCGACCTGACGACGATGACCGTCTGGGACGACACGGTCGAGCCCAACGTGGAGATCCGGGCGACCTGCCAGGAGCCGGACCTGATCGAGGGCCTCGACCTCGACATGTGGAAGCGGCTCAGGAACCGGTCGAAGGAGCGTACGCCCGAATCCGAGCGGGTCCGTCGGGAGACGCTGGCGGACGCGCGCGTGGAGATGTTCGAGCGGGCCAGCCGGGACGACCGCGCCGGGAAGCCCCTGGGCAGGGGGAAGCAGAAGTTCGCCGACGCCGCCCGGCCGGCCCGTGCCGTCGCGGCCCTGCCGACGCCCGAGGCGGCCGAGGCACCGTCCGCCGCGGCGACGCATTCCCCCGCCGAGGCTGCCGGCGCGCCGGCCCGCCGCGGCTCCGTGGCCACCCGCTCGCAATACTACGACTGAGGACGACACCCATGACACACGCCATGACGCCCGACGCCCACGCCTCCCGCGAGCCGGTCCCCGGATCCGCGCCCCCCTCCGGCGCGGCCGCGCCCGGCGGCCCCGCGGGGGGCGGCAGGACGAACTGGGACGCGCCGCACAACGCCGCCCGGCTCGACGCCTTCGTCCTGGCCATGCGGGAACGCATCCACGTCCCCACCGTGGCGTACGGGGAGGCCCAGCGGGAGATGCGCCTGCTGCGCGACCGCGCGCGCCGGCGGGAGCGGGGCAACGTCCTGGTGATCGGCGGCGAGGCCGGGGCGGGCAAGAGCTGGGTCCTCGACCGCGAGCTGACGGCGGTCGACTTCCCCGACGTCAAGACGAGCTGGGCGGACCCCCTGCCGGTCCTGCGCCTGGACGCGCCCTCGCCCGGCCGCATGAAGGCGCTCCTGGTCAAGATGCTGTCGCAGGTGGCCGGGTACGAGGCGAGCGACCGGCCGTCCGAGCCGATGCTGATGCGGCAGTTCGTCAAGGTCGCGCAGGCGCGCGGGGTGCGGGTGGTCAAGATCGACGAGTTCCAGCACATCGTGAACCTGGCGCGCACGGACAGGCACGAGCGCACCGTGTCCGAGACCCTCAAGACGCTCCTGAACGAGACCGACATCCAGCTCGTGCTGGCGGGCGAGCCGTCCGTCATGACCTTCTTCGATCGCTGGAAGCAATTCGAGCGCCGCGGCGCGAAGCTGCCGATGACGCCGTTCGCCGGCGAGGCCGCCCGGGAGGAGTTCGCCGACTTCCTCAATCATTACGACGACCAACTCGTGGCCCTGCATTTCCGGGCAAGAAGCGGCTTCGCCGAGAAGGTCGACCGCTTCCGGCTGGCGACGGACGGCTATGTCGGCCTCGCGTCCAAGCTCATCCACCTCGCCGCGGAGATGTCGTTCAAGGCCGGTCACAACTGCGTCGACGACACCCTCGCCGTGGCCTACGAGCGCTGGCGTCGCCGCGGCGACGGCGCCAACCCGTTCCTCATGAAACCCGACGCGGTGTGCAGGGCGCTCCGGCGCCCGGCGACGCCGGCAGGGGGCGACCTGACCCGCCTGCGCGGGACCGGCGGCGTCCCGGAGCCGAGCTATGGCAAGTAGGCCCGAGCCGGCGGCCCGCCTGCCGCTGCACCTGGCGCCGGGCAGCGGCGAGCCGGCCTACGCCCTGCTCGAACGCCTCTCGCGGCGGTACGGGGCCGGGAGCCCGGCGGCGTTCGCGGCCGCCAACGGCCTGGACTGGAGGTCGGTCGTGGCGGGGCGCGACACGGACCGGGTCGCCGCGCTGGCCGGCGTCGACGCCGGCGCCCTGCGGGCCGCCACCTTCGTGGTCGAGGGCGCGACGGTCCGGCTCGGCGACGAGATCGTCGCGCGGGCCGATTGGTCGCCCCCGGCCCGGCGACGCTGCCGCGCGTGCGAGGCGGAGGACGCGGCACGGCTCGACGCGCCGCCCCCCGGGCGTTCCGCCGGGCCTGGTGGGACGTCCGCTCCCTCCGGCGCTGCCCCCGGCACGGGACCGACCTCGCCGCGGCGGCGGCGGGGGACGCCGGCATGCCGGATCCCGCCACCACACCCTGCGAGGCCGGATTCCCCGGCGAGACCTACGTCCTCGGACGCCTCGGCTTCGGGGGACGGCGCCGGGTCCCGCTGCTCGACGCGCTGTCGCTGGCCGCCGCCATCCCCCTCGCCGAGCGCGTCGGCGCGATGCGCCTCCACGGACGCCGCGCGCGGAGCGACGCCGGGGCTGGTGGACGCCGGCCCGCTGCTGTCCGCCGGCATGGCGGCGTTCGAGGGCGGCCCCTCGCCGTTCCGCTCTTTCCTCGACGGCTTGGTGGCGACGGCCCGGCCGGACCGCGACGAGTTGACCCCCGGCGTGGCCTACGGCCGGCTCTACGGCTGGCTCGTGCACGACGAGCGGGACCCGGCCTACGGGCCGGTCCGCGAGGCGCTCCGCGCGCACGCCATCGCGTCCCTGCCCCTTCAACCGGGCAGGGACCTGCTCGGCCGGCCCGTCACGGAGCCGGTCCTCGGGACGGTCGCCCGTCTCAGCAGGGTTACCGGCCTGGAGAAGGCGACCGTCGAGCGTCTGCTCGCGTCTCTCGGGGCGGTCCCGGCGCCGGGGCCGAGCCCGATACCGCTCTACGCCGCCGCGGACTGCGCCCGTCTGGCCGACCTCGCCGCCGCGACGTGCTGGTCGGCCGAGGCGCGGCGGGCGCTCGGCCTGACCAACGAAGGGATGGCCTCGGTCGTGTCCGCCGGCTGCCTGGTCCCTGTCCTGCCCCGGCACGGGCGCGAGGTCCGCGAGGACCGGTTCGACCGGGCCGCCGTGGAGCGGCTCGCCGTCGGGGTGTTCACGGGGGTGCCGCGCCTGCGCGACGTGCCCGCGGGCTGCGCCCCGCTGCCGGAGGCCGCGCGGCGCGGCATGTCGCCGATCGGCTCGATCGTGCGGGCGGTCCTGGACGGCCGCCTTGCCCCCCGGGGACGGGTGCGCGGCCGGGCCGGGCTCCCCGGCCTGGTCCTCCGGGTCGCCGACGTCGCGGCGCTGCAACGGGCGCCCAGCGACGACGTCCCCTGGACGGAGGTCGTGGCCCGGGTCGGCGACCGCGGGCTCGCGAGGTCCCTGGTCGCGTCGGGCCGGCTCGGGCTGCGCCGCGCGCCCTGCGGCTTCCGGAACCGGCACCGGCGCGAGGTGGCGCGCGCGGACTGGGCGCAGTTCCGGCAGGGCTTCGTGTCCGCCGGCGAGCTGGCGCGCGCCGAGGGGACGTCTGCGGCGGCGATGGCGCGGAGGCTGTCGCGGTCCGGGATCGGGCCGGCCTTCGGGTCCGGGTCGCCCGGCGGCCCGACGTTCTATCGCAGGGAGGACGTCGGAACCCTCCCGCGCGCGACGCCGGCCACACGGCGGAGACGGCCGCCGCGACCCGGGCCTGGAGTGGGCTCCCGACCGGTCGTGCGCCCGTCCGCCGGGGCCGTGGCCGACCGGTTGCCAGGAACCCGCCGCCGCGCAGCGCCATAGGGCGCCGCGGAACGGCGCGAGGCCCCGGCCCAGCGTCCGGCATCGATCCGAGCCCGCCGTCGGGGCCGCCGGCCGACCCCGGCGCCGTTCGACCGCGGCGCCGACGACCGGCAGCGTGGAAGCGGCTCAGCCGATGGTGTTCGCCGGAGGTTGCGGACTGTCATGGGCGCAGCGACGCGCGATCCGAGCCGTCGACCGGCCCGCGCCCGGATTCCCCCGAGGAACCCGCAAAGCCTTGTCCGCGGGCCCCTCGCTCGACCGGACGCGGGTCGGTGGACAGGTTCGCCGAGCCCCGGGGGCTCATGGCGGATCGTCGACGGCTCGCTGGCGGTGACATCGGCATTCCACCGTCGACCCCTCGTTCAGGGTGTCCGTCCTTGAACCGAAGGGACCTCTCGCTGACCGTCGCAGCCGCAGCCGGCTCGGGCCTGCCGAGGCGGATGCGCACGCATCGGAGAGCTGCCAGCCGTTCGGACGTCGGGCACGCAGGCGGCCGCTCCAGATGGGGCCGGGGCCCCGAACGTTGCGGCACTCCCCACCCATCGACGCGACGCAGGATGTGGACGTGCCGCCAAGCCGAACGACCGGGCCATGCCACAGACGCACGCTGGGATTGTTGCGCTGCACGAAACTCCATCCGGCGTGGTGCGGTTTGAGAACCTTGTCGGGGCGGCAGGCTTCGGCCATCGCCCGTAGGTCCCCACCGCACATGACGACCGAGCCGAAGTCGAGGTGGCGCCCCACCACTAAACGCCCGACCGGTGGATGCGCGACCAGCACTGGCGTCGCCGAAACGCCGACCGCTCATGGAGCGGACCGAACAGCTCTCGGCCCCGCGTCCCATGCCTCCGTTCGGCGCCGACCAGCGGACGGGGCGGTGGGCTACAGGACCGGCGCCGATCGCCTGCAAGCCATCGCGGATCGGCTGCGCGTCCCGGTCGCGACCTTCTTCGTCGGAACGGTCGGCTCGATCGAGGGCGTATCGCCGGTCCTCGACCTGCTGCGCCATCCGGAGACGGCAAGGCTCGTCAGGGCGTTCGCGGCGATCTCCGACCCGGTGACGCGCCATCGCGTGCTGTCCGCCGTCGAGGCCGCTGCGGCGGGCGCCGAGGCGCCGGATGAGCCGCCGTCCGGGCCGGCGACCGAGGCCGCATGCGACGGTTCGCAGGAGGGCCAGGGGTAGCGGTGGGTCTTCGTGTCCGGTGACCGCATCCAGTCCGCCGCGACGCGGGTTCTGTCCTGGTCGGTCAGTTCAGCGACCGGCCTTGCATCCGCATCCGGGCGGCAAGGGCAAGGCCAACTTCAAGTAGGGCGATCCGCGCGCCCGGCAGCGCTGCCTTCGCCCCGTCGTCCTCCTCGATCAGCGAATGGGTGATGATCAAGTGATCGGCGATAAGGTCGAGGGTGTCGATCGGCATGGTCGCCGGGTGGGGTGGGGGCGGCACGAACCGACCGACGTTGCCATAGGCCGCGATCGTATCGGTGGCCCCCCCGGCCAGTTCGGTGATCGAGCCGAGATAGCCGATGAACGCGCCGTTCTCGATGCCGAACGAGGGCACGCCACCCGCCCCAACCCAGCGCGGGGTATCGTCGGGCTTGAGCAGGCGATACCGGATGCTGAACTCCGCCCCGCTCGCGAGGGCCTCATCGAGAATGCCGGTGGCGGTGCCGCGGTCGTCCGGGTGAACGCGTAGGACCCACCCCCGATCGAGGGCCTCCGTGCTTGGCTGGCCGGTGAGTGCCTCCCACTCAGGGCAGGCGTAGACGCATCGCCCGCGAGCGTCGGTCACGAAGATCATCGTCGCATGGTCCGGCCGTGCTCCCCGCGCGCGATGAACGGACGCGAGCGGTTCTCGACCCCAGGGCGACGCCACGAGCGGTCGGTCCTGACGAATGCTGCGGCTGTGGCACGGACTGCGGACCGACGCGGGCCGCGCGGTCGCCCTCGACGCCCACCGCGAGGTCGCGGACCGGGAAGGCGGCCGAACGGTGAAACCTACCGATCCTACATCGGGACCGCGCAGTCGGGCAGGGCCATCGCCGCCAGGGGAGGCACCGGTAACCTTGGCCTCGCGATCGCGGTTCGGGACTCCCTGAGGTTGGATGGGGGCGATGCACTTCCGGATGCGCCGGTTGAGAAACGAGGCGACCGAGATGGGCTTCCTGGTCCTGGCCTACGGTCCGGAGCGGGTGATGGCGGTCCTTGGCACCGGTCCCCGTCCACGCCGCCCTCCGCGTGTGAGCGCACGCGGCACCGCGCGCGCTGTCACAACTTCGCACCGACACACCGAAACCCGTTTCCACCCGGCCCCCACGCCGAGAAGGACAGCCGCTTATGAGGGGAGCTGCCAGCGCTCTCGGCGGCTCGGTTGGGTCGGAAGCGGGCAGGCCGCCTTTCCCGGGTCGTGGACGCCGACCGGAATCCGGGGGTGATCACACCGGCCTCGGCTACGATCATTGCGCTGCCTGCGAGTGGATGGGGAAGCGCCAGCCGGCGCGAAGGCGAGAATGACCAAGCAGTCGATGATCGGGTTGATCCGCCGACGTTGGACGTCGGAACGACCCTTCGAAGGCCATACGACCGATAGCCTGAACCGCAAGATCGCAAATCCCGCCACACGAAACGACGTTCGAGAGTAGGCCCGGCGTGAGCTGCAGATCCGGCGACAGCTGGAACCCCTCACCTGAGGCTTCTGGCGTGCGATCGCTTCCGAGCAATTCTGATCTGGCGGCTCACCCATCCTCCCAGATCGGGCATACGCGGAACGTTCCCTTTCCGGCCAGGAACCGGGGTCCCTTGAAGTCCGGCCCTGCCTTCGGCGGCGGTCGCCGTGTCCGTGAAAGCGCGCTGCCGCAGCGACACCGGCGCCGCGGCGACCTCGGCGGCGAGGGCCGCACGAGGTTCGGGCGGCGGCGGGACCGGCGTGATGTCGCCGAAGCCGCTCCGGTCATGCTCGTCTGGGACCGGGATCGCGCGCGTCCGCCGCATGATCTGAGGCCACCGATGAGCCGTGTTGAGGATGCCGCGCGCGGTTTCTTGGCACAAGGCAACGGATCGCCGCCGCTGCGGCGCGGCCCATTCCCGGCGCGCGGAAACACGGCATCTGAAACGTCCCGTCGTCGCGGCCCCGGGGCGGGATCCCGTGGACGGACGCATCGTCGTCCCCCCGCTGGTCGTGGACGCTCAAGTCCTTCGCGGGCGAGACTTCGATGCGCGTCATGGGGTTGGATGGCCACTCGGGGGACGTGCCGCCCCTTTCCTGGGACGCCACGCGCGGCTCGGCTCGTCAGGCGACCGAGGGGAATGCGGTCCGAGCCGATCCACGCCGGACCTTCAGCATCTCGTGGGGAGCGGCGAAGCGCCCGACACCCGGGGCCGTGGCCCGGGCCACCGCGCACCCGGCCAAGGCCGGGCGGCACCCGATGGCCGAGTCGGAGTGTGGCTCGGTGGCTTGACCGAACGACGGTCCCGGACGCCACGACGCCGCCAGCCGCAACGGCGGCGCGCTTCCGGCGCGCTTCGGGATGCGAGGACGGAACAGTTGGCCGCCCGCCCATCGGTCCCGCGCAGCACCGCCCGGCCCGCGCAGGGCGGCTGCCGGCCTGGCCACCGGGATGCGCAGCCGTTGCGGCAGACCGCGGTCAGACGCAGATGTCGGGGACGAGCAAGCCTCCCCGCAGCCGGCGGCCCGCCCGGTGGACGGCATGGGGCGCACGGCTTGGGACCGGCGCCCTGGCGTTCCGCCGGCAGCGCCCGGTGCGTGCCGGCCTCAGCCCGGCCCAGCCGTCGGCCACCGGGGATGCAGGTCGCCGATGACGAAGGCGTGGACGTGCCGGCCCCGGCCGGCGCCCGCAAGGTGGGGGTGGTCGGGCGAGAGGTCGGGATGCGCGTGCTCGACGACGTCCGGATCCGAGGCGGGCCACAGCACGGCCGCCGCCGCGACGGCCGCCAGGGTGAGCGCAGCCAGGACCGCGAGCGTGACCGGCAGGCCGGCCTCTGCGCCGAGCCACCCCGCGAGCGGATAGGTGATGAGCCAAGCGACGTGAGACAGGGCGAACTGCGCCGCGAACACCGCGGGCCGATCCTCGGGCGTGGCCGAGCGCCGGAGCAGCCGCCCGGTCGGGGTCTGGGCGGCGGAGTAGCCAGCCCCGAGCACGAGCCAGGTCGTGAGGAGCATCGGCCAGCCGATCACGCCTCCCCAGGTCGTCGCGGCGAAGGCGAGCAGCCCGACGCCGAGGAGACCCGCCGCAAGCAGCATCACGGTCCGGTCCGGCAGCCGGTCGAGCGCCCGCGGCAGGAGCAGGGCCGCAACCATCGAGCCACCGCCGAACAACCCGAGCGCCACGGCGACGTCGTTCTGGGGCCGGTGCAGGATGGCTTGCGCGATCACGACTGTGTTGACGATGACCATCGAGCCGGCCGCCGACACCGCGAGGTTCAGGGCCAGCAACCCGCGCAGGCGGGGCGTGGCGAGGTAGATGCGCAGACCCCTCGTGGTCCGGTCATAGATCCCGCGGCGCTCGGTCGACTTCGGGCTCGGCAGGCTGACTGAGACGACGAGCGCCGCCGAGCACAGGAAGCCCACCACGGTCCCTTCGAACAGCCAGTGGAAGTCGATGACGGTCAGCAGGACCGCAGCGAGCGCCGGGCTGAGCAGGTTCTCCAGGTCGTAGGCCAGCCGTGAGAGGGAGAGCGCCCGGGTGTAGTCGCGCTCTTCCGGAAGGATGTCCGGGATGGTCGCCTGGAAGGTCGGGGTGAAGGCGGCCGAGCAGGACTGAAGCACGAAGACGAGGACGTAGACCTGCCAGACCTGCCGACGAACGGCAGGATCAGGGCGACGGCGGCGCGGACGAGGTCGGTCGAAACCAGGAAGGCGCGACGCGGCAACCGCCCGGTGAATGCGTTCGCCACGGGCGCCACCAGCACGTAGGCGACCATCTTGATGGCGAGCGCCATGCCGAGCACCGCGCCGGCCTCCGGGCCTGCGAGGCGATAGGCCAGCAGCCCGAGTGCGACCGTCAGCAGGCCGGTGCCGATCAGGGCGATGACCTGCGCGGCGTAGAGGTGCCGGTAGGTACGGTCGGCGAGGACGCTCAGCATCGGGCGAGCCTCACAGGTACTTCGCCAGCGCCTTGAACTCGGCGAGCGCGGCCTTGGCTGTCGTGCCGCCGTCCCCGACCCCGTCGCCGATGCAGTGTTCCATGTGGTCCTCGATGAGGACGCGCTTGGCGCTGGCGATGGCGCTTTCGACCGCGTGGAGCTGCTGCGCGAGGTCCACGCAGGCGCGGCCCTCCTCGATCATGGCGATGACGCCGGCGAGGTGGCCGTTGGCGCGCCTCAGGCGCTTGACGATGTCCGGGTGGGAGGCGTGCGCACGTTCCATGTCGACGTGCTATCCCCCCGGATAGGATATGAGAAGGGAAATCGACGTTCCGGCGTCGGCTGGCTCGCTCCGAGAGAGGGGGGTCGGGTGTCCTCGTGGCGGCGTCTCATGGCGGCGGCCCTCGCATTCGCGCCGATGGCCGTCCTGGTCATGCCGACGATGGTCGATGGTCGTCGTGGGGCTACGACGCCTGTCGTGCACGCGTTCGCCGACCACGACCATGGCGCGGGCCGGCATGCCGAGGACGACTTGGCCGACCACGCCCAATCCCGCGCGCAGGACGCGATGCCCGTTCTCGCTCCGGCCGCCGGGGGCGCCGCCTGGACGGCCACGACGTTCCCGGTCGGCGACCGGCCCGTGCATGCCGCTGGCAGGGTCCGGGAGCCGTTCGAGCCACTGAGGGCGTGAGGAAGCCTGTCCGGTACCTGCACTCGAACGGCGGCACCGCGCGCCCACGCCTGCGGCCGACCGCCCATGGCATCGACATGTTCAGGCGTCCCCTCCCCGCGCCGCTGACCATCGCCGACGGCTTCCTGATCGCGACGTGGCGGCTCGGGGCGCAGGATGCCGGCCGCGCCCATCACGGCGAAGACGACCGGCGAGGTCGCCAGCTGCGCATGGGCCGCGGCGACCGGATGGCGAAGGGCGAGGTCGTCACCCCGCTCGACGGCCGCGAGATCACCGAATCGAAGGGCGAGCACCCCGTCGCCAGGGTGTCCGCCGCCCCCCGGAGGCCGGTGTTCGAGCGCGACAAGGTCCTCTGTGCCAAGCGCATCATGTCCGAGCGGCAGTACCTGCGCTCGCAGGCGAGCTACCCGACCTCAAGGTCAGGGAGGACGCCGCCCGGCGCAAGCTCATCTTCCCGGGCCCGGGCACGGCCGAGATCGACGCCTGTCGAACCAGCCGGAGGCACAGTGCGAGCGTCAGGAGATCCGCTCACACATCGCGGGCAAGATCGCCGAGCGCCGCGTCGACCCTGGGGCCGCGGTCGGGCGGGACAACCTGGAGATCGAACTCTACTCGGTCGCCGACCTGTCGAAGGTCCGTGTCGGCCCCGCGGTGCGCGCAGGCGGCATGCCCCTGGTCGGCGAGCGTCCGGCGGTCACGGTCCGCGGCGAGGCGGCGAGGCGGCGAGCGGGCGCAACGTCTTCAACGTCGCCGCTCGGTTCTGGGATGTCGTTCCGAAGCCGGCCGGCCGGGGCTGGTGCGAGCTGTCGCCCGCGATGCCGGTCCGCCGCGGCCCCGAACAGGAGTCGTCATTGGCCCGGCCCGCCAGGGGGCGCCAACGCCAGGGCGCGCGCGAGGGCCAGGACCTCCTGGCGGTCCGCCCGGTGGCGCAGGCCCTGCCACGCCTGCAACATCGCGGCCGTCTCGGCGTGCTCTGCCAGCGCCGCCGAGCCATCGCGGAAGGCCGCCTCGGGGACGCCGAGCGCTGCGGCCACGCCCGCCAGGAGCACGGCCGTGGCGGGCCGGGCCGGCCGCGCGGGCTCCCCGGGCCCACCATCGACGCGGCTGCCGGAACGGCGCCGCCGAGAACGTCGGTCCCTCGAACCCATCGATATCCTCATGGCACTTCCGAGGGCCGTCCCCCGAGACATCCCCCGATCGGACCGAGGTCCGCCCGGCGGGGCGGGAAGGCGGTCGCGCGGCGATCTTCGCCGTTCCGGGAGCCGCGGGCCGGCCGCACCGGGCCCCCGGCGTCAGGGATCCTTTCGGTCGAAGGTCCGGCGCAGGTCCCGCGCGAACGCCTTCGCGAGCTCCGGCGCCTCGGCCACCACCTCCTCGTAGAACCTCGTCCCGACCGGGCTCTCCTGGGTGTAGTCGGGGGGCAGGTCGCCGATCGTGCTGGCGATCTCGCGGAAGACCACTTCCCGCTCGTGAGGCGGCAATTTTTGCATGACGAGATGCATCATCGCTATCGTGGATGTCCGCAATACCGCGATCATCGCCGTGGTGGTCACCGCGAAGTGATGCGTCTGCTCGCTGTTCATGATCTATCGCCTCGCATCGCCCCCGAAACCTCCCGTGCGCCCGCGCGCGATTGACAAAGGCCGGCCTCGCCGGAGCACATCCCGATCCACGACGGGCACCTCAATGAAACCTGCCCTTCATGGCCATGATCAGAAGCAGCGCGACAGCGATCCCCATCGAGTAGACCACCATCGCCCGGTTGGCGGCCTTGCGGACGTAGGGCCTGACGCGTCGCCTGCCGCGTGGCCTCGACGTCCAGTCGGGTTGGAGCCGCTCCGATTTCTTGCTCATGTCCGACGCCCCCGGTCACACCGGCAGGTGCGCGCCCTCGGCCGCGAGCGCCTCGTCCTCGACCTGGACCGTGACGTGCTCGATGCCGTGCCGCTCCTTCATCAGCCCGCGGACGGCCCGGATGACGGCGGGACCGCCGGCGGGGTCGCCGACCACCACGTGGCCGCTCATCGCGTCGAACCCGGAGGTGAGCGTCCACGCGTGCAGGTCGTAGGCGCGCCGGACGCCCGGCATCGCCTCGATCTCGGCCTTCAGGGCCGCGAGGTCGACGCCCGGGGGCGTCCCCTCCAGCAGGATGTGCAGGGCCTCGCTCAGCAGGCGCCACGTCCGCGGGACGATGAACAGCCCGATGCCGGCCCCGACCAGCGGGTCCACCCAGCGAACGCCGGTCCACATCACCACGAGCGCCGCGACGATGACGCCGAGCGAGCCCAGCATGTCGGAGAAGACCTCGAAGTAGGCACCCTTGACGTTGAGGCTCTCGGACGATCCGCCCGACAGAAGTCGCATGCTGGCGAGGTTGACGCCGAGGCCGACGAGCGCCACCAGCATCATCGGCCAGCCGAGGATCTCGGTCGGCTCGACGAAGCGGCGGTAGGCCTCGAAGAGGATGTAGACGGTCACCCCGAGCAGCACGACGGCGTTCGCGAGCGCCGCCAGGATCTCGAAGCGCATGTAGCCGAAGCTCTTGCCCGGCGTCGGGGCCTTGCCCGCGTAGTGGATGGCGAGCAGCGACAGGGCGAGACCGCCCGCGTCGGTGACCATGTGCGCGGCGTCCGCGAGCAACGCCAGGCTGCCGGTGAGCAGGCCGCCCACCACCTCGGCGAACATGTACGTGAGGGTCAGCGCCAATGCCCAGGCGAGGCGCCCCTTGTTCCGGGCGGCCGCCGAGCCGGAGGGGATGCCACCGCCGTGCGAGTGCCCATGGCCGCCGCCGTGCGCGTGTCCGTGTCCCATGCCTACCTTCCGGATGTGCTGCGTTGCGAGGGGGCGGCCTCACGGACCGTCCGTCCCGATGAGGTCGGCGACGTGCGCGCCGGCCGGATGCCCGGTCGCGGCGCGATGGGCCTGCGAGCAGGCCGCGTAGCCCGGGCCGAAGGCGGCCATCACGAGCTGGCGCCGCCCGTCGGCGGTCCCGCGGCTGGCAAGGAGCGCACGGCCGCCGGGCCAGACCTCGGAACCTGCCGACGGGCCGGGCCCGGGCTCGCCGTAGCGGCGCACGCCCTCGTCGTGGATGGTCCTGCGCGAACGCTCCAGCGCCTCCCCGGACAGGGGCACGCCGACCCAGACCATCTCCTGGAGTCCCTCGTCCCGGCAGACCACCAGGACCACCTCCGCGGTCTCCGATCCGGTGGCCGGCCCCCACCCGCTGGGATAGTAAAGGCCGGTCAGGTTCGCCTCGCGGTCGACCTTGAGCGGCCGCGGCACGGTGGCGACCGGGCCCCAGGCGAGACCGAACGGGGCCTCGCGGCCGGGGGCCTCCTCCGCCCGCGCCGCGTGCGACAGGTTCAGGACGCACAGCGCGGTGGCCGTCGCGAGTCCGGCGATTTCCCGCATCGCGCCTACTCCGCCGCCTTGAGGTGCCGGGGGGCCGCCTCGCCCGGCCGCTGGGCCGCCTTCGCGGGCTCGACCTTGCCGAAGCGCGCATAGAGGGCCGGCAGCACCACCAGGGTCAGTAGGGTGGCGCTGATCAGGCCGCCGATGACCACGGTGGCGAGCGGCCGCTGGATCTCGGCGCCGGTCTCGGTGGCGATGGCCATGGGCACGAAGCCGAGCGACGCGACGAGGGCGGTCATCGCCACCGGCCGCAGCCGGGTCATGGCGCCCTCCAGGATCGCCTCCCGCTTCGGCCGGCCCTCGGCTACGAGCTGCTTGATGAAGGTCAGCATCACGAGGCCGTTCAGCACCGCCACGCCCGAGAGCGCGATGAACCCGACCGCCGCCGGCACCGAGACGGGCATCCCGCGCAGCCACAGGGCCACGATGCCACCGGTCAGCGCCAGCGGCACGGCGCTGAACACGAGGAGCGCGTCGCGCGGGCTGCCCAGCGCCGAGTAGAGCAGCAGGAAGATCAGGAAGAAGCACACCGGCACCACGACGGCGAGCCGCTTCTTGGCCGAGGCGAGGTTCTCGAACTGCCCGCCCCAGGTCACGTAGTAGCCGGGCGGCAGCTGCACCTCGCTCCCGACCTTCACCTGGGCCTCCGCCACGAGCGAGCCGATGTCGCGCCCGCGGACGTTGGCGGTGACGACGACCCGGCGCTTGCCGTTCTCGCGCGAGATCTGGTTCGGCCCCTCCGCGACGGAGAAGCTGGCGACCTGCTTGAGCAGGACCGAGGTCGCCCGGCCGTTCAGGCCGGGCGGCAGCGGCACCGGGATGTTCTCCAGGGCTTCCCGGTCCTCGCGCACCGTGTCGGTGAGGCGCACCACGATGGGGAAGCGCCGGTCGCCCTCGAACACGACCCCGGCGTCCCGGCCGCCGATCGCCGCGCCGATGACGTCCTGGATCGCCCCGGTACTGAGGCCGTAGCGGGCCGCCTCGGCCTTGTTGATCTTGATCTCCAGGAACGGCAGGCCCGCCGTCTGCTCGACCTTAACGTCCTCGGCGCCCTCGATGCCCCTGAGGATGGCCGCGACCTGGTTGGCGACCTTGAGCATCGGCTCGAACTCCTCGCCGAACACCTTCACGGCGAGGTCGCCGCGGCTGCCGGCGAGCAGCTCGTTGAACCGCAGCTGGATCGGCTGGGAGAACTCGTAGACGTTGCCGGCGAGTTGCCCGACCGCCTTCTCGATCTGCTCCTGCAGCTCCGCCTTGGGCAGCTCCGGATCCGGCCACTCCTCCTGCGGTTTGAGGATCACGAAGGTGTCGGACGAGTTCGGCGGCATCGGGTCCGAGGCGACCTCGGCGGTGCCGGTCTTCGAGAAGACGTAGGCGACCTGCGGGAACTTCGAGACCACCTGCTCGACCTTGAGCTGCATAGCCTGCGACTGGCTCAGCGAGGTCGAGGGGATGCGGGTCGCGTTGAGCGCGATGCTCTTCTCGTCCAGCGTCGGGATGAACTCGGTGCCGAGCCGGGTGAACAAGGCTCCCGCGACGACGAGCAACAGCAGGGCCCCGCCGACGAACGCGAAGGGCGCCCTGACCGCGGCGCCGAGCACAGGCCGGTAGGCTCCCTTGAGCGCCCGGATGATCAGGTTGTCCTTCTCGGTGACCTTGCCCGTGATGACGATGGCGATCAGCGCCGGCACGAAGGTCAGCGAGAGCACAAAGGCGGCGACCAGCGCGATGATCACGGTCAGCGCCATCGGCTGGAACATCTTCCCCTCGACGCCGGTGAAGGTCAGCAGGGGCACGTAGACCAGGATGATGATCGCCTGCCCGTAGAGGGACGGCTTGATCATCTCCTCGGCCGAGGCCCGCACCGTCTGCAACCGTTCCTCGGTGTCGAGGGTCCGGCCCAGCGCATGCTGTTTCTCGGCGAGGTGGCGCAGGGCGTTCTCGGTGATGATCACCGCCCCGTCGACGATCAGCCCGAAGTCGAGGGCGCCGAGGCTCATCAGGTTGGCCGAGATCTTCGCCTCGACCATGCCGGTCATGGTCATCAGCATGGCGACCGGGATCACCAGCGCCGTGATGATCGCCGCCCGGATGTTGCCGAGCAGCAGGAACAGGATGACGATGACGAGGGTCGCGCCCTCGGACAGGTTCTTGGCCACCGTCTTCACGGTCGCCTCCACCAGGCGGGTCCGGTCGAGGACGGTCTGGACCTCGACGCCGGGCGGCAGGCTCTTGCGGATCTGGTCCATCTTGGCGTCGACGGCGGCCGCGACCGTGCGGCTGTTCTCGCCGATCAGCATCAGCGCGGTGCCGACCACGACCTCCCGCCCGTCCTCGCTGCCCGAGCCGGTGCGCAGGTCGCGGCCGATGCGGACCTCGGCGATGTCCTTGATCCGCACCGGGATGCCGCCGCGGGTCGCGACCACGACGTTGCCGATGTCGTCCATGTTCTCCAGGCGGCCGGCGGCGCGGACGACGTAGCCCTCGCCGTTGTCCTCCAGGTAGCGGGCGCCCTGGTTGGCGTTGTTGGTGTCGAGGGCGCGCCCGACGTCCGCGAAGGACAGGTCCAGGGACGCGAGCTTCGTGGGATTGGGCTGGACGTGGTACTGCTTCTCGAAGCCGCCGATCCCGTCGACCCCGGCAACGCCGGGCACGGTCTTGATCAGCGGCCGGATGATCCAGTCCTGGACCGTGCGCAGGAAGGCGGTCTGCTCCAGCGGGGTCCTGAGGCGCTGGCCCTCGGGGGTCAGGTAGCTGCCGTCCGGCTGCCAGCCGGGCTTCCCGCCCTGCGAGACCTTGCGGTCGCCCGGTTTCGCGTAGTGGATCGACCACATGTAGATCTCGCCGAGGCCCGTCGAGATCGGGCCCATCGCGGGCTCGGCGCCCGGCGGCAGGTCTTTCTTGACCTGGGCAAGGCGCTCGGCGACCTGCTGGCGGGCGAAGTAGATGTCGAGGGTCTCGGCGAAGACCGCGGTGACCTGCGAGAAGCCGTTGCGCGAGAGCGAGCGGGTGTATTCGAGGCCCTTGATGCCGGCGAGCGCCGTCTCGACCGGGTAGGTGACCTGCTTCTCGATGTCGACCGGCGACAGCGACGGCGCCGTCGTGTTGATCTGCACCTGGTTGTTGGTGATGTCGGGCACCGCGTCGATCGGCAGCTTGGTCACCGCGTAGCCGCCGAAGCCGGCGGCGAGCAGGGACAGCAGGAGGATCAGCCAGCGCTGGTGGACGGAGAAGTCGAGGATGCGGGCGATCATGGTCCGTCCCCTCAATGGTCGTGGTCGGCTTCGGACTTGCCGAGCTCGGCTTTCAGCAGGAAGGTGTTGCCGACCGCGAGTTCGTCGCCGGCCTTCAGGCCCGAGGCGACCTCGACGGCGTCGTCGTCGGACCGGCCGAGTTCGACCTCGCGCTTCTCGAACCCCTCCGGCGTCCGCACGAAGACGACGCTCTTGCCCTCGACCGTCTGGACCGCCGCCTTGGGCACGCGGACGGCGACGTCGTCGCGCGAGACGTCCACCTCGGCGGTGACGTAGGTCCCCGGGCGCCAGGACATGTCCTTGTTCGGCAGGGCGACGACGACCCGCGCGGCGCGGGTGTCGGCGTTGAGCAGCGGGCTGACGAAGATGACCTTGCCCCGGGCCTTCCGCTCGCCGTCCCCCTGGTCCGGGGTGACCGTGACCTCCGCGCCCTCCTTCACCTTGGCGAGTTCCGAGGTCGGCACGGAGAGCTCGATCCAGACCGTCGAGAGGTCGGCGACGGTGTACACGTCGGCGGGGTCGCCCTCCTTGCCCACCGCGGTGCCGACGTCGACCTTGCGTTCGACGATCCGGCCCGCGAGCGGCGAACGCAGCTCGTACTGGCGCAGCGTCGAGGCGTTGGGCGTCGCCTCGTCGCGCTTCTGGGCGGCGGCGACCTCCGCGGCGTTCAGGCCGAGCGCAGAGAGCTTCTGCCGGGCGAGGTCGACGCGCAATTGGTTCTCCTGGAACACGGCCTTGGCGTTGTCGTACGCGGCCTGAGACGCCGCCGCGGACGCCAGCAGCTTCTGCTGGCGCTCGAAGTTGATCTTCTGCAGGTCCGACTGCACCATGGCGGTGAGGTACTCGCTCTTGGCGTCGGCGACCTCGCGGCTGTCGAGCACGGCGACGACGTCGCCCTTCCTCACGTCGTCACCCAGGCGTTTGCGCATCTCGGACACCGTGCCGACGACCCGGACCGGGACCCGGGCGATCCGGTCGGTGTCCGGCGTGATGGTGCCCGGCGCGAGGATGTGCCGGGAGATCGTCCCGCCCTCCGCCTTGGCGACCTTGATGTCCTGGTTCTCCACCTGCTCGGCGCTCATCTTGATGTGGCCTTCCTCGCCCTCCGACTCGGAGTGCTCGTGCTCGCCGCGCGCCTGGCCGTCGGCCTTCCCGGCCGAGGGCTTGCCGTGGTCGTGGCCGTCGTCCGCGGTCTCGGCGGGTCCCTTGGCTGGCTCCTTGGCGGGGGCACTTGTAGCCGGCCCTGCGGCGTACGTGACCATCGACGGCGGCACGCCGACCGCGGTCAGGAGGCCGCGGACGAAGCCGGAGACGGCGGGAAGGGTGGCGCCCGCAAAGACGCCGGCGGCCACGAGGACCGCGGTCAGAAAGATGCGCATGATGTTCGCTCGGCCGAGACCGTGCGCCGTCAGGGACGGCGCCGTCGTTGATGCTGGGTGACGTGCGGCGACGCCCCGGAAGCGATCAGCTCCGCGCGGACGCGCCCGTGGCAGCGTCGCCTCAGGCGCGCGGGGGCCTCGGCAGGCGGTCCGGGAAGACCGAGCGGACGGACGCGGCGACCCGCGCGTAACTCAGGCGCGAGGCCATGACAGGCGTGGCCGCAGTCGTGCCATGCGGACTGACGGCGAGGTGACAGCCGCAATGGAGATGGCTGTGCACACCCGGGTCGGCGGCCCTATCCGCAGCCGCCCCCTCGTCGGACGCGACGGCGAGTTCCGTGCGGCCGTGCCCGTGATGCCCCTGGTGGTACGCTAGGTCAGAGGCCATTCCGGCGCTCGGCGCCGCCATGGCGAGCGCCAGGACCAGGGCGAGCGCGCGCGCGGCGGTCGACCACCACCCCATGACCGCCCCGAAGGACCTATGGCTCCGCGCCGCTGGCATCACCGCCCTTATGACCGATTAGAGGATTCGACCGCAAGCCATCGCCATCCAGGTCGCCGGCCGGAGCGAAGGTTGTCCGGGCGCCCCCACGTACCCGCCCCGACTGGCGTCGGGGCGGGCGTTCCACGGCACGCTTGAGGGGCAGACGACGCACCGTGAACCCTTTGTCGCGCGGGCCGGCTCAAGCGAGCGCGTAGCCGATGCTCGCGGCGAGAACCGCGAAGACGACGAGGAGGGGCAGCAGTCGCATGACGGCATCTCCACCCTTCGCCTCCACCGCCCGCGCGGCTGTCACCTCTTGCCGCTGGCGTCCTGGCTGTGCCCGTGGGCGTGGCCGTCGTTGGCGCCGTGCGCCGGCGTGCCGTCGGACCGCCGCTCCTGCGACTCACGGACCCGCGGATCGTCGCGGTGGGCGGGTCCGCCGGAGACGCCGCCGGTGTTCGGGACCGCGCGCTCGGGGTTCGCCGCGTTTCCGTGCCCGTCGATCGCGAGCGCGGGCAGCGCGGCCGCGGCGAGCGTCGCGACGGCGAGGGCGGCGGTGAGCGTCCTCTTCATGGGTCCATCTCCTGTCCGGTCTGCGGTCGGGCCGACCGCTTCGGGACCCGAGATAGACGACCCGTATGTCTGCCGGTCGCCGCGTCGGTGACGAAGTGTGTCCGCTCCGCACACGGGCATCCGGGCCTGTCGCAGCCCGGACGATCGCGTCGACACACTTCGTCACCGTCCGGAAAAGCCGCGACCACGGGGCGGCCTTAACCCTGGCGGCAGCCCGGCGCGACCGAGCGAGGCCGGAACACCCACCCGAAGATCATAGGTGACGAATGGACAAATCCTTCCCGTCGAGCCCAGCGACGCGCGTGCCGCTCGCCATCGCGCTGGCCGCGCTGGCGGGCTCCGCGGACTCGATCGGATTCCTCGAACACTCGCAGCTGTTCATGTCGTTCATGAGCGGGAACACGACCCGCTTCGGGGTCGCGGCCAGCGGTTTCGACTGGCCGGGAGCCATGCGCTTCGGCAGCACCATCTCTCTGTTCTGCTTCGGCGCCTTCGTCGGGACGCTTCTGGCGGCTTGGGCCGGCCGGTGGCGCCTCTCGGTCCTGCTCGGCGTCCAGGCCGTGCTGCTGTCCATCGGCAACCTCCTGCCGGAGGGACCGGAGGCGTTCCCGCTTCACGCGTACCCGGTCGTGCTGGCGTTGGGGATCCTCAACGCGACGCTGCAGGACGAGGGCGGCCGAAGCCTTGCGCTGACCTACGTCACGGGAACGGTCGTGCGCTTCGGGACCGGGCTCGCGAACATGGTCCTGCACGAACCCGCGCCCTCCTTCTGGCTCCAGGCCCCGCTCTGGGGGGCCTGACCGCGGGGGCGGTCGCGGGCGGCTTCCTGCAGAGGCTGCTCGGGCCCGACGCCTTCCTCGTGCCCGCCGCGCTCTCAGCGGCGCTGGCGGCAGCCACGCTGCTACTGACGCTGGCGCTGCCGGGCAGCGCCTACGTGTCCAACGCGCGGTCGGCGCAGCCGGACGCGCACCCCGACGCGCCGGCGACCGCGCGCTGAGGGCCGGCCGGGGGGACGCCGCCCTGACCGCGCCCGCCCGGCCGAGGCAGGCGGATCTCGGCCCGTAGGCCTCCCCCGGGCCGGTTCGCCGGCGGAGGCTGCCACCCTCGGCCTCGACCGCCCGTCGCGCGATGGTCAGTCCCAGGCCGGTCCCGCCCGTGTTCCGGTTTCGCGACGCCTCCAAACGCACGAACGGCTCGAAGGCCCGGGCCACGTCCTCCGACGGGATACCGGGCCCGTCGTCGCCGACGTGCACCACGAGGTCACCGTCTTCGAAGCCCAGGGCGATGCGCACCCGGTCGCCGTAGCGGACGCCGTTGTCGACGAGGTTTTCCAGTGCCCGCCGAAGCGCGACCGGCCTCACTTCCGCCAGCGCCCGTCCGGGGCCGGCATACGCGACATCCCGGCCGGCGTCCGCCGAGGCGTCCGCCACCCCCATCAGGAGGCTCGCGACGTTGACGGCCTGCCGCGCTTCCGGGTCGTCGCCGCCGCGCACGTAAGCCAGGGTCGCCTCGACCATGGCCTGCATCTCGTCGAGGTCCGCCGCCATCGCGCGACGCTCGTCGGCGTCCTCGACCCGGTCGAGGCGCAGGCGGAGCCGGGCGATGGGCGTGCGCAGGTCGTGCGAGACCGCCGCCAGCGCCTGGGTCCGCTCGGCGACGAGACCGTGGATGCGGTCCTGCATGGCGTTCAGCGCGCGCCCGATCCCACGCGTCTCGTCCGGCCCCACCTCCGGCACCGGTACGACCGCCCCGCGGCCGATCCGCCCGGTGGCGCGGGTCAACTCGCGCAGGGGGCCGGCGATGCGGTGAACCACGACCACGGCGGCGACACCGACCAGGATGGCCATCGCCGTCGCCAGGTAGGCCCAGGCCCCCAGGCGGGCGAGGCCCGGCGCGTGGGCCGAGCGGAAGGTCAGGTAGCCGCCGTCAGGCAGCGGGAAGGCGCCGCGCAGGTCCCGCTGGCGCAGCGGCTCGTCCGGCGCGGCCAGGGTCAACGCAAGCTTCGGGCCGAGCACCGGCTCGACCTCCAGGACACGGTCTCGGAGGTCCAGCAGCGCCGGGTCGGTCCCGACGGCCCCGGCTGGCGGCCCACGTTCCCAGCCGATCTCGAAATGCGCCGAAGAGAGCGCCTGCGCCTCGGTCCCGCGATCCTCCGGAGGCCGGCGCAGCACCGCCTCGCGCGCCAAGACGAGTTGGTGGGCGATCTCGGTCGCGAACGCGTCATCGGCGGCGGCCGACGCCGACCGGCGGTAGAGCGCGAGCGCGCCGCCGTGCACGGCCAGGACCGCCAACAGGAGGACGGCGACCGTGCGCCCTTCCAGGCTGCGGGCGAGGCCGGCCAGCCCCTCAAGTGCGCCCGACCTTCGCGGCCAGCATGTAGCCGGAGCCGCGCACCGTCTTGATCACCGGGGCCGCGCCCTCGGGCGGTTCGAGCTTGCGCCGGAGGCGGCTGACCAGGGTGTCGACGCTGCGGTCGGATGGCGCGGCGAGGCGCCCGCGGCCCATCTCAAGGATCTGCTCGCGGCCGAGCACCCGCCCGGGATGCTCCAGGAAGACCAGGAGCAGGTCGTGCTCCGCCCCCGACAGGTCCACGGCGGCTCCCTCGGGATCGGTCAGGGCCCGGCTGCGCAGGTCGAGGCGCCAGCCGGCGAAGGACAGCGTCTCCGGCCGCGCCGCGGCGTTGGGAGCCGGCGCGATGGTCGCGCGGCGCAGCACCGCGCGGATGCGGGCCAGCAGCTCCGGCCGTCCGAACGGCTTGGCGATGTAATCGTCGGCGCCGAGCTCCAAGCCAAGGACCCGGTCGGCCTCCTCGTTGCGGGCGCTCAGCATGATGACGGGTACGGTGCCCTTCACCCTGAGGGCCTTGAGCAGGTCGAATCCGGAGGCGCCCGGCAGCATGACGTCGAGCAGGACGAGGTCGACGGGCACCTCGGGCAGGAGCGTCCACATCTCGGCGCCGCTCCGGCAGCCCGTCACGCGGTAGCCGCTCTCCCGAAGGATGCGCGCGACGAGCACGCGCATGCCGTCATCATCCTCGACGAGGAGGATGTGCTCCGTCGGGGAAGCCCCGCCCCGTTCACCGCCCTGCTCCATCAGGCGCCTGTCCCGCCGGCCGGCGAGGGACTGCCCGTCGGGGCCGCGGCAAGGAACCTCTTGGCCGCCGGCCACCAGGGGGCTGTCCGAAGGGGTGCGGCAGGGGAGCCGCAAGGTCGGCCGGCCTCGACGGCCCGAGCCTCGGCCTTGTCCGCGTGTGGCGCCCTCGTCATGAACCCTCCACCGTGTCGGCCGAGGACGGCCCATGCAAGGGCAGGCTTCCCGGCCCTCGACGGGATCGTCGCGCCCTGCCGCGGGGCGCGGTCGCCCCCGAGCCGGCCGACCGAGACCTGTCCCGTTCGCGTCAAACCGTGTCAAGGCCGCCTGTCCGCACTGAAGGCCGTTATCATCGCGGTTCTAGTAGGTCCGAGGACGCTCCCGCCGGTCCCCCCGGGGCGGCCCATCTTGACCACGCCCCTTTCTCGTCGCGACGCCGCATGCCGGTCCTGGCCATGACGCCGTTCCAAACGAACGCGCGGTCGGTGGCCTCCCACCTCATCCGCCCTTCATTGGCGCCCGCGATCCCGATCGGATGAGACCGCGAGCGGAATGCGCGCTCCGCAGGGATTCGGACCTTCCCCCTTGGCTCCATCGCCGCCTGCGGCTTCGTGTGGGTCGCCATTCGGGCCGTCGGGATCGACCCCGGCAATCCCGCCAGCATCATCGAAGGCTTGGCCACCGGCGTAGGCTTCATCGGCGGCGGCGCGGTCCTCCAGCGCGCCCGGCGTACGTCGGGTACGGCCACGGCTGAGAGCTTGTGGGCGACGGGCGCGGTCGGCGCGGCGGCGGTCTCAGGCCTCCACGACGTCGCCCCCATCCTGATCATCGTGATGTTCCTCGCCTGCGCCGACTCGCGCCCCTGAATCGGCCATGGGCGTCGCATCTGCCTGGATCTCCCAATCCGCGGAAGCGATGCGCCGCGCCTATTTCGGCGGGAGCGTCGAAGTGAAGCGGCCCCGGTCCAGAAACCCGTTCCAGCCGTGTTTCTGGACGCGAACGCATGCTATAGGCTTCAGGCCGATGCCAGTCTGGAGAGCTCGCTCGGGACCGTGGCCGTACCGCACAAGCCGGACGCGCCCTTCCGGCAGCCGCAGATCCTGCATCGCGCTCGGGACGACGTCCGCTTCCATCTCGAAAGCTTGAGCGAGCGGGCGGCGGTCGCCGGTGCGCAGCACCTCTACCGGGCGATCGTCGACGTCCTCGGGCTGACGAAGCCGGACGACGTTGGGCGGTGTCTCCATGCCGGATCGCTCTCGCCGAGAGGTTCTGGCAGGCCAGGACACCCGCCCCGATACGCCGCCTTCAAATCACCGCCGTCGCTCGATCTCCGGCATTGCTCGATGGCGGAAGCCCCCGGCATTTACCTTGGTGGCAGCCCGACAGGCGGCCGAACGACACCTGGAGACTCACCCTTCGGCCGGACCAGGATCGGATGCGGGGTACCCCCGGCGGATCGTCGGCTTCTTGAGCCCGGCGCGACACTCAGGAGCGCGGTGGACCTCGCCCCGAACATGGGGCTTGAACCTCTAGTCGGTAGAGGTCGTACACGCCCTGGCGAGGCGACAAGGACCACGTTCCATGAATCCCACACTGGCTACCTCCCGCTACCGCATCGCCGGCATGGACTGCGCCGCCTGTGCGGCCAAGATCACGAACGCCGTGCGCCGCGTGCCCGGCGTCTCCGACGTGTCGGTGTCGGTCACAGCCGGGACGATGACCGTCGAGCATGAGGATGACCCGCATCTCGGAGTCGCCGTGGTCCGCCAGGTCAACGGCCTCGGCGGTTATCGCGCCGCGCCCCTGTCCCAGGCGACTCAGGCCGACGTCGATGGCACCGGCACCCATAGCCATGGCCCCGACAATGCGAACGGGCAGGCCCAGAGCCACGACCATGGGACGCCAGCGGCGGAACCGTGGTGGCAGGGTGCCAAGATCCGCTTGGCAGCCGCGAGCGGCTGCGCCTTTGCACTGGCCTGGCTCGCCGCCAAGGTCGTCCCGGCCTACGAGCCCTGGTTTTACGGCGCCGCCGTCCTCGTCGGGCTCGTCCCCATCGCCCGGCGCGCCTTCGCCGCAGCTCGGTTCGGCACGCCCTTCACCATCGAAAGCCTCATGACGATTGCGGCCGCGGGCGCCCTCGTCATCGGGGCCGCCGAGGAGGCCGCCGCGGTGGTGTTCCTGTTCCTGATCGGCGAGCTGCTGGAGGGCGTGGCGGCCGGCCGGGCCAGGGCCTCGATCCAGGGCCTCGCGGCGCTGGTTCCCAAGACCGCCCTGGTCGAGCGCGACGGCACCACGACCGAGGTGCCCGCCGAGCAGCTGACCGTCGGTTCGGTCATCCTGGTGCGGCCCGGTGACCGCATCGCCGCCGACGGCGAGGTGGCCGAGGGGACCGGCGCCGTCGACGAGGCGCCGGTCACCGGCGAGAGCACGCCCAAGCGCAAGGGGGTGGGCGATGCCGTCTTCGCCGGCACCGTCAACGCGGATGGGGTGCTGCGCGTGCGCGTGACGGCGGCGGCGGCCGACAACACCATCGCGCGGATCGTGCAGCTGGTGGAGGAAGCGCAGGAGGCCAAGGCTCCGACCGAACGTTTCATCGACCGCTTCTCCACCTATTACACACCCGCCGTCGTCGCGGTCGCGGCGCTCGTCGCGGTCGTGCCGCCGCTGGTGTTCGGCGGGGCCTGGGGCGAATGGATCTACAAGGGCTTGGCGATCCTGCTGATCGGCTGCCCCTGCGCGCTGGTCATCTCGACGCCGGCGGCCATCGCCGCTGCCCTCTCGGCCGGCGCCCGGCGCGGCTTGCTGATGAAGGGCGGCACGGTGCTGGAGGGGCTCGGCGCCATCAAGGCCGTGGCCTTCGACAAGACGGGCACCCTGACCGAGGGCAGGCCCAAGGTGACGGACATCGTGGCGATCGGGCGGTCCGAGGACCAGGTGCTGTCCCTCGCCGCGGCGCTGGAGACCGGATCGAGCCACCCGCTGGCGCTCGCCATCCTGGGGCGGGCCAAGGCCGCGGGCGTGCCGGTGCCCCCCGTGAGCGACGCTTCGGCCCTTGGCGGCAAGGGCATCCTCGGCCGGGTCGGCGGCAAGGCGGTGTTCCTCGGCTCGCCGGCCGCGGCGGCGGAACGCGTCACCGTGCCCGAGGAGCACCGAACGCGCATCGCGGCGCTCAACGGCGAGGGAAAGACCGTGTCCGTGCTGCTCGACGGCGACGCGCTCGCCGGCTTCGTCGCGATGCGCGACGAGCCGCGCGCCGACGCACGGGCCGGCATCGAGGCGCTCAGGGCCTCGGGCGTGGAGCCGGTGATGCTGACCGGCGACAACCGGCTGACCGCCGAGGCGATCGGGCGGGATCTGGGCCTCGCGGTGCGGGCCGAGCTGTTGCCGCAGGACAAGCAACGCATCGTCCGCGAGTTGCAGGCGGGCGGCCGGAAGGTCGCCAAGGTCGGGGACGGCATCAACGACGCGCCGGCCCTCGCCGCGGCCGACATCGGCATCGCGATGGGGGGTGGCACCGACGTGGCGCTTGAGACCGCGGACGCGGCGGTGCTGCACGGTCGGGTCACGGATGTGGCCACCATGATCGCGTTGTCGAAGCGGACCATGGGCAACATCCGTCAAAACATCGCGGTCGCGCTGGGGTTGAAGGCGGTATTCCTGGTGACGACCGTGATCGGCGCGACGGGGCTGTGGCCGGCGATCCTGGCCGACACCGGCGCCACCGTGCTCGTCACCATGAACGCGCTTCGGCTCCTAGCACCCATCCGGAGCGCCTGAGACGTGGCGGACCGTCCGCGCCGCTGACTTCCGGCAGTCAGCGTCCGTTGACGGCCGCCCCGTGCGGGTAGCGCCCCGCCTTGGACGAAGGACGTGGCGTCGGAGGGCGCTGCATCGGCCCTCCGCCTCAGCGAGCGATCAGCCGCCTCAGCTTCAGCAGGCGGGTTTCTCTCGGTTCGTGGGGGTCGAGCGCGTTCGCCATCCCGCCCCCAGGGCGCATCAGGTAGGTCGTAGCCGTGTGGTCCATCGTGTAACCGCCGCCCTCGATCGGGACTTTTCGGAAGTAGGCGTGGTAGGCCCTCGCGGCCGCCTCGACCTCCGCGATCGTCCCGGTGAGGCCGACGATGCGCGGGTCGAAGGCCCGGAGGTAGTCGGCGAGGATCTGCTTTGTGTCCCGTTCGGGATCGACCGTGACGAACAAGGCAGTGACCTTGTCCGCATCCGGGCCAAGCGCCGCCAAGAGCTCGGTCATCTCCAAGAGGGCGGTCGGGCACACCTCCGGGCAGTGGGTGAAGCCGAAGAAGACCGCGAGTGGCCTGCCTTCGAAGTCACCATCCGTCAGCACCTCGCCCTTGTGGCTTGTCAGACGGAAAGGGCCTCCGATTTGGGTTCGGTCCGGTGTCGACGCCATCCGCCGTGGCTTCGGCTCGAAGAGGCCGTTGCCGTAGAGGCCAAACGCGACCAGGGCCGCCAGGGAGAGCGTCCAGGGACCGGCCCGCACGATGCGAAGTCTCTTCATCGGAGTTTCCCATGATGCCCGCGCCCTTTTGACCGACCATGCTTCCGGCGGCGCGATGGAGGATCGCGCCGGGGAGGAGGCGACGAATGGGGCAGCGCGGGAGGTGATCTCCGCATCCCCAGGATCGAACAGAGTGGGAGCACGCGGCGATCCTGAAGCAGCATCGCACCGTGAGCGCGCCAGGGACGGGACATGGGACGCTGGAGTGATACTTGTCCTCGCGGGGAGCGGAACGGCAGCTGGCCTGCCTCGAACGATTTGTGTGAGGAGCTCTCGCATCGGAAGAGGCGATCGGCGTTTGCCGCAGAGATCGGCCGTAGCACCTGTCGGGCTATCCGATGCAGCCCGCTCCGGGCTGCTGGCCTCGATGGGTTCGGCAAACAGGGGCTCGATCTGCGCATTGGGCTATGTCCCGCCGAAGCTGAGACGCGCTACTTTGCTCCAGCCGAGGTGCGAGCCTCGGCCGCCCGACCCAAACCAAAACGTCTCCGGGAAACCTGGGCCGGTTCACGCAATCCGCGGGCGGCACTCGTCCGGAGCCATGAGGAGGCGATGGCAATGAGCGGCAGCGATGAGCGGCCGATAGACACGCTCGTGATCGGCGGTGGCCCTGCCGGGCTGACGGCAGCGATCTATCTCGCCCGCTACCACCGGACGGTTGCGGTCGTCGACGACGGCAACAGCCGGGCCAAATGGATCCCGCGCTCGCACAATCACGCCGGCTTTCCCGACGGCATCGGCGGGGAAGAACTCCTGGCGCGCATGTCGGCGCAGGCCGGACGCTACGGCTCTCGGTTCGTGAGGGGCCGCATCGACGTGATCGAGGGGCATCCCGGCCGCTTTCTCGCGCGGGGAGACGGCATCGCCCTGGTGGCACGCACCCTCATCCTCGCGACCGGAACCGTGAACCGGCGGCCAGACGTCGATCCGGACACGCACCGACGGGCCCTCGATCGCGGCCAGCTCCGGTACTGTCCGGTCTGCGACGGCTTCGAAGCAACGAGCCAGGCGATCGGCGTCATCGGCGCTGACGCGCGCGGCGTCGCGGAGGCCTTGTTCCTACGCACCTACTCCGCTGACGTCACGCTTCTCCCGACCGGCCCGATGGAGATCACGGCCGGCGACCGCTCGCTTCTCGAACGGGCCGGCGTCGCGATGGAGGCACGTCCGCTGGCGCGGCTTGTCTTCGACGACGACCGCGTCACCGCGCTTTTGGAAGGTGGCGGCGAGCGCCGCTTCGACACCGTCTACCCCGCGCTGGGATCGGACTCGAACGACGGCCTCGCGCACGCGCTCGGGCTGGAGATGGGAGACGGCTGCTGCATCGCGGTCGACCAGAAGCAGCGCACGAGCCGCGAGGGCATCTATGCCGCGGGCGACATCGTCTACGCTCTCGATCAGATCAGCGTCGCCATGGGCCACGCCGCGATTGCGGCGACGACCCTGCACAACGATCTGCGCGCGCAGGAAGGCCGTAGTCAGCCGGGCCTTCCCTGACAATGCTCATTGCCAACCTCTTCATGATGGCGGTTGAAGCGTCGGGCGCGCAGGTGCAGTGCTTCGGGATGACCGATGCTCGGCAGATCGGCTGGACGGCGGTCATAGCGGTTGTGAGGGGCTGAGCTGGTTGCGCCGCTGGGGGGGACAGCGCCCCTGCACACGGCGCGCTCGGGCGACGACCTCGACACGACCGTCGCTCCGGATGAGGCCTTCGATGGTGGAGCATGGCAGGGATGGGGACAGGATCATCTCACCTCGTGAAGCAGCCCGTGCCCCCCTCGCAGCAACCTTGCCACCCGAGAGGCGAGTGAACCACCGAGCCGCTACTGCTGGCGGATTACCCCGCGCCGGCCGTTGGCTGGGGCATCCGGCAGATCGCGCTGGAGGAATTGGCGGTCGCGAACATGGTGTGCCCGGCCTCCGGCGCCATGCCTGAGCCAGGCACGCACATGGCGCAGAAGGAATGGATGAACCGGTCCATCCAGGACGCGGGCTGGGGGACGTTGACCGGGATGGTCCGCTACAAGGCCGCGAGAGCCGGTGCCGCGCTGATCCTGGTCGATGCGTAGAGCACGCCCGCCGAGTGCGGGTGGTGCGGCGCGGCTCCGCCGGCGCCGCTGCCCGTGCGGGGCGGACGAGCACCGTGACGTCAATGCGGCCAGGGTGATCCTCGGCCGTGGTCGCGCGGCGAAGGCCGCTGGCGAAGGGGTCACCCTCGGGGGCGCCGACGCGGGCCGTCGGGCCGTGCGTCGCCCCGGGATGCACGGCCCGGCGTGAACCGCGCCGGAGACCGGCGGGCGAGGTCATCGGCCTCAAATGACGACTGACCCGAAAAGACCCTCGTGCCCACCGAGATGCCGGAGCCGGCGGGCAGCGTCCGACTTCCGGATGGCGAGCTCCCCGATCCTGAGCACGCCGAGCCGGTCGGGCGCGTGGCGGGGCGGGCTGTGCGGGTCCGCCTCGCCGGCCCGCACCGGCGGCCTATCCCTTGAACGCTGTGTTGAGCTGTAGGGTCGCGAACGTCACGATCGATAGGATCGCGGCGATGTCGTAGAGCCCGTAGCCGACGGCTGCCCCGAGCGCACCCGTCGCCCACAGGCTCGCCGCAGTGGCGGTGCCGGAGGTTCCCCCGGCGCGCTTGAGGATCGCGCCGCCGCCGATGAAGCCGACGCCGGTGATGAGACCCTCGATGATCCGCGCCTGACCAGCCGAATCCTGGCCCAGCACTCGGATGGCGACGATCACGAAGCCGCAACTGGCGATCGCCACGAGCGGGAAGGTGCGCAGCCCTGCGCTCCGAGCCTCATGCTCGCGGTTCCAGCCGATAGGCAGGGCCAGGGCGTACGCGACCGCGAGGGCGATGAGGTGGGAGGCGACCTCCCAAAGGTCGAAGTTGCGTCCTGGCATTCGGTCCCCCTGCCCGACCGGGCGATCCGTCTACGACCTCAGGACGACGAGCGTCGCCTTCTCGATCCGCGCGAAGACGGCGATCACATACACGTACTTCGGGCAGGCCCCTACCGCGGAGCAAAGCCCCATGCGCTCGGCCATCGCGAACCCCGAGGCCCCCTTGCGGGCGGAGCTGGCAGTCACATCACGGCACCGCCCGATCCCAATGGGGGCGGCCGAGCGACCGTCCCGTTAGGTGGATGTTTCCGATGGCACTTCCGTATCGCCGGGCGCGGCATTCGGCTTCCCGGCCTCCCGCACGGACGACCGCAGCGCATCGCGAATGTCCTCGTCATCGGGGAGCGGATCGTAGCGACCGTTGCGGTGGCGGTAGAGGCGACAGGTCAAGGCGGCGGGCTCATCGCCGACCGGCGCGATGTCGCGGCCATCGACACGGATCGTGGGCGAGCCGACAAAGTTCTCGTCCCTCGCCTCCCGCAAGACCAAGATCTCGCGCAATTCGATGGCCTGTGGATCCAAGCCGAACTCCGGCAGGAGGCGGCGCAGCTGGGTCAAAGCCTCCGCGTGAGACGGGCAGTCCTCCCAGTAAAGCAGTGCGACATGCGGCGGGGTCATCGCTCGCTCCCGCCAGGACCGGACCCGAGGGTCCACTTCACGGTGCAACCGACGGGTTTGGTCTCAGGGACTGCCACATCCCTTCCGGCGAGCACGGCGTCCAGGGCGGCGCGCAGCCATCCGGCGTCGCGGGATGGGTCGCGGTGGTCCTCATCCGGCGCACCGTGATAGGCGACCCGTCCGTCGGCATCGAGCACGAACGCCTCTGGGGTATGGCGTACGCCCCATGCCCGAGCAACTTCCTGGCCGGCGTCCATCAGGTAGGGACTGGCCATTTCCCCGGCCGTCACCCGATGTCTGCAGGCATCCAGCGTGTCATGGGGGGAAACGATCGGGTCGTTCGCGTTGATCTGCAGGACGCGGACCAACAGATCATAATCACGCGCCACGTTTTGTATGCGCTCATGCCAGGCAAGTGCCCAGGGGCAGTGGTTGCAGGTCCAGACGATCAGGGTGGCCGGGACCCGCCCTCCGTGCAACGACGTCGACCGGTCGCTCGTATCGCGCAGCACGAACGGCGGGGCACGATCCCCCACGCGGAGGGCAGGCTTGAGATCAGCAGGCTCCTTGTGGTGCGGCGAAGGCTCCAGATGTTGGATGCGCCCGTCGTCTCCGAGAGTGAAGGCGACATCGAGCGCCGAGAGGCCGTTGGGACCAGTGCGCCCATCCGCCCCGCCGGTGAACCTCGCGCGAAGGGCCAGCCTCGTGGCGGTTGCGGCGGGCAACAGGCGCCATTCCAGCGCCTGCATCGCAGGTCCGGCCGGCATCCGCGCTTGGTGAGCCAAGACCGCATCGATGCCGACGACCGTCTGGCCGGCAAAGGTCAGTCTCACGTCGTCGCTCAGCGCGGAACGGCGGGCGGCATCGGCCGAGGGCCCGGTCTGCCCGAGGGCGTTCATCCATGCGGCGACGGCAGTCGGGAGCTTGTCAGGCAACACCATGGTTCGAATCTCCTCGTGGGACACGTCGCTGGTCTGGGTCAGCCGCCCCATCGCTCGGAGCCGTCCCGGTCGTTGCGCCAAGGGGCGTCACGACCGACGCGACACAGGGTGATGGCGAACAGTTGGACCGACGATCCATCGAGCGAGTAGACGCTGTCCTTGCAGGCAAAGTCGGCGCTTCCGGTCTCGCGCTGCACCAAGACTTGCCCCGTGACGGGACTGGTCCAAGGCAGAAGGGGCTTGGCCGTCCAAGCGGCCGTGGCTCCGGGCGGGAGATCGGCGACTGCGCTGCTGATGGCGGCCATCTCTCCGGCGTGTATCAGGCGCTGCCAAAGTCGGCCCGCGGCACCGACGACGGGTAACGGCACCAGCAGCACCGCCGGGATCAAAAAACGGAAACGTCCTTGCGGCAACACGACCCTTAACCTAGCGAATGAACGTTGCCTCGATGCGACGCGGCCCCGGTACCGCCGATCCCGCGGTCCAACTCGCGCCGCACGAGTCGGCTGACCTCCGCGCGAGACGCTCCCTTGGCCCGGTGCGGGGAACGATCCGATGCCTGCGGCACACCCGACGGCATACCGGCGTCCCTGCGCGACCGCCAATCGTCATTGATGCAGGCTGTGATCAGGATCGATGATCAACCTTGAGCTTCGGCACCTACGATCGTTCGTCTGTCTCGCCGAGGAACTACACTTCGCGCGAGCCGCCGCACGCCTCAACATCGTGCAGCCGGCGCTCAGCGCGCAGATCCGCGGCATGGAGGGCATGCTCGGCGTTGAGTTGTTCGATAGAGGCCGACACAAGGTGGCGTTGACCGAACCAGGGCGCCTCTTGCTGGCCGAGGCCCGCGCAACCCTGGCGCAGGCCCAACACAGTATCGAGGTCGTTCAGCGCGCCGGGCGCGGGGAGGCCGGCCACCTACGGATCGGCTACACCGGCGCCGCTGCGTACTCGGGACTGATGTCGCGCCTGGTCCGCGATTTCCGCCGACGCGCGCCCGCCGTCACCTTCGGCTTCGAGGAGCTGTATCCGACGCTGCAACGCGATGCGCTCCTGGCAAGCCGCATCGACATGGGACTGATGGTGTTCCTGCCCTCGTTCCGCGACGAGCGGCTGGCCCATCGCGTGATCGAGCATTGGTCGCTGGTGGTTGCGCTGCCTGCCACCCATCCGCTCGTGTCCTGCGATCGGATCCGCCCCGATCAACTTCAAGGAGATGCGTTCGTCGTCTACGCGGCGCACGGCGGGGAACTCGGCGGGGAAGTTTTGGACCGGATCGGTGTGGTGCCGACCGACGTCCATAGAGCCGCAACCGTGACCTCGCTCCTTGCCCTCGTTGCAGCCGGGCTTGGCCTTGCCGTCGTTCCCTCGGGTTTGGCAATCAGCACGACCGCCGACGTTGTTTTCCGATCCCTCGACTTATCGATTCCACCGCTGGAGGTTTCAGTCGTCTATGACGCGACGACCATGGTCCCGGCCCTGATGAATTTCATCAATGCATTCACATGACGGTCGCTGGCGAACGTTTCCGGCACAAAGACGCTCACTTCGCCATGTCAGCGAGATTCCTCGCAGGGATTGTATGTCGGAAGCGGGAAGATCGATTGGGTCGGTTGTCGTGATGAAAGCCGATCGCGGCCGCGATCGGCGACAGGTGGCATCAGCCCTCGACCTCGGCCATTAGCCCTTCAACCGATCCGGCGGCGCTCGGCCGCGGCATCGGGATGATCGTGGCGACTTTTCTCGGGTTCGGGGCGGTCGCTGCGAGACGGAACTCGTATCGCGGTCGGTTCGGTCCTCGCAACCGCAGGCAATCCAAGCTTCACGCAGCAAGCCCTGCCGGCCTCGTCGTGGGCGACATTCCGACGGACACGTCCGCGTCCCACAAGCCAAGCCGGCGCGTCGTCGGCATCGTTCTCGGCCCTGACCCCGGTGGACGTATCTTACGAGTACCGTCGCTCACGGTACAGGGTGCATCGTTTCGAGTCCTGTCTCAGTTTGAACCAGCCCGCGGGCCGGCGCTCCTGCGATTCCGTCCCACTTCCCGGACGCGCATGCGCGGCGGGGTCTGCGGCCCAGGCGACACCACGGACTGGTGGCCGGGGCCCGGCCGGGCGGATCCTCGCCCGCGAGCATGAGGCCGCGGGCGGGATCGGCGCCCCCTCGCAGTTCGGTTTCCCGGTCCCCGCTGGCCATCCGCGACGATTTGCCGATGAGTTGGCGTCGGGGGAGCCCAACGCAGGAGGTGACCTGTCGCCGCTCGCGGAACCTTTGTCGTCCCCCCGGAACGGGTGGGCGTCGGCCCCGGGGCAGACATGGCTCGCCCTTCAGAGATCTGCTGGCGGATCCCGGTCGGCGTCAGGCGCCCCCCTGATCGCGGAGATCGGAACCCATGCGGCGCCCGGGAACGGGCCGCACGACGGGTGACGGGCGGCCGGCAGCGGGCGAGCCTCGCCCGCGGGGCCTCATCCCACCAGCTCGTCGAGAAGAAGCAGCAGCAGGAAGCCGACGAAGAACATGGCGGTCACCCAGGGACGGTCCTCGGACTCGTGCGCCTCGACCAGCAGTTCCTCGGTGACGAGGTAAAGCAGCGCGATCAAGCCGAAGGCCAGGAAGCCGCCTTGGACGGGGGCGGGCATGGAGCCCACGGGACCGCCGAGCAGGGCGCCGAGCGGCAGCAGCAGGACGAGACCCGCCGTCGCGCCGACCACCTTCCACTTCGATGCGCCGCCCTCGCCGAGCTCGCTGGCCACCGTGAGGCCCAGGAACAGCACCTCGACGGTGAGAGCCACGGTGAGCAGGAAGCCGGCCCTCGCGGCGGATGCGAAGGCGATGCCCAGCACGAGGCCGTCCACCAGGATGTCGATGCCGGTCACGGTCAGCAGCCCCACCGGCCCGGCCGCCCGCCGCTCCAGCATGCGGACCCCGAGCATCGCCGCCACGCCGACGGCGCCCCCGACCAGCGTGGCCCAAGGGGAGCCGACATGCTTCAGGTCTGGCAGGATCTCGCCGGCGGCAGCGGCGAACACCACCCCCGCCGCGAGATGCTGGATGGCGCTGACGAAGACGGCCCCCGGCCGCAGGTTGGCCGCGATCGCGGCCCCGAGGATGGCCGCCGCGGCCGGGATCAGCGTGTAGATCCAGGCTTGCATCGTGGCCTCACGCGGCGCCGTTCGGGCGGGCGGCGACGGGCCCGTCGTTGCACCCGAAGCGCTGCCCCTCGCCCCCGCGGAACTTCCGCCGGGCCTGCCGCGGGACCTGTGCGGACGTGGCCGGCGAGATGCCGGCCCTCGTCCTGGCGACCGCGAGGCCGGTCCACGCGCTCGACGGGTCGCGGAGGCAGTGCGCCGCGGCCGCGGCGTCCCCATCGTGCCGGAACGGCCCGGCAGCAGGCGCGCCCGTTGGCCCGCAGGCACGGCCGATCGGGTCCGCGTCGCGGCAGAGGCTGGCCATGTCACGCTCCCTTCCGAGGTCGAGCCGCGAGCCCTAGATCATCCAATGGCCGGTGGGGCAAGCCTCCCGGGCCGTGCGGGAAGCGAAATGAATCGAGCGACCCCGGCGCCATCGCGCCGGGGTCGCTCGGTCTTCCACGTCGCATCCTTCCCGGCCTCGCCCCACCTCGTCGCGTGCCCGATGCGCGATCGCCGCCGCGACGGAGATTCCCGGCGCGGCCTGGCTTGAGCCGGGGATCGATCCCGCGCCGACGCCGATGCCGTTCGTCACCTTCCTGCGGGTGCCGCTGCGAGAACCCGGCCGCGTCTTCGACCTGGCCCGCATCCGCGGGGCCCTGCTGGCCGCCGCCTCCTCGTCGGTGCCGCTGTCGGGCACGGCCCCCGATCTGGTATCTGCCAGCCGACCCGATGCTGCCCGCCGGCCTTCCGATCTACCGGTTCCGGGATTTGGCGACGGTCTACGGCACTGCCTGCCAGGAGCCGATCCAGGGGGAGTTCGGCGACGGCATCATGTCGGCGATCGGCTCTGGACATGGACGTGGCTCAGAAGGCCAAGAACGAGCGCGACCGCGTGCGGCCCAGGATGTCGGGGAAGCTCCCGCTATACAAGCGTCACGGCGACGACGACACCTCGAATGCGGTTTCAAGGAGGACCAGGGACGCGGGTCCGGCCGGCGGCTGGCGAGCCGTCGCGCCGGTCATATCGAGGCGGCGGGCCCACTCCGTCCCACCAGGCATCCCGGTCGGGATATGCGTCATGACGGTCGAAATCGACAAGGACCCGTCGGCCGCCCCACGAACCCGCCGAGGCATGGAAGTGAATGAGGTGCGTCGGTTCGGCGGGGCGACACTCGACATCTTAGCCGAGACTAACAATCACAGTCCGGCCCAAGAAAATGCGGCCTAACTTGCTCATCCGTCAATCGGATTCATGATTTTTGGGCTTGACCGCCTCGGCCCTTCGTTTACTGGAATGCCGTCGCCGGCGCGCCTGTGCCGCCCGCGTCGCACACCGGAACCCTCTCCACCCCATGCCCAGCGACAGTCACAGTCGATCGACTGTGCCGCGCGCCGGCTAGGTCGCACGGACTCGCCCTGGAAGGGTGAACCCGGGACCGGCCGCACGCGCGGCCCGTCCCAGGAGACCCTCATGTCCATCGTCCATCTCGCGTGGGCCGCGTCCGCGCCCGCCATTCCCCCTCGCGAAGGAACGGCGCCTCCTCGTCTTTCGGCCCACTGGTCGCTGAATCCCGCCACGGGTCGCCTGGAGTGTGCCTGGGTTCGGGCGCCGGGCCCACTGCAGGCGGCCGCGGTTGCCCAGGATCGCCCTGGACGTCTTGCGTTGCCGGAAGCGGCGTGAGACGGGGGCCCGCAAAGCTGCCCTCCCCCGACCCGCGCGGACAGGCGAGGCGTCCTTCGTTGGCGGATCTGCGCCGCGACGTCAGCCGGCCCGCGCGCGGCGGCCGCGGGCGCAAGACATCCGTACGACGCCAGTGACCGAATCGAGGCTGCGGTGGATTCCGGGGTTGCCCGCCAGCCCATCGCCGTCCACGACGGGCCGGAGGGGCGCCATGGCGCGATCGGGATCCGGCCGTCATCGAGATGTCTTGCGGGTTTGTGACTGACGCCCATGCCTTCGGGGCGACGTTCGCGGGCCTCGCCCCGTCGGAGCGAAAGCCGCCAATCAGACGATTCATCGCCGGCGTGCGACGTTCGGAAGTTTAGCCATGCGTACCCTAGTCAGGCTTGCGATCGCCGCTCCATGGTGCGTCCCGTTGATCCCGGAGGCGGGAGCCGCGGACCTGGGGATCCCCGCGCCGTCCGCGGCCAGCTTCGTCGATTGGTCGGGGCCGTACCTGGCCGGGCAGGCCAGCGGGGGCGCGTCGTACGGGGGCTTCGACCTCGGCGCGCCGCGCGTCGGGGGCCGGACCCTCCCCGATTTCCGGACAGGCGACGGGGCCGGGCGCAACGACGCCGGCCGGCGGGCGACCTCCGCGGTCGGCGGCCTCGCCCTCGGCTGGGACTGGCAGGCCGGGCAAACGGTGATCGGGCTGGAGGCGGACCTCTCGGCGGCATCGCTCAAGCGGCCGGTCCTCGGCACGACCCCCGGCTTCGGCTACGAGCGCCGCGACGGGCTGGACGGGCTCGACATCGTGCGGGCCAAGACCGGCGCGTACGGCACGCTCCGCGCGCGGCTGGGCTACAGCTTCGACCGCTACCTCGTGTACGGGAGCTTCGGCCGGCGGCCGCCGACAGCCACGTGCTGTCGACGTTCCCGGGGCAGGACGGGACCGCCCCCGACCGCGGCCGGCGCGAGTTCGGGTCGGTCGGGTTCACGTTGGGCGCGGGCATCCAGTTCGCCATCCTCCCGAACTTCGCGCTCGGCATCGACTACCGCTACCTGGACCTCGGGCGGACCGACCGCCTCGGGCTCGGCTTCGTGCCCGGCGCCGACGGGGGCCCCTTCTCCGCGCGCGTCGGCGCCGCCTCGAACCAGGTGTTGGCCCGCCTTTACTGGTTCCCGGGGGGCCTCGCCCTGCCGCCCGAACCCGACGACGCGGCGCCGCACGATCCGGACACAGGCAATTCCGACCGCATCTCGGTGCACGGGCAGACGACCCTCGTCGCGCAGGGCGTGCCAAACTTCCGTTCGCCCTACGTCGGCCCTCAGAGCCTGGTCCCGAGCCAGACCCAGCAGACCACGACCGCGACCGTGTTCCTCGGCCTGAGGCTGACCGACAGCACCGAGCTCTACTACAACCCGGAGTTCAGCCAGGGCTTCGGCCTCAGCCGGACCACTGGCGTCGCCGGCTTCCTGAACGGCGAGGCGCAGAAGGCCGGCGCCGCGGCGCCCCGGCTGCGGTCGAACCGCTACTACGTGCGCCAGACCTTCGGGCTCGGCGGCGAGACCGAGACCGTGCCCGACGGGCCCAACCAGTTGGCCGGGACGCGCGACGTCGAGCGGGTCACGGTGGTGGCCGGCAAGTTCGCGCTCGGCGACTTCTTCGACGGCAACGCCTACGCGCACGACCCGCGCGTCGACTTCTTCAACTGGTCGCTGTGGGCCTCCGGCGCCTACGACTTCCCGGCCAACCTGCCAGGCTACACGCAGGGCGTCATGGTCGAGTACAACCGGAGCGCGTTCGCCGTCCGCGGTGCCTACACGCAGGTCCCGAAGGAGCCGTCCAGCGACGTCCTGGACCCGAGGGTCCTCCGGCGCGGCGGGGCCACGCTGGAGTTCGAGGAGCGCCATACCCTTCCGCTCCTCCACCAGCCGGGCAAGCTGCGCGTCGGCCTGTTCAGCAACGAGGGCGTGACCGCGAACTATCGCGACGTCGTCGCCCTCACGCAGGCGGGCGCGTTCGCCGACGCCAACGAAGCCGCGGCCGCAACGCGCCGCCCGAGGCGCAAGAGCGGCTTCTACGTCAACCTGGAGCAGGCCCTGACGGCCGACCTCGGCTCGTTCCTCCGGTTCAGCGACGGCGACGGCCGGACGGAGAACCTGTCGTTCGCCGACATCGACCGCTCGCTCTCGGGCGGCCTCTCGCTGAAGGGGGCCGGCTGGGGAAGAGCGCAGGACACCGTCGGCGTCGGGGCCGTGATGAACGCCCTGTCGCCCTCGCACCGGGCATACCTCGCGGCGGGCGGCCTCGGCCTGGTCGTCGGCGACGGGCGGCTTCGGTACGCCGCCGAGCGCGCGTTCGAGGCGTACTACGCCGTCGGCGTCAGCAGGGCCGTGACGGTGACGTTCGACTACCAGCACGTCGACAGCCCGGGATACAACCGCGACCGGGGGCCAGTGGACGCCTTCGCCACGCGCCTGCACGTCGACTTCTGACGGCATCGAGACCAGGGAGACGAGCCGACGGGCTCGACGGCAAGCCGTCGTGGCGGATGCGGCAGCGCCGGATCGGACCTGACGCCAGGGCCGTCTGGGTCAGCGCAGTCGCAGGTGGGATCCCGCGAAGGGCGGGAGTGCGATCCATGCGTCGGTTTCGGTCTGGCCCGATGCTGCATAAGCCTCGGACAGCCTCTCGAAGGCGATCTCGTCCCACGCATAGCAGTCGACTGGCCGAAATCCGATCGGTTGGCTGCGGCCGGTCCTGATCGCGTCGAGAAATCGGGGATTGGCGACGTACAAGACGTCCGGCCCCGTCGCGAGGATGACGCGTTTCAGGGGCTCCCCGTCGTAGGCTCGTACCAGGGCGAGATGCGCGTGATCCATCGAGGCCTCCATGGCCTGTTCGTGCCACCGATCCCCGTTTGATCAACCCTCTGGTTCCGCGGCGATTCGAGTGGCTGACCTTAACGAAACAGTAAGGCACCTTTGGCGAAACAGAAGGGCTTTGACGATGCCGCGACTTGCTGAGGGGGTGCGAATTCCGCCGGCCCCGTTTATGTTTCGCTGAGCGCCGTCTTGGCTGTAATCACTGTCCTGCGCGATCACGGCACGCCAAATCCCATCGGCGAAATGGCGTTGCAGCACGTGTCTCAGAGTATGCGACGGCAGGTGCTCTCGGGCCTGAGGTTTCTGCGGCTGATCGATGCCCGTGGCCGTGCGCTGCCGAGGCTGAAATCCCTGGTTGTGGCGTACGAGACTCCGGCATGGCCGACCGTGCTGACGGGCGTGCTCAAGGCGGCTTACGAGCCGCTGTTCCAGCATGAGCTCGGCACGATGTCGCCGACTGTGTTTCAGCGCCTGTTTCGCTCGCAGTATCCCTCGACGGATGGCGTAACGCGGAAGGCCCTGACGTTTTTCATCAGCGCGGCGCGGTCGGCCGAGATCCCGTTGAATGGGGATCTCTTCGAGGGCCGCCGCGTGCGACGGGGTGGGCAGCGGCGGGAGGCTTTGGGCCGCGAGAATGGCGGCCGTGTCGAGCCCGTCGGCGACGCACAGGATGAGACCCCGAGCCTTGGCGAATCGGGGGGCGAGGAATCCCCAGGAAAGGTGATCGCGGCCGATGACGGGCACGCGGCGCTCGCCTTTCTGACGGACCTTCTCGGCGAGGCCCGTATGACGGGACAGGAGCAGGAGGCCGTGTGGACCCTGGTGAAGTATGTCCGCCGCTGCCGCGACCACGCGCATCGCGCTGCGTGACGACTCTTGATCCGGTTCGTGCCTGACTGCGTCTGGTCTCATGGCGTCGTCAATTTGACCGGTCTCGGCCAGGGGACGCCCCGCGCCGCCGGAGCTTGGGGCCCGTCGCGCGCAGGATCCGCGCCGCACGGATGCGCCGGTAGCGTGGGTTGTCGATCCGCCGCAGGCGCTTCAGGCGTTTGTCTTGAAGGACGGGGAGGAAGGTCCGGTCGCGGCGAAAACCTTCGGGCAGGCGGAGGATCTGGCGCGCGAGATCGCCGGGCCGGGCGACTTTTCGGAACATCCGCTGAGTGAGCCCGGCTTCGCCGGCGGCAGTGAAGAAGCGGCGCGGCCAGTCTTCGATCCACGCCGCGACGGTCTCGGCGATGACAGCACAGTCGCCGGCACTGAGACACCGCGGGCAGATCTGAAGCGCGTGCCGGATCCGTGTGCGGCGATAGATCCCGGCCGACAGGATCAGGGACGCATCGCCCGATCCCCGCCCGAACCGACGGCGAGGGGCATCCAAGGTCATCGCGCGGACCCGGTCGAGCGTCAGGCCGGCGCGACCCGCGAGATCGGCGAGCCATGCGGTGTCCGCGACCTGGTCGAGATCGCGGTTCCACACCGGTCGGTCCGGCCACCACAGTGCGGCGAACGGCTTCACGACCTCCAGGGTGATGCCGTGATCGGCGGCCGCTTCCGCCGCGCGCTCAGGTATAGAGCCCTGATCGACACAGGCGAGGTTCACGCTGTCACTGGTTGCCCTCTGCACGGCACAAGCGAGCGCGGCCACGGCTGCGCGATCATCGGCGTTGGCCGGTGTGACGTGCAGAGCCAGCACTTGGCCGAGCGTACCGACCGCTGCGTGCAGCTTCGAGCCACGGGTGCGCTTGTGACCGTCCCAAGCGGCGCGAGCGACGCTCTCAGGGGTCGAACGCGGGGTGCGGCTGTCGTGCACCACGGCCGAGGGCTCCTCGGCACGACCCGCAGCCAGGCGCAACACGGCGCGCAGGTTGTGGATCAAGCTCTCGAAGCAGCCGGGCCGCAGCCAACGTTGCGCCTGATCGTACACGGCGTGCCACGGCGGCAAGTCATGGGGCATCGCGCGTTGACCTGACCGGCTGGCTTTGGACCGGGCTGATTGAGAGGATCAGCCGGGACCGAAGGAGCTGGGTATGAAGCGGGGTCAGAAGACGAGCGCAAAGCAGGTCGTGCTCAAGCTGCGCCAGATCAAGATCCTGACGGCACAGGGCAAGAGCTTGGCGCTCGCATGCAAGGAAGCCGAGATCCCAGAGCAAAGCTACTATCGCTGGCGCAAAGATTACGGCGGCTTACAGATCGATCAAGCCAAGCGAATGAAGGAGCTGGAGCGCGAGAATACCCGCCTGCACCGGCTGGTCGCCGATCTGTCCCTTGAAAAGCAGGTGCTCGCGGACTTCGCCGCGGGAAACTTGTAGCCCCCGAACGACGCCGGCAGGCGGTCGATGGTGCCCGAGAGAAGCACGGTCTCTTGGAGCGCCACGCCTGCCGGATCGTCGGCCAGCACCGGGGCACGCAGCGTTACGTGCCCACGGTTGCGGCCGACGAGGATGAACTGACCCGCGCCATCATCGCCCTGGCGTCCGAGTACGGCCGCTACGGCTACCGCCGCGTGACCGCGCTGCTGCAGGCGGCCGGCTGGCGGGTGGGCAAGGACCGGGTTCAGCGCATCTGGCGTCGTGAGGGGCTGAAGGTCCCAAAAAAGCACCGACCGCGCAGCCGCCTCTGGCTGAACAACGGCTCGTGCGTGCGGCTGCGCCCGCTCCACCCCAACCACGTCTGGAGCTTCGACTTCGTCCAGGCGCAGACCCATGACGGGCGGAGCCTGCGCGTCCTGACGCTGATTGACGAACACAGCCGGGCCTGCCTCGCGCTGAAGGTGGCGCGGCGCATCGGCAGCCTCGGCGTGATCGAGGCGCTGGCCGACGCGATGTGCCTGCACGGCATCCCGGAGCATCTCCATTGCGACAACGTCCTACGTAGCGATGAAGGACGGCTGGCCGTGCAACAGGTCTCCGTCCGCGAACATGCGCCCGCGGTGTGTTTGTCGTCAACGTCGATCCAGGCGGCTCCTGCCGATCCGGAAGAACTCTCGGCCATAGCGAACACAGGATCCAGCCGATGCACGCGGCACCGTGGTCCTCACCGTCCTCAACACGAGATGTCGATCCAGGCAGGAGACCCGAGCATTATCTACAGGGTCGTGGTTCTCACGCCCTCACGGCTCTGCTGAGAGGGGTTCTCCCACCGCACCGGCCCCTCGACGAAGGGCCGGTAGTCGGCACCGGTCTTGATGACGGCGTGCACCACGCGCGCCATCTTGGCGGTGATCGCGGTCAGCGCCTTACGCCGCAGGTCGGCATTGTGCCGGTCGCGGGCGATGTAGCGCTCGAACTTGTCGCGGAAGCCGTTCTCCCGCTGCCGGATAGCGACCTGTCCGGCCAGCCAGAGCGTACGCCGGAGCCGGGCGTTGCCGTACTTCGACAGCTTGGTCTGGCCGCGGAAGGTGCCGGATTGCTGGGTGGCCAGATCGAGCCCGCAGAACTTCAGGAACTGCCGGTGATGGCTGAAGCGGCGCAGGTCGCCGGCCTCAGCCAGGATGGTCAGGGCGTTGATCGGGCCGATGCCGGGGATGCGGCGCAGCAGCTTGTAGTCGGAGCTGTCGGTCAAGAGGGCGTCGGCCGTGGCCTCGATGGCGTCGCGCTGCTGGATCAGCCCGCGCGCCTCGCCGATGACGAGCCGGAACATGCTCACCGCCGGAGCGTCAGGCGGCACCGGCAGGCCGATCGAGCTGTGGGCCGTCTCGTAGATGTCGCCGAGCAGTTGCGCCTTGGCGACCTTGCGCCCGACGACATCCCAGGCGGCGGCGATGAAGGCTTCCTTGCTCAGCGCGGTGATGCAGGCGGGCGTGGGGAAGCGATCGAGGAAGGCGAAGAACCAGTCCGAGCGGCTGTTGTGGCGGAAGCGGTCGACCTCTGGGAAATACAGCGGCAGGTAGTGGGTCAGGATCCGATGCAGCACCTCGGTCTTGGCCCGCGAGACGGCGTCGTGCGTCTTGGACAGCTCCTGCACGTCGTTGATGCCGGCGGCGAGCGGGTCGTGATACACCTGCGAGGCGCCGATGCGGATCATGTGCAGCATGACTTGGGCGTCCTTCGGGTCGTTCTTGTCCCAGCCGTTGTGCAGGGCCTCGCGGGTGCGGGCGAGCCCCACGGAGGAGATCAGGCGCACGGCAAAGCCGGCCTGGAGCAGGCGCCAAGCGATCGGGCGGTGATAGTTGCCGGTGGCCTCGAAACCGCAGGTCACCGGCTGGCCGAGGTTCGACAGGAGCGCGATCAGACGGTCGTGCTCGGCGCGGGTGTTGAGGACGCTCAACCGGCGTCGTCGGCCGGAGCCGGGCACCTCGATGAGGACCTCGTTGCGGGCCTTGGCGACGTCGATGGCTACGAGAACGCCGGCCGGCGGCGTAAGCTGTGGTCTGGTCATGGTCGATCCGTCTCCGGAATGAGGCTTCGAACACCGTCATTCTAGAGACCTGTCGATCGGCCATGACCGCCCAGGGCGGCGCGCTGCGCTCAGCATGGCTTCGCGCGCCGCCCCAGAGCCGTCGAGCCATCTTCCCGATGTGCTATGGCCCCGAGATGATTGCGAAGGCGCTGCGCAAATGGGTCGCCAAGACGGGCCCGCAGATCCAGTACATCACCCCAGGCTCGCCGTGGAAGAACGGGTACTGCGAGAGCTTCAACGGCAAGCTGAAGGACGAGTGCCTGAGGCAGGAGATCTTCTACTCGCTCAAGGAGGCGCAGACCGTGATCGGGATCTGGCAGAACACATACAACCGCGTCCGGCCGCATTCGTCCTTGGGCTACCGGCCGCCCGGGCCCGTCACCTTCCCGGATCTGGCCTTCCGGCCTCCATGGTCGCTGCCATGCAGTAGCCTCTCACTCGGCCCGGTCCAAAATACCGGTCAGGTCACCCGTGCCGACGGCCGGTGAGGAAACTCGCAGGGATCGACAGGTTTCGCGAAGCGGCTCGGCCGTTCGAAGCCTAACGATGTCCAGGGCGCGGCGAACACGCCTACGGCGCGGAAGGCCCACGGCAGCTTGGTACGCGTTTACCGAACCTCGCCCCGAGACGACGGCCCGTCCGATCGGGGAGCCGCGGAGGGGGCAGCGGGTCAGATGGACGGGCTCGGTCCATCGAGACCCGGACGATCGTCGGGCGATGGCGCCGTCTCTTGGTCCGGAGCACCTGCGGCGATGAAATCGAGGAGGGCTTGTTCCCGGTCGATTGGCCCGTTCGTCGCCGCCGGACGGCGTTGGCCATCGACGTCGAATGCCTCGAAGTGGAGTTGCGCGTTGCCGACGTCGCCGAAGGCCGCCCTGATCGGCTTGGCGTGGTATTGGGGGAGTCGGTTCGCGGCGAGCTCGTACCAGACTTTCTCCCGGATCGTTTCCACCATGCCCGAGGGTGCGAAGAGCAGGCCGCGAAGGCCCTCCAGATCGTCCTGCGCCTTCAGGGTCGCGACGACGCACGCGATGTGCCGGGCGAGCTTGCGGGCGTTGCCGACCTCGAAGCGCTTGCTCCCGTCGCCGGGACGATCGCCTCGGAGAAGCAATGCCGTCATCACCGGGTCGCGCCTTACGAGTCGGGCGATGTCGTCGGCCGCCGCGAAGGCGGCCACGGCGTCGCCGGCCTCGATCGCGCGCCGGGCCTCGCGGACGCCCGACATGAACGCCTCTCCCGTCGGGGGCAACGGCCTGCGGGTTGCCAGCCGGTTCCGCACGCACTCCTCGTAGGTGGCGCCCGGGTACACGGTCTCGGTCTGCGTCTCGGATCTGACGGTCGGCCGCTCAGTCCCTGCCGGCATCAGGGAGGCCAGGTGGTCGGCGAGCTTCCGACCCAGGCGGTCGACATCCCCGTCGGGGCCGCTGAGCATGACTTGGTAGTTCACGTGCACGAAGGGATCGACCGGGGCGAAATAGAACGCGCGCGACAGCCCGAGGACCTGCTTCACCCGTTCGCGGATGTTGTCGGGCGCGGCATGGAGCACGGTTCCGGGTGCGACCGCCTCGATCCTGGATGTCCAGGACACATGCACGCCACAGGCGCGGGCCTCCTCCATCGCCTCGGTCATTGCCCCCCGGACGCCATCCTTCAGGCGAGCGGCCTGGACGGAGACGCAGGCGCCGACGATGCCGAACAGCTCGTCCATCCGGTGCTCCACCATGGATTGGTCGAGACACTGCACCGCTTCGTCGCCGCCCGCCTCGGCCAGCGACGCGCAGAGGTCGCCGAGGACCGCGCCGCGGTTCGCCTTTGGGAGGGCCTGGTTGAGGGCGAAGGCGCGAGTCTCGTCCGGATGTCCCACCGCCGGAATCGAGCGCGAGAGTCCGATATGGCAAAAATGCGTGACCCGCACGGTGGGGCCGACAGAAGAACTTATTTCCATGGATGTCATGACTGGCCCGTCCCGCTCAGTGCACCATCGAGCCCGATGCCCGATCGTCCCGGCGAAGGTTGGTCGGGGGGCTTGCAACCCACAACCTCGGCCCACGCCGCCGACGGGAATGGGCCACCCGGCTGATCCTGCCCCGCCGACGGCCCGGCCACCGCGCCGGGACCGCACAAGAAAGTTCCGCGATCACCGGGGCACATGCGTCACCGCCCTCGCACCGTGCCAGAGCACAATGGCTGGGCCGTCTAGGGGCCGGGAACGGCTGCGCGGCGCTCGGCTTCACGATGCCGGTGATGGACGGGTTCCACTCTCTCGACAGGCTCCCGGGGCTGCCCGGCTGCGCGAAGGTCCCCGTGGTGGCGCTCAGCGCACGGGACGTGACGGCGACCGAGCGCGACCGCCGTCCGAGGCCGACCAGGCTGGCGCAACGGCGAAACGAGCCCGCAGAACATCGCCACGGGAGATGCGCAAGCTCGACAATCAGCAGACGGACGGCGCGAACGCCGCCACGACGCACGAGCCGGCACGGGCTCGGCGGGCTGACCACTGCGACGGCCTGCCCGTCGTCGCCGCTACCCGGGACACCATGGGTTCGACTTCGGCTCAGCCCGCGAATGTCTGGAGCGCGGCTTCGATGCGGCGGGGGTCGAACGGCTCGCCGAGCACGATCCCGCGCTCCGGAATCTTCGAGGCGTCCAAGGGCCGCGACGGGACCATCAGCAACTCGATAGGCGGCCAGCGGTGGCGGATCGAAGGCGGGCTGCATGCCCGCGGTGGAGCCGCGCATGTCGAGGCCGGTGAACACCGCGTCGATCTCGCTTGTTGGCCGGCAAGGTCGGCGAGCCGTGGTCCCATGCCGCGCCCCTCGGCGACACCGTCCCGACGCCACGACGATGACCGGGAGGCCCACCGGAAGGGGGCACGGCCGATCCGCGGCACCCATCGGCGATCGCCTGTGGATCCACGACATGGTCGCGCACGCTTAACTCGTCCGACAGGGACTTGTGCGATCAGAGGGATTCAACGGGTTTCGAGGCCGCGCCATGCTCAACGTCGTCGGATGCCTCGTCGAAACCCATGATCTCCGCCTCGTCGTCCTGGCGGCCGCCACCTGCGGACTGTCGGCGCTGACGACGGTCTGCCTCGTCGACCACGCCCGCCGGACCGCCGCCTGGGTCCAGGTCGGCTGGCTCGCCGTGGCCGCCTTCGCGGGGGGATCCGGCATCTGGGCGACGCACTTCATCGCCATGCTCGCGTTCGCGCCTGGCGTCCCGGGCGGCTACGATCTCGGTCTCACCGCGCTCTCCCTCGTCCTCGCGATCGCGCTGGTCGGCGCCGGCGTGGCCCTCTCGGTCTCCGTCGGGGGGCGTGCGGCCGCATGGGCCGGCGGTGGCGTCGTCGGGCTCGGCATCGCGGCGATGCACTACACCGGCATGGCCGCCTACGACGTCGCCGGGCACAAGGCGTGGGACCCCGCCGCCGTCGCGGCCTCGCTCGCCCTTTCCGTCCTGCTCGGCGGGGCCGCCCTGTCGGCCCGGCCGGGCGGGCGAGGCCTCGCCCGCCAGCTTCCCGCCGCGCTCCTGCTGCTGCTCGCCATCTGCGGGCACCATTTCACCGCGATGGGCGCCGTCACCGTTACCCCGGACCCGACCATGGCCGTCTCCGAGGCCGCGGTCCCGAACGCGTGGCTGGCCGTCGCCGTCGCGCTGGCGAGCTTCACCATCCTCCTCATGGCCGGCGCCGCGCTCGCGCTGGACCTCCGCGACCGCCGGCATGCCCAATTGGAGGCCGACCGCCTGCACAGCCTCGCCAACGCCGCCGTCGAGGGGCTCGTGGTCTGCACGGGCGACACCGTCGTCAGCGCCAACCGCAGCTTCGCCAAGCTCGCCGGCCGGCCCCAGGCCGGCCTCCCGGGCTCGTCCCTGTCCGCCTACCTTCCCGGGGAAGCGACACGCCTCCTCATGGCCGGCCATCCCGAGCGACCGGTGGAGGTCGAGCTTCGGCGCGCGGACGGCACCTTGATCCCGGTCGAGGTGATCATGCAGCCGGTCGAGCATGCCGGGCGGCCCCACTACGCCGTGGCCGTGCGCGACCTGCGTGCCCGTCGCCAGGCCGAAAGCCGTATCGCGTTCCTCGCCCACCACGACGCCCTCACCGGCCTCGCGAACCGCGCCAGCTTCGGCCAGCGGCTCGACCTTGAGATGCGGGCGGCGGACGTGGGGGGACGCAAGCTCGCCGTGCTCTGCCTCGACCTCGACCGCTTCAAGGAGGTCAACGACCTGTTCGGTCACGCCGCCGGCGACGCGATGCTGGAGGCCGTCGCCCGCATCGTCTCCGCGGAGCTCGACGGCACCCAGACCATGGCGCGCCTCGGCGGCGACGAGTTCGCCGTTCTGATGCCGTGCGAGCATGCGACCGCCGCGGGGGGACTCGCGGAGCGCATCCTGGAGGCGCTGCGCGCCGGCCGGGCTGAGGGGGGCGGCCCCAGCATCGCGACCAGCATCGGCGTCGCCCTCTACCCGGACGACACCCGGGAACGCGCGGCGCTCCTCAACTTCGCGGACACCGCCCTGTATCGGGCCAAGTCGGAGGGCCGCGGCACGTACCGCTTCTTCGAGGCCCGGATGGGCGCGGAGGTGCACGAGCGCCGCTCGCTGGAACATGACCTCCGCCATGCCGTCGCCCGCGGCGAGATGGAGCTCGTCTACCAGCCCCAGACCGAGGTCGGCACCGGCGAGGTCATCGGCTTCGAGGCGCTGCTCCGTTGGAGGCACCCCGAGCGGGGCCACGTCCCGCCGTCCGTGTTCATCCCCATCGCGGAGGAGAGCGACATCATCCTTCGGATCGGCGAGTGGGTCCTGCGCGAGGCCTGCCGCGAGGCCGCGGGCTGGCCAAGGCCCTGTCCATCGCCGTCAACGTCTCGGCGGTGCAGATCCACTCCCCGGACCTCGTCGGGCTGGTGCACGAGGTGCTCCTCGGGACCGGGTTGGCCCCCGGACGGCTGGAGGTCGAGATCACGGAGACGGCGCTGATCAGCGACCCGAACCGGGCGCTCCTCACCCTGCGGCAACTCAAGGCGGTCGGCGTGCGTGTCGCGATGGACGATTTCGGGACGGGCTACTCGTCGCTCTCCAACCTGCGCTCCTTCCCGTTCGACAAGATCAAGATCGACGGCTCGTTCACGCGCGCCGTCGACACCAACGAGCAGACCGCGGCCATCGTGCGCTCGGTGTTGGGCCTCGGCCGGGGCCTCGGGCTTCCGGTCCTGGCCGAGGGGGTCGAGACCGAGGCCGAACTCGGCTTCCTCGCCGCAGAGCGATGCCATGCGGTGCAGGGCTATCTCCTGGGACGCCCGTCGCCCATCGCGGCGTTCTCCCGCCATACCCATGGGATCGTCAGGCAGGATGCCGCGTGACACCCCCGGCGAGCGAGAGGCACGCCATCACCGAACGGTCGCGCGACGGATCGCCCGAATGGCCAAGCGGGCGGAGGACGCGGTCGCCGCCGACCTGAAGCAGGCTTTCGCCGGAGAGGCAGCGGAGCGACCGCGCCCCGCGACTGAGCGGCGTTCGGCCCGATGACCATCATGCTCGCCCCGGCCTCGAACACCGCCTCGCGCGGCCTGGTGAACGCCGGTCCTCCGTGACGCGCGGCGCAATCAGGGTCGCGGGCCGTCTGCCCTCGGGCTCGTCATCGAATCCTCTCTGACCGACCGGTCCCTGGCGTCGCCGTCCTCAGGCCGGGATGCGGTCGATGCCGCCAGTTTCCTCTTCCGCCACGCCGTTCTCGCGATGGCGGAACGCGCTGAGCGCCCTGTACACCTGCAGCCGCGCCCGCATGACGGAGCCAAGCGGCCGGTGCGCCGCGAGGCTATGCGCGGGACGGAAGGTCATCACCTCGTCGAAGTAGTTCACCCGCTCCGGGGAGTAGGCGTCCTGGGGCGGCAGGCGAACCGTCGCCACCGTGCGGTACGGGCTGACCGAGACCGGCCAGTCGACCGAGGCGTCCTCGATGGGCTGCTTGTCGGCGTCGGCCCAAAGCTGGACCCTCAGCTCGTAGACGACGTCGTGCTCCCGAAAGAAGTCGACCGTGGCGTGCCGGAACCCGTTTTCGTCCTGATGGGGGTCGAGCCGCCATTCGGAGAGCGCGCGCTGGGCGTCGGTCACCGGCACGGCCCCGAGCTTGGCCACGTAGTCCCCGAAGCGGACCGGCGCCTGGCTGAAGTAGCTGTCGGCGAGCGGATGGCTGTAGGGGTGGCCGAAGAAATCGGCCATGGCGCTCTCCGTGCCGAAGGCGTGTAGGACACGGTTGAGGTTACGCGCGGTCGAGGAGACTGCGCTCTTCACCCCCTCCGGCATCCCCGTCGACTTGCCGATGACCGTGCCGTCGCGCAGGAACCCCGCCGCCGTGCCGGACGGGAAGGTCGTGCCGGTGGCGAGGACGAAATCCTGGGTGTCGACCGCGTGGCCGGGCAGCTTCTCGCCGGGCACGTCGAAGACCTTGATCGACATGCCGCGGTGGGTCGAGACGCGGTCCCCCAGCGTTTCGCCGGGGCCTTGCGCGAAGCGCACCGCGACCGGATGCGTCCCCGGAGTGGCGAAAAGGCCCTGAGCCAACTCGGGCGGCAGACCCTCTGCGACCACCAGTTCGCCGGTCACGCAGGCCGAGCTCTTGGCGTGGCTCGCGCGCACCGCATGGTGCTCGCGCGCCTCGACGGCCCGTGACTGCCGGGTCATCCCCTCGATGATGCCGTCGATGGTCTTCTGCTCGTCCGGCGCGGGGGTCTCGATCTCGGCTGCGTAGCGCAGGTAGTCCATGGCCGACCTCCTCAAGGATGTGCCCGTATCGGGCGCCACGCTCGACGCGAGACGATGGCTGCACCGGGCGGACGTGCCGGCTCCCGGGTCGCCCCCGGGACTGCCGCGCGCGTGTGCCATGATCGGGGTACTGGCGGCATCGCCAACCGTACCTCGACAAACGCAGCCCAGGCCCTTCGTTCCCCGAAACTCGGCGACGGACGATTGAGTCATGCCCAATTCGGAGCGCACGTACGCCCTGGCAATTCGATCCCGGGTGTTCCGCCGACTGCGACCAGCGGCGCCGCACAGCGGAGACCCTGTCGTTCGCGCAGGCGCAAGGCCTCCGGCGGTCGAAATCCGCCCCCTCGTACCCACCGCCGGAGGCTGAACGGCGCCCGCGGCGGCGCCGGCCCTCGCTGGAGGGCAAGACGTCGATGCGCCCTCGACCGCACCGCAGTCCGAACGCCTTGCGTTCCGGATGTCGAGGGCTGACTCTATGAGCCCAGCGTACCGGCGCGGTCAGGGAGAAGCGCTCATGCACCTCGTCATGCTACCGGGTGATGGCATTGGACCTGAGATCTCACATGCCACCCGCCGCGTGCTGGAAGTCGTCGACCGGGCGCTCGCCCTGGGGCTCACCTTCGAGGAACACGAGATCGGGCTGTCCCGCCTCGCGAGGGATGGCTCGACGTTCCCGGAGGCGGTGTTGGAGCGCTGCCGGGCGTCGGACGGGGTGATCCTTGGGCCGGTCTCGCACTCGGACTATCCGCCCCGCGAGAAGGGTGGGATCAACGGCTCGGCGCTGCTGCGGCGCGAACTCGACCTCTATGCCAACATCCGGCCGTGCCGCTCGCGTGAAGGGCTGGCCTATTACGGCCGCACGCCCATCGACCTCGTGATCGTCCGCGAGAACACGGAAGGGTTCTACGCCGACCGCACGATGCACATGGGCACCGGGGAGTTCATGCCGACGCCCGACGTCGCCATCGCCATGCGCAAGGTGACCGCCAAGGGCTCCGAAAGGATCGCCCGCGCCGCTTTCGAGATCGCCCGCACCCGGCGTCGGCGGAAGCTGACCTACGTCCACAAGGTCAACGTGCTGAAGATGTCGGACGCCCTGTTCCTGAAGGAAGGCCGCCGCGTGGCGGAGAGCTATCCGGATATCGCCACCGACGACCAGTTGATCGACTCGATGACCGCGATGCTCGTGCGCGATGCCGCCCGCTTCGACGTGATAGTCACCACCAACATGTTCGGGGACATCCTGTCGGATCTCGCCTCCGAGTTGTCGGGCAGCCTCGGTTTGGGCGCGGCGATCAACGCAGGCGACCAGCACTGCGTGGCGCAAGCTCAGCACGGCTCGGCGCCCGACATCCAGGGGCAGGACAAGGCCAACCCATGCTCGCTGGTGCTGTCGGCCGCGATGCTGCTCGATTGGTTGGCAGATCGGCTCGACCGTCCCGATCTTCGGCGGGGCGCGGCGGCGATTGACGCGGCCGTCGATCACCTGGTCAAGGACCCAGCGACCCGCACACGCGACCTCGGTGGCCTGCTCGGTACCCAGGCTTTTGCGGAGACCCTCTGCAAGGAAGTCGAAAGCCGGCTTCGTCATACGCGGTAGGTCGTCAGCCAACGACGCGACTGGCCCGCCTTCCCCCGGTGCGGACCTCGCGAGTGGGTGCGCGGCTCGCGTCGCCGACCCTGCGACGAGCGCGACGGCACGGTTCGATTCGACCTGCGAGGAATCGGGCCGGCCTGTGGCCCGTCTCGACGGGCAGGCGCGGCGCGATGCGGGGCCAACGGCCCGAAACCGCGCGCCCTGTCCGGGCCGGATCGGCCACGATCGGACCGCGCGCATCCGTGCGACCCGCACGGCCGGCTATCCTCAACCTAGGATAGCGGACCCGGAACGGCGCGTTCGGTCTTGGATTCGCGGACCAAATCAGAATACGGTCGTGGGCCAGGCGGCGACAACGCGCGGCGGCCCGCGGAGCCAGATCACGTGGCAAGGGTAAGCAGAGCCAAGGGGCGTTGGGCCGCCCTGGTCTTGGTGATGGCGTTCGTTTCCGTCCCCCGTCGGGTGGGGATGCCTCGGCGCAGGGGGTCGATCAGGCCACCCGCGCCGCACAGAACGACCTCAGGGACCTTGGCTTCGACCCTGGCACGATCGACGGCAGGTGGGGCCCGCGGTCGTTGGCTGCCCTCAGACGCTTCCAGCGCGGCGAAGGTCTCCCCGAGAGCGGAAGGGCCGATCCAGACACGCTGGCGCGCTTGCGGCAACGATCCAGGCAGCCGTCTGCGGCTTCGCCGATCGCCAAGGCCCCGGAGCCCGACGCGACCGCGCGCTCCCCGCTGCCATCCGTCGGTGTCGCACAAGTCCCGGATCCCGATGCGCGAGCCAAGGAAAGCCCGGCGCCGACGTCGTCGGCCCAGGATGCCATCGATAGCGACAGCCCCGACGGACACACCGGGGGGGCGAAAGCCGCCGCGCCTTCGGTCTCCGGTCAAGCGTCGGGAGAGTCCAGGGCCAACGCGCCGAACCCCGCCGCCGAGCCACGATCGCAAGCGCCGGGGACTTCGAGCCAGTCCCCGGCCCCCGCCTTCCCCCTCGCCACGCTCGCGCTGGTCGGCGCCATCGTACCCGGCGCCCTGCTGGCCGCCTGGGGCGTGCGCCGCAGACGCCGCCAATTGGTCCCGTCCACGCCGGAGACCATCGACGCCGGGCTTAGGGACGGCGAGCCGGCTCCATCGACCGGCCTGCCGCGCGAGGCACCCGTGGGTTTGCGCGCTGCACGGCCGGCGGCCTCGAACCACGTCGCCGTCATTCCCGAACCGAGGACGCCGATGGCCGACCCGAGCCCGATGACGGGGCTCGTCGGCTCCACGGAGGTCCCGGCGCCGGACGCCGTCGCCGATCCGCCGGCGGATGATCCCATTGAAGCGACGGATCGATCCGGCGCGATCGATCCCGGACAGGATCCGGAGAGCCGCCGCGCGCCGGTCCGGCGCCTGCCTCGAACCCTTTCGTCGCGCGATCGCCGGAGACGGCCGACGACCGCTCGTGCCACCCGCCGGCCATCGCCCCGCGTTCCCCGGATGCGGCCGCGCCACCCCGGGCATCCGAACCCGCGACGCGTCCATCGAAGCACAGGCTTGCCGGCGACCGGACGTGGGTCCCCGCCGGCGTCGGCGTGGCCGTCGCGGGCCTGACCCTTCCCGGGCTCGTCTACGTCGGCAGGACCTTGCCGCCGGCCAAGGGGGCGAACAGAACGACAACTGCCTGGTCGACCCCGGGCTCGCCGTCCCCAGGACCACCTCCGACACCGCCGGCCGGCACCTGGAATACTGCCCGTCCTACGGGAGCATGAAGCCTTCGTCCCGTCGGGCCTACCTCGAATGGCTGGCCGGCGACCGGGCCGCTCCGGGGACGCCCATCGGCTACGTGTTCCTGTACCTTTACGGGCTCGAACGGCGCGGGGTGCTCGAAGGATCGGCCGAGGACAGGCCCGCCATCCGAGCGGAAGTCGAGCGGCTCCTCTCGGTCTACGGCGACAACGGCTCGTTCCGCCACTACGCGAGCTGCCTGCTGGCGGCGCTGGACGCCCTGTCGCTCGTGCCCGGGACGGATCCGGCGCCGGTCTTCGAGCCCAGCGGCTACGAGCTGCCGCTGTCGGTGCGCTTCGCCGTCGGCTCCCGCATCCGCGACGGCAAGCCGGTCGAGGGCGTCTGGCTGCTGGCATGGACGATGTCCCACCCCGAGACGCGCGTGCGCACGCCGGCGCGCCGCGCCTTCGACCGCGTCAGGGACGAGTTCGTGGCGGAGTTCGAGCGCCGGCATCCGTCCGGCGGCCTGCCGATCAAGTGGCGCAAGGGCGCGCCGTCCCCGGCCTTGTACCGGGCGGCGAGCCGGACCTTCGAGGTCGACCTCGCGCTCTTCGGGTCCGAGCGGATGCCCGACCTCGCGCGTCACGCGGACGCGCTCGCCCTCGGGCGCGAGCTGCTCGACCTGAGCTCCGACCGGCTGGACGCCTACAGCCGACACCTGGGCAAGGAGGCGGGCCGAGCGTCCCCCCTCTCGCTCCAGGCCCTGGCCCTGTTGCCGGCCGGCCAGCGCGAGCGCGCGGCGGACGCGCCGGCCGCCGCCCACCTCTCGTGGCTGCGCGAGCGGGCGGAGGCGTGCGCCCCGGTGCCGCTGGCCGAGCTGGGCAGGCGCGTGGCCGGGCGGTCCGATGCGGGAGCCACCGCCGCCAAGCCGCGGGAGCTGGCCGACGTCCTGTGCCGCTTCGGGATCGGCCTGATCCCCGACCCCCGCTTCCCTGTCCGAGCCCCGGCGGCGGACGTGACGCTGTTCGCGTTGACCGGGCCTCGGGACGCCGTGGACGCCCCGTCCGCGGCTTACGAGGCTGCGTTCCTCACCCTGTCCGTCGGCATGCTGATGGCCCGCGCGGACGGCGTCGTGACCGAGGACGAACGCGCGGTCCTGCGCGACCTGGCTTCCGATGCGCCGGGCCTCGGCCCGGACGAGCGCTTGCGGCTGGGTGCCGACGCATCGTGGCTCGAAGCCCACCCGACCGAGCTCACCTCGATGCGCGCCCGGCTCGCCGGGCTGGACCCGGAGCGGAAGCGGGCCGTCGCCGACACGCTCGTGCGCGTGGCGTCCAGCGACGGCCGCCACCACCGGGCCGAGATCGCGCTGCTGGAGAAGGCGTTCCGTCAGATGGGCCTGGACCTCAACGGCTTGTACTCGGCGCTGCACGGGGCCGCGCCGGCGGCGGCGCCGGACGGGCCCGTGCTCGTCGCGCGCGGCCCGGCGCGCGAGGCGGCCTTCCTCATCCCCGGCGGCCCCGAGGACGGGCGGGAGCCGTCGGGCCGTGCGGCCGCCGACGCGTCCCGACGGGCGGAACGGGGACCGCCCGCGCCGGCGGGACGCGTCGATGCGGAGCGCCTGGCCGCCATCAGGTCGGAAACCGAGGCGGTGAGCTCCGTCCTCGCCGGGGTGTTCGACCTGGACGCCGACCCCATCCGTGAGGCGCAGGGGGCGCCCCCCGAGGCCGAACCGGCCCCGATGGCCGCCCCCGGGGCCCCCGACGGCGGGTTCGATGGCCTCGACGCCCGGCTCGCCGGCCTGATGCGCGCCCTCGCGGGGCGACCCGAGTGGCCGAGGGACGCGTTCGACCGCCTGGCCCGCGAGCGCGGGCTGATGCCCGGCGCGGCGATGGAGGACCTCAACGCGTGGTCCTTCGACCGATTCGACGACCCGCTCGCCGAGGAGGGCGACCCGGTCCTCGTGAACGTCGGCCTGATCCCGGCCCACCTTTTGGAAACAGCATGACCGTCACCGTCACCAAGCCCGCGCCGAACATCAGGCCCCGGGACCGCGACACCATCGTCAACGCACTGCGGGCGGGGGTCGTGCCGCGCCTGGGCCTGCAGCACATCCAGGTGGGGCGCCGAAGGGAGATCGAGGCGCTCCTCGCGGACGTCTCGCGGGTCGCCGACGGCGGCGCGGCGTTGCGTTTCGTCGTCGGCGAGTACGGTGCGGGGAAGACGTTCTTCCTCTTCCTCGTGCGCCAGCTCGCCCTGGCCAAGAACCTGGTGGTGATGCAGGCCGACCTCGCCCCGGACCGCCGGCTCCACGCGACGGGGGGCCGGCGCGGCTGCTGTACGCGGAGCTCGCCCGGAACCTCGCGACCCGCGCGGCGCCCGACGGCGGGGCCATGCGCAACGTCCTCGAACGTTTCGTCGCCAGGGCCGTCGAGGACGGGAAGCGCCCCGGGCGCGCGACCGAGGACGCGATCCGGGCCGGCCTCGCCGAGTTGCAGGAACAGGTGGGAGGCTACGACTTCGCCACCGTGGTCGCCGCCTACGCCGCGGCCCACGAGGACGGCGACGAGGCACGGCAGGCGAACGCGCTGCGCTGGCTGCGGGGCGAGTACGCGACGCGGACCGAGGCGCGCCAGGATCTCGGCGTCCGCGGCATCATCGACGACGGGAACGTCTACGACAGCCTGAAGCTCCTCGCCCGCTTCGTACGCCTCGCCGGCTATGACGGGCTGTTCGTCTGCCTCGACGAGCTCGTGAACCTCTACAAGCTCCAGAGCCCCCAGGCCCGCAACCAGAACTACGAGCAGATCCTGCGCGTCCTCAACGACGTCCTCCAGGGCACGGTCGAGGGCCTGGGGTTCGTCCTCGGCGGGACGCCGGAGTTCCTGCTGGACACGCGGCGGGGCCTCTACTCCTACGAGGCGCTCCAGTCCCGGCTCGCGGGCAACAGCTTCGCGACGGACGGCCTTGTGGACCTGTCCGGTCCCGTGGTCCGGCTGCAGAACCTGACCCCCGAGGAGATGCTGGTCCTGCTCGAACGCCTGCGGGACGTGTTCGCGGGCGGCGACCGGGCCCGCCACCTGGTCCCGGACGAGGCGCTGCACGCGTTCCTCGACCATTGCCGGGCCAGGGTGGGCGACGCCTACTTCCGCACGCCCCGCAACACGGTCAAGGCGTTCGTGGACCTCCTGGCCGTGCTGGACCAGAACCCGGGGGCGGACTGGCGCGAACGGCTCGGCGCCGTGGCCATACCCGAGGACGGCGCCGCCGACGCTTCGGCGCCCGCGGACGACGGCGACGGCGAGGCCGCGGGGACCGACGACCTCGCGCGCCTGCGGCTGTGACAGGCGCGCGGGCGCCGGGCGCCCACGTCGTCCCCGACGCGGCCTCGACGGCCTTCGAAGCCCTGGCCGAGCCGGTGCGCCGCTGGATCTGGCGGCAGGGCTGGACCGCGCTGCGCGAGGTCCAGGAGATGGCCGTCCCGGCGATACTGGCGGGCGGCGACGTGATCCTCTCGGCCCGCACGGCCGCGGGCAAGACGGAGGCGGCGTTCCTGCCGTTGCTGACGCGCGTCCTGCCGCGGCTGGACGGCGGGAGGCCCGGGTTCGCCATCCTCTACGTCTGCCCGCTGAAGGCGCTGATCAACGACCAGCACCGGCGCCTCGAAGGCCTGCTGCAGGCCTGCGACGTCCCCCTGCACCGTTGGCACGGCGACGTCCCGGCCGACGCGAAGCGCAAGGCGCGCGAGCGCCCCCAGGGCGTCGTGCTGATCACGCCGGAATCCCTTGAGGCGACGCTGGTCCGCCGCGGACCCGACGCGGCGCGGCTGTTCGGGGCGCTCGACGCGGTGGTGGTGGACGAGCTGCACGCCTTCGTCGGCACGGAGCGGGGCCGCCAGCTCCAGTCCCTCCTGACGCGCGTCGAGGTGGCCTGCGGGCGCGACCACGTCGACCGCGTCGGGCTGTCGGCCACGTTGGGCGACATGCGCCTCGCCCGGGAGGCGTTGCGGCCGGGCGCCCCGGATTCGGTCCGGCTCGTGGAGAGCCGCGAGGGCGGCGCCGACCTGCTGCTGCAGGTCCGCGGCTACGAGCGCCCGCCGCGAAATGGCACCGGGAGCGAAGCCGCGGACGCGCGTCGCGAAGGCGCCCCCGACGCCGACGGTCCGGAGCGCGCGGAACCCGTGAAGCCGGCCCCGGACGCGAACGGGGCCGACGAGCCGATCGCGTCTCACCTGTTCGAGGTGCTCCGCGGCCGCCGCAACCTCCTGTTCGCCGGATCCCGGCAGCGGGTGGAGGTGTATGCGGACCGCCTGCGCGCCCTCGCCGAGGACGCGCGGCTCCCCAACGAGTTCTTCGCCCACCACGGCAACCTCGCCAGGGCCGAGCGCGAGGCGGTCGAGACCCGCCTGCGCGAGGACGGCCGGCCGACGACCGCGGTGGCGACGACGACCCTGGAGCTCGGCATCGACATCGGCGACGTCGAGAGCGTCGCGCAGATCGGTCCGGGCCCATCCGTGTCGTCGCTCCGCCAGCGGCTCGGGCGGTCCGGCCGGCGGCCCGGCATGCCATCGGTCCTGCGCATCTACGTCGCCGAGGAGGCGGCGGGGCCGACGCTCCATCCGGCGGACCGGCTGCGCCTCGACCTCGTGCAGGCCGTGGCGACCGTCGACCTGCTCCTGGAGCGCTGGTGCGAGCCGCCGCGGGTGGGCGGGCTGCATCTCTCGACGCTCACACACCAGGTGCTCGCGCTCGTCGCCCAGACGGGGGGCCTGCGGCCGGACGCCGCCTGGAGGACGCTCTGCGGGCGCGGGCCGTTTCGAAACGTCTCGCGCGACCTGTTCGTCGAGCTGCTAAGGGCGATCGCGCGTCCCGAGGCGGCCCTGGTCGAGATGTCGCCGGACGGCTTGCTGATGCTGGGGCCGGCCGGCGAGCGTCTCGCGGAGGGCCATCAGTTCTACGCCGTCTTCCAGACGGACGAAGAGTACCGGGTCATGGTCGTCGGCGGGAAGGTCCTGGGCACGGTGCCGCTCGACCTGACGCTGGCGCCCGGGCAGACGATCATCTTCAATGGCCGCCGATGGCGGATCGAGTCCCTGGACGCACGGGCCAAGGTCGTCGTGGTGGCTCCCACGAAGTCGGCGTTGCCGCCGAGGTTCGGCGGCGGATGGTCGGGCGTGCACGACGCCGTCGCCGCGGCGATGCGGCGATGCCTGTCCGGCACCGGGATGCCCGCCTACCTCGACGCCGGGGCTCGCGCGCTGCTCGACCAAGGCAGGGCGGCCTTCCTGGGGTACGGCCTCGACGGGACCTGCATCGCCGAGGTCGGGCGTGACTGCACGGTCCTGCCGTGGGTCGGCGCGGCCAAGCTTGAGACGTTGGCCTTGACGCTCCTGGCCCGCAACCTGCAGGCCACGCCCTACGGCCACGCCGTCGAGGTGCGGGGTTGCTCCGCGGGCGACCTGCGCGCCGTCCTCACCGACATCGCCGGCTCCCCGCCCCCCGACGCCGGCGCCCTTGCCGGCCTGGCGGCGAAGCCCGTCCGCGAGAAGTACGACGGCTACCTGACCGACGCCCTGCTCGCCCGGTCGCTGGCGGTCGAGCGGCTGGAGGCGGACGCCGTCCCTGACGTCGCGCGCCGCATCCTCGAACCCGGCGCCTGACGCGGTCGGCGCGGCCGACCGCGGCATCCGGGACACGGGACGCCCCCCGCACGCGTCGATCGGCGGCGCAAGCTTGACCATAAGGATCGCGTGCTCCGATAATGCCCGCAATCCGAGGTGGGGGTTGGCGATGGGGTTTCGCCGGACGGTTGTGGTCCACGGTCGACTGGCCGTGGCGGACGAACGGCTGGCGGCGGCTCGCCGGGGCGAGCACGGCGTGCAGGTGCTGACCGTGGAGGCCCTGGCCGCGCGCCTCGCCGGCGGCTTCGCCCGCCCCATCGACGACGAGTCCCTCAGGGGGCGCTCAAGGAGGCCCTGGACGAGGTCGAGATCGGCGAGCTCGACCCGATCAAGTCGCTCCCGGGCATGGTCGACGCCGCGGCGGAGACGCTGCGGAAGGCCTGGGCTGCCGGGTTCGCCCTGGACGGCGCGGGCGCCGGCCGCGTCGCGTCCCTCGCCGTGCTGGAGGCGGCCGTCGTCGGGAAGCTGCCGTCAGGTATGATGCGCCCCACCGACCTCGCCGCCGCCGCGACGGCCCGCGCCGCCCACGCCGGGCGCGTGCTCGGGCCGACGACCTTCCAGGGTATGGCGGACCTCGCGCCCTGCTGGCGAGGGGTCGCCGCGGCCCTGGCCCGGCACGTGGCGGTTTGCTGGGCCTCGGGGCCGCGCCCGGTTCCCGAATGGGTGCCGGCGGCGGCCCTTCGCGTCGCCGACGGGCCCCGCTCGGCGCCCGCGGTCGAGGTCTGCACCGCGGCGACGCCACGCCACGAGGTGCTGGAGGCCTTCCGCTGGGCGAGGTGGCTGATGGCGACCGGCCGGGCCCGGCCGTCCGAGATCGCGGTGTCGTCCTGCAGGACGGAGGATTACGACGACGTCGTCCTCGCGCTCCGCGCGGAGGCGAACCTGGACGTGCGGTTCGTCCACGGGGTCCCTGCGACGGCGGTGCGCGAGGGGCAGGCGGCGGCGGCGCTCGCGGACATCCTGGTGAGGGGCGTCACGCAGGATGGCCTGCGCCGCCTCGCCGCGCTGCTGCGGCACGCCCCCGGGCCGTTCGCCGCCCTGCCGGAGGGATGGACGCGGATCCTGCCCCGCGAGGCCCCGCTTTCCGACCTCCCCGCCTGGGAGCGCCTGCTGGGCGGGGAGGGAGTGACCGGCCACTCGGAGGGTCCCGCGCTGGCCGCCGGGCTTCGCGCGATCCTGGCGCTCCTGGCCGCCGGGACCGCGGGGGCCGCCCGGGCGGGGAGGCCCTGCTATCCGGGCTCGCGCTCCGGATCTGGCGGAAGGCCTTGCTGGAGGGGGCGCCCGCCGTGGTCGACCTGACGCTGTCACGGCAGCGCATCGACGACGACGCCGACGCCGGCACGTCGGTGGTCTGGGTGCCGGCGTCCTCCCTGGCGAGCGCCCCGCGGCGGTTCGTCCGGCTCCTCGGGCTGAGCTCGCGCGGCTGGCCGCAGGTGGCCACGGAGGACCGGCTGCTGTCGGACCATCTGGTCCCCTCGCACGTCCTGGATCCGCAGCCGCGCTCGGCCGTCGACCGGGGCGACTTCGACGCGATCCTCGCCACGAGCGCGGACGCCGTGGTGCTGTCGCGGGCCCGCCGCGGCGCCGACGGCCGGCTCCTCGGCCGCAGCCCTCTTCTGCGCGACCACCCCGACGGCGCGCACCTCGGGAGGAACCGCGTCCCCGAGCATGCCGCCGGCGAGGTCGACCGGCTCACGGCGCGGCCGGAGGAGTTCGCGTCCACGGCCCAGGCCCGGTCCGCCGCTTCCTGCTGGGCGTCGTGGGCCTCCCACTCCCCGACGCCGCACGACGGCCTGGTCCGGCCCGACCACCCCGTCATCCTGTCGGTGCTGGGCCGGGTGCACTCCGCCAACTCCCTGCGCAAGCTGCTGCGCGACCCCCTCGGTTTCGTGTGGCGCTACGGCCTCGGCCTCCAGGCCGCCGATTCCAGCCAGGAGACGCTGACGCTGGACGATCGCGCGTTCGGCAACCTCATGCACGAGGTGCTGGAGCTGGCGGTCATCGCCCTTGAGGCGGGGGACGGGGCCGCGTCGTCCGAGGCCGCGCGGCGGGCGGCACTGGAGGGCGCGGTCCGGGCCGTGGCCGACGCGTGGGAGCGCGGGCGGGCGATCCCGCCCGCGGTGGTCTGGCGCCGGGTCCTCGACGACGTGTCGGTCGCGTCGTGGAGCGCGCTCACGCACCCCGACGACGCCTACGAGGGGCAGTCCAGCTGGGTCGAGGTGCCGTTCGGCGGCCGGGGCCCCAAGCGGGCCGGGGGCGCCGTCCCGTGGGATCCGGACCTGCCCGTGGAGATCCCGGGGACGGGCTTCCGCATCTCCGGCTACATCGACCGCCTCGACCTCTCGGGGGACCGCGCCTCGGCCCGCGTCCGCGACTACAAGACCGGCAAGCCCCGCGGGTCCGACGACGTGCTGGCCGGAGGCCGGGAGCTGCAGCGCTGCATCTACGGCTACGCCGCCCGGGTCCTGCTCGGCGGCGACGTGGCCATAGACGCCTCGCTTCACTACCCGCGCGAGCGGACCTGCATCGCCCTCGAACGCCCCGACGCGGCGCTGGCCGACCTGGCCCGGCACCTCGCGGCGGCCGGGCGAAGCCTCGGGGCGGGCAACGCCTTGCCCGGACCCGACACCGAGGCCGGGTGGAACGACCTCGCCTTCGCGCTGCCGGCCAACGCCGGCGAGGTGTACTGCCCGCGCAAGCGGGCGTCGGCGACGGCGGCGCTCGGCGACGCCGCCCTGGTGTGGGAAGCGCCCTGATGACCGTGCACGACAGGGCCTTGGCGGACGCGGGGCAGCGCGCCCTGGCCATCGCGCGGCACGACCGCTCCATGCTCGCCGAGGCCGGCGCCGGCTCCGGGAAGACGGCGGTCCTCTCCGGCCGGATCGCCATGATGCTGGCGTCCGGCGTCCCGCCGCGCGAGATCGCGGCGGTGACGTTCACGGAGCTCGCCGCGAGCGAGCTGCTGGAGCGGATCGGCGACGTCGTCCACCGCCTCCTCGCCGGGGAGGTCCCCGAGGAGTTGCGCTGCGTCCTGCCGCATGGCCTGACGCGGGAGCAGGAGGGGAGCCCGGCCGCCGCGCAGGGCCGGATCGACGAACTGGTGTGCACGACCATCCACGGGTTCTGCCAGCGGCTCGTGAAGCCGTACCCGGTCGAGGCCGACATGGACCCCGGGGCGCGCGTCGCCGACGACGCCGAGGCCGACGGCCTGTTCCGCGACATCCTGGACGGCTGGCTGCGCGAGACGCTCGCGGGCGGCCGATGCCTCGTGGCGGAGATGTTCCTCGCGGATCCCGTCGCCGCCGAGAAGGCGGTAGAGCGCGTCGCCGGCTGCCTGCGCGCGGGCCGCGCCGTGGGCCCGCCGCCCCCGGTGCCGTCGTCCCGCCTCGCCGAAGGCTTCGCCGAAAGCGTCGCGGCCTACGCCGCCTTCGTCGCGGCGTCGCCCGCCGAGGCCGAGACCGCGGCCGCCGCCGCGGCCTTCGGCGCGATGGCGTCCCGGACGCCGGCGCACGGCCCGGTCGGGGACGCGGAGCTCCTGGGCGTCCTGACGGCGAAGCCCGACCCGGCGCTCTGCACGTCGAAGGGCGCGTTCGCGGCCTACAAGGGCGGGAAGGGCAAGTGGCAGGCCGCGGTCCGGAGCGCCGGGCTCCCGAAGGTCGAGGCGGACAGGCTCCATGCCGCGGCCAAGACGCTGCACGGGGATTGCTGCGCCGCGTGGGACGGCATGCGGGCGTCCGCGGCGAGCGAGCTCCTGGCCGTGCTCGTGCCCCGGGTCCGGACGGTCCTCGACCGCTACCGGGAGCGCAAGCGGGCCGGCGGCCTGCTCGACTTCGACGACCTCGCCGAGGCCGCGGTGCGCCTGCTCCGGGACCACGAGCCGGTCCGGCAGGCGCTGGGGCGGCGGCACCGGCACGTGCTGGTGGACGAGTTCCAGGACACCGACCCGCAGCAGGCGATGCTGTTCTGGCTGCTGTGCGGGGAACGGCCGGAGGGGGCGCCCGCCGACGACTGGACGGCGCGCGTGCTGCGGCCCGGCGCCCTGTTCCTCGTCGGCGACCCGAAGCAGGCGATCTACCGCTTCCGCGGCGCCGACGTCTCGACCTACGTCCGCGCCCGCGAGCGGATCCTGGCCCGCTCGCCCGACGACGTCGTGCCGATCTCCACGAACTTCCGGTCCTGCCGGTCGATCCTCGCGTTCGTCCGACCGGTGCTTCCAGGACATCCTGGCCGGACCCGGCCAGCCCGGGTTCGCCCCCTCGCGGCGTTCCACGAGGACCACGACCGCGGCCCCTGCGTCGCCGCCCTCGACGTGCCCGGCCCGGCGGACGGGACCAAGCGCAAGGCGGGCGCCCTGCGGGACGCCGAGGCGGAGGCGGTCGCCGAACTCTGCGCCCGCCTGATCGGGACGCAGCTGGTCACGTGCAAGACCCACGGCACGCGGCCCCTCCGGCCCGGCGACATCGCCCTGCTGGCGCCGAGCGGGAGCGACCTGTGGCGCTACGAGGAGGCGCTGGAGGCCCGGGGCGTCCCCGTGTCGACGCAGGCCGGCAAGGGCTTCTTCCGTCGCCAGGAGGTCCAGGACCTCATCGCCCTGACCCGCGTCCTCGCCGACCCGCGCGACACCCTGGCGCTCGGCGCGTTCCTGCGCGGGCCGACCGTAGGCCTGACCGACGAGGAACTGCTGGACCTGGTCCACGGCCTGCCGCGCGACCCGGACCGGCCGGACGCCGTGCCGCCCCTGCGCCTCGGGATCGACGTGGCCGCCGTCGCGCACCCGGTCGCGCGCCCCGTCCTCGAACGCCTCCAGGCGTTGGCGCGGCAGGCGCTGGGGACCACGCCGTACGACATCCTCAGCCGGGCGGTCGACGCCGTCATGCTGAGGCCGGTCCTGGGCCGGCGTCACGACGGCCACGCCGAGCGCGCCCTGGCCAACGTCGACCTGTACCTTGAGATGTCCCGCCCGTACGCCGTGCGCGGACTGCGCGCGTTCGCCCGCGCGATGCAGGCCGCCTGGGACGGCCGGACCCGCGCGGTCGAGGGGCGTCCGGACGCCCAGGCCGAGGCCGTCTCCCTGTTCACCATGCACGCGTCGAAGGGCCTCGAATGGCCCGTGGTCATCCCGATCAACACCTCGACGCTCACGATCCCGGCGAGCGGCGCCTTGGTCGACCGCGCCTCGAACTGCCTCTACTGCCCGGTCTTCGGGGTGCGGCCGGCCGGCTACGACGCCGTCCTGGCCGCCGAGGACCGCGAGGTCGGGAACGAGCGCGTGCGGCTCTGGTACGTGGCCGCGACCCGCGCGCGCGAGACCCTGGTGATCCCGCGGTTCCCCGACCCGGCCCACGACGACGCCTGGGCCTCGGTCGTCGGCCTGGGGCTGGACCGGCTGGCCGCCATCGACATGGACCGGCTTCCGGTCCCGGGCGCGAGGACCGGTCCCGCGGGTCGCAACGCCCAGACGCGCGAGAGTTTCGCGGAGGAGGCCGCGCGGGTGGCAGGCCACCGCCGGTTGAGATGGGTCGTGCCGAGCCGCCACGAGGGCGACGAGGCCGCGCCCGGCGGGGCCCTCGACATCGAGGCGCCCGACATCGAGGCGCCCGTCGCGCCGCCCGGCCTCGCGGCGGCCGTCCGCGGGAGCCGCGATCGCGGGCTGATCCTGCACAAGCTCATCGAGGAGCTGCTGACCGGCGAGACCGACGAGGGCGGCGATCTCGCGCTCCGCGCTTCCCAGCTCGCGATGCAGCTCGCCGTCCGGGACGTGGACCCCGACGAGGTGGCGGCCTGCGCGGCCCGGGCCTTGGCCGTGCCCGCCATCGCGGCCCTGCGCGCACGCCTCGTGCCGGAGCTGCCGGTGTACGCCTTGGAGGAACGCGACGGCGAGGACCACGCGACGGCCGGCATCGTCGACGCGATGGCCTACGACGAGTCCGGGCGGCCGGAGGTCGTCGTGGACTGGAAGAGCGACGTCGCGCCGACGGAGTCCGCGGTCGAGGGGTACCGGGGCCAAGTCCGGCGCTACATGGCCGCGACGGGCGCCGGCATCGGCCTGATCGTGTTTGCCACGGACGGGCGGGTCGTTTCGGTAGCTCCCCCGGCGGGGCCCTGGCCGGGGCCGTACGTGAGGCGTGCCGCACCGAGGCTCCGCCGTCACTCGCCGGCGGCGCATGATCCTCCCCGTCGCCTGACGTCGGGAGCCGGCAGCGGAGCCGGCCCGGCCTGCGCGGCCGGCCGAAGATCCGGGCGGCCAAGGCGGACACGGCGTCCCTCACCGCGACCCCGGCCGGCGCGGAGGACCCGGATCGCCATGGCCCGCTACGGCGTCACCTCGTCGACGACCTCGACCCCGACGGGGGCGACGCCCTTGGCCGCCGGGCGCCGGGTGCCAGCCTCCAGGCTCCGGCGCGCCAACCGTCCGCCCCGCGGAACAGGATCATCATGGCCGGGTCGGGACAACCCAAGGGGGTGAAGCCAGCCAGCTTCGCCAGGGTCGCGACGTCCAACCGGCTCAACGCGGCGTCCGTGGCGTCCGGATGGGAATGCCAGTCCGCCAGGAACGCCACGTCGCCGCCACGGTCCGCGAGATCGCGGATCCGGCGATTCTGCCAGTCGTGGTCGACTTCGAGCCAGGTCCGGGCCCGGCGCGCGCCGGGCCCGGACCCGATGACGTGGCGTACGAACCGGTCGCCGCGGCCGTCCCGCGATCCGAGCAGGATCCCGCCCTCCTCGTGCGGCAGGGCCGCGTCGGCCGCCGCGACGCAAAGTTCGAGAAGGCGTCGGGGGATGGCGAGACGGGTCAACCGCAGGCGCAGGCCGGATGGCGTTCGAATGGATCGAAGCGCCAGGCGGGCCTCCGGTCCTCGCCGACGAAGTTCAATGTCTCGACGAACGACGTCGCCGGCGCCGCGCGGAGGGTTCGGACCGCGACGCGCACCGCGTGCATCGACAGCTCGCCCAGGTCGTGCGAGGCTCCGGAGAAGGTCGCGTCGGCGCAACCGGGCAACCGAACCGCGTGCGCGTCCCCCCGCTCGCCGGACGGCCGCGCGATGGCGCCGGACCCGTATTGGTGGAGCAGGCAGTTCGGGCAGCCACCCCCGGGCGCGAAACATGCCACGACGCCGCCGGTGAACGCCGCCGTGCCGTAGGCGGAAATCAGCGGCGCACCCATGCTCCCGGCATGTCGGGCGAGGAGCCGCTCGACCTCGAACGAGGTGCTGCAGTCGGCGACGAGATCGGCCTGGTTGAGGGCGGCGACGAACTCGCCCCCCTCCCCCTCGGCCGTCCGGAAGTCGAGGTTGCCGATCGGCATTCGGGCGACCGCCGTCCGCGTGGCCGCATGGTTGGCCGCGATGAAGTCGGCGAGGGCGTCGACCTTGAAGCGTCCCCATGCCGACTCGCCGAGCGGCCAGCGCACGGCATTGCCCGGCGTGACGATGTCCAAGTCGGCCATCGCGATCGAACGCGCCCCGTTGCGCGCTAGGTCGAGGGCGACCGGGGCGCCGACGGCGCCGAGGCCGACGATCGCGATCCGCTTCCCCGCGATGACGCCTGCGGACGGGGAGCGTGAGCGGCGGTCGTCCAACCCCGCCCGCAACGTCCGGGCCGTGCCGGAATGGATCTGGTCCGCGCGGCCGTGCTCGAACGCCCGCCGGCTGCCCGTGCGGACCAGGAGGATCCAGGACAGGCCGCGCTCGCCGTGCGTGATCTCGGTCCTGCACGCCACGGCCGCGATGCGGGCGCGCAGACTGTCGGCGAGCGGGATCAGCCCTGTCGTGCCGGTGCCGGGCGACACGGCGCCGAACACGCGTTCGTATTCGTCCGGCTGGGGTTCCTCGTCGAGCAGTCGCCACGGGACACGGATCGAACGCGCTGCGGAGAACTCCAGGGGAAGCGGACCGGCGTTCCGGGCGATCTCGCCGCCGCCGCCGTCCAGGACCCCTTCCACGAACGCTCGCAGCGCGGGGGCGGCCGGGCACCACCCCGACCCGCAAGGCCAACGTGCCGCAGGTATGGGTGCCCAATTCCCATCCCGACTCGATCACGAAGGCCGAGCCCGGCACGGCGAGCGCCGCCCACCAATCCTCCATGGGCTCGGCCACCGGCTCGCCGTCGGGGGTGCCGTCCAGGATCATCGGCAGCCGATCCTCGATGTAGGATGCGACCGACGTCTCCGGCTGCCGGCATGCCGGTCGTGCGCCAGGAAACAGAGGTTGCCGTTCACCGGGTTGCAGTGGTTGCGCGGGCGATCCTCGACCCGCAGCATCCGGATCTCGGGTCGCGTCAGGGGAAAGCCGGGCGGGTAGATGATCGCCAGCGGAAGCGTGCGGCCCCGATGGTCCCACTCGTATCGGACGACCAGGAATCCGGGCGGCGCGGTCTCGCGGCCGGCGCCGGTCACGCGCCCCCGCTCGCGCAGCCGGGCGAGCTCCCAGGTGAAACGGTCCGGCCAGGCCGCCCCGCACGGCGTGTCGCCGCCGACGGGGCCGCCCGACCGGGCCATGGGAGCCGGCACGCTCATCCGACGCGACGCGGGGGGACCACCGGCGGGTTCCCGGGGCCGGGCGCGGGGGGAGCGGCCGGCGGCACGGGCTGACCGCCATGGGCGGGCGGGCAATCGCCGCCGTTCAGGGCATCGCGAATGTCGCGGTCGTCCTCGGCGATCCGCCGCTCGTCGGCGGCGATCGCCGCGTGCGCCTTCGTGGCGGCGTCCTCCTGGATGACGCGACGGCGCGCGAGCTCGGCCATCTCGGCGTCGATCCGCGCCGTCTCCGAACGGGCGTCCAACTCGATCGCGCGCTGCCGCTCGATGTCGGTCGCCGCCTCGACGATGTCCGCCGCATCGTGCTGGATCCGATCCTGCTTGTTTCCGTCCTGCATCGCCGCTCCTTTCGCCTCGCCGCCTGTGTCACCTATGTCCGGATGACGCCGCCTCGCGCCGGTCGCCGGCATCCTTCCGTCGGTCGCCGCGCGAGAATCGGCGACCCGTCTAGTCCATAGATGGGTATTGTTGCTATACCCGTCAAGTGAGCGGAGGGGTAGACATGGCCGAGCCGGAGCGGCGCGTCTGGGCGAGGAACGTCCGATACGAGTTCATGGAATGGAAGCTGTTCTGGGAAGGGCAGCTCAACCGCAGCGACCTGGAGGCGGCCTTCGACATCTCGACGCCGCAGGCCTCGGTCGACCTCAAGAATTACCGCGGCCTGGCGGAGGGCAACGTCGAGTACGACTCCACGGCGAAGTCGTTCGTGCCCGGCGCCGCGATCCGGCCCCGGTTCCTCGTGCCGTCGGCGGACAGGCTCCTGCTGCAGCTCCGGGCGCTGATGTCCGGGGCCCTCCCCCGGGACGTCGTGTGGTTCAAGACCTTGCCGGCGATCGACATGGCGCCGGACGTCGCGAGGCACGTGGATCCGGAGTGCCTCCGGCTGATCCTCGGCGCGATGCGGTCGCGCAGCGCCCTGCGGATCCGCTACCAGTCGCTGACGAACTCGCGTTGGCGGGTCATCGCGCCGCACGCGCTCGCCTTCGACGGTGCGCGGTGGCACGTGCGCGCCTGGGCTTGCGACCACAAGGATTTCCGGGACTTCGTCCTGAGCCGGATCGACGAGTTCGGGGGGGCGGAGGCCGCCAGCTACGAGCCCGCCGACGACGTCGAGTGGCACACGACGATCACCTTGAGGGTGCTGCCGCATCCCGGGCTGACGGACGACCAGCGCCGGGCGATCGAGCGCGACTACGGGATGGTCGACGGCGCCAGGGAGGTGGAGGTGCGTCTGTCGATGGCCTTCTACTTCATCAAGCGCCACAACCTGGACCTGATCGACCTGCCGCCGGAGCGGGTCCAGTTGCGCCTGGAAAACCTCGCCGAGGTCGGCCTGCGGGTCGCCGCGGCGAAGGAGGAGACCCGCAGGCGGGTCATCCCGTCCGGCGGCGGCGGTCCCGCAGACGGTTTGAGCCATGCCGCGGACCCGTGGGATTCAAGCCCGGCATGAACCTTCCGAATGCATCATGCACTGGGACGCGTCGATTCCGTGGATCCTGCCAACGCCCCCGGCCCCGGAATATGCTTTCGCGCGCAGAGTTCCGCGCCACTATGCCAAGAGTTTCCTCACGCAAGATTTTTGACTTCAAGCCCTTCCGAGGGTTCGTGATATCGAGCGGGGCGTAGGCTTCGGCTCGACAAAGCGCCATGGTGGCTCGCGCCCGGCTGATCTCGCTGGCGCTGCTGGCCTACTTGCTCACGCCTGTGGAAGGCGAGGCCGCCGGCCGCGCCGACGCGGCCTACGGCGGCTTCTGCATCGTTGCGGCCATCTTCCGGCTCCGCGTCTTCGAGGGCCATCGCCGAGACCGGTGTGACGTAACCCGCGGCTTGGTGTGCCTGCCCGGCGGTACCCTCAACCTGTTCGCTCCGCGCGGTTCGTAGGCCGCCGGGCTGCCGGCCCACAGCGCCGCGGCTGGCGCGACCATGGACAGTCCCCGCCGATGATGCCGGCGCCTGGTCAGCGAGGCGCCCTGGTCGCATGGGGGCCATGGATGGCAGCTCCGGGTGGGCCGCCGGTCAGATTCGTGCGCGCAGAAGCTGCAGAGCGTTGCCCGTCACCGGAACGGTCGCCCCGGTGTCGGCCAGGATCGCCGGCAACAGGCCGGTTATGCCGACGATGGTCGTCACCAGGAAAACCAGCTTCAGGCCGATGGCGATATCCGCCCGGATGTTGCCGAGCGTCTAACGGGCGAGCGCGACCATGCGGGCCACGTCCGCGGCCCGTCCGTGCAGGATCGCGGCATCGGTGGTCTCCTACGCGACGTCCGTGCCGCCACCCATGCGATCCCGACATCGGCGGCCGCCAGCGCCGGGGCGTCGTTGATGTCATCGCCGACCTTCGCCACGACGGCGCCCGCGCCCTGGAGCTCGCGCACGATGCGCAGCTCGTCCTCCGGCAGGAGCTCGGCCCGGGCCCCGATGCCGAGCGCGCTGGCGACGGCCTGGGCCGTGCGGGCATTATCGCCGGTCAGCATGATGGCGCCTGCGCACGCGGCCGCGACGCTGTCAGCTGCATCGACGGCATGAACCTGAAAGATGCTCTTGGCCAGATGGATGCCGACAGTGGTGATCTCCATGGGGATGGCTCCTGCACCTGCGTGGCTGCGGATTCGGTAGCAACCACATCTTGGCACCGACATGCCGTCAGTCGGAGCGGGAGCCATCCACTCCATCTGCTTCCGGGAGGCTGCCGGCTTCATCTGACTTCCGGCACTCGCCGCAAAGCCGAACGACAGGTTTCGCGCGCCCGGCGATCCGCTATGGCGTAGTCTCGCCAAAAGCCGTCGGTCTGCTTCGGAGAGGCCACGCCGGACAAGCGGACCAACCTCTATCGACCCAACACGGTGGTGCGGGTGTCCACCGGAGCATCCCAAAAGCAGCCATCCGCGGGCCACATGGCAACTCCGACGTGGATCAGAGAGCCATCGTAAAGCGCTGAACCGAACGCCGCAGTGACGTTGCGATGGCCCTTCGCTATCAGCGCGCTCAAAGGACGACATTATTCGCCGGGGGGCGGGCGTAGTTTTAAATGAACAACGATCTGCATGGCCTCTCGCGCGAGGAACTTGAGGCAGAGGTCCTGCGCCTTCGGGCGGAGCGAGGCGAGCGGACCGCTCACGGCGCAGAAGCGTTCAGCCGGCGTGACCACTCTCCTGTATCTGATGCCGACGTGCTGTTCTCCGCCGTCGACAAGACCGGCCTGCCGATGATCCTCACGGATCCCAACCAGGACGACGACCCCATCGTCTTCACCAACCGCGCCTTCCTCGACCTCACGGATTACGGGATCGACGAGGTCGTCGGTCGCAACTGCCGGTTCCTCCAGGGTCCGGCCACCGAGCCCAACCACGTCGACGAGATCCGCGCGGCGTTGCGCGACAACCGCGACCTCACCATCGAGATCACCAACCATCGCCGGGACGGCACGCCCTTCGTCAACGCCCTGTTCATCGGACCCGTCTTCGACGGCGAGGGCCGCCTGCGCTACCGCTTCGGCAGCCAGATCGACGTCACCGAGGCGCACCGCAACCGGCGCCGTCTCGCCGAGAGCGAGGCGCGCCAGCGCGCGATCTTCGACAGTGCGAGCGAGATGGCCATCGTCGTCACGGATGCCGCGGGCAAGGTGACCGACTGGAACGTCGGGGCGGAACGCATCCTGGGCTGGAATGCCGAAGAGATGCGCGGGCAGACCATCGAGCGGATCTTCACGCCCGAGGATAGGGCGACGGGTCGAGCCCGGGAAGAGATGGCTCTCGTCCTCGACGAGGGGCATGCCGAGGACATGCGCTGGCATCTGCGCAAGGACGGCGGCCGGTTCTACGCGGTCGGCGACATGACCTCGCTGCGGGGGCTCGACGGGACGCACCAGGGTTTCGTCAAGGCGTTCAGCGACCGCACGCAGGAGCGCAACGCCGCCACGAAGGAACAGGCCGACGCCGAGTTCATGCGCAGCGTCCTGGCGTCGTCCGCCGACTGCATCAAGGTGCTCGACCTCGACGGCGGCCTGACCTTCATGAGCGAGGGCGGCCGGAAGGTGATGGAGGTCAGCGACTTCAATCACATCAAGGGCTGCCCATGGCCGAGCTTCTGGCAGGGCCGGGGGAACGCCGATGCGCTCGCGGCGCTGGCAGCGGCCCGGGACGGGCGGATCGGTCACTTCCAGGGGCGCGCGGACACCTTCCTCGGTAACGCCAAGTGGTGGGACGTCCAGGTGACGCCGATCTTCGGCCCCGACGGGCGGCCGGAGCGGATCCTGTCCGTGTCGCGCGACATCACCGAGCGGCGGTCGTTCGAGGAGCGCCTCGCGACGAGCGAGGCCCATTGGCGCGGCCTGTTCGAGCGCCTGAGCGAAGGCTTCGTCGTCGGTGAGGTCGTGCGCGACACGACCGGGCGCATCACGGATTGGCGCTATGTCGACGTCAACTCCGCCTGGGGCCGTCTCGTCGGCATCGCCCCGGCCGACGTCGTCGGCCGCACGGTCCGCGAGGTGATCCCCGGCGTGGAGGACGCCTGGGTCGACGAGTTCGCCGACGTGGTCGAGACCGGGGAGCCCGTAACGTTCGTCCGGCAGGTCGGCACCCTGGCGCGGTGGTACGAGGGCCGGGCCTTCCCGCTCGGGAGCGGGCGCTTCGGCGTGATCTTCATGGAGGTGACGGAGCGAGTGCAGGCCGATGCCCGGCGCAGCGGCCTCCTGGAGTTCGGGGAGCGGCTGCGGAGCGCCATCGGCACCGACGCGATCGCGATGGCGGCCTCCGCCATCCTCGGGCGTGTGCTCGGAGTCGGTCGGGTGGGCTACGGCACCGTCGGCCCCGACGGCGAGGGCTTCGTGGTCGAGGAGGACTGGACCGCTCCCGACTTCCCGACGCTCGCCGGCCGCTACCGCATGGACGATTACGGCCTCTACGCCGAGGACCTCCGGCAGGGGCGGACGGTCGTCATCGGCGACGTGCGCGAGGACCCGCGAACCGCCGCTTCCGCCGCGACCTTGGAGGCGGTCTCCGCGCGAACGCTGGTCAACGTGCCCATCGCCGAGAAGGGCCGGACGGTGGCGGTGCTGTACGTGAACGACGACCGTCCGCGCTCCTGGGGGGAACCGGAGGTCGCGTTCATCCGCCAGATCGCAGAGCTGACCCGCCAGGCCGTCGAGCGGCGGCGCGCGGAAGAGCGGCAGGACCTGCTGAACCACGAACTCTCCCACCGCCTCAAGAACACGATGGCGATGGTCGTGAGCATCGCGCACCAGACGCTGCGCTCCGTGTCGGAGCGCGGACCGGTCGAGGCTTTCGAGAAGCGCATCCAGGCGCTGGCCTCGGCCCACGACCTGTTGCTGCGCAAGGACTGGACGGCCGCCGACCTGCGAAGCGTCTGCCGGGAGGTTCTGGGCACCGCGGCCGAGGCGCGCCGCTTCACGCTCGATGGCCCCGACGTGGCGCTCGGCCCCAGTGCCGCGCTGTCGGCGTCGCTGCTCCTCCATGAACTGGCGACCAACGCGGCCAAGTACGGCAGCTTGTCCGGCGAGGAGGGCGAGGTCAAGGTGCGGTGGTGGATCGACGGCGATGCGGGAGAGCCGGGGTTGGTGCTGCGGTGGCGCGAGCACGGCGGCCCTCCCGTGGTGGCCCCGACGCGGCGCGGCTTCGGATCGCGCCTGATCCGGACCGGCCTGGTGGGAACGGGCGAGGTCGACGTGACCTATCATACCGAGGGGCTCGTGGCGGCGATGCGTGCGCCGCTGGTCGAGGTGCAGCGTCTATGACAGCGAGACAGCCGGACGGAGCGAACCCGAAGCCGGTCGTGCTGGTGCTCCAGGACGAGCCGATCCTGGCGGGGATCATGAGGGACTTCGCCGAGGAGGCGGGATGCGAGGCCGTCGTTGTCCGCACCGCCGAGGCGGCGGTCCGCACCCTGGAGGGGCGGACGGACATCCGGGTCGTGTTCGCGGACCTCGACGTTCGCGGCTCGACCACGGGGCTGAAGCTGGTGGCGATGATCCGCGACCGGTGGCCGCCCATCGAGCTGGTCCTGACGGGCGCCCTGGCACCGGACCTCGACGCCATCCCGGCGCGGGGCGTGTTCTGCGACAAGCCCTTTCGGGAGAACAAGGTCATCTCCGCCATCCGTGGCTTCGCCGCCTGAGCGCGAAAGCTGCGCCCTCCCGGGGCGTCGCTTCACCCGGGCCTATCGCGGGCCGGTCTCCGACCGTCCCGGTACCGCCCGGAAGGCCTCGGCGACTTGCGCGGCCGAGTAGGGCTTGCGCACGAGGTCGAAGCCGTGCGTGCCCTCCCGGGCCATCACGTCGCTGTAGCCGGACGTGAGGATGATGGGCAGGTCCGGCAGCATCGCCCGGATGCGGTGGGCCATCGCGATGCCGCCCATCCCCGGCATCACCACGTCGGAGAACACCGCGTCGAACCGGTCCGGGTCGCGCTCGATCTCGGAGAGGGCCTCCTCGCCGTTCCTTGCCCAGACCGTGGAATGCCCGAGCTCCTCCAGGATCTGCGTGCAGGTCCGCCCGACATCGAGGTTGTCCTCGACGACGAGGATGCGCAGCGCCCGGCCATCGGACGCCGCCGTTTGCGTGTCCGGTGCCTCGGCGGCGGGGGCGTCGGCTTGGGGCAGGTACAGGGTGAAGGCCGTTTCGCGGCCAGGGACGCTGGCGACGTCGACGTCGCCGCCGGACTGCTTGGCGAAGCCGATGACCTGGCTGAGTCCGAGGCCGGTCCCCTTGCCGATGCCCTTGGTGGTGAAGAACGGCTCGAAGATGTGGGGGAGCGTCGCCGGGGGGATGCCCGTACCCTGGTCGATGACGGAGACCGCGACGAACGGCCCGCGCGTGCCGGCGTGCCCGCGGATCTCGGGCAGGCTCCGCCGGCATTCGAGCCGCAGCGTCAGCGTGCCCTCGCCGTCCATCGCGTCCCGGGCGTTGACCGCCATGTTAATCAGCGCCGTGTCGAACTGGGTCGGGTCGGCGAAGACGTGGCAGGTCGCCGTCGGGACCTCGACGACGACCCGGATGCGGGCCCCGGTGACCGATGACAGCATGTCGGCGGTCGAGGCGATGCGCGCGCCGACGTCGAACGTCTCGGGCATCAACGACTGACGGCGGGCGAAGGCGAGGAGCTGGCCCGTGAGCTTGGCGGCCCGGTCGACGGTGTCGGACACCGCGTCCATGTAGCGCCGCCGCCGCTCCTCCGGCAGGTCGGGCTTGCGCAGCAGGTCCATAGACGAGCGGATGATCGTCAGCAGGTTGTTGAAGTCGTGGGCGACGCCGCCGGTCAACTGCCCGACGGCCTCCATCTTCTGGGCTTGGCGCAGGGCTTCCTCTGCCTTGGCGAGCTGCTCCAGGTCGCGCAGCCGCTGGGTCACGTCGGTCGCGTACTGGAAGGCGCCGATGCGTCGGCCGTCCGCGTCGCGCAGCGGGGTGAAGGCGAGTTCGTAGTAGGGCCGCTTGCGGTCGGGGTCGCCGAACTCCTCGACCAGCGTGAAGGCATCGTCCGTCAGCGCCCGGGACCAGACGGCCCGCGCCTGGGCCTGCTGGTCGGGGGCGTGCGAGAGCAGGCCGATCAGGTCGTCGCCGACCTGGGGCCGGATGCCGTAGATGGCCTCGAACTCGTCGGCGTAGGCCCGGTTGAGGGCGAGCAGCCGGAACTCCGGGTCGAGGGCGCAGACGAGGGCGTCGGTGATCTCGAACACGTCCGCCCAGAGCTTGCGCTGGGCGAGCGCCTCCTCGATGCGACGCTCCAGGTGCGCGTTGAGCTCGCGCAGGTCGCGCTCGGCGAGCTTGCGGTCGTGGATGTCCTCGACGACGCCGTACCAGGAGACGATGGCACCGGTCCCGTCCCGGCGCGGCTGGGCGCGGGCGCGCATCCAGCGGTACTCGCCTGTCGAGCCCATGCGCAGGCGGTAATCGACGTCGACCGTGTCGCCCGAGGCGAGGCAGGCCGTGAAGACCGTGACCGTCGACGGGATGTCTTCGGGATGGACCGCCTTGATCCAGCCGGACCCGTAGGGCTCGCGCGGCCCCTGGCCGGTCAGGGTCAGCCACCGATTCGAGAACGAGGTGACGTTCCCTTCCGGGTCGCAGGTCCAGGGCACCTGCGGGTTCAGCTCGACCGTGTGCCGGTAGTGGTCCTCGCTCTCCCGGAGCGCCGCCTCGCCGACGACGCGGGCGGTCGTCTCCGCGGTGACGCAGAACAGGCCCGCGATCCGACCGTCCTCGCCGAAGGCGGGCGAGTAGGTGAAGGACCACCAACCCCGCTCCGGCCTGCCGTCGCGCGAGAGGTCGAGCGGCATGTCGGTGACGGTTGTGCCCTCGCCGGCCAGCGTCGTGGCGACGAGCGGGCCGATCTCGTCCCAGATGCTGGCCCAGACCTCCCGGAAAGGACGTCCCAGCGCCGTGTCCCCGCGGTAGCCAAGGATCGGCCGGTACGCGTCGTTGAAGAAGCACAGGAGATCGGGCCCCCAAGCGAGAAACATCGCCGTGGGGCACGCGAGCATCTGCGCCAGCGTGCCCTTGAGCGCCGGCGACCAGGTCCCGGGCAGTCCGAGCGAAGTGCTCGACCATTCGCGCTTACGGATCTCGGCGCCGGTGACACCGCCGGAGGGGAGGAACTGGAACGGGTCGATCACGCCGGGTCGGACCCCGCTATCGCGGCGCGGCGGGCATTCCGGCAAGGGCTCGTTCCTCGGCGGCGGAAGTCGCCGCCGGGAGCGGGCGAGCGGAAGATCGATAGGAGTGGCCACATGCGGCGGCTATCGCCCGTGATGGTGGGCCGGGCAATCGGACGGCCTGTCACGCCTTGCCACCAGCAGTTGGTGCAGGTTCGTCGCCTTCTTGACCCCTCCCGCCCTGGTTCGGATCGGGCGGAGGCAGGTGCGGCGGGGGCAACCGACCGGGGCTGGGAGGCGTCGGCAGGCCGATGTCCTCGGTCACCGGCGGGACTTCGCCGGATTCAATGTCGTTTCCCATCGCCTTGCCCTACGCTCGACAGCGAGGGACAACGCGGAAGTATCCGGAAGGTCGCTGGCCCAATCCTAAACCGAGAAGTCGAGACCGGAACGGCAAACGGCCAGACCGTTCGCACCGGAGAGGTCGTCCGTGCTGCCGCCGGCTGCACAACACCTCGCCGGTGCCGCAGCTTGCCTTCCATACGGACAAGGGCATGTGAAGCAGGTGCTTGCTCTGAGACCAGCCCCAGCCCACCGCACGACGCGTGGGACCTGACTCTACCAGCCGCTTCCCGTAGCCGGCCGCAGGATCGCCGAAAGGCAGTCCTAACCGGGCTGACGGCTCAGGTCGTCTCGGAGCTGCAGCGACTTCGTCCGGTACGAGACAGGCTTATCAGCGCCTCAAGCTCCCATGGTCATGACCGAGCCACCGTCGACCCGTAGGAACTCACCGGTGATGAAGCTGGCGTGTTCCGAACAGAGGAACGTGACTGCGGCGGCGACTTCCTCCGCGCGTCCGCGGCGCTTGGCGACGATGCCGGGGCGCTCCTCGTCCAGCGTCACCTGGACCGCCTCGCCGAAGGAGATGCCCTTCTCCCTCGCCTTCTTTTCCATCTGGGCGTCGGTCATCGGCGTGGCGATGAAGGCCGGCCCGACCGCGTTCACGAGTACGCCGTCAGGCCCGTAGGCCTTGGACAGTCCCTTAGCGAGGTTCAGGACGCCCGCTTTGGCCGCGGCATACGGCAGTTCCTCGACGTAGGGCTGCACGGCGTCCTCGGAGGAGAACAGCACGACCCGGCCCCAGCCGGCCTTGCGCATGTGTGGGATGAACGCCCTGGTCGCGCGCACTCCGGCCATGAGATCAGTTTGAATTGCCTCAAGCCAGTCGTCGTCGGTCAATTCGAGGAAGTCCCCCGACGCCCCGGTGATGCCTGCGGCGCAGACGAGGATGGTGGGCTTGTCGCCGAAGGCCATGTTGGCGAAGGCGGCGAGCACGTCGATCCCCTTGGCCGTGCTCAGGTCCGCCTCAACGGCGCGAACCTCGCCCAGCGCCGCCAGTTCGTTGGTCGTCGCCTGCAGCTCGGGACCTTCCTTGTCAGTCAGGACGACGTGGACGCCCTCGCGCAGAAGGTGTTCGGCGGTCGAGCGGCCCATGCCCGACTTGGCCCCCGTCACGACTGCGACCCGTCCGCTGATGCCGAGATCCATCTCTACGGTTCCGTTAATCCTTGGGAGGTCCACCCGGGGGCCCGGCAGGACCGGTAGTTGAGAAGTCCGCCTTTTGACGGGAGTTCCGTTCCCTTGATCCTCCCCGGGGGGAGCACAAGCTTGACGTTTGCGTGCGCCTGGACCGAACGACCACTTCAACTGGTGCAACGACCCCGCGTCGAACCGATGCACCCTGGACGATGCAGGCCTGCAAACCTGCAGGGCGGTGTCCGACTGGGGGAACCTCCTTTACGCTCCACTATTGCCGCCTCGACACAGTGGAGCACAGGCATGGCGACGAGCAGCACCCCGCGTACTCACCAGACCCGCAACAACACCAATTCCAACGCCAAAAGGGTTTCCATCGAGGCGCTGAACGCACGGCTGGCCGACGGCATCGACCTCGCCCTCGCGATCAAGCAGGCCCATTGGAACCTGAAGGGACCGCAGTTCATCGGCATCCACCTGATGCTGGACGGCTTCCGTGCCGAGATCAGCGACCTCAACGACAAGGTAGCGGAGCGGGCGGTTCAGCTCGGCGGTACGGCCCTGGGAACGGCGCAGGTCGTGGCGGGATCGACCAAGCTCCCCGCCTACCCGACCGGCATCTATGCCATCGCTGACCATATCGCCGCGCTGATAGACAGCTATGCCGTGTACGCCAACGCCGTGCGCGAGAACATCGACGAGACCGATGAGGCGGGAGACCCCGACACCGCCGACCTGTTCACGGAAGTGTCCCGCGCCGTCGACAAGCAACTGTGGTTCCTCGAAGCCCACGTCCAGGAGCCGACAGGCCAGATGCGGGACGGCGACGCCCGCAGCTGAGTTGTGTGCCGCCTCTCCGTGACCGACCGAACGGGGGCGGCTACGGTGCTCATCGACGAGCGATGCGCTCGGCAGGTCGGTCATCCCCGACACCCAAGCCGCGACCTGCCGAGGCTGCGCGGGAGCTGACCCAGCGTTGCCTGCCCCGCGAGCGACGGGCGTCCCTCAGCCATGACCGGGATTCCGCCGACGCCTCGCGGTCGAAGCAGGGCGGCCGCATTACCGCGCAACTCCATGGCGCGGATGCGCTGGCTGCGAACCAGTACGCACAAGGTTGGAACGTGGATGTCCCCGGGCCTGCATACCGCCAGGTCCACCAGGGCTTCGGCATGAAACTCACGCCCGACTGCCTCGTCCAGCAAGCGGCGCATCGAACCGTATTCCCCGTCGTGCATCCCGATCCACGTCGCTTCGCGGTCCAAGTGAGCCGGGCCCGCTGCCGCGGAGATGTCGACGCGACCACGGCTAGTCAATTCAATCACGCTACGACAGGCCTTGCCGCCACCGCTTTGTCACGGCATGGGGCGTCACGCCTATACCGAAGTGGGCGGGCGTCATCTTCCCCGCCAATCTATCGACCAAGGAGAGCTTGCGTGGAGCGAGCCGCGAACCTGACTGCGGACGACTTCCGGGCGCTCGCCGACGCGCTGCCGCAGATGGCCTGGGTCGCCGAGCCGAACGGCGACATCATCTGGTACAATCGGCGCTGGTACGACTACACCGGCACCACCATCGAGCAGATGCGCGGCTGGGGCTGGCGCGACGTCCACCATCCCGACCATGTCGAGCGCGTCGTTGCGCTCATCAGCGAGGCGTTCCGCACCGGCGAGCCGTGGAAGGACACTTTCCCGCTGCGCGGCACCGACGGCGAGTACCGTTGGTTCCTGTCGCTGGCCGCACCCTACCGCGGTCCGGACGGCGCCATCCTGCGCTGGTTCGGCACCAACACCGACATCACCGAGCGCAAGGGCTTGGAGCGCCGCCTCGCCCGTCACGCCATCGACCTGCGCCGCTCGAACGAGGAACTGGAGCAGTTCGCCTACGTCGCCTCCCACGACCTGAAGGCGCCCCTGCGCGGCATCGAGAACCTTGTCGGGTGGATCGAGGAGGACCTGGAAGGCTCGCTGACCGGCGACGTCCAGACAAACATGGAGTTGCTGAAAAGCCGTGTGCGCCGGCTGGACAGCCTGCTTGACGACCTCCTGGCCTACTCACGGGCCGGGCGGGCTGATGCGACGATGGACACGGTGGACACGAAGTCCCTCGCCGATGAGCTCGCCGTGCTGGTAAGCCCTCCAGAAGGCTTCGCCATCACGGCAGATGCGTCCCTCCCGACGTTACAGGCGGCGCGTGCACCGCTGACCCAGGCCTTGCAGAACCTCATCGGCAACGCCATCAAGCACCACGACCGGCCGGCCGAGGGGCACATCCGGGTCGAGGCGAGGCCGGCAGGGGACGTGGTCGAGTTCGTCGTGACAGACGACGGCCCCGGCATTCCCGAACAGTTCCGCGAGCGCGTGTTCGGCATGTTCCAGACGCTCAAGCCCCGCGACGAGGTCGAGGGCAGCGGCATGGGGCTCGCCATCGTGCGCAAGCTGGTAGACCGTCAGGGCGGGAAGGTCTGGCTCGCCGACGGGCCGGACGGGCGCGGGCTGGCGGTGCATTTCACGTGGCCGCTCGACGGCCGGAAGGACGGGCGGATGGGATCGACGGTTAACATCCTGCTGGTCGACGACGACGAGGTCGACGTGCAGGGGCTGAAGCGGGCGTTCAAAAAGAGCAAGATCGGCAACCCGATCACGGTCGCCCGCGACGGCATCGAGGCCCTGGAGATCCTGCGCGGCCAGAACGGGCGCGAGCGCCTGCCCAAGCCGCACCTGGTCCTGCTCGACCTGAACATGCCGCGCATGAACGGCATCGAGTTCCTGGAGGCGGTGCGCGCCGACGAGGACCTGCGCTCGGCGGTGGTGTTCATGATCACCACGTCGAAGGCCGACGAGGACCGGATGCGTGCCTACGGCCACAACGTCGCCGGCTACATCGTGAAGCGGGACCCGGCCAACACCTTCATGGAGGCGGTGGCGCTGCTGGAGCACTACTGGAAGGTCGCCGAGTTTCCTGCATAGTCGACCCGTGACGAATCCGACCCGCATCCTGCTGATCGACGACGATGCGGTCGACCGTGCGGCCGTGCGCCGGGCGCTGCGCAAGTCCGGGCTCAAGCATACGCTGACCGAGGCGTCGGGTGGCGAGGAAGGCCAGCGCCTCGCCGCCGAGATGGCCTTCGACTGCGTCCTGCTCGACTACCGCCTTCCGGGTATTGATACCTTCGCACTGCTCAAGACCCTGCTCGCGGCGGAAGGCGATGCGCGGGCGGTGCTGATGCTGACCGGCGAGGCCGACCCGGAGCTCGCGACACGGCTGATGCGGGCCGGCGCGCTGGATTACCTCGACAAGGCCGAGGTCACGCCGTCCGGCCTAGCCAGGGCTATCCGCTACGCCGAAGCGAGGCGGGCCTTTCAGGCGGAGCTTGCCGCCGCGCGGCGGGAGGCCGAGGCGAAATCCCTCGAACTCGACACGCTGAACCGGCAGAAGTCCCTCTTGTTCTCGATCATCGCCCACGACCTGCGCAACCCGTTCCAGGCCCTCCTCGGGCTGTCGGAGGTGCTGGGCAAGGCTGTCGCGGCCCGCGACCCCGCCTCCATCGAACGGCGAGCGAAGGGCATCCACGAGGCGGCGACGCAAGCCTACGCCCTGCTGGAAAGCCTGTTCTCCTGGGCGAGCCTGCAGATGGACACGATGGCGGTCACCCTGACCGACGTCGACCTCGACGCCGTGACCAGTGAGGTGGTGCGCGGCGCGGCGGAGGCCGCCTCGGACAAGGGTTTGAAGATCGAGGTTTCCTGTGGCGGGATCATCGTTCGCGCACAGCGGGACATGCTGACCACGGTGTTGCGCAATCTCGTCGGCAATGCCGTCAAGTTCACGCTGCCCGGCGGGACCATTTCCGTCACGGGCCGCCAGGATTGGGACGACGTCGAGATCTCCGTTACGGACACCGGGGTCGGCATGCCGCCAGGCAAGGTCGACGACCTGTTCCGGCTGGACAGGCGGACCACCACGAACGGCACGGCTGGCGAGCGGGGAAGCGGGCTCGGCCTGCTGCTGTGTCGGGACCTGGTCGAGCGACAGGGCGCCGTGCTGACCGTGACGAGCGCCGTCGACCGTGGCACGACCTTCCGGTTCCGTCTGCCTGCACCGCTCATGGCCAGACAGGTCCCCGCCTCCGCCGCATCGACTTCCTGAACTCCTCCAACGCCCCTGGCCTTTCGGAGGTGACGAAACGTCCGTCGCCCCGGGAAAAAGTCGCGCCTCCTTGGACGACTTTGGCTCCACTCGTCAGGTATCGGACTTCTTCGCGCCAGGAAATCCGCTAGTTCGCAACCCGACGACCAGCGCTGCGACCATCCCCCCGTGAACATCCGCCCTTCATCGACGGCAACTTGCTGCTCGAAGCCCTCGATGCCGACGACCGCAACCTGCCGGCTCTGCACGCCGAGCGGCGCGAGGTCGAACGGGGCGACGTCCTGTTCCGTGCCGGCGACGACGTCAGCCACGTCACCTTTCCGGCTCACGGCTGCGTCGTCATCCTGGTTGTGCCGCTCATGGACGGGAAGTCCGTCGAGACCGCCACGGTCGGTCGCGAAGGCGCCATGCGCGGCGTCGTCAGGCATGGATACCTGCCGGCGTTCGGGCAGGCGGTCCAGGTCGGCGGCCCGGTCGTCCGGATCGACGCCGCGCGCCTGTCCGAGGCCAAGCAGGCCTCGAAGGCCATCCGCGACCTGTTCGTGCGCTACGCCGACTGCCTGCTGGCGCAGGTGCTGCAGTCGGTCGCCTGCAACGCCGCCCATACCATCGAGCGACGCTGCCTGCGCTGGCTCCTGAC